>JQAY01000001.1:0-75591 GCA_001436895.1 Weissella confusa
TAGTTAAAACCATCCTCGCTTGAGGATGGTTTTTTTGTACAATCGTGAAGTCGAAAGGAGAGTTGTCATGAACGAAAAAGAGCGAATTATTGAGTTAGAAGCAGCCTTAAAGGCCTCTGAAGCTGAAGTTGATAAGTGGCGCACTGGAGCTGAAATTTATGAAGCGCAAGTCGGGGACTTACAAGGTGCTTTGCAAGAAATGGCAGCGGAACTTGATCGACTAGCCCTTTAGAACCAACAACTAAAGCAACAAACATCAGAAGCGGTTGTTATGACACCTCAGCCAATGGTTGCTGATCAAAATGCAGCAATCATTCAAGACGCCTTAATCAATAAGATTAAGCAACTACAAGCACAACTAAATGAACGTTAAAAATGGGTACCAGAATATTTCTGGTACCCATTTTTGCTATGCCATTTGAATGTCACGCAATCCGACGTTAGAATCAAGCGTCCCTGATGGACCTGACAAGCTATAACGAAGATACTTATCAACATCTAGACGCATGTCGCTGTCCATTTGTGCCTTCGTATACCCCTTAATGTAAACAGGCCCCAAGTCGCTGTCGATGACCGTGTCAAAATCGTTAGTTAAATCCTTAGCCTCACACAAGACCACGTTAAAAGCGACGTCTAGTGTACACATCCCGGCATCTGAAAACGGTCCAACGCCGTCATCAAAATCCAAGACGATTTTGGTTGTTGGTGTTAGCTTAGCAGCAAGCTTAGCCTTTGCTGCATCTGAAATTGTTAAAAACATAGTATCCACCTCCTGCCCCCATAGTACCATGATGAACGGTAACGTACAAAAGTCTTTGCACAAAAGCGTGAACTGTCGGCCAAGTCGTTGTACGGGTAATTTATTGTTGATAGAGTTAAAGTAAGCTATAGGACATAGGAGGGATTTAATTATGCATTTAATTTGGACATTGATTGTGGGAGCTATTATTGGTGCAATTGCCGGAGCTATTACAAGTCGTGGCGCATCAATGGGATGGATTGCCAACATCGTGGCTGGACTAGTTGGATCATGGCTAGGACAAATGATTTTAGGTGACTGGGGTCCATCACTAGCAGGGATGGCATTGATACCATCAATTATCGGTGCGATTATCGTTGTGTTAGTGGTGTCATGGATTTTTGTAAAAGCTAATAAGAAATAAGGTGAACGGGAGTTGGCAAATTGCTGACTCCCGTTTCCTCTTTCATTGACTAATGAGTGGCTTAATTTTAAGATTAATTGTCTGGTGTCGCGATGTTTCGCAAAAACGTCATAAATGAGTGCTAAAATGTAAGCATTCTTATGGAAATTGGGGACGACACAATGGAATTTGTGACACTTAATAATGGCGTTGAAATGCCAATGGTTGGATTCGGTACGGATGCAGCTAACGATGCATTATCATATGGTGAAGTGATGGATGCGGCCGTGCAAGCTGGTTACCGTTTGTTTGATACGGCAGCGATGTACGGCAACCAAAACGAACTTGGGGACTTTTTGGCAGGTTCTGGTTTGAAGCGTGATGACTATTTCTTGACGAGCAAGGTTGCTCAAAAGGAACAAGGCTATGAGAACACGTTGCAAGCCTTCAAGAACACGACGGCTGCTTTGCAAACGGACCACTTGGACTTGTACTTGGTACACTGGCCAAAGTTTGATCCATTCTTTGAAACATGGCGTGCCCTTGAGCACCTATACAAGGAAGGCTACGTACGTGCTATTGGTGTTTCAAACTTTGAAGCCCACCACTTGGATCGTTTGTTGACGAAGGCAACGGTTATGCCGGCAGTTGACCAAATTGAAACGCACCCATACTTTAACCAACATGTCCTACACGGCTACTTGGAAGAGTTAGGTATCCAGCACCAAGCGTGGAGCCCACTTGGCCGTGGTGCTGTTTTGCAAGATCCTGTTTTGGCAGGCATTGCTGAGCGTTACGGTGTCAGCATCGCGCAAGTTATTTTGCGTTGGCAAATCCAACACAACGTTGCCGTGATTCCTAAGTCAGGAAACCCAGCACGTATGGCTCAAAACTTGGCTTTGGACTTCCAATTGACGACGACTGATATGGCTCGTATCGACGCTTTGCAACGTGGTGAGCGTATCATGGGTGCACCAGACCAAAACTATACGGAAGATTTGTGGTAAAAAAAATGGTGAAGCAGGGACAATTTGCAGGCGTTAGTTCAGCAAAGCGTTTGAAGAATTTTAAGCAACAAGCTAAGGCAACAGAAGCAAAAGCAATCACACCTGAGAAGGTGGGGGAGTTTTTACTTGTTCGTTATCACCTAACGCAAAATACACGTTTGGCTCCTTTGATGAAGGAAACTTTGCAACGTGTATTGATGACCTTGCTTGATAATGCAACTGGCACAACGTGGTCAATAGACAAATTGTTTGTGACGACGCTTGGCCAAATTGCGAATCAGGTACCTTGGCAATTCTATGCCTTGTTGGCAACGGAATGGCCACGTACACAAAAGTTCTTGAACAAAGAAGTTCCTGCTGTGCCGTTGAATGAGCGCATCATAGTCACTGATGATGTGACTGATGTACCTGAAAAGATTGCCCGGCAACTGGCCATTAATTGGTTTTTGATGATGTTTGCCACAATGCCAGAACGTTTGGCAGCTGTGACAGAACAACAGGTTGCTGACACGAAGCAATCATTCTTGCAGGATGGTGCCATTAATTGGTCTAATGTTGGAACGGTATATTCAACGACGCCATTTATTATGCCTGATGATGTCGATGAGGCAACTAAGACTTGGTTGACCGACTTACAGACATTAACAATTGAACAATTACACTAAAAAAATCGTCCAACGCATGCGCACTGGACGATTTTTACTATTCACGCGTACCTTCAATGGCGGTACGGATATGATCAACCACTTGTTGGGTTTTATCACCAAGTTGCACCCCGACAAGAGTGAACAAGCTATCCATAATCGTGATTTGAGCAATCAATGATGACATTGATTCGCTTCGAATGTTAACTTCTTCAGCAGCACTGGCCAAAACTAAATCAGCTGTCTTTGCTAATTCAGATTGCTGATAAGCAGTAATGGCAATAATCTTAACGCCGTTGTTCTTGAGTTGACGTGCGATTGTTAGCGTGTCGTGGTTACGACCTGAGTGTGATACCACGATGGCGACGTCAGTAGCACGCATGCGAACAGCTTGCATCAGTTGCACATCGTAGTCAGGGTGTTGTTCGACATCCAAAGGTGTACGCAACAACTTGTGGTAACCATTCAAGGCGACGATTGATGAACCACCAATACCAAATAGGCCAACGCGACGAGCTTCAACCAACCACTTCGTAGCCGTTGCCCAGTCATCGCTGTTAATCATTGATAAGGTACCTTCCAATGCGTTGGTTGCACCACTGAACACCTTTTGAACAATTTCAGTCGTATCGTCTTCTTCGTCGATTTCACCAAAGAATGTGTCGTCTGATTGCGTGGCAACGGCTAAGCTGAGTGAAAACTCACGGAATGAACCGAAGCCGACGCGCTTAACAAAACGGGAAATCGTTGCGGTTGAAAGTCCGACCGCATTAGCGAGCCCTTGGATTGTTAATGAACGAATTTCTTCTGGGTTGGCTAGGATAAAGCCAGCGATTTTTTCATCTGATCCAGATAATTGATCACGCATTGAACGAATGCGCGCAAAACCTGATTGTGCCATGTCAAACTCCTTTTATTTTTAGAATCGGGAAACGTTGACATAACAACGTTCTGTCTATTTTCTATTGTACCGTATTTTGGATATGAAAACATTTTACAACAAAAGGGTTGCAAAGTGAAAAACTTTTGCATTATAATAATCATGTAGAAAAAAAGCACAAGAAAAAAAGAGGTAACTCAAATGAAGTTCGCTATGATCGGCCTTGGTAAGATGGGCTTGAACTTGGTAAAGAATGCTGCAGATAACGGTCACGAAGTTGTTGCTTTTGACTTGAACGCAGACTTTGTTAAGGAAGCTGACGCATACTCAGATTTGGTATCACCAGCTACTGATATGGATGACATGTTGGCACAATTGCCATCACCAAAGGTTGTTTGGGTCATGGTTCCAGCCGGTGTTCCTACGAACTCAACTATCGATACTTTGATCGAAAAGTTGGACGAAGGCGACATCATCATCGACGGTGGTAACTCAAACTACAAGGATAACTTGGAGCAAAACAAGCGCACGACTGCTGCTGGTATCAAGTTCTTCGATGCTGGTACTTCAGGCGGTATGTCAGGTGCACGTAACGGTGGAAACTTCATGATCGGTGGAGACGACGCTGAAGCATGGAAGGTTTTGGAGCCTTTGTTCAAGTCAATCGCCTTGGAAGACGGTTACCTATACACTGGTCGTTTGGGATCAGGTCACTACTTGAAGATGGTCCACAACGGAATCGAATACGGTATGATGCAAGCCATCGCCGAAGGTTTCGAAGTTTTGGAAGCTTCACAATTCGACTACGACTACGAAGCCGTTGCTAAGTTGTGGAACCACGGTTCAGTTGTTCGTTCATGGTTGATGGAATTGGCCGAAGAGCAATTTGCTAAGGACCCTAAGTTGTCAGCTATCTCAGGTCGTATGCACTCATCTGGTGAAGGTAAGTGGACGATCGAAGAGTCATTGGACTTGGAAGTTCCAGCACCAGTTATCGCATTGTCATTGATGATGCGTTACCGTTCACTACAAGAAGACACGTTTACTGGTAAGGTTGTTTCAGCTTTGCGTAACGGCTTCGGTGGACACGCAATGGACGCTGCTAAGTAATAAAACGGCTTCCCCCGCTTAATTACTTTGTGAGACCCACAAAATATAAAAAATAAAAACCACAAGTTTAATCGCCGCTGTTGGTCGCCCTATCGACCTTTGGCGCTGCGTCTGCCACCGGGGAGGACCCATGGCAGGAACTAATAGCCATTTTTAATGACTATATGCGTGGTTCCAATGCTTAAGTTGTGAGATTCTTGAGTGTTGTCATCTTGTGCTACATGAGATGAGATTGTGAGAGCGCACCCGACAGGAAACTGTCGGGTGCTTTTGTTTTAGTGTATAATTTTGGGTATTAACTTTTAGAGGATGTAGGCCAATGAAATATACAGTAACGATTGATATGGCTGCAATTGATGTTGTGGCAACGTTGATCGATGAAAATCAAAATCAAAAGGTCATGCATTTCCCTTACGAGGGGATGGCATTTCCAACTGATCCAGTGACACCTGATAACATTGTGAACACGTTGGTTGATGCATTAGCGTCAATGCGTGCAGATTTGCCAGGTGAGTACGACGAAATTGTTGAAGTCCGATTTGCGACGGGCATTGCAAATGGCTGGTTTGCACTGGACGAAAACTTTACGCCGCTTACTGACGTTGTCTCAGGTGGTGATAATCGCGCAGCGAAGTACGTTGATGCCTTGATGATTAACGGTATTGGCGGTCAATTGCAACGTAAGACTGGCTTGCCAATGACGGCGACGGAACCGCTTGTGTTGACGCTATGGATGAAGAATGAGCGTCCTGAAGCTTACACCAACGCAGCGCACTTCATGGGCGTGCTTGAATATGTGACATACCGTTTGTTCGGTTTGAACATTGTTGACGAAGCGTTGGCAGCCCGTACTGGCTACTACAATGTCGCCCACAAGACATGGGATGTGCAAGCGCTGGCCGTGACTGGTTTAACAGCTGAACAATTGCCTGAAATTGTGGCTGATACTGAAGTTAAATCGCCACTTTTGCCCGAAGTAATGGCAAAGACTGGTTTGAATGCGGACACGGTTTTCTACCTCCGTTAAGGCGGAAGTAGCTGAGCTGGATATGCTATAATTGAAATGTTGCCGGGGATGCAGTTAGTCGAGGAGTGATGTCCTAGGACTGCCGTTTACGGAGGGTGCGATGCCCTGCTGTCCGGTAATGGTCGCGTGTGGGAGGTGAAGGACCCACATGTGATCGGAGGAAAACGCATCGAGGCTTGGACACCTCGATGTATGGGGATTGTTAACGGGGTGGTGCCTGTTAACATGATACGGTGAAGGAGTTTAAGCGGTACGTGGTGGTCCGCTTAAACAGAAGGAGACCTGCACTCATTTAGTGAGAGAGGTCTCTTTTTTTGTGCCTCAATAGTTTTCTATATCATAAATATACAAAAGGGAACCAAACCCTTTCTAAAAATAAGAAAGCGCTAACAATGTTTATGTAACAGGTTTTTAAGAAACTATTTAGTGAAAATTTGTTCAAATCGTTAACCCAGCAAAAGCGTAATTAACTTGTTAAACTTGCACTATAAATGTAGATTGTCACAAATTTGTAACAATCACTCACTTTAGGAAAGTTAAATGGGTATTTACTATGGGTGAAACAAAAACAAGAAAGAAGATGTATAAAAGCGGTAAGTTCTGGGTGGCTGCAGGACTGACTGCCCTTTCAGTGGGGGTGGTTTCCTCAGCGCCACAAATAGCGCGTTTGGCCAGGGATGTTTCGGATGAAGCGGCATCTGCTGCAACGATTAATTCACCATTAACAATTGATCAAGTAACTGATGCGGACACCCAAGCAGGGGTGAGTCGTAGCGTCAATTGGAATGGATCTAATGCTTGGAACTACAGTGATGTTACCGGTCTTGGAACTTACAATGGATCGACTTGGAGCGCCGACCGTGCATACGGAAGTACGCTTTATAAAGCCCCGGCTGGGGCCTATTACACAAAATTGGTTGCCAATGGCGCTAGTACTGCTGGATACGCATATTTGACGCGTCAATTTGATGCAACGCAGCCGTTTACGGTTAAGGGATATCTCCACCCTAATGTTCGAGATGCGGATACCTGGTTGACACGTGATTATTCCGACTGGACTGGATTGGTGTTGACGCCAACTGACCCGAATAAGATTGCCTCGTCATATGACTTTACAGCTAAAGGTGGTGGAGGACTTGGTATCGAAGGCATGAAGAATGCCTACGCGTTGGGTATTGATTTCCACAAGAATTCGGATAAAAATGACCCTGCTGAAGGTCCGTTTGGTGCGTTACGAACAACTAATAGTTCGGGTACGTTAATGGCCACGCAGGGTAAAATCAGTGGGGTTAGCAACTCTGCAACCTATACAGATGGCTATAACTTGTCGAACTGGAATAGTACGATTTACTACGAGCTGACTTGGAACCCGACCGGTGGACCAAATGGTGGGCCATCAATTAAAGCGACAATGAAGACAACATCGACCCGCAATAGTGAGTCAGCAAGTTGGACAGTAGATACGGCTGCTGCGAAAGTGACACTAGCACCGGCCACGGCGTTGACAGTTGGTTTGAATGCCATCAACGGACAAAACAAAAACGATCAGTATGCTTCGTTCGATAGCGTTAGTGGTGTGCTATCTACGGGTACAACGACGGTTAAGTATGTTGATGCAAACGGTAATACAATCAAGCCGTCAACGTCCTTCGTTACGGCCGTTGGTGAAGTCGTTGGTATTACTGGCCTTTCATCCGATGCAAGTACGGCTGATTATACATTCGGGGCACCAACGATTCGTGGTTATAAGGTAGCTTCAGCAACGAATAGTGTGAAGGTGTCACAATCGTCAACGGGTAACGTTATTACAATTAAGTACAATGCATTGCCTCGCCAAGAGTCAATCATTCAAACAGATACGCCAGCTTTGTGGAGTGATTCAAGTGTCATCACATCATACTGGAGTGTCGATCAAGATAATCCATTGGGAGGCAGTGCGTCGGTTGCGCAAAGTATTGTGGATGACTCATTGATTCGTTCAGGGTACAGCTACTACGTTACTGATCCAAATGGTAGCAACTATTCAACGATGTCATCTGCTTATGCGGCGGGAACTAACGTTTGGGATAGTACATCAAATAGTGCTGGTGTGCAGTCAGACGCGACACCACAAACGTGGACGGTTAAGTACATGCCCGATTACCAAG
Source organism: Weissella confusa (assembly GCA_001436895.1). Classification (GTDB taxonomy): domain Bacteria; phylum Bacillota; class Bacilli; order Lactobacillales; family Lactobacillaceae; genus Weissella; species Weissella confusa. The sequence continues at coordinate 7,958 of JQAY01000001.1, forward strand.
GCACATACTTGTACACACAAAATTTCTCATATGCCAACGGTTCTTATGTAGCTGGTACATCAACTTATAAGGATGCGGCTGGAGGTCGAACGGGCAATGCGATTAACTTTGCGACTAAGGACAGCAACTTGCCTAAGTCTGGTTACACATACACCGTAACAGGACCGGATAACGTGACGTATTCAACGTTGGATTCAGCAATCGCTGCGAACTCTTTCGATAGTACAAACAACAGGGACGCAAACGGTTCCCAATTGGCGTCATCAGATACGTCATACCAAAGCTTTGTGGTTAATTACACACCAGCTACGCAAACAACGAGCTTGGTGGTTGATTCAAATTCGCCAGTGAAGGCTGGCTCGGTCCTAGCTTCATCATTGGGTGCAACCAGCGCAACTTTGTCATTGCCATATACCGACGCTAATTTGACGACGGCTGGTTTCTCATACGTGGTGAAGGGACCAAATGGCTCAACGTATGCAACATTGTCATCAGCCGTGGCTGCAAATTCAATTTATGACGCCACAAACAACTCTGGAACGACTGATTCATCGGCCCAGGTATTCACGGTTAGTTATGTCGGCGCTTACCAAGCAGCAGCGGTTAAGTATGATCCAAATGGCCCGATTTCAGCCGGTTCAACACTTACGTCAGCAAGTGGCACAACTGGTGGCACGATTAGCTTCGCAACCAACGATACAAGTTTGGTTAAGGCGGGCTACACGTACACGGTTAAGTACACGGGTACGGATGCGCCAGACTCAACGGCGTACACAACGTTGTCATCAGCCGTGGCAGCGCACCCACGTTATGACAGTACATCAAATTCAGGTAGTTCAGATACATCATCACAAGCCTTCGTGGTGACGTATAAGACAAATCAATACGCCTCATTGTTTACGGATTCAGCCGACAATTCAGGCAACTCAGTTTTGAGCTATTCGGCTGTTAACGAAACAACTAATGGCCCAACTAGCTCGGCTATCTCATTCAAGACGACCGACTCACAGTTGGCCAAGAGTGGTTACACGTATGTCGTTAATGTATTGAATTCGGCCGGTAGTGTCATTAATTCATATACGACTTTGACATCAGCCGTGGCGGCTAACAAGTATGACAACACGTCAAATGCAGCCAATGCAACGACTGACGCGCAAGTGCAACGTTTCAAGGTTGTCTATGCACCGATGACGGCGAAGGTCACGTATAACTACGTTGATCAATCCGGTAAGGTGATTAGCACGGCTCGATCAACCAATGGTTATGTCGGCTCAAAGATTCCAGATGGGGCAATGACAATTGCGGGTTACACGTTGGTAGGACCGGACGCAAATTCGGATGCTGATGGTTTGTTCGATGCGGATTTGGATTCAGTTATCACATACGTTTATAAGCCACAGTATCAAGCAGCTAATTTGGTGGTCGACAGTGCATCACCAATTTCAGCCAACTCAGCAGTTGAATCTGCTTCGGGTGTGACGAGTGGATCATTGGCATTTAGCACGGCGGATTCACAACTTGCAAAGACTGGTTACACGTATGTTGTATACGGTCCAAAGGGCGATTCGTATGCAACATTGACAGCAGCTTTGAAGGCCAACAGCTTATATGACAACACGGAAAATGGTTCGGCATCAGCTGATTCTTCAGCACAAACTTTCCGTGTGTTATTATACAGCCGATGCCCAATCAGCTTACATTCGTGTCCAACAGAATTCACCAGTTAAGGCGGGGTCTTCAGTTGCCAATATCACGGGTGTTACTAGCCAAACGATGTCATTCGGGGTCACAGATGCCGATTTGGCAACGTCTGGTTACACATACACGGTTGGATACGGTTATGACGTGAACAACACGGTTTGGTATTCAACGCTGTCACAAGCTTTGGCAGCCAACAGCACATTCGATAACACGGATAACACAGGTACAACCGATGCGGCGGCCCAACGTTTCGTGATTTCATATGCACCAATGAGCCAAGCAGCCTCAGTTGTGGTGGACGCAAATTCACCAATTAGTGCGGGTTCAATGGCCTTGTCAGCTAATGGTTCAACAGGATCAGCTATCTCATTTGCGTCTGATTCGTCATATGCAACGCTGGATTCACAACTAGCCAAGAGCGGTTACACGTACACTGTTAAGTACGGTAGTGACACAACGGCGTACACAACGTTGTCATCAGCATTGTCAGCGCACTCGTACTACAACGCGAACAACACGGCATCAGGCACATCTGATGCTAACCCTGATATGTTCAAGGTTAGTTATAAGGCGGCTAGTCAATCAGCCGTGGTAAATGTGGCTGGTACGTCACCAATTAAGGCCAACTCAAAGGTTGATTCCGCTGCTGGCGTGACGTCAGGGGCGTTGAGTTTTGCAACTTCTGATGCAAGTTTGGCGGTTGCTGGATACACGTACACGGTCACGGGACCTGATGGCAAGACGTACACAACGTTGTCATCAGCCGTTGCTGCAAACTCAATCTTTGATAATACGACGAACACAGGTAGCACCGATTCAGCTATCCAAAGCTTTACAGTGTCGTATAAGGCGGCTTACCAATCAGCTGCATTGGTTGTGGACGCCGATTCACCAATCAGCGCAAATTCATCATTGGCTTCCGCTGCTGGTGTGACGAAGGGTGCTGTTTCATTTGCAAAGACAGATAGTCAACTAGCGGTGCAAGGATACACGTACGTTGTCTATGCGGCTAATGGTTCAAGCTATGCAACGTTAACAGCTGCAATGGCTGCCAACGGTACATTTGACGATACTGACAACGGTACGGCAACGTCTGATGGCTCAGCGCAAGTATTCCGCGTGTCATATAAGGCGGATTCACAACAAGCTAAGGTTACAGTTGGTTTGGAATCACCAATCAGCGCTGGATCAGTGATTGATTCAGCAGCTGGTCCGACGAGTGGTGCGATTGCGTTTGGTACGGTGACGGATAGTTACTTGTACACGCAGGGTTACCACTATACGGTTAGTGGTCCGGATGGCACATCATACAGTACGTTGTCGCAAGCAATTGCAGCAAATAGTGTTTATGACAACACAGATAACACTGGGTCAGCCGACAGTAAGCCGCAAACATTTACAGTTAACTATGTAGCTGATATGCAATGGACATCATTGGGTGTAACGCCGGATTCACCGGTGAGTGCAGGTAGCTGGTTGGCTTCACTTTCTGGTGGTACAGCCACTCAGATACCATTTAAAAATGTTGATGACTCACTAGCAGTTTCAGGATACACGTACCGTGTTATGGGACCGGATGGTGAATGGTATGCAACTTTGGCTGATGCCCAGTCAGCAAATACGACGTTTGATAATACGAGTAATGCGACTGATTCAGATGCAGAGACTCAGAACTTCATGGTTAGCTATGCCCCAATGAGCCAAGCGGCAACAATTGTCGGGGCTACTAACTCACCAATTCAAAAGGGGAAGACAATTGAAAGTGCGTCTGGCTTGACCGGTAGTGCGATTGCCTTCTCAAACACTGATGCAACGCTAGCTCGTAGTGGTTATCGTTATGTGGTTTACATGGGTTCTGATAGTGCGACGACTTACAGCACTTTGTCAGCAGCCATGGCAGCTAACACGGTTTATGACAACACGAATAACACAGGTTCATCAGATGCAGCGCCACAAGTATTTACGGTGTCATATATCGCTGATTACCAATCAGCTAACTTGGTTATTGGTGGCGCAACGCAAATCAGCAGTGGTGTCACACTCGACTCTGCTGCTGGCGTGACGAGTGGTCAGGTATCGTTTGCTACAACTGATTCAGCGCTGGATCTTGATGGCTATCGTTACATTGTTAAGACGCCAAATGGCAACACGTATAACACGTTGGCCTCGGCCTTGACTGGTATGACAGGTTTGTATGACAACACGAACAACGCCACAGATTCTGACGCTGCACCACAAACGTATACGGTTGAGTATTCAGCTATTACGCAAACGGCTGAAGTTGTTGTTGGCGAGACTGGTGATGAGTATTCAGGCCGAGTGATTGAAGAAGTGACCGGTGATACCGGTGCAGCGCTTGGATTGAAGACGACCGATGAGTCGTTGCATGCTATGGAAATGACGCATGGTTACACGTATAACGTGTCGGTACAAAATGCTGATGGCACTTGGGTGATGGATGAAACTGGTTCACCAAAGATCTATGCGACATTGGATGAAGCGGTTGCGGACAACAATAGCTTTGATGCGGTCGATACGGGTATTAAGAAGTTTGTCTTGAACCCAACGCCTTCATATCAAGAGAGTGCATTGTTCGTAAGTAGCGATTCACCAATTTCAGCCGGAGTGGCGGTTGAAAAGACTAGCGGTGTAACCAAGGCGCCAATCTCATATGCGACAACCGATACCGATTTGGCGGTTGATGGTTACCAATACAATGTGTCGATTGTACGACCTGATGGCACATCACAAGCATATGCAAACTTGTCTGCAGCGGTTGCAGCTGAGGCGGCTTATGATAATACCAGCAATGGGGATGCCCAATCAGATTCATCAGCACAGTCATTTATTGTGAGTTATAAGGCGGATTATCAATCAGCAAATATTAGCTTTGACGGTGCGCCAATGTCGTCAATTGCGGCAGCTGGCGTGACGAGCGGGCTTTATACATCAACGTACACGGCACCGGAAGGATACTACTTTAAAGCATCTGGTCAACCATCTGGCGCCAGTGTTGCGGCGGATGGCCGTACGGCAACGTTCACATTTACCTATGACAACACAAATAACGCCAGTGCTTCAGATAGTGCTGCACAAGACTTTACGTTGCAATTGTCAGCAGCCAGTCAATCTGGTCAAATTAGTTTTGTCTACTCAGGTGCAATTGGCTCACCAACAACGCCTGATCCAAGAACACTATCTGGTGTGACAGGTGATTATCTTGAAGACATAATCACTGCGCCAGAAGGATACTACATTGTTGCGATTGATGGTTCTGCATATAACGTTTCGTATGCCAATGACCAACACGATACAGTGACCTATACATTGACGATGGACGATACCGATAACGGTAACGAAGCATCTGATAAGGCACCACAGAACTTGGTGATTACGTTGGCACCAACGAACCAGAAAGCAACGGTTACCCAACACATGCCAGATGGCACGACCACGGTAACTGATACGCAAAACGGTAAGACGGCTGAGTCATATGGTTATACGTATACGGCACCGGCAGGTTACTACGTTGCTAGTGGCGCAGTGACAACAGCTTCAGGTATCACGGCTGATATCGCAACGGATGGTAAGACGGTTTCATTGGATGGAAACTTTGATAATTCAACAAACACGGGAAATGATGGAACCGATACGGCACCACAGAACACTGATATTACGTTGACGCAATCAAAGCAACAAGCGCAATTTGAAATTGACGTCCCAGATGGCGCAACGTCAGTGACGGCTAAGAGTGAGACGATTGATGGTCTGACTGGGGATGCAATTAATGCCCCAACTGGGTACACAGATGCTGATTTGGCAACGCCAGGATACACATATACGGTAACTGGTCCTGATGGTTCAAAGTACGACACGATGGCCGAAGCGTTGGCTGCAACGTCAAACTTCGATAACACCAATAACGGTTCTGGTGAAGATTCTGACGTACAAAAGTTTGTGATTACGTATGCTGCTGATGACCAAACTGCGACTATCACGCAACAGTACGCAGATGGCGCAACTAATACGCCAGCCTTCCCACAAGCTGATGAAACATTGAATGGTAAGACTGATTAACAAATGTCAGGAACAATCACAGCACCGACGGGATACGAAATTTCGAATATTAAGACAGCTGATGGCGTGACGTGGTCATTGTCGGAGGACAAGCAGACGGCAACTTACACAGTTGTTTATGATGCGACGGCAGATACCGACCAGTCTTCACAGGCAACAGTTATCACCTACGCGCCATTACCACAAACGGTTGATGTTAAGTTCTTCGATGAAGTTGGTCGTCCGTTGACATCAGACACAGGCGTAAGCGGTCACACATTGAATGGTGTGACAAACGAAACAGTTAATTACCAAGATGCTGATTTGGTGAAGGATGAACAAATCGCCGGATACAGTAAGGTAGTTGATAATACGGCTGATAACGTTAACTTTGACGACGACACGGCAGTGGACCAAACGGTTCGATATGTTTACCGAGATGTGCAGGCACCAACGGTTACGACAACCAAGACCGCATTGACGACTTCAAAGGCCGGCATGCCAGCTGATGAAGCAACCTTCTTGGCTGATGTTGGCTTCAGTACGACTGATAACCAACAACACGGTGACAGCACGATTAAGACGGACTATGAAACAGTTGCTGCTTTGGTAGCTGAAGATGGTAAGCCACGTGATGTGACGATTACGGTTACTGATGCGACTGGTAACAAGACGACCAAAACGGTGACGTTGAGTCTCATTGATACGGCACCAGTTTCACAAGAGCAAGCTGTTAAGGATGCACAAAAGGCTTTGGATGATTTGGCCAAGGATCCTAATACGACGGCTGACCAACAAACGGCGGCTGAAGAGGCTTTGCAAGATGCGATTAACCAAGCAATAGGTGATCGTGAAGACGCCGAAACGGCTGGTGATGATGCGTTGAATTCACCTGATACCACAGCAGTAGCAACGGATGATGCGGTTGCGGATGCTATGGCGAAGTTGGATAAGGCGATGAATGATGCTGACAACGATCAAGGTACGACACAGGCCGTTAAGGATGCAACGGATGCACTTGAAAATGCGGTTGCTCGTGCAGAAGCCAAGGCTGTTGATACAGCACCAGTTTCACAGGAGCCAGGCGTGCAAGAAGCACAGTCGGCATTGAATGATGTTTTGAATGATCCAAATGCCACAACGGAAGCCATTGACCAAGCTAAGCAAGCGTTGCAAGATGCAGTTGCGGACGCAAAGTCAGAACGTGATAAGGCGAACGACGATGCGAATACAACTGTTAGTCAGGTAACTGATTCAAAGGATGACGCCGTTAAGCAAGCGGTTACTGATTTGGAAGCTGCCCAAAAGGATGCAGCTAACAATGTTGGTACAACGCAAGCCATTGAAGATGCACGACAAGCGGTGATTGATGCCGTTAAGGATGCAGGTGAGACGGCACTTGCACAAGATGCAACACCAGTTCAAAATGAAGCGTCTGTCATCGATAAGAAGCAAGCGCTTGAAGATGTTCTGAATAATCCAGAAAGTACGCCAGACGAAATTGTTAAGGCGACAAACGATTACAATGACGCCGTTGAACAAGCGAAGGCTGATCGTGACGCCGCAAATGAAGCCGCGCAAGATGAAATCGCAACGGCCGGTAGCTCACATCAAGCTAATGACCAATCAGTTATCGACGCAACGAAGAATTTGCAAGATTTGATTGATAAGGCTAAGACGGGTGATGCTGGTGCGTTGACGGAAGATATTGAGAAGGCGACGCAAGCGTTGAAGGATGCTGTGGCAGCAGCTGGTGGTGCGCAAGAAGCCGCCCGGGCTGATGCAGCCAAGGCGTTGAATGAGACGTCACCGGTTAGCTACGAACCGGATGTTCAGAGTAAGATTGATGACTTGCAAAAGTTGTTGGACGACCCAGCTTCAACGGCTGATCAAATTAGTGACGCGACCGAGGCGTTGCGTTCGGCAACTGAGACGGCGATTAATCAACGTACTGCCACTGATGATGATGCTAAGGCAGCCATTAATGCTGCTAATGGTTCTAATCAAGCGGACGAACCAGCTGTTCAGGCAGCTGAAAAGGCATTGCAAGATTTAGTTGATCAAGCGCAGACTGATACGCCAGATGCCTTGACGGCTGATATTCAACAAGCCATCAAGAACTTGCAAGATGCCGTTTCACAAGCTGCCGAAAGCCAAGCTGATGCACGTCAAGCTGCGGAGGCCGCTTTGCAAGCAACGTCACCGGTTTCAAATGAAGCAACCACATCAGAAGCTATTGCAAACTTGCAAAATGTATTGAATGATACAAATTCAACGGCGGAAGAGATTAAGCAAGCTACAGATGCGTTGACTGAGGCAACGGCGAGCGACAAGGCAAGTCGTGACGAGACGAACCGTCAAGCCGATGATGCGGTAACTGCAGCGAAGACATCTGATCAAGCCACTGAGCCAGAAGTGATTGCAGCAATTAAGAAGTTGCAAGATGCGCAAGCCGTTGCGGCAGCCGATTCACCAGCTGCGTTGACGGCCGATATCCAAAAGGCCATTGATGATTTGGCAGCTGCGCAAGAAACAGCTAAGCAAAATCAAACGGCCGCCCGCGATGCTGCTGCTGATGCTATCGAGGCTACTAAGCCAGTTTCAAATGAGTCGACAGTACTTAAGGCTCACGATGCTTTGCAGAAGTTGTTGGACAACCCGGCATCATCAACGGCTGATATAGAGAAGGCAACGAAGGCGTTGACGGAAGCTAACAAAGCTGAACAAGCCAAGCGTGATGCGATTAACGATGAGGCGGACAAGTACGAAAGCAAGGTTGAAGCATCAAGCACGCAAAACGAGCCAACTGTACAAGCAGCCTTGGATGCGTTGAACGAGATTCAAGAAGAAGCGGCCACAGATACACCAGATGCGTTGACGGCCGATATCGCGGCAGCTTTGGATGCCTTGCAAACGGCTGTAGTACAAGCGGCTAAGGAACAAGCTGAAGCGCGTGATAACGCGGCAGATGCCTTGGCTAGAACAGCGCCGGTTTCAAATGAAAAGGCGGTGGCTGATGCCATCTCTGCTTTGAACAAGGTGTTGGATGATCCGGCAGCAACGACGGAAGACATCAAGAATGCTACGCAGAACTTGATGAATGCGACGAGTGATGACAAGGTTACGCGTACGACAGCTAATACCAACGCACAAAACGCGATTACGGATGCATCAAACACACCACAAGCTGATGAACCAGCTGTGCAAGATGCGATTTCGAAGTTGCAAGACGTGATGAAGCAAGCTGCCAACGATGACAGTGATGCATTGACGGCTGACATCGATGCCGCTCGTAACGCTTTGAAGCAGGCGGTTGCCGATGCTAAGGCAGCCCAAGAGCAAGCACGTAAGGACGCTGCGGTTGCGATTGCTTCGGCTAACCCGGTTTCACACGAATTGGGTACGGCACAAGCGATTAGTTCAATCGAAGCTATCCTGACAGATCCAAATTCAACGACGGCTGAAATTCAAGCAGCCACTAAGAATTTGAATGCTGCAATTGGTGCGGATAAGACGGATCGTGATGCAGCCAATACGGCTGGTACACAAGCAATTGCGGACGCCCAAGGGTCAGATCAATCAGCTGAGCCTTCTGTCCAAGCAGCCATTAATAATTTGAAGGATGTTATGGCAACGGCAGCAACTGATTCAGACTCTGCCTTGACCAAGGATATCCAAGCAGCCATCGATGCGTTGCAAACGGCGCAAACAACCGCAGCTAATAATCAACAAGCAGCACGTGATGATGCGCAAGACGCCTTGTCAAAGACAGCACCGGTTTCACACGAACCAGCCGTAGCGGATGCAATTAGCAACTTGCAGAAGTTGCTGGATGATCCAACGTCGACAACGAAGTCAATTGCTGATGCGACACAAGCACTTCGCGATGCAGTTGCTACTGCTCAACCTTTGCGTGACGCGGCCAACGAAGCAGCGGATGCAGCCGCTGCAGCTGTACCAACTGATTTGGCAAAGGAGCCAACTGTGCAAGCTGCATTGGATGCTTTGAATGAGATTCAAAAGCAAGCCGCCGCTGACCAGGATGGTAACTTGACCAAGGACATTGAAGCAGCTACGAAGTCATTACAAGATGCCATCACAAACGCTAATACCAGTCGTGAAGCGGCACGCGATGCTGCCAACGATTTGATGGGTAAGACGGCACCAGTTTCACACGAGACCAATGTTGCTACGGCGAAGGATGCGTTGCAAAAGTTGTTGGATGATCCAACATCAACAACGGCGGATATTGAAAACGCAACAGCAGCCTTGCGTGATGCGTTGCAACCAGTTGGTGCTGCGCGTACGCAAGCCAACGATACAGCAAAGTCATTGATTGATATTGTGAAGCCGTCAGCGGCTGGTCAAGTACCAGCAGTTCAGGAAGCTTTGCAGAAGTTGCAAGATATCATGAACCGCGCGGCTGGCGATAACGCTGATGCTTTGACGGCCGATATTGAAGCAGCCGCAAAGGCTTTGGAGACTGCCGTAGCGACGGCTAACAACACTATTGAAGCGGCTCGTAATGCAGCCAATGATTTGCTTGGTAAGACAGCACCGGTTTCACACGAAACGGAAGTCGCAAATGCGATTACGGCTTTGAAGAAGGTACTGGACGATCCAAATGCATCGGCTGAGCAAATTACGGCGGCTACAAATGCGTTGCAGACGGCACTTGATGACGCTAAGGCAAAGCGAACTGATGCAAACCAAGCAGCCGATAAGGCGATTACGGCTGCCAAGAATTCGTCTGTTGCTGGCGACCCTGCCGTACAAAAGGCATTGGATCGTTTGCAAGCAATCTTGGAAGCAGCAGCGAAGGATAGTTCAAGCAATTTGACCGCTGATATCGAGGCCGCAATTAAGGCCTTGCAATCGGCAGTTGCTGAAGCTGAAGCCGGAGCTCGTAACGTTGTTGTGCCAGCACAACAACCAACATCGGCATCAGTTGTTAATACCGTCACTGAGCCAGTAACGACCGTAGAAACGGCATACGTTGCCCAGCCAACTTCACTTCGTGCACAAACGCCAACGGTTTACTCATTGGCTTATGCGAACGAACCAGGTCGAATTGGTACGTTGCCTAACACTGGTTACAAGGATGATTGGCGTTTGATGGCTTTGGGAATCTTCTTGTTCTCATCAACACTTTTGTTGCTTGCAGCAAAGCGTCGTAAGAAGGATGAAGAGGACTAAACTGATCAAACAACGACAGCTTGAATAACGTAATGAAAGCGGCCAAACTCGGTAACACGAGTTTGGCCGCTTTTTATGGTATCTTTTATTTAAGAGTTAAATGGGAGAGGTATATCAGCATGGCAAAGAAGAAGAAATCGACAGCGGGTAAGTGGGTGAAACGCATTGCAGCCCTCTTCATGCTGTTCTTGATGTTGTTTGGTGTCTTTTGGGCGGCGCGCAGTGCGTTTGTGCAAAACGAGCCATCATCATCTAAACAAGCGTCTAAAAAATCATCAACCAGCGTGGATAATCGTGTCGTTGAAATCGATATCACGAATGGCGATGTCTATATTATGCCTGGCACACAAACTGTGGCTAAGAACGCTGAGACAGTTAAGGCAATTGTTAAGCAAGATGATGGTAGTTATATCATCACAAAGTCGGATGGTACGAAACTAAAGGTGCTGGCTAACCAAGTTCGTCAAATAATTCGCGCAAATGATTAAGTCGCTTTGGTACAATGTAATTAACGAAAAATAAGCGCGGGAGTGTAATGATTATGAAGATTGCAGTAATTGGGGCAACCGGAATGGCCGGTCAAGCAGTTTTTGAAGAAGCAACAAAGCGCGGACATGCTGTCACGGCGATTGTCCGAGATGCTGATAAGGCACGTGAAAAACTAGGGTCAGATGCGACAATTTTGGTAGGCGACTTGTTCGAGATGCACGCTGATGTGTTCGAGGAATTCGATGTGGTGGTTAACGCATTTGCCAACCACAAGGATGCTTACTTGAATTTGGATGCATTGACGCACCTGTTGCACGAGTTCCGTCGTTTGCAAACGCGCATCATCTTCATTCTAGGTGCCGCATCACTTGTCCAAGCAAACGGTACACGTTTGTTCGACTTCTTGAAGGAACTGCCAGGTAACGAAGCCTGGATTGACGAGCCACGTTATGGCGTGCTTGAACTAGAAATTTTGCGTGCAACACCAGATGTCTTCTGGACAGGCGTTTCACCACAACAAAACTTCGTGCCAGGCCCCGCCACAGCTCACCGTACAGCCAAGGATGACTTGTTGTTGGCTGAAGATGGTAAGTCACACGTGACGGCAGGTAATATGGCGGTTGGTATTTTGGATGAAATCGAAACACCAAAGCACGTCCGCGAACGTTTCACAGTTTCAGATTTGTAATAGAGAACCACTAAAGATCCACAGCGATGTGGGTCTTTTTTTATACCTAAAAACGTTGGGTGTCATTATCTAAACAGATAAAAACCTTTGGCCATTGGGCCGTTTTGGAACGCTTTACTGAGTGACATAATAAAACTCGTAGCAAAGGAAGCGCTTACATAAGCGTTTGTTAAAGTTCATAAGGAGGGGAACCATGAACAATCCTGCGATTAATGTTAACTCAGAGATTGGTAAGTTGAAGTCCGTGTTGCTTAAGCGACCTGGTGCTGAAGTTGAAAACATCACACCAGACACAATGGAACGTTTGTTGTTTGACGACATTCCATTCTTGGAGATCGCCCAACAAGAACACGACTTCTTTGCCAATACTTTGCGTGAGAACGGTGTTGAAACCCTTTATATCGATGACCTAGCTGTTGAAGCTTTGGACACTGATGAAAAGGTCCGTGAAGCTTTCGTCCAACAATACTTGGATGAAGCTGGTTACGGCATCGGTACGACTCACGATGCACTGAACGATTACTTGAAGACGTTTAACACGCGCGACTTGGTTACCAAGTTGTATGCCGGGGTTCGTCGTAATGAATTTGATTTTGAAAATGATTCACTACACGATTTGGCTGGTCGTGATGCGGCAAATCCATTCTTGTTGGATCCATTGCCAAACGCCTACTTCACACGTGACCCACAAGCATCAATTGGAAATGGTATGACCATTAACCACATGACGTTTAAGGCTCGTCAACCAGAGTCATTGTTCACGGAATTCGTGATGACGCACCACCCACGCTTTGCTGGTCACGTTGATATCTGGCGCGACCGCAATCACAACACGCGTATTGAAGGTGGAGACGAACTTGTGCTTAACGACCACGTACTTGCTATTGGTGTTTCACAACGTACGTCTTCAAAGTCAATCGAAGCGTTGGCTAAGGAATTGTTCGCTAACCCAGATAGTCACTTTGATACTGTCGTTGCCGTTGAAATTCCACACAACCACGCTATGATGCACCTTGATACGGTCTTTACGATGGTTAATAAGGATCAATTTACGGTCTTCCCAGGAATCATGGATGAGGGCGGTAAGATGAACATCTTTATCATGACGCCAGGCCCAGATGGCACGGTAAAGTTGGCTCACCGCACTGACCTTGGTGCAACGTTGAAGGAAGTGTTGGGACTTTCTGAGTTGGACTTGATTGAGACTGGAAGCGGTGATGCGATTGTCGCACCTCGTGAGCAATGGAACGACGGTTCAAACACATTGACCATCGCACCAGGAGAAGTTGTGACCTACAACCGTAACTATGTAAGTAACGAATTGTTGCGTCGCCACGGCATTTTGGTTCACGAAGCCATTTCAAGTGAGTTGTCACGCGGTCGTGGTGGTCCACGTTGCATGTCTCAACCAATCTGGCGTGAAGATTTGTAAAACAGACAAATAAAGGAGAAAAAGAAGAATCATGGCAATTAACTCAGTATTCCAAGGCCGTTCACTTTTGGCTGAAAAGGATTTTACCTCAGCAGAAATTCAATATTTGGTTGATTTCGGTTTGCACTTGAAGGAGTTGCAACACAATCACATTCCACACCGTTACTTGGAAGGTAAGAACATCGCTTTGTTGTTTGAAAAGACATCAACGCGTACCCGTTCAGCCTTCACCACGGCTGCTATCGAACTAGGTGCTCACCCAGAATACCTTGGTTCAAACGACATCCAATTGGGTAAGAAGGAGTCTGTTGAAGACACTGCGATTGTCCTAGGACGTATGTTTGATGCCATTGAGTTCCGTGGCTTCAAGCAATCTGATGTTGAAGGATTGGCTAAGTACTCAGGTGTGCCAGTTTGGAACGGTTTGACTGACCAATGGCACCCAACACAAATGATCGCTGACTTTATGACAATCAAGGAAAACTTTGGCCACTTGCGCGGTTTGACGTTGGCCTTTGTTGGTGACGGTCGTAACAACATGGCGAACTCATTGTTGGTTACCGGTGCAATGTTGGGTGTTAACATCCGCATTGTTGCACCTGAAGAGTTGCACCCAACGCAAGAAGTTGTTGACTTGGCAAATGGATTTGCTGCTAAGACTGGTGCCGAGCTAAAGGTTACCGCTGATATCGACGAAGGTGTTAAGGGTGCTAACGTCATCTACACCGACGTTTGGGTATCAATGGGTGAGTCTGATTGGGAGACGCGTGTTAAGTTGTTGACGCCTTACCAAGTCAACATGGACATGATGCGCAAGACTGGTACGCCTGATGACGAATTGATCTTCATGCACTGCTTGCCAGCCTTCCACGACACGAACACTAAGTACGGTGAAGACGTCAAGGAACAATACGGTATCACTGAAATGGAAGTTACTGATGAAGTATTCCGTAGCAAGTACGCACGTCACTGGGACGAGGCTGAAAACCGCAAGCACTCAATCAAGGCCATCATGGCTGCAACGTTGGGTAACTTGTTCATTCCAGATGTACCTGCGCTTGAAGAAACCGGTAAGTAATTATGGCAGATACTAAGGATAAAGGAATTGCTTTACCTGCCTTAGTAGCGCTGGTCGTTAGTTCTGCAATCGGTGCTGGAATCTTTGATTTGCCAGCGACTTTGGCCCAGGGTGCAACACCTGGAGCGGCCATTCTTGCTTGGGTAATTACGGGGTTTGGTATCTTGATGTTGGCATTGAGTCTTAATCATTTGGTGCTGACGAAGCCTGAACTAACTGGTGTTTCTGACTATGCGCGTGCCGGGTTTGGTGATTTTGCTGGATTTATTTCTGGCTGGGGATACTGGTTGTCAGCTTGGCTAGGTAACGTTGCCTTCGCAACGATGCTGATGTCAGCGTTAGGTTACTTCTTTCCACCACTTAAATCTGGAAACAGCGTCAGCGCCATTATTGTCGCCTCAATTGTGTCATGGGCACTAACGTTACTTGTCACACACGGTATTGAGTCGGCTGCAGCCATCAATACAATTGTGACGGTGACTAAGTTGGTACCGATCTTCGCCTTTGTTGTCATTGCTTTCTTAAGTATGAAGGCGGGGGTCTTCACGGCACACTTCTGGCAAAACATGACCACTAATGTTCAAGGACAACTTGTCTTTTCAAGCGCAACGGGTGCGGGTATCTTTGCGCAAGTGAAGGGTTGTGTTATGGCCATGATGTGGGTCTTCGTTGGAATTGAAGGTGCTACGATGATGGCGTCACGTGCCAAGAAGAAGTCCGATGCAGGAAAGGCCACGATTATCGGCTTGGTGTCATTGCTGATTATCTACATGGTTGTTTCGATTTTGCCTTATGGTTATTTGTCACTAGAACAATTGCGTGGGATGCAACACCCAGCGCTACTGTACCTGTTTGAAAGCATGACAGGTCGTTTGGGTGGTGCGTTCATCAGTGTTGGCCTGATTATTTCAATTTTGGGAGCTTGGTTGTCATGGACGATGTTGCCAGTTGAAGCAACATCTTTGATGGCAGAACAACGCTTGCTACCAAAGTGGTTCGGTACGTTAAACAAGTACCGCGCCCCACAACACTCATTGTTGTTGACGCAAATTTTGATTCAAATTTTCCTTATCACGTTGCTCTTTACTGATCAGGCGTACAACTTTGCGTACTCATTGTGTACCGCATCAATCGTTGTCTGCTACGTATTGGTTGGAGCTTATGAACTGAAGCTCGGTATCGGGTCAAAGAAGTGGTCCGTTATCTTGCCAGGTTTGATTACAGTTGTCTTTGAAGTCGCTGCGATTGTCTTCTCAGGTTTGCAGTACTTGTGGTTGTGCACGATTCTTTATGTTTTGGGATTTGTGTTGTACTACCGAGCACGCAAGGAAGACGGCAAGCAAGTGACCAAGTCAGAGTACGTGATGATGGGAATTGTCTTGTTGCTCGCAGTAGCAGCAGTTGTTGCCTTAGCCACGGGTAGCTTAAAGATTTAAGAGATTGGAGAAATGTAATATGACAAAGCGAATTGTTGTTGCACTCGGTGGAAATGCGATTTTGACGGATGACCCAAGTGCAGAAGCCCAACAAACAGCCTTGCAACAAACGGCCAAGTATTTGGTTAACTTTTTGGAAATGGGGGATGTCCAACTTGTTTTGACGCACGGAAACGGGCCTCAAGTTGGTAACCTTGTTTTGCAACAATTGGATGGCAGCTCAGCAAAGAACCCAGCCATGCCATTGGATACTGTTGGGGCGATGACCCAAGGTGAAATTGGCTTGTGGTTGGCAGATGCTTTGAATGAAGAGATTATTAGTCGCGGGCTGGATCAAAAGGTCGCAACTGTTTTGACCCGTACAGTGGTCGATGCAAACGATGCCGCCTTTGAGCAACCAACTAAGCCAATTGGACCATTCTACACGGCCGAAGAAGCAAAGACTGTTCGTGATGAGCACCCAGATTGGACCATCGTTGAGGACGCTGGTCGCGGCTACCGTCGTGTTGTGCCATCTCCAAAGCCAATCAGTATTATGGAGACGGACGCGATTCGAACGATTGCGCAAGAAGGTGTAACGCTAATTGCAGCCGGCGGTGGTGGTGTCCCAGTTGTTCGCAAGGACAATGACATTACAGGTGTTGAAGCGGTTATTGATAAGGACTTTACCGCAGCTAAGTTGGCCGAATTGGTCGATGCTGATGAGTTAGTCATTCTAACGGCCGTGCAATACGTCACGAAGGACTTCAAGAAGCCAACTCAGGAAGATATCAAGCAAGCAACGGTTGCCGAGATGCAAGCGTTGGTTGATGAAGGTCAATTCCCAGCTGGATCAATGAAGCCAAAGGTTGAGGCAGCAATGAGCTTTGTTACTGCCACTGGTCGTAATGCAGTCATTACATCATTGGATAATATTGCAGCATATCTTGAAAATGGGGATGGTACGGTAATTACCGCGTAATCCCAACGAAACAGACGGTTTCCGTATAAAGGAGTCCGTCTGTTTTTCATTTGTGAAAGCGTATACTTATTAAAAGAAGAGTTTTCATAATGAACAAAAGGGGATTAGCATGCTACAGAAATTTATGACGGAATGGCTGTATATTTCTGACTACGATACGCCGGTCAGTCGCGAGTTTGTCGGAGAAGCTAATATTCATGGTGTTGATTTAGCGAAACAGTATGTGGCGGTTGTTGTTAAAGGGGAGACAGCGACCATGCCGGAATATAATTTAGCGTTTGATTTAGATAAATATCGGCGATGCTATATCATGACGGACGAGTGTGTCCCGAGCTTTACAAGCGCTTTAGCCGATTCTTTTAGCATCGGTATTGGCACAGCGCACTTTGATATTTCGGCTAGTGTTAAGGAAGCCTTATATATCAATTTACTGACTGATGATATTAATCGGGTATTGCGGTATAACAAGTTTGCCTATCTGATTAATATCGCCAAGACGCAGTCGGCAGACAAAAATATTGTTGCGTACTTTAGTAGGTTGGATGAAGAGGCGCAGCTGACTTTATGGATTTATGCCAATAATGGTGCCATTACGGAAACGGCGGCGCAACTGCACGTGCACCCTAAAACGGTGCGTTATCGTTTGAATAAAGTAATGGCAACAACAGGATTGGATCCCAAGGTGGGAGTGGATTTGGTGCCTCTTATCGTCAGTTACATTCAGGGGAAAACAGAGGACTATGACATTCTAGTCGGTGAGTTACAGAGTATCTCTGACCGTATGTTACCACGCGATAAGCAAGCCCATTAATCGGAACTGATGCAAAAAAGATGCCGGGTTCACTGATTTTTGGTAAACTAAGTACTCGGACAAACTTTTTTAATCAGGAGATTTATTATGACAGAACAACTAGTATTACGGGCCTTGCAGGCGATATTAATCATTGCGTTAATCGGTATGGCGATTTTGTATACCGTATCAATGCGCCGAAACAAGATTAATCCATTCCGTAAGTTTGTCCCGGGATTCCTGATTGGATTTATCACAGATTTTGGCGATACATTGGGTATCGGATCGTTTGCAACGACGACGGCTTTGTTCAAAGGAACGAAGTGGTTGGATGACGACCGTAAGCTACCAGGAACGATGAACGCAGCGCACGCCATTCCGGTATTCGTTGAGGCATTGTTCTTCCTGTCAGCAGTTAAAATTGAAGTCACAACTTTGGTGCCAATGACGCTAGCGGCCATCACCGGAGCTGCATTTGGAACACGTATCACGGCTAATTGGCCGGTACGTAAAATGCAGCGTGGGTTGTCGATTGGTTTGGCATTGGCAGCCATCGCGATGTTGATTAAGCTCATTGCAAACCCAGGTCATGCTGATTCAATGGCCGTTCACGGTTTGCACGGCTGGTTGTTAGTGCTAGGTTTGGTCGTGAACTTCACCTTGGGTGTGTTGATGACTATTGGGTTGGGTAACTATACGCCGGAGTTGATTTTCTTCTCATTGGTTGGGGTTAATCCATTGGTTGCTTTCCCAGTGATGATGATGGATGCGGCGATGATTATGATGACGTCGGCCATCGGCTTCGTACGCACGGGTCGTATTGAGTGGCGAGGCTTTACCGGAATTATCGTCGGTGGTGTGCTGGGTGTTATTGTTGCCGCAACGGTGGTGACCGGCATTAATATCACGGTGCTAAGCTACTTTATCGTAGCGTTGGCAGCGTACACAGCGTTCAATTTGTACCGCGATTCACGCAAGCCAGAACCGGCTGATATTATTAATACAGATAACTAATTCTTTAAGCAGTGTGTTGACGAAATATAATCAACACACTGCTTTTTAAATATTAAAGATGCTTAGGGCAAATGAAAGGCATAAAATATAGAGAGTAGATGACGGGGAATATGTAACCTGAAATGGGGATGAGATGATAAAAATACTGAAACTTCTTTTAGCGGTGGTCATCGCGATGCTCGTTGGGACACAAGTGGCATCGGCTGATGACGACTATGAGATTAAACAAATGTATGAACACGTAACTGTTAATTCAGACGGTTCAGCTATGATTCGCTACGATTTGATTTACGATTTTGATGATGACATGAACGGTGTTTACGTTAGTCAGGAAACGGATCAAGATGTTAAGTTGATTGGGTCGCCAACGGCAACGGTTAATGGTCAGTCGGTCGGCAGTTATAGCGCGGGAAGCCGATACGGCCTGGAGCAAAAGCGTGATGGGGATGTCGCACAATTTCGGGTGCATTATCCTGTGAAGGCTGACCATACGTATCAAGTCACGTGGACATACCAACTAGCGAACGTCGCTAAGCGTTATCAAGATGTTGGTGAAATTAATTGGAAAATCATCGGTGCGAATTGGCAAACGGATTTGCAGCACACAAAAATTGTGATTCAGCTCCCGAAAATGACTTACCAAACCTTGCAGGCGTGGACGCATTCGAAGAGTGCAACAAAATTTGTGGTGGATAAACAAGCGGGGACGCTAACTTATGAAAAGGCACGGGTGAACCCTGATCAGCCGGTTGAAGTGCATACAATGTTTGACCAAGCAGCATTATCGACAGCAACCCAACGAACGGGCAATCGACGAGCGGCTATTCTGGATCAAGAACGAGCCATTGCTGAACGAGCTGAAAAGACAGCAAAACGAGATAAAGCGATGCAAGGCTATGTCACGTGGCTTGCTATTTTACCGTTTGGTTTATTGATTCGCCTAATTGCACTGTGGCGTCGTATCCGTGTGCAAAATAAGCATATTATTGAGACGCCACATAATTATGAATTGCCATCTGATTTACCGCCAGCGGTTGTTGGTTGGCAGCTGCGTGATAGTGGCGCAGCAGTTTCAACGTTGTTTAGTGCCACTTTGATGGATTTGTTAGCGAAGCGAGTTTTGATTGTTTCGGAAGAACCGACAAAGAAATGGCGTAAGACAAATTATCGGATTCAACTGGATCGCACGATAGCATTTAACGATTTTGAAGAGACGTTATTAACGATTTTGTTTGGCGAACAAGTTGAGATTGGGAAGAGTATTCAAACGCAGACGATGCAAGACGGTGAGAGTGCTTTTGCAAAACGTTACACCGATAAAATTGATCGTTTCGAGGATCAAGTCCGACGAGCTGCCAAGCCAGTCAATTTGATTGACCATGATGCAGTGTCGCAATTAACGCAATGGCAAGTTTGGACTATTGTTGCCGCAGTGGCTGTCGTGGTAATTAACGGCGCCGTCTGGGTGATGAGTTCAGCGCACATTGCGGAATGGTTTATCGGGGTTAGTGTTGGTCTATCCGTTCTGATTGCCGTGGTGGCATTTGCGATGGCAGTGAAAATTAGACAAATATACACAGTTGAGGGATGGCCAATAGCGGAAGCCTGGTTTGGCTTTGGACGCATGTTGCGGGATGTTGGTCAATTCGAGGTGAAGCAAGTACCTGACGTGATGTTATGGGATCGTTACTTGGCTTACGCTGTTGTACTCGGTGTGGCCGACAAAGTTGCGGATGCCTTGCGTCAAGCCCAGCTCGAACCGGTAGATGATATGGCAAACTTTGTGCCAATCTATGTGGCCTATACGATGTTCAACCCATCGAGTGTCTCGGCCTTCGGTGTTGCAAGTAGCGGGTCTGACACTGGTGGCAGTTGGGGTGCTGGCGGTTCATCGGGTGGATTCGGCGGTGGATCTGGTGGTGGCGCGTTCTAGAATCGTACCTTTTTATCGGTATAATTTCGTGTTATACTACCAATATCGCATGAGCGGTTTCAGTAGATAATTGGTGGACAGTCAGAGAGTTAGTGGTCGTTGTGAACTAACCAATTCCGAAGCTCGAATTACACCCGCATAAACCTCATGTGCGTCCCCCCAACGTTACTGGGAAGATGAGTGGTCACGGCATACCGTGGCAAATTAGGTGGTACCGCGTTTAACAGCGCCCTAATCAGTGTTATAGCTGGTTGGGGCGCTTTTTTGTACCCAACCAAAGAATCAATCAGATGTAATGATCTAAAGGAGACAGGATTCATGGCAGAAGATATTTTGCAAGAACTTGAATGGCGTGGTGCCATCAACCAAACTACTGACGAAGCTGGTTTGCGTGACCAAATGGCTAAGGAGCAAATTGGGGTATACGTTGGTATCGACCCAACTGGTGACTCAATGCACATCGGTCACTTGATTCCATTTATGATTTTGAAGCGATTCCAATTGGCTGGTCAAAAGCCAGTGATCGTTGTGGGTGGTGCCACTGGTTCAATCGGTGATCCATCAGGCAAGAAGTCAGAGCGTAAGCTGTTGTCACAAGAAGATGTGGCCGCTAACGTTGAAAAGATTCGCGCCCAAATGGTCAAGTTGTTTGGTGAAGATGGTTTCACAATTGTTAACAACTTTGACTGGTTGGGAAAGTTGTCATTGCTAGACATGTTGCGTGAGTACGGTAAGTTGTTCTCAATCAACACGATGTTGGCTAAGGACGTCGTTGCATCACGTTTGGAAGCGGGAATCTCATTTACTGAGTTCACGTACCAAATCTTGCAATCAATCGACTTCCACGAGTTGTGGAAGCGCGAAAACGTGCGTTTGCAAGTTGGTGGATCAGACCAATGGGGAAACATCACGGGTGGTATCGATTTGATCCACAAGCTTGAAGGTGGTGAAGCACCAGCCTTTGGTTTGACAGTACCTTTGTTGTTGAAGGCTGACGGTACGAAGTTTGGTAAGACTGAAGGGGGAGCTGTTTGGCTTGACCCTGAAAAGACGACGCCATTCGAATTCTACCAATTCTGGTTGAACACGGCTGATTCAGACGTCGAGAAGATGTTGAAGTACTTCACGTTCTTGTCACAAGACGAAATTGCTGGCCTAGTTGCTGACTTGCAAGAAAACGCAGCTGCTCGTAACGCACAACGTCGTTTGGCTCAAGAAGTGACGACGTTCGTTCACGGTGCTGATGCTGTTAAGACGGCTGAGACGATGACGAAGGTCTTGTTCGGAAACGCTGACGTGTCAGAATTGACGACTGATGAAGTCGCAATCTTGGCTGGAAACGTGCCAACGTTCGAAATCGACAACACTGAAATCGGCTTGTTGGACTTGGTTGTTGCAGCTGGCTTGGAAAAGTCAAAGACGGCCGCACGTAAGTCTGTTAAGGACGGGGCTATCCGTATCAACGGTGAGCAAATTACTGACGAAGAAGCGGTTATCAACCCAGCTGCAAAGTACGATGGTAAGTACGTCATCGTAAAGCGCGGTAAGAAGAAGTGGGCCGTTGCGGTTGTTCGCTAATGAACTAACTACTATATAAATAAGTAAAGGGCACTGCATATTTTTGCAGTGCCCTTTTGATTATTGATGACGCTCGCTGCGCGTGGTTGGTTGCTCAGGAGCAACATCAGGCGTAGCGGGTGTTTGTGGTTGTTCTTGCATAATTGGTGCGTCAGCCATCGTCGTTTGCTTAACGATAGCCTCTGAACCAACGCCACTAATCTTTTCATATAGTAGCTTGTGTTGCGGACGGAAGATTGTGATTAACCAATCTAGGACCAACACAACGGCTGGGGCCGCAAACAATAGAATAAACGTGTATGTTCGGTTCAACAATTCAGCTGATACCGTTCCGGTAGAACCAATTAGTTGCAACCAGAATGGGAAGAAGTAAATCGTAAAGCCAACCATCATAGCGTTTCGAAGGAAAATGCGCCAACGCTGTGATTTAGCCACGTCATAACGGGTACGGACGACTAATTGACCAGGTGTTGCGCCAATTAAGAATGGGATAATACCCCAAACAATGAGGTATGACACAAGGTCAGTTGCTGTTTGATTTGGCACAATTTGATTCAGAATGAATCCGATAAATGATGCGATAACGAAATCCACCCCGAATGATAGTAGACGACGAACCAGCGTGACACGGTGGCCAAGGCTGCGTGCGCGTTCATCCATGCGATCGCGGGATGGGAAAATCAACCCAAGTAATGGAGCGAAAATCCAACCGATAACGCCACCCATGGTGTTCAAGATGAGGTCGTCAACGTCGAACAAGCGGTATGGGCGCCAGTAGATGTGATACAACGCGGTATATTGTGTCGTTTCGTAAAACGCCGTTAGCATCATCGTAAAAATTAACGTTGTGAAGAAACCACGCTTAAAGTAAAAGTGCAAATACATACCGAATGGTACGGTTAGCAACACGTTAAAGGCTGCCTGCGTAAATGATGGGTCCAACAAGCCGGCCTTCAACCCGCCACCGTGGAAGTAGGGGTTGTCGTTAAAGAAGGTGCGGACAACTTGGAGCGGATCCAGGTTCATCGTCTGTGCATGAATCGCCTGCAAATGCTGCAAGGTTGCTTCCGTTGGTAACGGCAAAATGACCATGAAATAGGCCGTTGTAAAGTAAAATACAAAACTAAACGTCATCACCGTGTGCCAAAAAGTCACGGATCCGAAGCGACGATATTGCAAAAATAAAAATGGTACGAATAAAACAATTAGTATGATTGGAAACGCAATAATTGCGTCTTTGATAGGTACGCCAAAGCCTCCCACAACACTTTCCTCCGCTTTTCTGTCATACTTAGAGTATACAGTCTAGACCACTAAATTTCACAAAGTTGGCATTTTCTGTTGCATTTACTTTTCGTAAGTGTAAAATAAGTTGCATAAATATTGATAGATTTTTATTTGAGATTTTTTGAAGCGAAAGAAGGACTTAGGATATGACTACGATGAAGGCCGTTGTATTTGACGAATTTGGAGACGTTGATGTCTTCCACGAAGCTGAAGTAGAAGTACCAGTTTTGACGAAGGGTAGCATCTTGATCAAGCAAGCTGCTATCGCAATGGACCCATACGATGTTAAGTTCCGTGCCGGTGCCTTTGGTGTGCCTGCTAAGGAAAACATGATCGGTGGATCAACGATTGCCGGTGTTGTTGAAGCAGTTGCCGCTGACGTAACTGAGTTCAAGGTTGGTGAGCGCGTTGTTGCTGTACCACACGAGCACGGATACGCAGAGTACGCTGTTGTTGATGCTGACACTGCTGGTCACTTGCCAGATTCAGTTTCATTTGAAGATGCAGCCGCTTTGGCCTTGGGTGGTCAAACTGGTTACCAAGCCGTTGTTGATGCATTGAACTTGCAAGAAGGTGAGTCAATCTTGATCCACGGTGGTGCCGGTGCTGTTGGTTACGCTGCTTTGCAAACTGCTTTGTACCGTGGCGCATCAAAGATCTACACGACGTCATTGCCTACTGACATCGACTACCTACACGAGTTGAACGCAGACATCGAGACGATCGACTTCACGACGCAAAAGTTTACTGACGTGATCCCAGAGTCATCAGTTGATACTGTTGTTGAAATCATCGGTGGTAACAACGCTTTGGGTTCAATGCAAGTTTTGAAGGAAGGCGGACGCATTGTGTCTACTGTTCCTTTGGGTGACGACGTTAAGGCTGCTCGCGATGCCAAGAACATCAAGGGTGACTACTACGTGATGCAATCAACGACTGAAGTTTTGACGAAGTTGATGGAGCACTTGGGAAACGGTGACTACAAGGTTGCTGTTGCCGAAGTAAAGCCATTTAACTTGGAAAACTTGAAGGAAGGTCACAAGATTGTTGAGTCACAAGCCGTTCGCGGTAAGGTTGTTTTGACTTTCTAATTTGACCAACTACAATTAAACGCACATCAGAAAATCCGCACGACCTTTTTCCACCGGTCGTGCGGATTTTAGTTTATAGTGGTCATGAAATTAAACAAAAGAGGAAAATACAATGTATAAGGAACCACTCGTGACGGTTGCTGTGTTGAGTCACAATCTTGAGGGATACATTGGCCACAGCCTAAAAACCGTAAATAAGCAAACTTATAAGAACATGGATATTGTGATTTTGGATGATGCGTCATCAGATGACACGATTTCAGAAATTAACCACTGGGCAGCTCGCGATGACCGCATGCGTGTTATTAAGAATAATAAGCGTAAGGGTGTCGCAGCTGTTCGTAATCAAGCACTCAACCAAATTCGCGGTAAGTACTTTATCTTTGTGGATGGTGATGACCAATTGGCACCATCATTTGTCGAAACGCTGGTCGGTGCCTTGGAAGAAAATCCTGATATCAGCATCGCGAGTGTCGGCTTTAGCTGGGGCGCTAGTGGTGCGCCGAAGAAGGCTCACGAGGTTAAGTTCCGAAAGATTGATCGCGCTGGTATGTTTGAAGGCGTGACGCACCGTGGTCACGTCATTTCAGGGATGGTTTGGAACAAGATTTATCGTTCAGCAGATTTGTTGGATAGTAAGGTCCGCTTCGATGAGACACTTGAATTGGCCGAAGACCACTTGTGGATTGCCCAAGTAGTTGCGTCAAAGGCAATGTCAGAGTACTCGTTGTTTGCGACGGACGTTCTTTATAACAAGGTGTCTCGTTCAACGAGTATCATTCACACCGCATCACATGCTTTGCGTGAACGTGAGCGTGAAATTGATCAACAAATCGCCCGCATCGGTGATGACATCATTTAATGAGAAAACGCTGGCCACTTTTCATTGGTCAGCGTTTTTGTTATGCTTCTCCTTAAAGAACGGGGGAAAGAAACATGCAATTTTATGAACCAACAGCAAATGATGATGCAACAATTGAATCAGTTATTAAGCAACCAGGGAAGCAAGTGATGTTTTTGCAAGCGGACTGGTGTGGAGACTGCAAGGCAATCAAGCCGTTTGTACAACAATTCAAGGATGCCGTTACTGACGGTGGGGCAAACTGGGTTGATGCCGATCGTGATGCTAATTTGGCAATCGCACAAGAACAAGGTTTGATGGGGATTCCAGCGTTTGTCTTGTTTGAAGATGGCCGACAAGTTGCCCACATTGGTAACGGGGAACGTTTGAATCCAAAGGACGTTCAAAATTGGATTAATGAATACGTTGGCTAATATGAAAGAACTCTCATATTAGTTGTTGACATTCTAATTTTTAGTGTGTATGATAAAGCACATAAGTTAAGACATGAATTCGGTGATGAGAAGAGTAGTGTTACGGATGAACCCAGAAAGCGATTGGTTGATGTGAAATCGTTTCGTTCAAGGCATGAAGATGAGCTCGGAGAAATGACGTCGGTGCAAGCTGATGTCACGGTAGGAACCGTTATCTTCCCTGGTTTATCCGCTTAAGTGCGGCGAACTGTAGAGGTGTATTTGGTGACAAGTACATAAATTAGGGTGGTAACACGATTAAAGTCGTCCCTAGCTAGAGATTATTCTGGCTAGGGGCGGCTTTTTCTTTTAGGCACCGCATTCATGACGAAAATAGAGAGTATTTAATAAACGAGGTATATAGATTATGGCAATTGAGATTACACGCGCAGAAGCAGATACATTGTTGAAGACACCATTGATTTCAAAGTTGTTGATTGAGTGGATTAAGGGTGAAGAATCAGAAAAGTTCCCACTTGCAAACTTGGCGAACGCCTCAGCGATTTTGTTTGAAAACTTGAAGCAAGTTAACTGGGCTGGTTTCTACTTGTATGATGAAAAGGTTGATGAGTTGATTCTTGGACCTTTCTTGGGTAAGCCAGCGGTTGTTCGCATCAAGCCCGGTTCAGGTGTAGTTGGTGAGTCATTCACAAAGCAAGAAACAATCACAGTTGCTGACGTGCACGTCTTTGACGGTCACATCGCGTGCGACCCAGCATCAAACGCTGAAATCGTGGTGCCTTTGACGACCGCTGATGGTAAGCGTTTGGGTGTCTTGGATATCGATTCAACGGCCTTCAACCGTTTCGGGGCTAAGGAAAAGGCTGAGCTTGAGCACTTCGTTAAGACTTTGTTGCAATACATCTAATCAGAAGTCACTAGACAATCCTGATAGAATAGAGTTACAAAAATAAAGTTAACGAGGAGTAAGACATGGCAGAGACATTACACTATGACGTGGCAATTATTGGTGCTGGGCCAGCCGGTTTGGCCGCTGCGGAAGATGTGAAGGCTGCAGGTAAGTCAGTCGTTTTGATTGAAAAGTACCTATGGGGTGGCACATGCCCAAATTATGGTTGCGATCCTAAGAAGATTTTGTTGGCCGCTGTTGAAGCCAAGGAGCACGTAGACTTCCTACGTGGGGATGGTGTTGACGGTAAGGTTGATATTAACTGGGAAGATTTGATGGGCCGTAAGATGCGCTTCACAGAAGCAATTCCGGACAAGACGGTTCATTCATTGGATGCTAACGGCATCGGTCACATTTACGGGGCTGCCCACTTTATTAACGAAGATACAGTGATTGTGCACGGCGATGAAGATGTTGAAGTGCAAGCAACTGACTGGATTTTGACGGTTGGCCAACGACCAGCTGAATTGGAAATTCCAGGGGCTGAATACACAATCAATTCTGAGCAATTCTTGAGTTTGGCTGAGATGCCTGAAGATATTGTGATTATTGGTGGTGGTTACATCGCTGTTGAGTTCGCATCAATCGCAGCTGCTGCAGGGGCACAAGTTCACTTGGTTGTTCGTGGTAGTGAGTTGTTGTCAGAATTTGACGAGGCGTTTGTTGATACGCTATTTGATCAATTGGATGACCGCGGTATTCGCATTTACTTCAACACTGAAGTGACGGAAGTGTCAAAGACGGATGACGGTTACTCAGCAACGTTGAGCTTTGGTAGCACAATTCCAGCTGGTGTGGTTGTCCGCGCGGTTGGTCGTGTTGGAAACAATGACACGCTTCAATTGGAAAATGCCGGTGTCGAAGACGATATCCACGGTATTAACGTTGATGAATTCTTGCGTACGTCAAACCCACACATTTATGCAGCGGGTGACGTGGCCAACACCAGCAAGCCACGTATCACGACGGTTGGTTACTACGAGGCACGTTATGCAGCATCAGTTATCCTAGGTCATGACCAACCAATCGAATACCCAGCGGTGCCGGTTGTGGTTTACGGTACGCCTAAGTTGGCTGCAGTTGGTGTGCCAACGCAATATGCCGAGGAAAACGGTTACTCAGTGCGTGATATCGACATGACGAACTGGTTTACGTATTACCGTACCGGTGAGCCAGCTGCCCGTGCCAAGGTTGTCTTGGATGCCGACAAGAAGTTGGTCGGGGCAACGGTCTTGAGTGCGCATGCTGATGAGTTGATTAACTACTTCACTGAAGCAATTAACAACAAGGATGGCTATCAAGCAATCCGTGATCGTTTGTACGCGTACCCAACGCCAGCATCAGATTTGGAATATTTCTTCTAAACAAATAACGGCCAGGAATTTATTTCCTGGCCGTTTTATTTATTGTTGTTGTACAGGTGCACTGGTATGCGATAGGACTGTCTTGCAGTCACGGCTAACCACAACCGTGTGCGTTAATTCGCCATCTTCAAACGTTACTTCGACCGTTCGATCAGTTGGGTTGTAGACTTCGTTCGTTGCGGAAACTGAATCTGGATTCACTTTGGCAGCCGTAGCGGCGGTTTGCAATGCTTTCTCCAACATCGCACTACTATCTTCCTTTTTGGTTCCAGACGATTGCACCGTCAAAGCTTCCTCAGCACCATGCAACACACCACGTTGATAGCCGTTTGAGTGCCCTAGAAAATAGGCCGCCGTGATAATTGCTCCCATCATTAAGATGAGGCAAAAAATAACCACGGCGGGTAACCGGTTCGTTCGTTTGTGAGGCTCGATAGGACGCATGCAACTTTCTCCTAGAATTTTTAATACTTAATATGCTTAACTATACCCGCAAAAAGTTGGGGAATCATGCCAGAAATGACATGTAAACACGAACTTTGAGTAGCGATTTTCTGAAAAACGCTTGCAAATTCGCGTACTTTTGGTATATTTGATGAAACAAATGAGAACGTAATCGCTATCGGTATAATTGCTGGAGAATGGCCAGCGAGTTCCTACCCGTTTCCCAAGAGACGGACTACCGATAGTGTTTTGAGATTTCTAATGCACCCATTCTGCATGCTTTTTTGCGTGTGAATGGGTGCTTTTTAGTTCTATCGAATCACCGAGTTGGGGTAGTGGTTACACAGAAGAGATGGAGGGGTTTGTTTATCATGGAAGCCGTTACGGAAGTTGGGGTTACAACGAAATCAAAGACGTCGAAGCTGCAAGAAGCTGTTTTGGGTTTGCAACACGTCTTAGCGATGTATTCAGGTGGTATTTTGGTGCCATTGTTGATTGGAACGGCTTTACATTTCTCGCCACAGCAAATGGCGTATCTGATTTCAGCTGATATTTTCATGACGGGTATCGGAACGCTGCTACAACTTAAAAGCACACGCCTCACCGGTATTGCGATGCCAGTTGTATTGGGATCAGCTATTCAGTCAGTGACGCCATTGATTAATATCGGTAGTACGTTGGGCATTGGTGCCATGTACGGTGCAACGATTTCAGCAGGGCTTTTTGTGTTCTTGATTGCCGGCTTATTTGCGCGTTTGCGTGAATACTTCCCACCAGTTGTGACTGGATCACTGATTACAGTTATTGGGTTCGCGTTGATTCCGGTTGGCATTCAAAACCTGGGTGGTGGTGATGTCGCAGCAAAGTCATTTGGAAGCGCAGCTAATTTGTCAGTTGGTGTGTTTACCATGGCTGTCATTATTTTGGTCAGCTTGCTAGCGAAGGGCTTTACGAAAGCAATTTCGATTTTGCTTGGGATTATTCTAGGAACAATGTTTGCGGGTCTGCTTGGTATGGTTTCGTTGGCGCCGGTTACACAAGCATCTTGGTTCCATTTGCCAACGCCATTTTTCTTGGGAACGCCAACTTTCCACTCATCGGCCATTGTCACAATGATTATAATTGCATTGACGTCGATGATTGAATCGACTGGTGTGTACTTCGCCTTGGCTGACCTAACAGGTCGCAAGTTAACGAATAATGATATGGCAAAGGGATATCGTGCTGAAGGCTTGGCTGTTGTTCTATCGGGTTTGTTCAACACGTTCCCATACTCAACATTCTCACAAAACGTTGGGGTTGTGCGCTTGTCTGGTGTGAAATCGAAGGCGCCAATTTACTACGCTGCTGGGATTCTGTTGTTGATTGGGTTATTGCCAAAGTTTGGTGCTTTAGCAACGATTATCCCAACCTCAGTGTTGGGCGGTGCGATGGTGATTTTGTTCGGTACGATTGGTGTACAAGGAACGACAATCTTGCGCAAGGTGGACTTTGCCAAGGAGCGTAATTTGATGATTGCCGCCATCTCAATTGGGGCTGGTATCGGGGTAACGGTTTACCCACAAATTTTCCAACACTTGCCAGAGTTGGTTCGATTGGTTATCGAAAATGCAGTGGTTGTAACGTCAGTATTAGCGGTGTTCTTAAACATTGTTTTGCCAGGACGTGAAAAAGAAACAGGGGATGAATAATGAAGTTGCTAGAGGAACGAATTAAGCAAGACGGACGTGTGATTGGAACGGAAGTGTTGAAGGTTGATAACTTCTTAAATCACCAAGTTGATCCAGCTTTGATGAAGGCGATGGGGGATGAATTCGCCCGTTTGTTTGCAGATGCGAAGGTAGATAAGGTGCTGACGGTTGAGTCTTCAGGGATTGCGCCAGCTGTCTTTGCGGCATTGGCTTTGAACGTGCCGATGGTGTTTGCGCGTAAGAAGAAGTCACTCACGTTGTCTGAGGACCACTACACGGCGGATGTCTACTCATTCACCAAGCAAGAAACAAACCACGTTATTGTTGATAAGCGCTTCATTCAATCAGGCGAACGTTTGTTGTTGATTGATGATTTCTTGGCAAATGGTCAAGCGGTTGAGGGCATGATGCAAATTGCTGAAGCGGCTGGTGCTGAAGTTGTCGGGGTCGGCATCGTGATTGAAAAGACGTTCCAAAAGGGACGTGCTTTGTTGGACGAACGTGATGTACGCGTTGAATCATTGGCTCGCATTGCTGCCTTTGAAGATGGAGAAGTTATCTTCGCGGATTAATTCGAGATGAATATTCACCAGATGTTCATGGTCTTTTTTAAAGAAGAAGAGTAGACTGGGGGCATACACATGGAGGTGAGTATCAATGGCAAAAATTGATTTGGGTGGCTCAGGACTAATCGTTCCTGACGTTGCCTTGGGGGTAATGCGTATTGCTGATAAGTCTGCTGCTGAAGCACAAGCTTTGGTTGAGAAGGCTTTGGAAAAGGATGTGAACTTCTTCGACACAGCTGACATTTACGCCGCAGGTAAGAGTTCAGTTGTTTTGGGGCAAGCGTTGAAGGATGCCGGTGTAAACCGTGAGGACATCTTCTTGCAATCAAAGGGTGGCATCATCCTTGAAGATGGCCAAATTTCAGGTGACGGCTGGAAGGGACCTCGTTATGACTTCTCAAAGTCACACTTGATCTCAGCCGTTGACGAAGAATTGAAGCGTCTTCAAACGGATTACTTGGATGTCTTCTTGTTGCACCGTCCAGATACGTTGATGGACCCTGAGCAAGTTGCTGAAGCTTTTGATGAGTTGCAAGCATCTGGTAAGGTTAAGCACTTCGGAACATCAAACATGAACCCATGGCAAGTTGAGTTGGTCCAAGCTTCATTGAAGCAAAAGTTGGTTGCCAACCAATTGCAATTCGGTATCATGCACACAGGAATGATTGACTCAGACATTCACGTGAACATGTCAGATGAGCGTTCATTTGACCACGACGGCGGTATCTTGGCTTACTCACGCTTGAAGAACATGACGATTCAAGCATGGTCACCATTCCAATACGGCTTCTTTGAGGGACCATTTATCGACAACGATAAGTTCCCAGTATTGAACGCAAAGTTGCAAGAATTGGCTGACAAGTATGGTGTAACGAAGAACACGATTGCCGTGGCCTTCATTTTGCACCACCCAGCTAAGATGCAAGTTATTTTGGGTTCAATGAACGTGAACCGTTTGGACGAGATGATGAACGGCGATAAGGTAACGTTGACGAACCAAGAATGGTACGACATCTACTTTGCAGCCGGAAACGATTTGCCATAAAAAGCAGAGCATAGAGCAACAATGAATCAACTGATTCATTGTTGCTTTTTTATTTTGGTAACATAAAAAAGCCCGCTGCAAATGCAACGGACTTTGAATGATAATTAGAATACTAGCATCACGGCACCGGCGATTCCGATCAATAGACCGTAAACGACGGCCGGGATGGCTGTCTTACGCAAGATTGCGCCTTCCTTACCAGCCAAACCAACAACGGCACTGGCAGCGACGATGTTGTGAACACAAATCATGTTACCAGCAGCGGCACCGATGACTTGCAAGGCTAAGATGATTGGCGCTGACAAGTGAGCAGTTGCGGCAACGTCAGCTTGGATAGGTGAGAACGTCAACGTTGAAACTGTGGCACTTCCAGTAATGAAGGCACCAAGTTCACCCAAGAATGGGGCAACGAATACCCAAACGCCAGCCATGTGTTCAGACACAGTCTTGGCGATGTAAGTTGGCATTGATGGCATGTCGATGGTGTTCATCCCTGAGTTAGAGAAGACTTGCACCATAATCAACGTCACCATCAAGGTGATTCCTGTGCTGACCATTGAGGCAGACACAGTCTTTGCAGCTGGCAAGAATGGCTTAATTGTACGGGCTTGGACAATCAAAGCGATTAAAGCAGCTAACGTTAGGATGAATCCTGGTGAATACAAAACTGGCCAATCTGAGCTGATACCCTTAATACCAAGAATGTTTACCCAACCTAAATCGATGGCGTGGTTCATGAAATCCTTCAACCAGACAATCGTTCGTGAAAGCAACAAGAGCACCACAACGATGAGGTAAGGTGACCAGGCCGTCAACAATGACATATTTCCTGATGCGTGTTGATTAACTTCTTCATCGTTTTGGACACCATCGCCAGCGAAGTTCGCACCCTTCCAAGGGTTCGTGAACGCTGTCTTTGGCAACAAGAAACGTGTCTTAAGCGTGATAACCGCAATAATTAGCAATGTTAGCGGTGTCAAAATTGATACGAATTCATAGCCGATGAGGTGTGCATACACCCAAGCGAAACCGTTGTAGGCGATACCGATGAACAAAGCCCACGGTGTCATTTCCAACCAGTCACGGGCTGATTTTTTGCCACGATTGAAGAATGTGACTAACAGAATAACCAACATAAGTGGCATGAACGTTCCACCGAACAAATCAATCGTGGTCATTGAACGTGCAATTTCATTCATGAAATCAGTCGCGTTTGATGGCGCCACGTTACTCAACCCAACCGTTAGTGGTGTTCCCACAGCACCATAAGCGGCTGAAGTTGAATCAGCGACCAAGGCCAACGTTACGGCGGCCATTGGTGTGAAGCCTAAAGCAATCAACAATGGCGCCGTAACCATAGCTGGTGTTCCAAATCCAGAAACACCTTCGATCAAACCACCGAATAGGTAGGCAATCAAAACGGCCAGAATACGCATGTCAGCTGACAATGATTCGAAACCAGCGTTGATTCGTGTAATAGCACCGGTGTGACGCAAGACGTGCAAGACCATCAATGCCCCAAACAAAATCCATAGAATTGGAAATGTTTTGTGAATCCCTTGCAAAATTGATGCCAACATGACGTTAGTTGGAATGTGCCAGAAGAACCATCCGGCCAGTGAAACGACCGCGGCGCTGATAGCCATTCCTTTCATAGCTGGCATATTGAAAACCGCCAACAAAATTAATGGCAGAACAACTGCCAAAAGTGCAATAAATAGCATGTAACCCCCAAGAAAACTCGTTTTTTCAGTCCTCTTAATTGTACAGTAAATCACAACTTAATTGGATAGCTGTCCGATTTTTATACGATATTTAATGACTTGTCAGGATTTAAATAAGGCGGAAATTTAGTATAAATGTTAGTATCTTCTCATTGAGAGAACGTTTGGTTAATGTGGGTTGTGGTGAGTAAAATGAAATGGATGCATGAAAAGCAAGACCGTAATAAGTTGAAGATGTTTCGCTACCTTAAGGAGAACGGGGAAGCGCCAATTACACAAATTATGACAGATTTAGATTTGTCACGTTATTTGGTGACGACAACGGTTGAGCAATTAGTTTTTGATATCGAGATTCTCACAGGGGTTCCCGATAGCATTGTGATTGAAGATGGATCAGATGTCATCTTCAAGCTACCAATTCAATTGTTGGATTGGGAAGCGTTGGGATTGCACTACCTGCAAATTTCAATTCGTGGGCAGATGATTAATGACCTGTTCCATGAACGCATTACATCTTGGGAAGATTTCGCATTTAAGGTTGATGTTTCAGTACCAAAGATGTACAAGGAACATGCGGCAGTTATTGAAGAACTTGCTCGTGAAGGAATTGAAATTTCTAAGGATTATCAATTGGTTGGGAACGAAGCGCATATTCGTTTGTTTAAGTTGCAACTATTGTCTTATTACAATGGTCGGCGTGAATCGCCGTTCCCTGAAGAAGTAAGTGAACAATCTCGTGAATCGATTAAGCAGTTGATCGAGCCGGAATGTCCATACTTACGCGAGACGCAAGTTGTTAGTTTGCGTCATTTGTATGCGATTTGGTGGTTACGACTAAAAGGGCGTCACTATGTGGATGCAGCCTTGGCGGATCGCTTTTTGAAGCCAACTGAGCAACTTTCTTCAAGTAGCCAACGTATTATTTCGGCTTTGAGCGCAGAGTTGCGTAAGTTGCCAGATATCACGGAAGAACAAGTTCAGGCAGAGGCTCGCTTTATCATTTTGGTGCTTCATACGCTATCAATTTTTCCGCATGAAACGGAATTTGAAGATGCGAGTGAAGAATCAATTGCGCACTGGCGTCTATTTGAAAAGGCACTCCATGATGCATACTTGTGCTTGTTTAAGAATCGTGGTCGTCAAGAATCAATTCGTGCGGTGACGCGTTCAATGCAACCAATGTTGTTGCGTTACCTTGTTTTCCCATACACCGGGGATGACGACTTTGATTACATGATGGACCGTGAACAGTTGGCGCCAGAATTTCCAATGGCCTACGAATTCTCTGAGGATGTGTTGGAGCGCTTTGCAATTGAAACTGGCGACAATGAGGCAGATTACAAAAACTTCTTGTTGCCGGATTTGATGGCAGTTATTATGATGTCAGCGGACTTTTATGATCGCTTGCCAATTGTTAATTTAACGATTGATTTTGGGGCACACCAAAGCCTTGAGCGAGTTGTGGCACAGTCATTGCAGATGTTCCCGGGCTACAAGGTACAGATTAATCATTTGTTGACCGAGCACACGGACATTTTGCTGACGGATACACCGCAACCTGTTGATTTAGATTGCACGGTATTTATTTGGCACGGTATGGGGACACCCAATGAAGTTGGCCAACTCCGTGATGAAATTAATCGGGTGAAGATGAAAAAATTCACAGCTTGGCGTAACGAACAAGCTGAACAAGATTAGCTATTAATTGGACCAAGGGCATAAGTTCTTGGTCTTTTTTGCTGGCGGTGTACAATAGACAGTACGAATAGAAGTGAGGTAACGCGAGATGAAGATTGGATTTATCGGAACTGGTGTGATGGGCCGAGGCATCATCAACAACTTGTTGAAAGCAAATTACGACGTGGCTGTGTACAACCGTACAAAAGCCCACGCCCAATCCGTGTTGGATAACGGTGCAACCTGGGCAGATGGTCCAAAGGCGATTGCAGAAGCAGCCGACTTGGTCATCACGATGGTTGGTTACCCTAAGGATGTTGAAGAACAATACTACGGTGACAACGGACTATTTGCTGGTGCACATGCTGGCCAAATTTTCGTTGATATGACAACGTCAACACCAACTTTGGCTGAACAATTGGCTACTGATGGTGAGAAGTACGGGGTTAAGGTGTTGGACGCCCCAGTTTCTGGTGGTGATGTTGGTGCCAAGAACGGTACGTTGACGATTATGGCTGGTGGTGACCAAGCTGCCTACGATAGCTTGCAACCAATTTTTGATGTTATTTCAAAGGCTGCGAACCGCTTTGGTGTCGCTGGTCGCGGTCAACACACGAAGATGGCTAACCAAATTATGATTGCGGCCACGATGCTAGGTATGTCAGAAATGATGGTCTACGCAAAGGCTGCTGATTTGGATGTTGCCAAGGTGATGGAAACGTTGGCTGCTGGCGGCGCACAAAACTGGTCATTGGATAACTATGGTCCACGTGTCTTGGCAGGTGATTTCGAACCTGGTTTCTACGCAAAGCACTTGTTGAAGGACTTGCGTATCGCGTTGGATGAAGCTGCTAAGATGGACTTGTCTTTGCCAGCTACTGATTTAGCTGAGGCTTTGTACACGAAGCTAGTTGAACAAAAGAATCTCGGCGACGAGGGAACCCAAGCATTGGTAAAGCTTTGGGCACAATATGCATAGAAACGATGAAAGGCGACTGAAAGGTTGCCTTTTTTTCATACAAAATACGCAACAAGATAATACGGTTTGTTTAAGATGATAACTGTTACAATAGGGATAATAATATTTAATTACTAATATAAAGCTCATGAGAGGGCGGTACTATGAATTTCTTCGTTAATGCGACGATGCCAAACCAGAAATCTGGTATTGAGCACGCGCAACTAAAGCGTTTTGAATTATTTAATAATCATCATGAAGATTCACGTGTTGTTTTGCGCGATTGGGATCCAATTGCTCACATTAATGCGAATGCAGCTGGGATTCCGGATGAGCAACTCATCAACATGTTTGATTACTTCCAAGAGGCGATGACTGTAACGCCGAAGACGTTGCATGCTGAGGACCTTGATTTTGGTGTGCCAGGAACCGTGTTGGTTGATGAACCAGAGAATAACCGTTACTTGGTAAATGCACAAAATGGGCAATTGGTAGCGCGTGTTAATTATGATGCGACCGCTGATCGTCGCGTTCGTTCAACGGAATTGTTTGATGGCTACAACAACTTGTTCCGTGTTGACCACTATGACTCACGAGGTTTCGCCTCATTGTTGCAATGGTACACACCTGACAACAAGATTGGGACGGAAACTTGGGTAACGCCTGAAGGACGTACCGTTATTGAGACGTTCAACAAGAATACGATGGCTGGTGAGTTTGTGAAGTCAGGCTGGCGTTTGATTGAACACAATGGTCACGTGTTGCAATTCGATACGATTGAAGAATTGACGAAGCACTTCTTCGACCGTTTGAATGATGACTTCTGGCAGGATGAGAAGCCAAACGTGTTTGTCTTGGATCGTTCACACTTGGGTGATTGGGGACTTTTGCGTTTGCGTAAGCCAGCTTATATCGCAATGCACTTGCACAATTCTCACGCTGGGGATGCGCAAGACCCAATGCATTCAATTTTGAACAACCACTATGAGTTTGCTATGAACGCGTTGAATGAATACGATGCTGTCGTTTCAGCGACACACAAACAAACGCATGATGTGAACGAGCGTTTCCAACCTAAGACAAAGCTCTTCACAATTCCGGTCGGGGTTGTACCTGATGAATTGTTGAATGCGCCGCGTGTACCAGTTGCACAACGTGAATTCGGTAAGGTTATCGCCTTTGCCCGTATTGCTTGGGAAAAGCACTTGGATGACTTGGTACGTGCCGTTGGTATCGTGCACAAGGAATTCCCACAAGTCACATTGGATTTGTATGGTTATGCGGATCCGACTGATAACTACAAGGCACGTACTGCGGTTGAAGAAGCAATTCGCGAATACAACTTGGATGGTGTCGTAACGATGAAGGGTTATACGACGGATATTGATGCCGTTGAAAACAATGCCATGATGTATGGTTTGACGTCACGCATGGAAGGATTCAACTTGGCCATCATGGAAGCTATTTCCCACGGTTTGATTGCCTTTTCATATGATGTGAATTATGGACCAAACGAAATTGTTGAAGATGGCGTCAACGGAAACGTTGTCCCATACGAAGACTATCAAGCAATGGCTGAGGCAATGTTGAAGGTGTTGCGCGACCCTGAGTTGGCACAACAATATTCAACGGGCGCATATGATTCTTCAGAACGTTATTCAGAAGAAAATGTATGGCAAGCATGGCGCGGTTTGTTGGATGATGCTGAGCGTGTTTGGCCGGCTAAGTTGGCGGCCATGCCAGCACATGCCCATGATGCAAAGTAGGAGTGTGAACAATGAATTATTTTATTAGTGAAAATGTTTTTACATTTAATTCAGGGACTGAGCACTCACAAATGAAGCGAGTGAAGCTGTTCAATGCCCAAGGACAACCAGCACTATATGTGACGCGTAATTACAATCGCTTTTTGGTACGTGATGCAGCATCAATTGGCTTAAACCAAGACGAAGTGCTTAATATGTATGACTACTTCCAAGGAACGACGGCCGTTGAACGCAAGGAACAACCATTGCGTTTGTTGGATCAAATTCCATTGGATGAGTATCACATTGAGGGTCACGGACCAAATTACTCAACAATTAATCATGCAGGTCGTGAATTGGCTCGTATCAATGTCATGCCAGCAACGGTTGGTCTAGTGAATGATATTCTCTACTACGACCGATTTGGTAACACGACTGCCCGTGAAAATTATGATTGGCGTGGCTTTAAGTCATCAGTTGATTACTTCCATCCAAATGGTGCGCTTGCGGTCCAAAAGTTCTTGAACCAAGACGGTGTGCCGGTGATTGAAGTGATGCACATGAATGTTAACGGCAATATTTTGCCAACGATGTACAAGTTGTTGAACTATAAGGGACGCGATTGGCGTTTTAACACGGAAGATCAAATGTTCTTGTTCTTCTTGAATGAGCTAACAAACGAAAATCCTGGTTCTACGTTGGTTTCAGATCGTCGTAGTTTGGATCACGTGGTGGCGGATGTGCAATTTGCAGCGAAGAAGTTTGCGGTTTTGCACGACATCCACACACCTGACATCAAGAACCCAGTGCGCGGTAAGCTTTACGATGCCTACTTGAATGTTTTGGAACGTCGTGTTAAGGATTTTGATGCTATCTTGGTCCCAACCGTTGAGCAACAACAAGATTTGCAAAAGCGCTATCCAGGTGTGACATTCCGTGTTGCGCCAGATACATTTGTGGATGATGCCCACTTGGCTGCTGAACATGTGAAGTTGCCAGAACGACTTTCACACCGCATCGCTTATGTCGGTCGTCTTTCACCAGAGAAGCGTCCAGATCAAGCAATTCGTGCCTTGGCACGTGTGGTAAAGTCAATTCCAGATGCAACGTTATCATTCCACGGTTATCCATCTAATGCTGATATTTTGAATGAATTGAAGGCATTAGCTAAGCAATTGGATGTTGAACAAAATGTTATCTTCGGTGATTATGTGACTGGTGAAAAGCTAGCCAGGGCATACACTGAGGCACAAGTGATTGTCCAAACATCAGTTGCGGAAGGGTTCGGTATGAACTTGGTTGAGGCAATGAGTTACGGTGTACCGGTAGTATCTTATGATATTACGTATGGTACGAAGGAACTGGTTGATGACGGCATGAATGGTTATGTTGTACCAGCTGGTGCACATGGCGATATGGCGGATCGCTTAACGGCGATTTTGTCAGATACTGGCTTGTGGGCAGCCCTTTCTGAAGGTGCTTACCGCAAGGCGCAAACCTTCTCAGCTGATGAGATGATGCCACTTTGGCAAGCTGCATTACAATAATGACGATGAAAGATTCAGACCTGCGGGTTTGAATCTTTTTTTATTGCTGTCATTCCTGAAACTTTGTAAGCGCTTTATTTATAACTATCAACTAAAATTGAACAAAGTACGATTAATCGGAATGTTGATTAGCGTGTTTAATCGCGAGTTATTCATAAAATCTTGGGGCGGATGATGGCAGAACGACCATATCTTTTTGAGAAACTGGCGATGCAGGGTGGAAAAGTGAATTTTCATCATGAAATCGATTATATAGAGGGGATGAAGATATGAGTCGAGAAGATTATCAACAAAAGTTGGCCGACGAAGCGCGTGTGCAACCGCAGACACATAAAAAGATGTACAAGTCTAAAAAGCGCTGGGTTATCGCCGGTATGACCGCCTTGGCCG
The DNA here is from genome assembly GCA_001436895.1 of Weissella confusa. Taxonomy (GTDB): domain Bacteria; phylum Bacillota; class Bacilli; order Lactobacillales; family Lactobacillaceae; genus Weissella; species Weissella confusa. Next base: position 48,063 of record JQAY01000001.1, read on the forward strand.
TTGGTGGTGCCACGGCGATGGCGCCTGAAGATGTGACGACTTTGATGTCGGAAGTGTACCAAACAGCAGGAGAGGCTATTGGCGGTGGTGTTGCGTATGCTGCTTCGGCCGCAACCGCTGCGGTTAATACAACGACAGCTGTTACAGTGACGAATTCTGGGGTTGCATCAGTAACAAGCGCGGCTACGTACGGCACATTGACTGGTGCGTCAGCAAATGCAAATATGCGCATTGCCGGTGGAACGGCGGTCGCAAGTGGTTCAGGTTACCGAATTATGAATGGTTCCAGTGGTGCCGTGCAATATAACACCACCATCGCCGCCACAAGTGCTTTTGCTATGAGCGGGGCCTTTTCAACGACCAACTATGCAGCCGGAAACTTTATTGGGTTGATGTTTGCACCTACTTATGCAGCAGGTAATTCGTATGGTGCAAATGGTGGTAACGTCGGTATTGATGGCATTGCTAATGCAACGACGGTTGGTGTCGATTTGTGGCATGACAGTGGTATTGATCCAAATACGGCGTTTGTTATTGAAAATAATGGTAGGGGGCAAATTAATCAAGTTGGTATTCGTCAAACGAATTCAGCCGGTTCATTTATTGCGAATACGAATGCCAATTTAGTACAATCGTTGTTCTCTGGCATGACAAACTTTAATTCGGCTACTTCTTATTCAGCCACCATTTCTTATGCTGTTAGTTGGACACCGGTTTCAGTTTCTGGTGCCTTTGTGACTGGAAGCATGACAATTACGATGAACGGTGGTCAGGGAGCGAAGACGGTTACGCAAACAATTGCGCTACCAAGCAACGTTGTCATGGAGTTGGTTGGAAACAACGGTGGAACATCGACGCCAGCAACGGTGACGGGTTCTTTGGCAGGCGTATCAGCCACTGCAGCGCGAACACCAGTCAATGTGACATATGTTGACGGGTCCGGATCAGCATTGCTATCAGCAACGAGTTTTACAGCGGATAACTGGACAGCTGTCGGAATTACAGGTGCAACGACGCCGGTAGCCACGAACGCTAAGACAACCTTTGCCGCACCAAGCATTTCCGGTTATTCAGCCGTGGCTGTTTCGTATGCCGCTAATACAAATAGTGGTGGACCAGTACCGACGACAACTAATTTGTTGGTAACGTCGGCTACCGCAAACAACAATATCCAAATTCAATATAAGGATATTGAAGCGCCAAAGATGTCATTGACTAATACAGTGACTTACCAACAAAACGAGACGATTAATAGCTCGGACATGGTGACCCGCCTTGTGACGTCTTTGGGTGATAATTCACCGAAGGCTGTGACGACCAGTTTGACGAGTGGCAGTATCAATACCGCTTCGGCAGGTACGTATCAAGTTCAAATTACAGCAACTGATGCGGCTGGTAATGCCACTAATTCAATGGCAACGGTAACGGTTTTGCCAAAGTCAGTTAGTGCGGTTTCAAGTGTTGCTAGTTCAGCGTCATCAGATGCCTCATCAGCAAGCTCAATGATTTCGTCAGCAACGAGTGCGGCGAAGTCTTCTTCAGCAAGCGTTGAAGCCTCATCTGCTAGTCAAACGGCGTCATCGGCCAGTTCACTAGCTTCAAAGTACAGTAGCAATTCATCAGTCGCTTCTGTTGCATCAAGCATCGGTTCGATTGCTGCGATTGCAAGTAGTGCAAATGTTGTAGCGTCGACGAATACATCAATTGCGAAGTCGGCTGCATCGGCTGCTTCAAATATGTACACACAAACGTCTTCAGTTGAATCTGCGGCGGCGATTACGTCAGCCTCAGCGTCATCTTATTTAGCTGTCGCTTCAAGTATGGCTGCAGCCGGACAAGTGTCTTCGGCTGCAGATGCCATCGCATCGTTCAACAATGCGTCACTTGCATATAGTTCACAAGTGGCATTTGCACAAAGCGTTGCAAACGCAGCCAAGAGCTTGATGGTTGTGACAAGTTCAGCGATTGCAGCGGTTTCAGCTGCACAATTGCAGACTTTGAGTGCCCAATCAGCAACGACGAGTTTGTACAACACGATTGCTGAACGGTCATTGACGATTCAACTCTTGTACGTGGATTCGCAAGGGATTACGACCTCGTCCTCAGCTGTAACCCTCGCCGGTGTTAACGGCGCCAGCTATTCATATTCTGTGGCATCAGTTTCTGGTTTTATTATGGATCGTACGGCAGTTAACGGTACGTTCCAGTCGCAGAATTATGCGCCAAACGTTGTATATTCACCAGCGTTATCAGTAGCTGATCCTGGAACGTCACTTGCAACTGCGCTTAGTTCAATTGCACAGTTGCAAAGTTCATTATCAGTCGCGGTTTCATACGCGCAATCGGGTGAATCGGTTGTAGCTTCATATTCAAAGGTGGTCTCATCGTTGGCTGCTCAAAGTGCTTACTCGAGTGACAAGATGATGAGCGTGGCGAATAAGAGTGCCTCAACGGCAAGCAATTGGGCTTCTGGAGCAACCAAGGGATTTGTGATGACGTCTTCCACTGCGGCAGCTAACGTGGCTTCAAGTGCAGCGCTGCTATCTATGGTTGATGCTGGGGTTGATTCGATGGAAAGCGCAGCAAATGCCTACAGTAGTTATGCCGCTTTGGCAGCTTCAGCCAACACGAACGGCAATGCAAGTGCGGTGGATTCATACACAGTACTTATGAATTCAGCAAGCTCGGCTTACAACTCGGTCTACAATAAGCAAAGTGTGCTTGTTTCTAGTCTTGTGAAGGATTTGAGCAATAGTTATTTGGCCAATATTGATAGTTACGTGTCTGATGCGACGGATGGTGCTGACGTGTTCATTTCGATGGCAAGTACAGCTACTAGCAGTGCATTCTTTGTTGCAACTAGCATCACGATGTCGGCTGCAACTGCGTCAAATAGCGCTGCCCAAACGGCAGCGACGAATATGTCGACCGATTCAATCACGGCTTCTAATGCCGCTAAGGTAGCATCTACGGCAAACGCTAGTGCGATTACAGCTGACAGCACGACTGATTCAGCTCTGTTAGCAACGAGTTCAGCTGTTAACGTGACCTCAAAAGCTGCAGGAAGTTCATATGCGTCAAATTCAGCAGTGGCAAGTGCAGCCGGTGCCGCTTCGACGGCGGTTAGTTTGGTTGCTTCAGCTAATGCCGCGGCTGGTTTGCAAGCAAGCGTGGCCTCTGCACAAAACGCAACAGCTTCAAGCGCTGCCTCAGTTGTCGCGAGTGCAGCTGGTGTGGCCAGTTCGGCAGCATTGGCTGCCTCAAGTTTGGCGACGGTAGCAGCTGGTATTTCAGCTAACGCGTCATTAACTTCGTCAGCTGCATTGAGCTCACAACAATCATTGATGAGCCAAATTTCAACACTAGCTTCAATGGCTTCGTCAGCATCAGCGGCAGCAAGTGCAGCAGCTATTCAAGCTAGTTCAGCAGCCTCTGCTGGATCGACGGCTGCGTCAGCCGCTAACTCATTAGCAACTATCGCAACGACGCAACTTTCTAGTGCAAATACAGCAGCCGATTCATTGACTGCACTGATGTCAGCGATTGATGTTGTGAACGCTGCCTCAAGTGCAGCGAGTGCGGCTTTGGATTCAGCATCAGCCGCTAGCGCGAATGCAGATTTGGCTGCTAGTGATGCGCAATCTGCAGCGACAATGGCTAGTGATGCGCAAACAAATACGACTAATGCAACCGACGCTGCAAACAGTGCCTCAAGCAATGCATCAGCCGCTTTGGATTATGCCAAGGTTGGATCTGAAGCGGGTAACTCGGCAGTCGCTAAGGCTGCTTTGGATGCTGACAGTGCAGCTGCAACAGCTGCAAATGCTGCCAGTGTGGCGGCTAAGGCTTCAAGTGCTGCAAATGTTGCTGCGAGTGAAGCGAGTTCAGCAGCGATTGCGGCAAGTAACGCTGCAACGCAGGCAAGTTCAGCCGCAACGGCCGCATCGGTAGCTGCTTCGACTGCTGATTCATACATGGCCGCTGGTGATATTACGCAAGCGACATCGGCCGCGGCTGACGCGCAAACGTTAGCTAGTGCTGCGAGTGAAGCCGCATCTACGGCCTCAAGCGCTGCAGACGTCGCCAATTCAGCTATGGCGCACGCAGAAGTGGCGTCATCTAACGCCGCTAGCTTGGCGGTTGTCGCTTCAAACGCTGCATCTGTTGCGCAATCTGCTGAAACAGCCGCTTCAGCTGCGGCGGGAGTTGATGGTAAGACTGGTGACACGGGAATCGCTGTTGATATTGATTCAGCAGCTGCCTCAACGGCTAACGTGAATGCAAGTCAGGCCGTCGTTGACGCAAGCTCAGCGGCTTCGGCAGCCAATTCTGATGCGTTAGTGACATCTAATATGAATAGCAACGCGACTGACAGTCTTGCTTCGTTGGATAGTGTGGCAACGGCGTCAAGTTACGCATCTAATTCAGCAATGACATCAGCCTTTGCTGACGCAGCAAGTGCTGCTACGGCAGTTAGTGTTGCAAACGCTGGTGCCAGTGAGGCTGCTTCAAATGCGACGGCACAATATAACCGTGCGTCATCAGCTGCGGTTGTTGCGTCGTCAGCAGCGTCAGTAGCAGCTTCTGAAGCCGTGTTAGCCTCTTCAATGTTTACGGCTGCGGACTCACTGTTGGCAGCTGGTAATTACAGTGAAGCGATGGCGATGTCTGATGCAGCGGTTTCACAAGCTGCCTTGGTAAATAGCGCCCGTGAAGCAGCTGAGAGTGCTGCAACAGTTGCATCTGGTGCAGTTGCGCTTGCTCAAAGTCAAGCGGCGCAAGCATCAAGCTATGTAGCTGATGCAGACGCGGCTCGTGATGATTTGGCTTCAGCAGCCGATCAAGTGATGACGGCTGCCTCGGCTGCTGATGAAGCAGCGAAGGCAAGTTCAGCCGCGTCAGCAGCAGATGAGACGGCGACGACTGCGACGGATAGTCAAGCCGAAACGACGGCTGTAATGTCTGACGCTACGGTGAATGTAACGAACGCAACTAGTTCAGCTGCAGACGCCAAGTCAACCGCAACGGCCACAAGTTCAGTTGCAGATGCAATTGGATCATTAATTAATAATTCAGCCTATGCAAGCAATGCAACGATTCAATCAGCCAACGATGTCGCTGTATCAGCCGCAACGGTTGCATCTACGGCAGCGTCAACGGCTCAATCAGCCGCGTCAGCAGCTAGTGACGCCCAAGCATCTTTGGCTGATGCGCAAAAGGTAGTTGATAGCGCAACGGCGATTGCCGAAGCAGCTAATGATGCTGCGCAGTCAGCTTATGCAGTCGCTAGTTCAGCTGCCCAAGAAGGTCGTTATGATATTGCTAGTTCGGCCGCATCAGAAGCAATTGCACAACAAGCAATTGCTGAATCGGCACAAAAAGATGTTGCGACCGCAATGACAGATGTTTCGGCCGCTGCCAGTGCAGCGAGCTCAGCTGCTGCAGTAGCTGATTCAGCGAAGGCCACTGCCGAAAGTGCCTTGCAAACAGCTAATGATGCATTGACCACTGCTGAAACAGCTGCAGAAGCTTCTGAACAAGCATCATTGGCGCAAAACTCAGCTGATCAAGCAAGTTCAGCTGCAACGACAACTGATTCAACTGCTGATCAAGTGAATGCAACTTCAAGTGCAATTGCCGCTCAAAGTACGGCCACGAGTCAGACGGCACAAACAGCGACAACGACAGCTTCAAGTGCCTCAGCAGCCGCAAGTGCAGCTAAATCATTAGCTACTGATTCTGCCTATGCCGGCAACTCAGCGATGACTTCAGCAGCATCAGACGCAGCTACTGCTGCATCAGATGCATCGGCAGCGGGACAAAAAGCAGCCGATGCAAATTCGTATGCTGAGTACGCTGATAGTTTGGCGTCACAAGCAGCATCGAATGCGACTTCGATGGCTAAGGCAGCTGATGACGCTGCTTCAACAGCAGCATCATTGGCGTCAATGGCAAGTTCAGCAGCGCAAGCCGGTGATTTAGCGACCGCAAGTTCAGCGGCCGACGCTGCATCAACAGCAGCGCAGACAGCGACTGATATGTCGAGCGCCGCAGTAGTGGCAAGTACCGCTGCGGATGGTTATCAGTCAACGGCAGATAGTGCAGCGACAATGGCCTCTGAAGCAGTGTCAGAAGCAACAGCAGCGTCAACGGCTGCCGCAACAGCTTTGGCAAATGCACAAACAGTTGCGTCGGCAGTAGCCGATGCGACTAACGCAAGTTCAGCAGCTAGCGCCGCAAGCGACACGGTTGCTGACATGGGAACCGCGACAAGTATGGCGGGGGATGCGACGAGCACGGCTAATGATGCGGTGACAAATACAACGTCAACCGCTGATGTCACTAATTCGGCTGCTGCAACGGCAAGCTCAGCCAATAGTGTTGCACAAAGTATTGCTACGACAGATTCTTATGCTGACAACGACGCCGTGAAGTCAGCTGCCTCAGTGGCTAGTGCTGTCCAACAAACGGCGGATAGCGCGAATGCAGTTGCCAAGTCAGCTGCATCAGAAGCTGCCACACAACAATCAATTGCTAGTGCAGCGTCAGAGAAGGTGGCTTCTGCAGTAACGGCAGCTTCAACGGCTGCATCAGAAGCTGCTTCATTGGCGTCAGTGGCAAATTCAGCAGCTAATGCGGGCGATGCCGCGACGGCAAGTTCAGCCGCAAGTGCTGCAAGCTCAGCTGCAACAGTCGCCGCAAATCAATCGGCAGCCGCATCAACGGCCGCCTCTCAAGCAAGTGAAGCGAACAGTATTGCCCAATCAGCCGCTGCAGTCGCTTCAAGTGCTCAAAATGCAGCTAGTGAAGCGACTTCAACAGCTAACTCAGCTGCAACGGTTGCCTCATCGGCAGCTGACGCAGCAAGCAAGGCAGCTTCTCAAGCGAGCGAAGCTGCCCAAGCGGGTGATTTAAGTGCAGCCCAAGTGGCAAGCTCAGCTGCTTCATCATATGCAGCGTTGGCAAGTTCAGCTGCCTCAACAGCAGCAAGTGCCCAAGCAGACGCACAAACAGCAGCGGATACAGCAAGCGCAGCTAATTCTTTGGCAAGTTCAGCTGCGACCACAGCATCGAGTGCGCAATCTGATGCAACTTCTTATGCATCGGCTGGTAGTGATGCTACTGCGGCAGCCGATGCCGCTGGAACGGCCGGTAGCGATGCTGTTACTGCTGGTTCATCAGCTTCAGCCGCAACGAATGATGCAACGAATGCGACATCTGAAGCGACTGGTGCCAATACAGCAGCGGATCACGCTAATGTCAGTGTTGAGAATGCTACTGCTGATAACGCAATTGCGCAGTCAGCAGCTAACGAAGCGCAAAGCATTGCAACGAAGTACCCAGCTAATAGTGCGATTGCGACAGCAAATAGCACAGCATCAAGTGCAGCCGGCGTCGCTGACTCAGCTACACAAGTTGTGTCATCAGCTAATGTCGTTGCCCAATCAGCCGCCAGTGCTGCTAATGATGCTGCGTCAAATGCAACAGCAGCCGCTAGCGAAGCTAATAAGCAAGCGCAAATCGCAACTGATCAAGCTAGTGCAGCTAGCTCATACGCCCAAGCTGGTGATTTGGCTAATGCATCATTGGCCTCATCAGCTGCAAGTTCAGCATCGGCTGCAGCATCAAATGCAGCATCACAAGCTGCATCTGAATTGCTAGTAGCTGAAAGTGCTGCTTCAGTAGCTAATAGTGCCGCTACTGTGGCAAGTTCAGCCGCCGGTGTCGTTAGTTCGGCAGCCGTCGTGGCTCAGTCAGCGGTAGCAGATGCGCAAACAGCTGCTCAAGCCCAAGATGATGCCGATAGTGCCGCATCGGATGCGCAGACGGCTGATACGACAGCCTCAGCAGCTGACGACACGGCAAATAATGTGTCACAAACAGCTAGTGATGTCGCGAATGTGACCTCACAAGCTAATGACGCGGCAAGTTCAGCTGCGACTCAAAAGTCAACGGCTGATCAAGCAGCGTCTTCAGCCAGCGCTAAGGCAGCTGAGTCTGCTTATGCAAACAACAGTGCTGTGCAATCAGCTGCTGTCGCTGCCGAGTCGGCTGCGATGACAGCATCGGTTGCTAACAGTACGGCTCAATCAGCTGCGAGTGTTGCGGATGAACAGTCGGCAACTGCGACAACCCAAAATGCAATCGCAAGTTCAGCAGCTTCGGTCGCAAGTTCGGCCGCAGCTGCAGCCGATGCGTATGCTAAGGCGGCCAGTGAAGCGGCACAAGTTGGTAATTCATCAGCTGCCGCAACGAACTCGGCCGCAGCAGCGCAAGCATTGTCTGAAGCTCAGTCAGCCGCCAAGGTCGCAAGTTCAGCCGCTAATGCAGCTAGTGATGCTTTGGTTGCAGCTCAATCAGCTCAAAGTGAAGCGGCTACAGCAGCGTCACAAGCGAGTGATGCGACGGCTGATGCAAGTTCATACGCCCAAGCCGGTGACCAAGCGACTGCAGCAGCGGATGCTGCCGGAACGGCAGGAACAGATGCGACGACCGCAGGCGACCAAGCTAAGCAAGCTGTTAGCGACGCGGACAATGCAGAAGTTGCCGCCTCAGACACTGCCTCGAATGCTGATGCAACGAACACAGCAGCAGAGTCGGCAACGAATTACAATTCTGTTGCCCAATCAGCGGCCTCAGCAGCGGCAGATATTGCGTCAAGTTATCCAGATAATGCCGCCGTTTCAACGGCGAATAGTACGGCTCAATCAGCCGCAACGGTAGCCAGTGATGCAGAATCAACGGCAATAGCAGCCAATGAAACGGCCAGTCAAGCGGTTCTAGATGCTAATAGTGCTGCAACAGCAGCAAGTGAGTACGCTTCAACAGCTACATCGCAAGCGAAGGTTGCTGCTGATCAGGCAAGCGCAGCAAGCTCATATGCCCAAGCTGGTGATCGTTCAAACGCTGAAGTTGCCTCAACGGCGGCATCAACAGCCGCCCAAGCTGCTTCGGTAGCGTCATCAGCGGCAGCATCTGAGATGGCTGCTGCAACGACAGCTAACGAAACGGCTTCAAGTGCTGCAACAACTGCCTCATCAGCTGCAACGACTGCTAGTTTGGCAGCTGAAAAGGCTAAGTCAGCTTTGGCAGATGCGCAAACGGCTGCCAAAGCCCAAGACGAGGCTAACCAGGCAACTGAGGATGCAAACTCAGCGAATACTGATGCCGAAAATGCCGGTCAGGCTGCCAGTGATGCTGGTAAACAAACGGCTGATGCAAATGCGTCGGCTGATAATGCTTCAAGTGCCGCAGTCACAGCTTCGACAGCTAATTCAAATGCGCAAGCAGACTCTTCAGCTGCGAATGCGTTGCTAGATTCGTCGGCATATGCACAAAACGCCGCATTGAATAAGGCGATTGATGATGTGAATTCAGCTGCGACAACAGCATCGAACGCAAATGAAGCTGCCAGTGTGGCTGCCTCGATTGCTTCAAGTGCTGCCGCAACAGCAGATTCAGCTTCAACGGCTGCTTCATCAGCTGCAACAGTTGCAAGTAACGCTGCTAGTTTGGCAAGTTCAGCCGCCAGAGTCGCGAGCGAAGCAGCTCAGGCCGGTGATTTGGACAAGGCAACGAGTGCCGCAAACGAAGCTGCTGAGCAATCAGAAGCAGCTGCCAGTGCCTTGTCGACAGCCTCGAGTGCATCAGCTGTTGCTAGTTCGATGGCTAGCTTAGCTTCAAGTGCTGAAGCTATCGCGTCATCACAAGCAGAAATTGCAACCGCAGCAGAATCAGCAGCCTCGAGCGCCGCAACAACGGCAAGTACGGCCGCTGCTGCAACGGATCAAGCAATTGGCGCCGAGACGGCGGATAACAACGCGAAGTCAGCTGCCGCAGCCGCAAGTAATGCTGCTAGTGCCGCTGGTGTTGTTGCCAGTCAAACGGCAGATAACGCAAGCGCGACGGAATCAGCTGCCTCAACGGCTGATAAGGTTGCTAGTCAGGCGGATAGCGCAGCAACAAGTGCAAATGCAGATGCAGCAAAGTATCCAAACAACAGTGCGGTAACATCAGCTGCCTCAACGGCAACGAGTGCCGCCAGCGTGGCAGATGATGCTGCGTCAACAGCAAGTAGCGCTGCGAGCGTCGCGGATGCCCAAAGCAAGATCGCAAGTGATGCCGCTAGTCAGGCTTCAGAAGCAGCCAAGGCAGCTGCCGGTCAAGAAGTATTGGCAAGCAGCGCAGCCAGTGCTGCCGAATCATATGCGCAAGCAGGTGACTTGTCAGCCGCTAGCGAAGCCCGTTCAGCTGCAGATGCAGCTGCTAGCCAAGCGGTTGCCCAACAAGCAATTGCAGAAAGCGCTAATAGTAAAGCGATGACTGCTTCGAGTGCTGCTAGTGAGGCAGCATCAACAGCAAGTAGCGCTGCGAGCGTCGCAAGTAGCGCGAATGCAGTTGCCTCAGCAGCTGCTGAAACGGCATCGATTGCTGCCGATGCACAGTCTGAGGCGGATGATGCTCAAAGTTTGGCTGATGTCGCATCAAGTGCTGCGTCAGCAACGGCTGATCAAGCTGAAACAGCCTCAAACAGTGCGAGTGTCGCTAATTCGGTAGCTGATGATACGCAAGAAACTGCTGAGGGAACATCAGAAGCTGCAAGTACGGCTAACTCAGCCGCGAAGGATGCCGCAAGTTCAGCAGCAAAGTATCCAAACAATAGTGCGGTAACATCTGCTGCTTCAGTTGCATCTGTTGCAGCGAGTGAAGCTGATAGCGCCAATGCCGTTGCGTCAAGCGCTGCTTCAACAGCAAGCAGTGCTGCAACGAAGGCTGAAAGCGCAGCATCGGTTGCATCAAATGCAAACGCAGTTGCTAGTGAAGCGGCTAACTCAGCTGCCAGCGCTGCAACGGCTGCCTCTTCAGCTGCTCAAGCAGGTGATGAGAGTGCTGCAAGTTCATATGCAGCAGTTGCCTCGAGTGCTGCCGATGCTGTGACATCACTGCAATCAGTCGCTAACTCAGCTGCCAGCGTCGCATCTGAAGCCCAAAGCACAGCAACGTCAGCCGCAACCGTGGCCGATAGTGCTAGTCAAGCTGCCAGTGCAGCCTTGTCAACGGCTTCAAGTGCTGCGACAACGGCGTCGACTGCTGCTAATGCGCAATCACAAGCCGACGAAGCAGCCAAGGCAGCTTCATCAGCTAGTCTTGCTAACACAGCAACGGATATTGCTTCAGATGCTGCGGATTCCGCAACAAGCGCTGCCTCGAGTGCAGCGTCGGTTGCTGATGAAGTAGCTAATAACGCAAGCTCAGCAGCTTCAGATGCTACTAATGCTGCATCAAGTGCTGCTAACGATGCCACGACTTATCCAAATAACAGCGCGGTAACGTCAGCTGCAACGGCTGCAAGTTCGGCTGCTTCGGAAGCGACATCGGCTAATGCGGTAGCAAGTTCAGCAGCCTCAACGGCAGCCTCAGAAGCGGCCAAGGCAGCTGAGGCTAGTGAGACAGCATCGAGTGCTGCAACAGCTGCTTCAAGCGCGGCAACAGCCGCAAGTTCGGCTGCCTCGACGGCTAGTTCATATGCACAAGCCGGCGACGAGAGCGCCGCAAGTTCATATGCAGCGATTGCCCAATCAGAGGCCACGGCTGCTAAGTCAGCTCAAGCGGTTGCCTCAAGCGCCGCCACGGCCGCCAGTGCTGCTAATGATGCTGCTTCAAGTGCGAATAGTGTTGCTTCAAGCGCTGCCCAAACGGCAAATAGTGCTAATGAGACAGCTGCTAGCGAAGCTGCAACCGCCTCAACAGCCGCAGTTGCCCAATCAGAGGCAGATCAAGCTAGCCAAGCGGCCTCAGCCGCAAGTTCAGCAGCTTCTGCTACGTCAGAGCAAGCGGACAAGACGGATAGTGACGCGGATGCAACTGCTGAAGTGGCTAAGTCAACTGCTAGTGCTGCTTCAAGTGCCGCCTCAACGGCAACGGTAGCAAGTTCAGCAGCTTCGAGTGCGGTAGCGGATGCAGGTAAGTATCCGAATAACAGTGCTGCTTCAAGTGCTGCCTCGGTGGCAAATAGTGCTGCTTCGGTTGCGGAGTCTGCCAACAGTGTTGCTTCAAGTGCTGCTAGTGTGGCGAGTTCAGCCGCTAGTCTTGCTAATGAAGCGAATAGCGTGGCAAAGAGCGCTGCAACGGCTGCTTCGACAGCTGACAAGCAGGCATCAAGCGCTGCGTCAGCCGCCTCAAGTGCCGCGCAAGCTGGTGATGCGTCAGCTGCAAGCTCATATGCGTCACTTGCATCAAGTGCTGCTGCAACTGCTAGTGCTGCTCAGAGTACAGCAACATCAGCTGCAAGTACGGCTAGTGTTGCTAACGAAGCTGCTAGTGCAGCAAACGATGCGGCATCAACGGCGGCAAGTACAGCAAGCTCAGCAAATGATGTTGTTACAAGCGCCGCTTCGGCTGCCTCAACGGCTACAGTAGCGCAATCAGCTGCTGATGAAGCTGCTAGCGCTGCGAGCCAGGCGGATGCGAATAACAGTAGTGCCGCTTCACAAGCATCAACGGCAAGTCAAGTTGCATCTGGCGCAAGTCAGGCTGCGAGTCAAGCTGATAAGACAGCATCAACAGCTAGTTCCGCTGCTGAAAAGGCGCAAAGTGTCGCAACGAATGCTGGATCAGATGCTACTAAGTATCCAAACAACAGTGCGGTAACGTCAGCTGCATCAACTGCTTCAAGTGCCGCTAGTGTTGCGCAAAGTGCTGCAAGTACGGCATCTAGTGCGGCTTCGGTTGCTGCTAGTCAAGCAAGTCAGGCCTCGAGTGCTAATGCGGTTGCGTCAAGTGCCGCAACGGTTGCTTCGAACGCTAATGACATTGCTAGCTCAGCTGCTGCCGCTGCAAGTTCATATGCGCAAGCTGGAGATTCGAGCGCTGCAAGTTCAGCAGCTAGCCAAGCTGCCAGTGCTGCAGCTGTCGCAAGTTCAGCCCAAGCAGTTGCTTCAAGTGCTGCTAGTGTTGCACAGTCAGCTTCTGAAGCCGCCTCAAGCGCTGCGTCAGTTGCGTCAAGTGCAACTTCAACGGCATCAGCCGCAAATGAAACGGCATCAAGTGCTGCTGCTGCAACATCAAGAGCGGCTGCCGCACAGTCAGCAGCTGATAAGGAAGCTGCGATGAACCAAGCTGGGGATGCTGCTAAGACTGCTAGCTCAGCAACGGCAACGACGAGTTCGGTTGCTACGCAAGCAACAACTGATGCATCTGCCGCAAGTTCATATGCTAAGACAGCCTCAAGTGCTGCAACGGTAATTAGCAGTGTGGCTAACCAAAGTCGCTCACAAGCAAACGCCATTGCTAACTTGGTATCAAAGACAACTGATACAACGGTCGCTTCGGCTGCATCACAGGCTGCCAGTGCCGCATCAGCTGCGGACAGCGCTGCTAGTGTTGCGTCAAGTGCAAGTGCAGTGGCCCAAAGTGCTGCCCAAGCTGCCAGCGCCGCCGCTTCTGAAGCGAATGCGTTGCATAGCACGGCGCAAGCTGCTGAGTCAGCTGCCTCGATTTACGCCTCGTTGGCAACATCGGCTGCCCAAGCTGGTGATCAATCCGAAGCTGATTCATATGCTGCTAAGGCTGGCAGTGCTGCGAGTGAAGCAACTAGCGCAGCCTCAGCAGCTACAAGTGCCGCTGCCGTGGCTGCGAGCGAGACAGCGATTGCCTCAAGCGCCGCCGCGGTTGCAACATCAGCGTTTGCTGAAGCAACGTCGCTAGCTAATGTTGCGAGTGCCGCAATGGTAACCGCACAGACCGCTTATGACCGCGCCACTGCAGAACCGACGACACCACAATCTGTGGATCAAGTCGTGACGCAAACACAAGACGCAAACGTTGTAACGCCGGTTGCAGCTGCCTACGTGGCAGAACCGACGACACAAACTGATTCAGGTTCAGTGACGTCGGCCACATCAGGTGCACCGGTAACGTCTAGCGGAGCAAATGCTTTGCCATACGAAGCAGGTACTAAGGCTGATGAGAAGATCATCCGTGCAACGCCGATTAATGTATCGGGCGAGCCAACGGAAACGAGTGAGCCAACTGACGGAACAGATGTTAAGAAGCGTGGTTTGATTGCTGGTGCTTTGGCATCAATGCTAGCCGCCTTGGGTGGTTTGATTGGTATCAAGCGCAAGAAGAATGACGATAAGTAAACAATAAAAAAACAAGCTCTCGAGATTTCAAATTGATTTCTCGGGAGCTTGTTTTAATTTCACGACAAAAAGAAAAGACCCAATCGGAGCGACACTTCCGATTGGGTCTTTTCTTTAGAGGTAGTGACGGGAATCGAACCCGCGATGGCGGTTTTGCAGACCGGTGCCTTACCACTTGGCTACACTACCAAAATATATTTAAAGTTTTATACCACGAATACATATTATAGGCGAAATGTGAACATCTTGCAATTCAATAAGGAACTTTCGGAGATGTCAAGAAATTTGCTCACGCGATATGGACAAGAATTTAACCACTTTAATTCTGTTTTCTATCACTGAAAAGAAAAACCAGCCTCGTATTATTCAAAGTAGGGAAAGTATCGAAATTCTTAGGGTTTTAGTATACACAAAAATTTGAGTGACTATTGAGGCGGGAACAATGAATAAAAACGAATTTGCAAAGGCGTCAGAAACGCCGAAAAAGAAATCCGCGTGGGTTATCGCGGGGATGACCGCACTGACAGTAGGAGCAAGTATTGTCGGTCCGGAAATTGTTGATGAAATTCAAAATGAGACTGGTGGTAATGAGCCACGTTCATCAGTGAAAGTGAAGAAGAGTTCGTCGCCAATTACAAAGATTGGTGACATCTTATTTGACTCGCGCTCAGTGTCAGCTGATGCGGTTAATACGGTGACGGACGCGAATGGGGGGAATCACTCCTTTACGTCAACACAACAGCAGGTGACATCTAACTTTACGATATCAGGTGCGGCGTATAATACGCCAGGAAGCCTTTCGAGCCCAATTGGGAGTGGGGATGCAACATTTACAACTTTGACTAATAAGTCAGGAAATGATCAGGGAGCAATTGCTTTTAATAAACAATTGGATATGACGTCTAGTTGGACCTTAAAGTTCAATTTGAATTTAACAAAATATAATTCAGGGGGGACTACAGGACTTGTTACTGGAAATCCTTCAAATAGTGCGGGGGATTTCTTAGGGTTGGTATTAGCGCCTATTGCGCCAGAAAAGCTAGGGACAACTGGAAGTACCAATGGTGGTCAATTGGGAATCGGTGGAGATGATAAAGGTGCGGGAATTCCAAATGCTGTGGAGTGGGGAATTGATTTCAATCAAAACACTGAGTATAAAGATCCGACAAATCTGGAAAATCCAACCGATGGTACTGGTGGAAGTCTTTTAGGAAGTAACGGTAAAGATGGAAACCAAGTAGCTGGGTTTAGATATACAGACTCAAGTGGAAAGCTAAATGCTGTAAGTGGTTCAACAGGATTTACTGCGTTTGATAAGACGAATGGTCAGGCGATAATGGGTTTTTCAGGTGATGGACCAAGTGATGTTACAGATTCAGACTGGGCGGGTGATTCCAATCCCAATTTGGAAGCTCCGATGACGGCGACATATACGTATGCAAATGGTGTTGGAACTTTAACTATTACAGCTGACAACGGTACTGGGACTAGTAAATATTCTGCAACTCAACAAATTACCATCACTGAGGGTGTAAATTCGACGATGTCTGTGGGATTTAAAGCGGCCGACGGTGAGAAATATTCTCAAAAAGGTGTAACCATAAAGGAATTTACACTGACACTTCCAACTGCTGATACAACAGTTAACTACGTCGATAAAGAAGGCAATGCTATCAGTGGACAATCTAGCACCACAGTCAAGTCTAACGTCAACGATACGTTAGCGATGGTAACGTCCGGTGCATCAACGAATCCGACTGGCACAGCCCACACGTTTACGCCACCAACTATTTCGGGTTATACGTATGTTGGCACTACGTATGGAACTTCGAAATCCACGACGGGTCCATTAAAAGTCTCTGACACAGATGCTAACAACATTATTAATGTGCAATACGCTAAGAATTCCAAGTTGACAACAGTCTTTGTTGATCCGAGCGGTAAGGTTATTTCAACTGTGCCTTCAGTTGAATTGGGAACTGCTGGCACGAACTATGATGGGCAAAAAGCAACGGACGCAGCGGATTATTCTGAGTATACAGCAGCCCTGGAAGCTGCAAAGAGCGTTGGATATACCGGCGAAGTTTCTGGTGTTTACTCGGATTCAGGACTCACGACAAAGCTTGGCGCTGACTTGTCAGCAGCGACATTTGGGTCATCTGATAAGACAGTTTATGTTCAATTAACGCCAAAGTCTCAAACAGCAAGTATCAGTTATACGCAACCAGATGGGTTGAACGACGCCGGAAAGACGGCGCTTTCAACAGCTATTAGTGGTTCGGCAACGTCTTTGACTGGTGTCACGGACGGGGCTTATTCAGCGAACACAATTAAGGTGCCAGATGGCTTTACGGCGAAGATTACCGCTAGTGACGGAACTGCGTTGGATACGGATTCAACGAAGTCAATGTACTACAAGGACAACGGTGATGGCACATACACGATTGTTGGTGCCTTCAACATGACTAGTGCCGGCGCGCTAGCCGTGCCAAGTTTCACGGTCGCATATGCTCAAAAGGCCGTTAACATGACCACAACGTACCCAGATGGTTCAACGGATGTTGTTAACCAGGATGCGTTCACGGATTATGCCGAACAAAGCATCAAGCAACAAGACGGCAAGGTGTCGTTCGTTGATAATAACAAGGCAACATCAATTGCTGCGGGTAGTTTTGGTGCCGATAACATTGCGCACACGGTTGCTTATGAAGATGCACCACAAGATGCTGGTGTTGTTGCAAGTGATCAATCAGTGCAAGATGCATTGAAGGCTGTGAACGATGCGCAAACGTTGGCTGATTATCAAACGGCATTATCGGCCTACAACGCTGCTGTATTGGATGCACAAAAGAAGCATGTCCAAGCGAATATTGATTCAATCAACAACAACATTGCGCAAATTCAGAGTGACATTACGCAACTTGAGGCAATTGCGGCTGACAACCCAACCGACACAGATATTGCTGGCTGGTTGGCTGATGCTAAGACACGTTTGACGAATGCGCAAACGGCGCTCTCACAAGCCCAGCGGCTCTTGAAAGTTTAAATAGTGACACGATGTCGATGGCGGATGCCAACAACCTTGTAGTTGGTACTGATCAAAACAGTGCAGCGGCTGCGTCAGCACAAAAGATTGCAGATGACGATTTGTTGAGTGCCCAGACTCGCGCAGCTTCAAACTTGGCCTTGGCTAAGGAAGCCGCAACGTCTGCTGCAACTGCGGTCACGAGCGACAATACGACAGCCACGAACACAATGACTGACGACGTAGCTGCATTGGAGCAATTGGCTAAGGATTACTCAGGTAATACAACGATCTCGACCGCGTTGGCTGAAGCGCAAAAGGCTTTGGAAGATGCTAAGGCTGCGCAAGCGACTGTTGATGCTGCCGCGCAAGAAGTGCCAGATTTGACGTCAGTGCAAGCAGTTATTGCGCAACAAACGGCTGTTAATGCTGCCGGTAAGGACGTGCAAAACATGTTGGTTACTGCTAATAATGCAGTCACAGCTGCGAAGGCTGAAGCTGCAAAGGTGCTTGCGGACGATCAAGCGGCAGCAAAGGCAGCAATCCAACAACAATTGGACGCTGCTGATGCTAACATCACGACAATTCAATCGAACATTGATGAGATTGAACAATTGTTGAAAGATAATCCTGGGGATGCAGATATTCAAGCGGCATTGGATGATGCAAATGCACAATTAACGACGGCTAATACGCAATTGGCAGCGTTGGCTACAGCGATGACGGACTCTCAAGACGGAACAACGCCAGCAGAAGTGCAAGCAGCGCGTGATGCTGCGACAGCCGCTGCAAGTAAAATTACTGATGCAACCACGCAATCAACAACGGATTTGGCTGATGCGCAAAAGAAGGCTGACGCTAATTTGGCAGCTGCAAAATCAGCTGCGGAAACCGCAATTGGTGATCAATTGACGCAAGTTACGGATAACATTGCGCAAATCAATGACGACATCAAGCAGCTGACGCAAATTGCAGCTGATAATCCAGAAAACACTAAGATTGCGGCCTTGTTGGACGATGCCAAGACACAATTGGCGACAGCAACGACGCAACAAACAGCAATCAAGGATGCCCAAGCGGCAATTGATGCGGCAACTACAGTGGCAGCGGTGACGGCTTTGGAAAACACAGCCACAACGGCCACGACTACTGCAGGCACAGCGCAAACAACCGCTGACCAAGATTTGGCTGACGCGAAGACGTTGGCAGCAGCTGATTTGAAGGCTGCCCAAGATGCAGCAACAACCACAGTGGATAGCAACATTGAAGCTATTCAAGATCAAATTGACCAAATCACAAAGGATATCGCCACGATTCAAACGTTGGCTGATAACAACCCTGGTGACACGACAATTTCGGATGCATTGACTGATGCGCAGAAGCAATTGGATAACGCTAACGCAGCTTTGACTGATGCAAACACTCAAAAGGAAGCAATCGCTAATACGACAACGCCAGCGGCTGTGGCAGCAGTAACGACGGTAGCAGCCGAGGATCAAGCTAATGCTGAAGTGGCTGGCACACAGTCAGCGCAAGACGTGACGACTGCTCAAGCTAAGAATGATGCCAATTTGAAGGCCGCTCAAGAAGCTGCCAAGGATGCTATTCAAGACAATATCAATGCCATTAACGACTCTGTCGCGCAAATCGCAACCGACGTGGCAACGTTGCAAACACTTGCAGACAATAATCCAGATGATCAAGAAATTGCGGATAAGTTGGCTGATGCACTTACGCAACAAACAACTGCCAATGATGCTTTGACGGATGCCGAAGCACAATTGAAGGCCGTGGATGCCGCAACGACGGTAGCGGGCGTTGATGCTTTGACAACGCAAGGTCAAAAGGATGAGGACGCAGCCAAGGCAGCAGCTGATGCTGTAAGTACGGATGTGACGGCCGCGCAATCACAATCTGAGGACAACTTGACCAATGCGCAAGCTGAAGCCAAGACGGACATTCAAGCAAATATTGACCAAATCAAGAAGGATCAAGTAGCAATTGCTGACACAATCGAATCACTACAAGATTTGGTTGATAAGAATCCTGGTGATACGGCGATTGCGGATGCTTTGGCGAATGCTGAGAGTCAAAAGACAATTGCCGATAACGCTTTGACGGATGCCGAGGCACAATTGAAAGCAGTTGATGATGCGAAGACGTTGGCAGATGTGACGACGATTACCGATGCCGCCCAAGCCGATCAAGATGCAGCTGATAAGGCTGTGACAGATGCACAAAAGCAATTAGACACGGCAACGGATAAGTCTGCGAACAATTTGGCCGATGCCAAGACTGCCGCTGAGACAGCAATCGATGCTGACGTTGCGGACATTCAGGAGAATATCGATAGCATTCAAAGCAATGTTAATGACCTGAAGCAAATTGCGACTGATAACCCAGACAACACAACGATTGCTGACAAGTTGAAGGATGCTGAAGCACAATTGGCCGATGCCCAAGCACAAAAAGAAGCTGCTGAAGCGGCCAAGGATGCGATTGCTGATCAAAAGACAATTGCTGACGTGCAAACACAAACTGATGCTGCCGATACTGCCAAGGACACTTCTGATACAGATGCCAAGACAGCGGCGGATGATTTGGCCGATGCTCAGACGGCAGCAGCCTCTGACTTGGCTGCTGACCAAGCGACTGCGCAAAAGGCGGTTGATTCAACAATTTCAACAATTGAAGATCAAATTGGTGATATTCAAGATGACATTAAGGCATTGGAAGATATCGCATCTAAGAACCCGGATGACTCAGATATTGCAGACAAGCTGACGGATGCTAAGAACCAATTAACAACAGCTGAGACGGCATTGGATACGGCTGAAAAGCAAAAGGCAGCTATCGAAGATGCCACGACACCAGCTGAAGTAGCGGCGGCTGAAAAGGCAGCGACGGATGCTGGCACGTCAGCTTCGGATGCCAAGGATGCAGCTGATCAAGATGTGACAGATGCCCAAGCGAAGTCTGACAGTAACTTGACTGAAGCCAAGGATGCAACTGATAAGGCACTGGATCAAAACATCGCTGACATCACATCAAATATCAACGATATCCAAACAATTGTGGATGACTTGCAACAAACAGCAACTGATAATCCAGGTGATACGGTGATTGAGAAGGCGTTGGAAGATGCCAAGCAACAATTGACGGATGCCAAGACACAGTTGGCCGATGCTGAAACGCAAAAGGATAATGCTGATAAGGCCACAACGCTGGCTGATGTCCAGGCAGCGGTTGATGCTGGTCAAACAGACGCTGAAAAGGCAGCTCAGGATTTGGAGAACGCGCAAGCTGATCAAAAGACGGCTGACGAACAAGCAGCTGCAAACTTGACGGACGCGCAAACAAACGCCAAGAACGCGATTAATGCTGACTTGGAGACAATTCAAAAGAATATTGATGGTATCAACAGCGATATTACCGAATTGACGCAAATTGCAGCGGATAACCCTGATAACAAGACGATTCAGGATAAGTTGGCGGATGCGCAACAGCAATTGACTGAAGCTGAAAAGGCACAAACGGCAGCGCAAGATGCTTTGAAGGCTGTTGATAGTGCGACAACGCCAGCTGATGTAGATGCGCAAGAGCAAATTGCGACGAATGCCGTAACATCAACGACTGGTAACAAGGACCAAGCTGACCAGGATTTGGCCGATGCGAAGGATTTGGCAGCTTCTGATTTGGCAACTGACCAAACGGCTGCACAAACCGTAGTTGATCAAGCGATTAGCGATATTAACGACAACATTAATCAAATTAATGATGATATTGCCGAATTGACGGATATTGCAGCCAATAATCCTGACGACACAACGATTGCAGACAAGCTGGCCGATGCCAAGCAACAATTGGCCGATGCCCAAGATGCTTTGTCGACGGCAACTGATCAAAAGGCAGCCATTGAAAATGCTGATACGCCGGCTGAAGTGACGGCTGCGCAAGATAAGGCGACTGGAGCAGCGACAGCGGGTGATACTGCCCAAGCCGCAGCTGACAAGGATGTCACGGATGCCCAAACGCAGTCAGATAAGAACTTGGCTGATGCAAAGACGGCAGCCAAGGAGTCATTGCAAGATAACGTTGATGCGATTACCGATGACGTTAAGTCAATTACAGATATCGTTGACCAATTGCAAGAGGTCGCCGACAACAATCCTAACGACCAAGATATTGCTGATAAGCTAGCAGATGCGCAACAACAATTGACAGACGCCCAGGACGCTTTGGCTGACGCGCAAAACCAATTGAACACGGTTGATGATGCCAAGACATTGGCTGATGTGCAGAAGCAAGTTGACGCTGGTACGGCTGATGAAAAGGCCGCAGCGGACGCTTTGACAAAGGCTCAAGGTGATTTGACGGATGCGCAAACGCAATCAGATAGCAACTTGGCCGATGCCAAGGAGGATGCGACGGCAGCGATTACTGACCAAATGGCAAGCATCGATGGTGACATCGCTAAGATTACCGACGATATCGCAGCATTGGAGCAAATTGCGACGGATAATCCTGATAACACGGTGATTGCCGATAAGTTGGCTGATGCCAAGGAGCAATTGACGACCGCTGAAACGGCTAAAGATGATGCACAAAAGGCATTGGATGCTATTGACTCACAAACGACGCTGGCTGACATTGCTGCCCAAGAGCAAGTTGCGACAGACGCTGTTAGCGATGCTGATACGGCTGGTAAGGCGGCAGATCAAGATTTGGCGGACGCCAAGGCCCAAGCTAGTGGTGATTTGGCTGAAGACCAAGCTGCTGCGCAAACGGCAGTTGATAATACAATCGACAATATCGAGAACCAAATCGCTGATATCAATGAGAACATTGCCGAATTGACGGATATTGCCGCTAAGAACCCAGGTGATACTGAGATTGCGGATAAGTTGGCGGATGCCAGGGAACAACTTCAAACGGCGCAAGACGCATTGACTGATGCCTCAAGCCAAAAGACAGCTATTGAAAATGCGACAACGCCAGCTGAAGTTGAAGCTGCCCGTAATCAAGCAACAACCGATGGTGACACAGCGACTAAGGCGGCTGAAGCATCAGCACAAGATGTGACGGACGCCCAAACGAAGTCTGACCAAAACTTGGCGGACGCTAAGAAACAGGCTGAGACGACGATTACGGATAACATCGCGACAATCGATGACAACATCAAGAACATCACCGATGATATTGCGACGTTGCAAGACCTAGCTGATAAGAATCCGGGTGACGAGAAGATTGCAGGATTGTTGGATGATGCGCAAACGCAATTGAGTGAGGCCGAAGCTGCCAAGACGCAAGCACAGTCTGACTTGGATGAGGTCAAGGATCAAACGACGTTGGCTGATGTTGCTGATGTAGTGTCTGACGCAGCTGATCAAGTTTCTGAAGCGCAAGAGAATGAAAACCAAGCGCAAACTGACGTTGAAGATGCCCAAAAGCAAAGCGCTGATAATTTGGCAGATGCCAAGGCACAAGCTGAGGTGACGATTGATGACCAATTGACAGCAATTGATGACAATATCGCAGCTATCAACAAAGACATCGAAGCGTTGGAGCAAATTGCGACGGATAATCCAACGAACACGGATATTGCCGACAAGCTTGCTGATGCCAAGGACCAATTGGCCCAGGCTGAGCAAGATAAGGCGGATGCCCAGGCCGCAATGGATGCACTTGATGATCAAACGACGTTAGCTGAGGTACAAGATCAAGTTGATGCCGCTACTGACGCTGCTAAGAGCGCTGATGGTGCGAATACGCAAGCGGATACTGATTTGAAGAAAGCGCAAGATGCTGCTGCCGCAGATTTGCTAGCTTACCAAACGGCAGCAAAGACGGTTGTTAACCAAACGATTTCAGGCATTCAAGATGATATCAATGCCATTAATGAAGATATCGCTGACTTGAAGGATTTGGTGGCTAAGAACCCTGGTGATACGCAAATTGCAGATGACTTGGCTAAGGCACAACAAGATTTGACGGATGCAAAGACGGCGTTGACGACGGCGCAAGATCAACTGCAGGAGATTGCTGATGCAACGACACCTGCAGAAGTGACGGCAGCCGAAGAAAGAGCAAAGACGGCAGGTACAACTGCTGACACGGCCCAAAAGGATGCTGCTACTGCGTTGGCCGATGCCCAAGACAAGCATGCTGAAAACCTAGCCAAGGCTAAGGAAGCGGCAACGAACACGATTAACCAAGACATCGCGTCAATTACGGATAACATCACGAAGATTACGGATGACATCACACAATTGACGGATATCGCAGCCAAGAATCCTGATGATAGTGAAATTGCTCAAAAGTTGGCTGATGCTAAGGAGCAATTGACGGATGCCCAAGCGGCTAAGGCTGATGCGGAAACGCAATTGGCCGATGTCGACAAGCAAACAACGACAGCAGATGTCCAAGAGTTAGTTGACCAAGCAGCAACTGACAAGGCAGCTGGGACAACAGCACAAACGAACGCCGATCAAGATTTGGCGGATGCGCAATCGAAGAGCGCTGAGAACTTGGCAGATGCTAAGAAGGCAGCCACGGATCAAATCACGGAACAATTGGTGACGATTGGCGATAACATTTTGCAAATTGAGCAAGATATCGCTGATTTGGAGCAAATTGCGACCGATAACCCAACTAATGATCAAATTGCCCAAGATTTGAAGGATGCGCAAGAGCGTTTGACGGATGCACAAGCTGCCCAAACAGCAGCGCAAGACGCAAAGGACGCGATTGATAGTCAAACAACGTTGGCTGATGTGGCTGCTCAAGAAGCAATTGCTGATAAGGCAGTTGCAAACGCAGCGACGGCACAAAAGACGGCGGACAACGATTTGGCTGATGCCCAGGCCCAAGCAGCCAAGGATTTGGCAGCTGACCAAGCAGCAGCTAAGACGGCCATCAATACGTCAATCGACAACATCACAGATGACATCGTGGCTATCAACAAGGACATTGCGGACTTGAAGGATTTGGTAGCGAAGAACCCAGATGATACTGAGATTGCGGATAAGTTGGCGGATGCACAAAACCAATTGACGACAGCTGAAAATGCTCTGTCAGATGCGCAAGACCAATTGGCAGCCGTTAACGATGCCAAGATTCCGGCTGATGTAGCAACAGCACAGTCAACGGCCGAAACAGCAGAAGCGACGGCCGACACGGCCAAGACGACGGCTGATCAGGATGTCAAGGACGCGCAAACGAAGAGTGACGAAAACTTGGCGGCAGCTAAGGATGCAGCTGACAAGTCGATTGCGGATAACATTGCGGCCATCGAAGACTCGTTGGCAAACATCACGGATGATGTCGCAACATTGACGGATATTGCAGCGAAGAATCCGGATGATGCATTGATTGCCGACTTGTTGGCTGATGCGAAGGCACAACAAACAACAACTGAAAACAAGTTGGCGGATGCTAAGCAACAAGCCGACGATGTCGCATCAGCTGAAACGCTGGCTGACGTTGCTGACCTAGTTGAAGCGGCTACATCTGATCAAACAGATGCAACGACGGCTGAGACGCAAACAGATAACGACGTTAAGAGTGCCCAAACGCAAAGCAATGAGAACTTGGCTGCGGCCAAGGCAGCTGCTGATACGAGTTTGGCTGATGATATTAAGCAAATTCAGCAAAATATCTCAGACATCACGGCTGATATTGCAACCTTGCAAGACTTGGCTGACAAGAACCCTGGTAATAACACGATTGCCGACTTGTTGGCGGATGCTAAGACGCAATTGAGCGAGTCTAATCAATCATTGGCTGACGTGCAAAATACAGCTAACCAAATTGCCTCAGCTGAAACGTTAGCTGATGTTGCTGATTTGGTTGCCTCAGCTGATAAGCAAACAACGTTGTCAAATGGGGATGCCACGCAAGCGCAAGACGACGTTGATAAGGCGCAAGCTGAATCGAACAAGCAATTGGCGGATGCCCAAGATAAGGCAACGACAAATGCGGATAAGATTATCGCGTCAATCAACCAAAACATCGCCGGTATCGATGAGGACATTCGTCAGTTGCAACAACTTGTGACGGATAATCCAAACGATACGGAAATTGCTGACAAGTTGGCTGACGCACAACAACAATTGGCTGATGCAAATAGCTCATTGTCAGATGCTGAAGCGCAAAAGGATGCGATTGCCAATGCCGAAACGTTGGCTGATATCACAGATATTAACAATGCGTTGAGCCATGATGATGCATCTGCTGGCGTGGACAAGGAAACGGCTGACCAAGATTTGGCCGACGCCCAAGCAAAGGCTGCCGAGAATTTGGCCGCTGCAAAGTCAGCTGCTAAGCAAGATTTGACGGATGATATCGCAGCTATCCAAGATGATGTGGATGAGACACAACGTATCGTTGACCGCTTGTCAGACATTGCTGCGAAGAACCCAGGTGATTCAGAAATCGGCGCTGCGTTGACGAATGCCCAAAACCAATTGGACAAGGCTGAGTCGGCATTGGCTGATGCCAAGGATCAATTGGCAACGGTTGATGATGCGAAGACGCTGGCGCAAGTTGATGAAAAGACGGCTGCAGGGGATGCTGACGTGGCTGCTGCTGAAGCTGCTCGTCAAGCTGCCGATACTGACTTGCAAAATGCTGGTGCGAAGTCTGCTGATAACTTGAATAACGCGATTGCTGATGCGAATAAGCAAGCTGATGCTAATTTGGCTGCTATTCAAGAAGACATCGAGCAAATTAAGGATGACATTGCAGCGTTGTCAAAGATTGCTGCGGATAATCCAAACAGCACGAAGATTGCCGATTTGTTGGCCGATGCCAATAAGCAATTGACTGAAGCACAAGGCCGTTATAAGGATGCACAAGCTGATAAGGACGCTCTGGCTCAAGCCACAACTTTGGCTGAAGTTTCTGATTTGACCGATGACATTGCTGATAAGACAACGGCTGCCGATGTTGACCGTAAGCAAGCTGACCAAGATTTGGCGAATGCTAAGACGACGGCAGCGGATGACTTGGCGGATGCTAAGGAAGCAGCCAAGGATGCTATCCAACAACAATTGGACCGTGTTGATGATGAAATTAAGCAAATTCAGAAGGATATTGATGAGTTGACGCAATTGGCGAAGGATCATCCAAACACGCCTGAGGTTCAACAGGCATTGGCTGATGCTAAGCAACAATTGGCTGACGCCAAGGATGCCAAGGACACGATTGTTGATCAATTGATTGATGTTAACCAAGCTAAGACAGCTGATGATGCTAAGGCAATCAATGATGTCGCCCAAGAAGCTGGTGAAAAAGCAACTGATGCGGTTAAGGCGGCCGATAAGGATGTCGCTGATGCTAAGAAGGCGGTTGCTGATGACATGGTCGATGCCAAGGCTGAAGCGGAAGATGCTGTTCGCGACAAGATTAACGAGTTGCGTGATGATGCTTCTCGTGTCCAAGACATCGTGGATCAATTGCAAGATTTGGTTAACAACCATCCTGGTAATCAAGAGCTTGCTGACAAGCTGGCTGAAGCCAAGGATCAATTGAACAAGGTGCAATCAGCCCTTGAAGATGCTCGTGCTCAGTTGGTAGCAATTGAGACAGCGGAAACGCCAGCTCAAATTGACGCAGCAACGAACCAAATTGGTGTTGACCAAGTTGTTGGTAACCAAGCAACGCAACGTGCAGAACAACTCTTGCGTGAAGCACAGGATATTGCTGATGGACTTTCAACGACGGCAACGATTGTACAGGCGCTTGGTAGTGGTCAATCAGTACCACAAACAGCCATGTTGCCATACACGGTTACTGAAACGGTTGTTTTGCCAACCCAAGTTTCAGGTATTGCGCAAGCAACTGAAGCGGTGGCAATGCAAGTCGGTGAGCAATTGCCAGTTGAAGGTGTCGCAGCTTATGTTGGTCAACGTTTGTTGGCTGAAGGTAAGGCGACCCGTGGCGCTCGTATCCAAGACCGACTAATTAAGTCGGATGATGAAACGAAGACTAATGATGCTCGTAGTGGATTCTGGGATCGTCCATACTATCTAGGCGGACGATTTAGCAAGGACTGGAACTTACAACCATTTACGCTTGTAACTGTTTTGTTGTTCAGTATGTTCCTTGGATGGTTCTTCTTGCCAACAAAAAAGAAGGAAGATGAACAATAATAAACGTTGATATATCAACGTTTCATACGAAAAGCACACAATGAAAATGCATTGTGTGCTTTTTATTTTAAAAAAGGGGTTGCAAAGTGTTCAGAAGGTATGTATAATAATTTTTGTTGTTGAGCGAGAGATATCGCAAAGCACAAAACATAATGGACGTTTAGCTCAGCTGGGAGAGCACCTGCCTTACAAGCAGGGGGTCACAGGTT
>JQAY01000001.1:75860-76164 GCA_001436895.1 Weissella confusa
TTCGATTCCCTCCCGCGCCATTGGAATTTAATAATACATTCCATTATAGGGGTATAGTTTAACGGTAGAACGACGGTCTCCAAAACCGTTGGTGGGGGTTCGATTCCCTCTACCCCTGCTTGATAGATAATGGCGGTAGTGGTGAAGTGGTTAACACATCGGTTTGTGGTACCGACATGCGTGGGTTCGATTCCCATCTACCGCCCTTGAAAGTTTTAAACTTTCTATCATCCGATTAATATTAGATATGCCGTTGTGGCGGAATAGGCAGACGCGCTGGACTCAAAATCCAGTTCCCGCAAGG
>JQAY01000001.1:76775-154018 GCA_001436895.1 Weissella confusa
AATCTAAAGACCTTCGGGTTACAAGTAAGACGTTCGAGAAATCGAACGTCTTTTCTTTTTGTTTTCTGAACTTATCCAGTAAAAGCCTACAGCAAGCAACGTATTAGTTGCATGTTATACAATGAAAAATAGGAACGTCGTCCAAATTGCTGAGAATAGTGAGTGTAAGGATAAGCGATATGAAACACAAAAAGAGTGTGATTGCTGGAACTATCATTGCTGCGCTGGCACTGGGTGTTGGTGGTGCATATGCTGGTTACCAGACTGCGCAATCACGAGGTCAGAATCAGTCTGAAAATAAAACGAAAGCAGATAACTCAAGCAAAAATAAGAAAAGTAAATCAGTAAAACCGGTAAGCCGTCAATCTTCTGTGAAAGAATCGGCTACGAGTAAAGAGGTTCCGCAGTATTTACAGTTAACCGATGACCAAGTGTCAAATTTCGGCCATTGGGTGGGTGATCAAGCTGCAAAGATGAATTTAGTTGGTTCGGAACTGCATATTAGATTAGGGGTTCCGGCAACAATTACAAACAGTGATGGCATTTACTATGACACGGTTAACGGCCCTTTGTTTATTAATCAGAGTAATGATGGCAAAGGTTTGCAGGCGTTAGCGACATTTGGCTTTTACAAATGGGATGATACTGAAATTCATGGAGAATTATCTACACCAAACATTACGGATAAGACTGGATATGTAAGCCCACAGGAATTGACGTTAGGCTATGAGGGATATCGTGGTCACGTGGCGATGACTACGGATTACAAGGAAGCGATGTACGTGATTGCTAATGACGGTAACATCTATGAATTTGATGCGCCAGCAGGGTCTAATGCGGCTGTGTTTCGCCCAGCTTTCCGTGAAAGACCAGAACTAGCGCAAGCTTCTGGTGTTATTGGCAAGGTAACTTCTGATGCGAATGCAGTTGCGGAATTAAACAGGTTAGTTGGCTATGATACAACACAGATAGCCAAAAATTATCAATACACAAGTAGTACAACTGCCGTTTCCACGTCATATGATCAATTAAATGATAAGCAAAAGTACGCCGTGATTATCATGAAGCAAAATCCAATCACAGCCATGGGTGGGGTGCCGTTGCCTTTGGATATTGATAATGGACATTCTAAAACGATTCATGTAATGCCAGACAGAACTGCGAGTGGTGTACGACAAGTGTTTGTTAGCGAATTTGTTGCTGGTGGTGGCGCTTGGAACTATCAAGCTTTTTCAATGAATGGTGACGAAGTAACGATTTACAATGAACCGACCATTACGAACCCTAACGATGCGACTTACCAATGGAAGGGCGAACCTGGTAGTGTTATGACAACCTTTAATTTGCGGGATGCCTATAATGAACTCGTTGACAATAATACTGGTCAGGAAGCTGAGATGAACAAGATTGCTAATGTACTAAAAGTCGGCGAATAAGCTAAAGACGTTCGAGAAATCGAACGTCTTTTCTTTTTGCATCAATTATTCCGCTGAACAGGAAGATGTTTCTGAAAGCTGTATACTTTTGTTTACTCATTGTAATGAGGTGTCTTTTTTAGGGGAGTTTTTTCCTATTACTTGAAAACAGTGCTAAATTGTAGGAGATGGGTTGTAGTGGCTCGGTTAAATTATTGTCATAAGCTTTCAACAGCCAAGTTGGACGAAATTCTTTATGACTTTTATTTAGCATTTAGCATACGAATACCACTAAATATTTAGCGATAAGCGTAAAACTGAATAGTACTGAGACCGCAATCCAAATTGATAATTTGGAGGTTTTGTCATGGAAAATGTGACAAACGGTAAGAACGGGTTGATTCAAAACGCCGCAGACGATGCCAGTTTGGCAGAAGTTAACGGGTCAATTGTGCCACCAAAAAACGGTTCTTTTTGGCGTAAGCTCTGGGCGTTTTCTGGACCAGGTGCCTTGGTGGCGGTTGGTTACATGGATCCGGGTAATTGGGTAACGTCAGTAACAGGTGGTGCAACATATCACTACTTGCTATTGTCAATTGTGTTGATTTCATCATTGATTGCCATGATGCTCCAGTATATGGCTGGAAAGATGGGGATGGTTACTGGTGAAGACTTGGCGCAAGCAACACGAAACCGTACCAGTAAAGGTGGCGGTATTGCGCTATGGATTATTACTGAGTTAGCGCTGATGGCCACGGATATCGCCGAAGTTATCGGTGGTGCCATCGCGCTCCATTTGTTGTTCGGTTGGTCAATGATCGTATCTGTTTTAACAACGGCATTTGATGTTTTGTTGCTATTGTTGTTGATGCGTTTTGGGTTCCGAAAGATTGAAGCGATTGTTATTACGTTGATTATGACAATCTTGTTTGTATTCTTGTATCTTGTTGTCCTATCTCGACCTGATATTGCAGCGATGTTTGGTGGTTACTTGCCAAAGATTCAAGCTGTTAACACACATGGTATTGCGGGCGCAGATTCACCATTGGTTATGACGCTGGGTATTATTGGTGCGACAGTTATGCCGCACAACTTGTATTCGCACTCATCTATCGCCCAAACGCGTAAGGTTAACCGCGAGAACAAGGAAGAGTTAAAGGAATCTGTTCGCTCTATGGCTTGGGATTCAAACATCCAACTTTCAATGGCATTTGTTATTAACTCAATGTTGTTGATTTTGGGGGCTGCGATGTTCTTCGGACACGCAGATTCAGTTGGTACGTTTGGTCAAATGTACAACGCTTTGGGTGATAAGACGATTGCGGGGGCGATTGCATCACCAGTTCTTTCAACGTTGTTTGCCGTTGCGTTGTTGGCTTCAGGTCAAAACTCAACAATCACGGGTACGTTGACCGGTGAAATTATCATGGCTGGATTCTTGCACTTGCGCGTACCAATGTGGTTACGTCGTGTCATCACGCGTGGTTTGGCTTTGATTCCGGTTGTTGCCTTTACACTGATTTACGGTGGTGCTGAAGATAAGCTGGATCAATTGCTTGTGTACTCACAAGTCTTCTTGTCAGTTGCTTTGCCATTTGCGATGGCACCGCTCATTTGGATGACCAGTTCAAAGAAGATTATGGGTGAAGAGTTCATCATTTCAAAGTGGATGACGATTGTCGCCTGGTTGGTCTTCTTGTTGTTGACTGGTTTGAACATTCAATTGGTAATTCAAATTGTGGGCAAGTTACTTTAATTTTCGGGGGATAATGAAATGGCTTTGGAACTATCAGATATTCAAACAGCCTACCAACATGTTTTAGTTGGGGTTGATGAATCAGAACAAGGACAAGTTGCACTAGCAAGTGCTGTCCATCAGGCGCTAGAAGATCAAGCGAAGTTGACGATTGCGACTGTGTTGGAACTTGGGGATCTTTCAACAACAGACGTCTTAAGCTTGTCAGCTGTGAATAAGCGTCGTGAAGATTTAGAAAAGAACTTGCAAACGTATAAGGCATACGCTATCGAGCAAGGTGTGACGGAAGTCGAGACGGTTTTGGCGGATGGTGCTAAAGCTGGTGAAGTACTAGCAATGGAATTGGCACCTGAGATTAAGGCTGACCTACTCATTGTCGGCGCGCACTCAAAGCAAGGTATGTGGCCATCATTGGGATCACAAGCGGTGTACATTGCGCGACACGCTAAGATTTCATCATTGATTGCCCGTCGTTAGGCAAGGTTAAGCGCTTTTGGTTGTGTGTGATACATAATCAAAGGCGCTTTTTAGTTTTAAAACGAATTAGAAAGTGAATAAGATGGCAAAGGATAAACAAACATTAGCACAACGAAATAATTTGATTCGTGCATCCGTGATGGGGGCGAATGATGGCATTTTGTCAGTTTCCGGAATTGTTATTGGTGTCGCTGGAGCAACGACGAACTCATTCGCTATTTTTATCGCTGGTTTCGCTGGTGCGCTAGCCGGAACAGTTTCAATGGCGATGGGAGAATACGTTTCCGTACACTCGCAAAACGATGCGCAAATTAAGGCGGAAGCCGTGCAAAATGATGCATTGAATAATCGTTACGACGAAGAATTTGCGTTCGTACAAAAGAAGTATGAAGCACAAGGTATTTCTGAACACCTAGCAAACAAGGCAACGCAAGAGATGATGGAAAAGGATGCGCTGGGGACGACGGTTCGTGAGCGATATGGGTTCACGTTGCACCATGAAATGTCAGCCGTCGGGGCAGCGATTGCATCAATGGTCTCGTTCCCGCTTGGATCATTGTTGCCAATGTTGGCAATTACTTTATTCCCACCACACATTCGTGTTGCTGCAACTGGAGTAGCCGTTTTGATTGCGTTGGCGATTACGGGTTATTCAGCAGCGCATTTGTCTGGGGCAAATGAGAAGAAAGCGACGCTACGTAATGTCGTCGCCGGTGTGTTCACAATGATTGTGACGTTCTACATTGGAACGTTGATTGGTCGATAGGGGGAGCGTGCAACCATGAAAAATGTTAAGACACATCAAACGATGGAAGAACGTTTGAATGCGATTCGTGCCGGTGTGCTCGGCTCAAATGACGGCATTCTGACAGTTGTTGGTGTACTATTTTCTGTTGGTGCTGCCACAACCAATCAGTTCACAATTCTGATAGCTGGTTTGGCTGACTTGTTAGCCTGTGCTTTGTCGATGGCATCTGGTGAGTATGCGTCAGTTAGTTCGCAAGCGGACGCGGAAAAGGTCGTCGTTGACCTTGAAACCCAACGTTTGCGCGTTGACCCAGATGGTGTGGCGACAGACATTCGTCAATTCTATCTGGACCGTGGGGTTTCCGAAGCGACGGCTGCAGAAATCGCGACTGAATTGATGGCCAAGTCACCTTTGGAAACGATTCTATCGACGAAATATAATGTGCAATTGGGCCACTATGTCAGTCCTTGGGCTGCGGCGTTTTCATCATTGTTCTGTGCAGCAATTGGTGGGGCATTCCCATTGCTAGCATTGTACTTTTCACCAGTTCGTTGGCAATTCTGGGCAACCATTCTAGCAACGACGGTAGCGGTAGCACTAACGGGTTACTTGAGTGCGTTGATTGGAAAGGGCTTTGCTAGCCGAGCAGTTAAGCGTAATGTGGTCATCGGCTTGCTGACGATTGCCATTCACTACACAATTGGATTATTATTCTAAAAAGATAACAAGCGCTCGAGAAACCGAGCGCTTTTTCTGTGCGTGAGATACAACTGAGATACAAACGTGAGGTATGATAGACTGTCATTACGAATGAGTGAAGGAAGGCAGTTGTCATGAAGCGAACAATTCTAATAGTCGACGACAGTGTGCGAATTAACCAGCTCGTCAAAATGAGTTTGATGAATACGTATGCTATCGTACAAGCGTTCACTGGTGAAGATGCCGTTGCGACCTTGCAATCGACAAAGATTGACTTAGTGTTATTGGATATCACGTTGCCTAAGATGAGTGGCTATGACGTTTTGCCGTATATCACGGATAAGGAAATACCGGTCATCTTTTTGACGGCTAAAACTGAGGTGGCGGATGTTGTACAGGGCTTGCAACTGGGCGCGGATGACTACATCACAAAGCCGTTCCACTTGGAAGTGCTGAAGAGTCGTGTCGAAGCGGTCATGCGTCGGGTATACGGCCATACCGATGAGATTATTAAGTACGGTGATTTGGTAATTGATGTCACCCAACAAACGGTACGCCGAAATGGCGAGTTGGTGGATTTAACCAATAAGGAATTTGAACTGCTGGTTTATTTCGTGCGGAATCAAGGGGTGACTTTGGCGCGTGAAACACTGTATGAAAATATCTGGGATTTTGCGGATGACATGGTGGATACCCGAACTGTCGATTTGCATGTACAACGACTACGTAAAAAGTTGGGCCTAGCTGACCGGATTACGACAGTGTTCCGCGTTGGTTATCGAATGGAGACGCTATGAAAATTTCGATTAAATTGTTCATTGCTTTCATTGTTATTTTGGTGGCGTCACTATCGATCAACAGTGTGTTGGTATTGCATCGTAGTTTTGAAAGTGGCCTGCAAGAAAAGGAATCAAGTGCTGCGGTCCTTAATAAGCAGACGGCGCGACAAGTGCAACAATTGGATTATCAACAAGATAAAGGTATTAAAGAAGCCCAAGTCATTAAGTTCGTCGGCACGACGCAAGATAATGTGTTGATTTGGGATGCGAAGCAAAAGTTGATTTACCATGAGGACATGGCAGTTAAGCAAGCTAATCGTTTGAAATTGCTAGAGGGTGATAAACAACAGATTCAATATTTGCTAGATGGTAATCGGAAGTATGTCGTGGCGACAATTAAGGTCCAGCTACTACGTAAGACGTATTACATTAGTACGTTTACGGATTTAAATTCTGTTTATGCCGCGCAAAATCGCTTGCTTCGAGATGTGCAGGTTAACTTGTTGGTACTGTTCTTAGTGTCAACGGCAATTATTTATGTCTTAACGAAACAAATCTTGGTGCCAGTGCATCAACTACGTCAGGCTAGTCGGTCGTTTCAGACGGATCCGATGGGTTATCAATCTTTGAAGCCAATGCGTCATGATGAATTAACAGAATTGGTCAATGATTTTAATCAGATGGCGCATCAAATTCAGGCGATGGTGGCATCTGAACGTGAAAATGCGGCTTTTCAAAAAGAGTTTGCGAGTCATTTGACTCACGAAATTAATACGCCACTGACGATCATTTTGGGTTATGCCGAGCTTATCGCTGAATCGAACGTCACTGAAGAGGTGAAGCAAGAGGCGGTACGCTATATTGTGGATGAAAGTACGCGACTAAAGCAACTTGGTGGCCGTATCAGTCAGCTGATTCAATATGACCACGTGACTTTGCAACGCGAAACCATTAGCAGCAAGATGTTGCACGAAAAGGTGACAGATATTGCGCTTGGCATTCGACAACAAACAGCTCATGGATTCCAATTTGATTATGCAAGTCAGGCCGATTATCGTTTGCATACAGATATGGGCTTGGTTTCAGAAATGTTGGTCAATCTGCTGGATAATGCTGTCAAAGCATTGCCACAGCAAGGCGGTCGAATTGTGGTGGCAGAGAACTTGGATGAAACGGGACTGACAATCACGATAACTGACAATGGTCATGGATTAGATGAACAAGCCGTTGATGATGTTTTTGAACCATTCGTGACAGATAGCGAGCTTGGTGAAGATGATCATCTTGGCTTAGGGCTGTCGATTGTCAAAAGAATTAGTACGGCTTTGGGGTGGCGTGTGGCTCTAAATAATAATTCTGGGGAAGGAGTGACCGTCAGCATTCAGGTGCCGGCGCAAGATATTGAACGATGAAACAAAAGCAAAATTGGCTTGTGCTCGGCTTGACGATTCTCTTTTTCTTCTTAGTAATTGGCATGCTCCAACTTTTTGTACGCTGGCAAGATAATCATTATAGCCAGCAAACGCCTTATCAAACGTCGTACAGCTTGCCTAATAAGCAACAGATGCCGTTAAGCAATGCTGAGGCCTTAACTGTTGTGACCGAATATGCCAATCCGATTAAGTTTAAAAGTGATGTTGACGAAGCGGGTGGTGTGGATTTAAAGCGAATCCTGGAACCAGTAATTGGCGACATTCCTAATGATTTGCAGATACTTGATGTTGAAAAACGGGTGTATCACTCAACCAACGGTGAGGTTGTGACAACCTATTATGTTAGTGCGATGAGCAAAACAAATGAAATCGATTTTGAGTTTGTGCCTAGCAACAATTTGATTTTGAATCTGCAATGGTTCGGCGACAGTGTTAACCTGCCGTTGCAAAGAATTGTCCAAAATTGGCGCAACAACATCAACGTGACACTACGTCATCAGGAAAGTTTGGCTGATGGTGAAATTAGTCAACAATTCGTAGGGGGCATTAATTATCGATTTGCGAAATCAAATGCCAGTTTAGTAATCACACTTGTCTAGAAGGAGGTCCGCAATTTTGCGGGCTTTTTTTACGATACAAGTTAGATACAACTTCTCCGTATGCTTAAGCATATATTACTTTGTGTAGAGGAGTTTAGTGAACATGACAGAGCAGAATAGAAGTGAGCGATTGCGTGTTAGTAAGCGTCGCAACATCCGTTGGGGACGCGTTATTGGTACAGGGATAGTCGTTGTGCTGTTAGCGTTGGTCGGTGTTGTGGGCTTTGCGTCGATGCGTGCCAAGACGGTGGTCGACAAGACTTATCAAGATGCAGGTATGAAAAAGTCGCGTGATGTATCCGCAACGATTCGAGACGGAAAGCCGTTTTCGGTCTTGTTGATGGGAACTGATACGGGTGAACTTGGGCGTAACGACAAGGGTCGCACGGATTCACTGATGATTATGACGATCAATCCGCAAAAAGAGGAAACGACGATTATGTCGATTCCGCGTGATACTTTAGTTGCTGTGCCTGGTTATGAAGATACTTTCCCGCAAAAGATTAACGCCGCTTATGAATTGGGATCAGCCAAGACAGCGATTAAAACGGTGCAAGATTGGTTGAATATTCCAATTGACTATTATGCACTCGTTAATATGGGTGGCTTGGAGCAAGTTGTTGATGAAATTGGTGGCGTGAAAGTGAAGTCACCGCTCACGTTTGACTATAATCCAGATACCGCACACGCAACACCCGGAAATTTGTATAGCTTTGTAAAGGACAGTTCGACATTTACGCATACTGGTGAGGACGGCAAAACAAAGACGTATACCAAAATGGATGGTAAGGCCGCATTAGCTTTCTCGCGCATGCGTTACGATGATCCGCGCGGTGATTATGGTCGTCAACAACGCCAACGTTTAGTGCTGGAAACAGTTGTCGATAAGGCCAAGGCTAATCCCACAAAATTATTAACGGATGGATTCATGACATCGCTATCTAAATCCGTGAAGACCGATTTGACGTTTGGCGATATGACAACGATTGGCACGAAGTATTTAAATGCCACAAAGAATATCAAGTCAGATTATATTCAAGGACAGGGGTACGACTTGGCGTCGGGGTCTACTGAAGTTGTGTCACGTCAAGAAGAACAACGTGCGACGAATGTGTTGCGCCGGTCATTGAACTTGGATGCAGCCGAAACCGGTAACTTGTATGCTGGTAAGATTTCTGATGAAGATGTTGCCGCAATCGGTGTGCCAACAATGGCAGCATCTGCTGGTACAGCAACGCAAGCGCAATAGACTAGTTGACTAATCTAGTACACTTAATGAAGACACAGCATCATTGAGAGTGAAAGGTTGGACGCTATGACGCAATTAACGTTTGTATACGGCACGATGGCTTCGGGAAAATCGATTGAAATTCTGAAAGTGGCCCATAATTATGAGGTACAGGGACGTAAGCCGATGCTCCTGACTTCAGCATTAGATGACCGCACGAATGTCGGTGAAATTTCGTCGCGCATTGGCCTTAAGCAGGACGCGGGCATTATTCATGCCACGGACGACCTTTTCGAAATGGTTGCGGGGCAAGCTGAACAACCGGCGATTGTGTTGATTGATGAAGCGCAATTTATGACGCGTGAACAAGTCATGCAACTAGCGCATATCGTGGATGATTTGGATATTCCGGTGATGGCGTTTGGTTTGAAAAATGATTTCTCAAATCACCTATTTCCGGGATCTGAGGCGTTGTTGATTTTTGCGGATAAGTTGGAAGAAATGAAGACGCTTGATTCATTTGGCACGAAAAAGGCCACGATGAATTTACGCATTCATGATGGTAAGCCAGTGTATGAAGGTGAGCAAATTGAAATTGGTGGGGATGAAGCATATCTGCCAGTTTCTCGTTATCATTACTATCACCCGGATGAAGCAGCTATTGCGGCCCGCTTCCGTAAACAAAATTAGTGAATCAAGCCACTGACGTTTTTGCGACAGTGGCTTTTTCATATTCATGATATATTGGAAGAAATAGGTTTTGGGGGATAACGAGATGACAACAACGGCATATATGATGACTGATACTGAAGGTGTTGTGCAAGGCGATTTTGTCGAGCGTGACTTGCCTGAGTTATCAGCTGGTGAAATTCAAATTCAAACGGCTTTTTCAAGTGTGAACTACAAAGATTACTTGGCAAGTTTGCCCAAGGGTGGCGTGATTCGCCAATATCCAATGGTGCCGGGAATTGATGTGAGTGGAACGGTAGTGGCGTCGAAGTCAGGGGCGTTTACAGTTGGCGACGAAGTGCTGGTGACTGGCTATGACCTCGGCGTTCGTCATGACGGTGGTTTTGCGACGCAAGTGCAAGTGCCAGCGGAATGGGCGGTTAAGTTACCAGCTGGTCTTTCTTTGCAAGATGCGATGGCAATTGGCACAGCTGGGTTTACGGCTGGGTTGGCCATTATGAAGTTGGAAGGGTTGCGGATGCGCGTTGCTGATCAACCCAAGATTGCCGTGACTGGTGCAGCTGGTGGTGTAGGTAGCGTTGCGTTGGCATTGTTGCAAGCTAGTGGCTATCAAAATGTGACGCCGATTGTGCACCGCGGTGGAGAAGGTGAAACGACGGCCGATGATATTCTGGCATTGCCGAATAAGCCACTTTTGTCGCAAACTTACGACTATGTTATCGACACGGTTGGTGGTGAGCTGGCAGCTAAGTTGATTGCGATGCTTCACTATAACGGTGCCATTGCCATGACAGGAAATGCGGGTGGTGTTGATTTACCAACGTCAGTGTTCCCACTGATTTTACGTGGTGTTAGCATCTTGGGTGTTGATTCAGTGGCAGCAGATATGCCGACACGCCAATTGTTGTGGCAACGTTTCGCGGCTGATTGGCATGTGATGAATGAGCTGCCAGTTGAACAAGTGCCTTTTGAAAAGTTGCCAGATGTGCTTGATGCGTTTGCAGCACATACGCATAAGGGACGTACAATTTTGACATTCTAAACAAATAAGCGGAACAAGTTTGGATAAGACTTGTTCCGCTTATTTTTTATTGGTTTACCACCCATTCGCCGCCGTTGGGGGTCATGTTATATTTCACACTGATATTGTGGATGTAAAAAAAGTAATAGTACCCACTAGCGTTAGCAACCAAGGTATTAGCATTTGTATCCCAGTGGAGATTTGAGAGTGTTCCCCGGTAATCATTGCCTTGGTATTTAACGGAAATGGTTGCACCTTGTGTAGTGGCACCATTTGGGCCGATATTAGTCAAATCCTGTGAATAATAAATTTGATGCAACAATTTCATGGCATCTGCCACTGCCATATTAGTTCCGGTGACTTTACCGTTTGTGGCACTTGTGACAGGTAGCCAGATGTTACCGAACCAAATAGAAGTTTGTGCGCCATTACTGGACACCAGGATGTTGTAACTATTTGACCAATAGAGTTGGCCAACGTTCGTATATGGTGGTGTCGTGAATGGTGTGTAGGTGTATTTTGGCATGCTATTAAAATACACGGTATAAAAATCAGAGCGACCCTCCGAAGACTGCAGGGCGGTGACCGTCTTGTTCAGTTGGTCGGTTTGAGCTGTCATCGTTGCCGTTATATTTCGAATACGGTTGGCGTCATTCATATCGCCGTTGAAGGTCAGAATTGTGTAAGCACTAGCAAATACAGTCGTTGTCGCAATCAGTGTGATGACTGCAGTCACGACAATCGTTGATATCCGCTTTTTCATAACGCTTATTGTTTGACGTTAGAAGTGTTTGTTGACGGATCTAGTGAATTTGCTTGCGCAGCTTGCGATGTAGCGGATTCAGCCGCGGTTTGTGCGGAACTAGCATTGCTAATGGCGTTTTGAACTGAAGTTGCATAGTTGTTTGCTGCAGTAATTTCGTCGTTGGCTTTCTTTACGTCAGAAGCGTGTGATGCCTTTTCTGAAGTTAAGTTTTGAGCAGTACCAGCAAGATTGTCAGCAGTTGTTTTCAACTGATTAGCAATCGTACCGATTTGATTGCCTGCTTGTTTGTCACCGTCGAATCCGCCAATGTGATAGGCTGCAAATCCGACAGTAGAAACAGCAGTTAAAGCTGCAAGAGTGATAAGTGTACGCTTAGCGAAGCGTCGACATGAATTTTTCATAATGTAACCCCTTTCATGCTTTGAATTATAAAGCGGAATATTCGAGATACGAATAACTGCTTTTTAACGACTAATTAAAAATAAGTAACGTTTCATATGTATGATACAAAAAGTCTGCGAATGAGCTTTGTAGCATGGTTGAAGTCCTGATTTACGGAAAAGCAAATCGACATTTTACTTACCGAACATTAATAGTCAATATATATATTTTTTTAAAACGTTTAACTATAAATATGAACAAAATGCATATTGTCATGAAGAAAGTTCGGTGTTATCCTTAATTCAACCTTTAAGGGGACATACATTAAGGAGTATAGAGGGACATGTTTAAAAAGCTTGTTGCAGGGGCTGCACTTACGATTGCAGCTTCAACGCTTGTTACTGCATTGCCAGCCGCATCAGTTGATGCCGCTTCAAAGAAAGTTAGCTTGAAGGAGTTGAACGTTCAATTCGTTCCATCATCACAAGCTGACACGATCCAAGCGAAGGCTAAGCCATTGGAAAAGTTGCTAAAGAAGCAATTGGGGATTCCAGTGCACGTAACCATCTCAACTGACTACAACACGGTTGTTGAGGCGATGGGTTCAAAGAAGGTGGATATGGGATTCTTGCCACCTGACCCATACGTACACGCACACGAGCAATACGGTGCCAAGGTTATCTTGCAATCAGAGCGTTACGGTATTAACGACAAGAAGGGCGACGGTTCAAACACGGACAAGCTTGTTGATTACTACCGCGCAATTGTCTTGGTAAAGAAGGACTCAAAGATCAAGTCAGTGAAGGACTTGAAGGGTAAGAAGATTGCCGTTCAAGATACGACTTCAGACGCGGGTTACATGTTCCCAGTCGTTGACTTGAAGAAGAAGGGTATGAACGTTGTGAAGGACTCTGACCTAGTTACGGTTAAGGGTCACGACCAAGGTGTTTTGTCAGTCTTGAACGGCGACACAGACGCAGCATTTATCTTTGATGATGCTCGTAATGTTGTTAAGAAGGACAACCCAGATATCTTCAAGCAAACGCGTGCTTTGATGTACACGTCAAAGATTCCTAACGATACAATTGCTTTGCGTAAGGGTATCTCAGCTAAGGATTCAAAGGCTATCCAAAACGCCATGATCAAGGTATCAAAGACGGCTGAGGGTAAGAAGGTTTTGAACGATGTCTACAGCTGGGCCGGTGTTGCGAAGTCAAAGGATTCAAACTTTGACATCGTCCGCGATTACCAAAAGCAAATTGAAGACATCAAGTAGGCTTGATTTCTAAATAAAACGAGAAGAACGGGCTTTACTGGCAGCGCCCAGTGAGGTCCGTTCTTCGTACATATCATGTAAAACGGTTCAGCAAAATTCGCTGGATTTGGTTAACAAGGTTAAACAAGAGTGGAGAGTTATTATGACAGCCCAAAAAGGCACGATTAAAGTTAACAACGTTTCAAAGATTTATCCGAACGGCACGGTTGGTTTGGATAACATTAACTTGGATATCGCTTCAGGTGAGTTCGTTGTGATTGTTGGTCTTTCAGGAGCCGGTAAGAGTACGTTGTTGCGTGCCATCAACCGACTACACGATGTGACGTCAGGTGAAATCTTGATTGATGGTGAAGATATC
Source organism: Weissella confusa (assembly GCA_001436895.1). GTDB lineage: Bacteria > Bacillota > Bacilli > Lactobacillales > Lactobacillaceae > Weissella > Weissella confusa. The sequence goes on from JQAY01000001.1 coordinate 90,402, forward strand.
ACGGTTGCGAAGGGACGTAAGCTTCGCGAATTGCGTCGTAACATCGCCATGATTTTCCAAAACTTTAACTTGGTAAAACGCGCATCAGTGGCCCGTAACGTATTGGCTGGACGCGTGGGTTACTACTCAACGTTCAAGAGCACGTTCGGGCTTTTCTCTAAGGAAGATAAGGCGAAAGCAGCCGAAAACTTGGATAAGGTTAACATGCTCGACAAATACTATACGCGTGCCGATGAGTTGTCTGGTGGACAACAACAACGTGTCGCCATTGCGCGTGCCATGATGCAATCACCAACGGTTGTCCTGGCTGACGAGCCAATCGCCTCACTTGATCCAAAGACGACCAAGATGGTTATGGATGACTTGAAGCGTTTGAACACGGAAATGGGCATGACGGTTGTGGTTAACTTGCACAGTGTGCCACTTGCCATGGAATACGCAACGCGCATCATTGGGTTGCGTGCGGGTCAACTTGTTTATGACAAGCCAATCGCAGAAGTTAACAAGGATGACTTTGACGGTATTTACGCTGAAGCAACAGATGGAGAATAGACGATGAATGTAAGTTTACCTGAACAGCGTTTCAGCGAAAAATGGCACGTCAAGGGTCTACTGGCAACGCTTCTAGTTGTATTAATTTTGTTTGGATCAGGACGCATGACGGGTGTCTCAACTGATTTCAGTTGGGAACAATTCATGGATATCTTGATTAAGATGATGAATCCAGATTGGTCATACGTCACGGCGGTGATTACGCCAATTTTGCAGACGATTCAAATGGCTTTGGTTGGAACTTTGTTGGGAACGATTATTGCGGTGCCGTTTAGTTTGTTGGCAGCCCGTAATTTGATGAAGAACACAATCGTGCGTGGTATCGTCCGTTTCTTCTTGAACTTGGTGCGTGCCTTGCCTGACTTGTTGTTGGCAGCGTTGTTCGTTGCGATTGTTGGTATTGGTCCGATGGCCGGTGTCGGCGCTTTGACGATTTTCAGTTTTGGTATGATTTCAAAGTTGTTCTATGAAGCAATCGAAACGATTGATGAAGGACCAATTGAAGCGTTGACGGCCGCAGGTGCCAACAGCGTGCAAACGATTGTGTTTGCGGTTATCCCACAAGTCTTCAACCAATTCTTGAGTTACTTCCTATACACATTGGAAATCAATGTCCGTGCCTCAACGGTGCTTGGATATTTGGGAGCCGGTGGTGTTGGATTGTTCTTGAGTCAGACACTTTCAATGTTCCGTTACGATCGCACGGCCGTGGTTATCTTGGCTATCTTGGTTGTCGTGGTGATTGTTGACGGTATTTCAAATCGATTGCGGGAGGCGTTGGCATAATGCAAGTAGTTAAGCAAAGTCCTTGGCACCGTTATCGTCCTTGGATTATTACAGTGTTGGTTGTTGCGTTGTTTGCCTGGGCTTTTTCTGGGATTCCAATGTCATCAGTTAAGCCACAAGCACTATTGATTACGAAGGCTATTTTCACAGGATTGTTCCATCCGGATTGGTCTTACGTTTATACAGGGGATGGCGAAGATTTGATCACAGCGTTGGTTGAAACGCTGGCCATCGCCTTCTTAGGAACGTTCATCTCAGCTATTTTGTCAGTGCCATTCGCCTTCTTGGCAGCCCGCACGAAGAAGGGGTTCTTCACGCCACGTTCAACGTTGGGTAAGGTGATTTTGACGGTTATTCGTGTTTTCCCTGAAATCGTGATGGCCATCATGTTCATCAAGGCGGTTGGCCCTGGTGCCTATGCTGGTGTGTTGGCGGTCTCAATTCACTCAATTGGTATGTTGGGTAAGTTGTTCTCAGAAGCGGTTGAAAACATTGACCGCGGACCAAATGAAGCCATCGTGGCAGCTGGTGGATCAGCGCTTGATGGGTTGACGTTGGCAACGTTGCCAGCAGTCATGCCTGAATTTATGAATTACACACTATACCGATTTGAAATCGCGGTTCGTTCAGCGGCTATCTTGGGTATGGTTGGTGCCGGTGGTATCGGTGCGCCATTGATTTTTGCTTTGCAAACACGTCAATGGCCAAAGGTTGGTATCATTTTGCTGGGCATCATCATCATGGTGACGGTCATTGACTTCTTGTCAGGTCAATTGCGTAAGCGCCTAGTCTAATAGGTTAGAAGGTCATCGAGTACTCGGTGGCCTTCTCTGTTTAAAGGAGTACAACATGCAGGTTTCTATTATTTCGACTTCTGATGTCCACGGTTATTTTCGAGCTGATGATTTCCGTCGACCATTACAAAATGATGGGTTGGGTTTGACCCGCGCAGCGACAGTTATTGAAACGTTGCGTGAACAAGCTGCTCCAGAAGATGTCATCATTACAATTGAAAACGGTGATTTTATTCAAGGGTCACCATTAACGAATTACATTGAAAAAGTCGATCAATCAGCGGTGAGTTTGTACGATGACTTGGCCGAAACGATTGGTTATGATGTGCGCATTTTGGGTAATCACGAATTTAATTACGGACGTGATTATCTTGAACGCGTTTTAGGACAAAACGATTTGTTGCTGAATGCCAATGTGTTGGACGAAACAAGTGGTGAGGCGTTCATTGGTCATCCATACACGATTATTGAACGTGGTGGGGTGAAGGTCGGTGTCATCGGATTGATTACCAAGTACGTGTCGAATTGGGAGCAACCCGCTAACATCCATGGGTTAACGTTTGCTGACCCGGTCGAAGTCGCAACACGTTATGTTGACGAATTGCGCCCACAAGTGGATGTGCTGGTATTGGCTTATCACGGCGGGTTTGCTGAAGATTTGGAGACTGGTGAACCGTTGGAAAGTTTGACGGGTGAAAATCAGGGCTACCAATTGCTACAAATCCCAGGTGTTGATGCGGTTGTGACTGGTCACCAACATCGTACCCTGGCAGCGGTTATCAATCATGTTGCGACAACGCAGCCTGGCTATCGCGCTGATCAAGTTGGTTTGATGACGCTTACGTTGAATGACGAACACCAAATTACCAACCGTGACGCCCAATTGATTGCCACAGCGGTGTTCCCTGAGAATGATGCGGTGAAGGCAGTTGTTGAACCAGTTCACGTGGCAACGAACCACTGGCTTGATACGGCAGTCGGTCATGTTGGTCACAACATGCAAGTAACGAATCACTTTGAGGCTCGTTTGCACAGCCACCCATTTATCGCCTTGGTTAACCAAGTGCAAATGGATGCGACACAAACGACGATTGCTAACACGGCGTTGTTTAACAACGAAGTGAAGGGATTGGCTGATGAAGTGACGTTGCGTGACATCATGACGAATTATATTTATCCAAATACGTTAGTTGTCGAAAAGTTGACGGGGCAAGATATTAAAGATGCGCTTGAAGTGAACGCGCGCTACTTTGTCTTGGATGATAATGGTCAACCAACCGTTAACCCAGCGTTTTTGGAGCCCAAGGTCGAACACTATAACTATGATGTTTGGAGCGGGATTGATTACACCTTTGATTTGCGCCGTCGTGAAGGTGAGCGCGTGATTGAAGTGCTTGTTGATGGTGAGCCGATTGATTTGGCCGGTGAATACGAAGTTGCAATGAATAACTACCGTGCGGGTGGTGCAGGTAACTTTGCATCCTTCTCACTGGATAAAGTGGTTCGTGAAGTGCAACGAGAAACGGCCGATTTGATTGGTGATTACATTATGAGTCACCCAGATATTAAGATTGACCAACCAACGAATTTCCATGTGATTTATTAAAAACAAAGCCGGTTTCGTCTATGTGTAGACGAAACCGGCTTTTTAGCTAGTCTTTATCCGACCAATATTTCTTTTGGTAGGCTTTACGTGGCATCATCATCATGTACTCACGCAAAGGGTTCTTCTTATAGAATTGTTGATGTTCTTCTTCGGCATCGTAAAACGGCTTGGCGTCTTCAATGCTTGTAACGATTGGTGCGTCGAAACGACCAGAATCATTTAAGGCGCGCTTTGACGCCTCGGCAATTTGTCGTTGCTCATCATTTGCTACGAAAATCACTGGGCGGTAGCTGTCGCCACGGTCGGCAAATTGGCCCATGGCATCTGTCGGGTCGGCAAGCTGCCAATATAGTTCAACCAGATCACTGTATGAAACGATATCATCATCGAACCAAATTTTAACGGCTTCTGTGTGGCCAGTCTGGTGTGATACAACCTGTGCATAGGTTGGGTTGGCGACGAAACCGCCAGTGTAACCTGAACGCACCTTTTGGATGCCAGCCATGCTCTCAAATGGTTCGACCATGCACCAGAAACATCCACCTGCGAAAATTGCTGTTTGAATTGCCATATTGTTCCCCTCCGTTTGGTTCTTATTCTACTCAGTTGGTGCAAAAACAAAAGCAATATTTCAAGACTTTCCCTTGAAAAATCGTTATTGCAACTTTTTTGGTTATAATAATGACTGACAAAAGTTAAGTGAGGACAGAGAAATGGGTATTACACTTCAAATTGATGACGCGATGGTTACTTCAATGGCAGAAACGATTCGCAAGAGTATTCCACGTATTGCGCGTGCGAATGAGCAAATGATTTTGTCAGCGCCAGAGTTATCAGAGCGCTTGCCAAAGTTGTCAGCTTTGCCTGATGATGAATTGGTACGTGGTTACTTGCAATTCCTATTCATGTCAATGAATGATACGAAGATGTTGCTGGACCGTGCTTACGTCGATCTATTTTTGACGTCACAACTAGCAACGGTTATTTACTGAGAAACTCTTAAAGCCACGCGTTTGCGTGGCTTTTTTGTAAGTGGTACGTGTAAAATAAAGTAGACTGAAAACGTCGGAGGTTTTAGACCTCCGACGTGACCAAGTCGCCCTTATCAGGTGCGTCTTTGGTCTTACCCCTGACTTTAGTCAGGGGTTTTAGAGCAACAGCTGCTGTGATAAAAAACATAAGATTAGTGAAGAGAGATTATTATGATTACGATTAAGTCACCTCGTGAGATAGAGGGAATGCGTAAGTCTGGGGCAATCATTGCCGGTATGCACCAAGGACTACGCGATATTATTAAGCCAGGTATTTCAACCTGGGAGATTGAAGAATTTAGTCGCCAATACATTGAGAGTCACGGCGGACGTGCTGCGCAAATCGGCTTTGAAGGCTATGAATACGCCACGACCGTTTCAGTGAATGAAGAGGTTGCGCACGCGTTTCCACGTAAGGCACTTTTCCTTAAGGAAGGGGACATCGTCACAGTTGATACGGTGGTTGAATTGGATGGTTATTATTCAGATTCAGCTTGGACGTATGCCGTTGGTGAAGTCTCACCTGAAGCCCAACGCTTGATGGATGTTGCCAAAGAAGCAATGTACATCGGCATTGAACAAGCACAAGTTGGTAACCGTTTGGGTGATATTGGGGCTGCCATCAACGCCTTTGTTGAAGATGAAAACGGCTATGGTAATGTCCGTGATTATGTTGGTCACGGTATTCAACCTACGATGCACGAAGATCCAAATGTGTTCCACTATGGTGTTGCGGGGCGTGGCCTACGCTTGAAGCCTGGTATGACAATTACGATTGAGCCGATGGTTAACATGGGAACGTGGGAAGTTGAAACGTCTGAAGAAGATGGTTGGACGGTGACGACGTTGGATGGCTCATGGTCAGCTCAATACGAGCACGTGATTGCAATTACGGAAGAGGGTCCAAAGATTTTGACAAGTCAGGATCCTGAATTCGATGCAAAGTATCTATAATTTGCAGGAGGTAAATCCATGACTGGTCAAGAATGGGAAGATAAATTCCGCAAAGAACATGGGCGCGTTGCGCGCCGTGAAGAATATCGTGCAGCTGCTGCACGTAATTTTGAACCTGAAGAGGCACCGGTAGTAGCGCCAGTTGCGCCAGCGCCCAAAGTAGTTGCGAAAAAATCTAGTGGTAAGAGCAAGCGAGCGCTGTTCTTGTTGTTGGCTGTCGTAGTTGCTATTGTGGCTGGTGCGATGACATACAAGTTGACGCACTCTAAGTCTGACAATGGCACAGCTAAGGTTGCATCGTCAGCCAAGTCAGTTTCAAAGGCCACAACAAACAAGGCTTCAAGTGCTGTTTCTTCTTCAAGTAGTAGTTCAAGCTCATCAAGCGCTAGCTCATCAAGTTCAACCAAGGCGTCGGACTTTTCAGGTAGCACACCTGGTGTTGTTGCAACGGACTTAAGCCGTACTGACCGTGCAAAGATTATTGCGCAGGTTGTTATGTCGGGATATAACAAGCCGGCCACTGATGTAAACGGCATTACAGCCGGAACGGTTGGCGGTGTTGGATCTGGTAAAGGAAGCTTGCACCTTGGCGTTGGTGTAAACGGTATTGGTGTGCAATATTCATTGACTGGGGATGGCGGTGTGAGCCAAATTACAGGTCGTTATAGCGGCGGTAATGGCGACGGCATGCACGACTTCTCTATCGATGTTAATGATTGGTTGGCAAACCACGACCTTGATGCGGTGCGCCAAGCGTTTGGAGACGTGACGGTTACCGATCAAAACGTGAGCGCGATGGGTGACTAAAAATTAGTTAACTTTTTAGCTTGCGTGATTGTACAAAACCACGTATAGTAATTTAGGTATTAAAAAGTAAATAAATTCGACTTTCCTATCGAGAGTTCAGGGAGGGACTAGACCCTTTGATCTGACGCCAACTTACCCGTTTCGGGCGATGTGGTACTTTCTAGCAGATAGGCGCATATCGACTGAACCCCGACATGCCGCCTACGAGTGGTATGTCGGGGTTATTTAATTTCACAAGAGTTTTTTATTTTAGGAGATTAGATTATATGTCAGAAAAGCGTTTGTTCACGTCAGAATCAGTTTCAGAAGGACACCCAGATAAGGTTTCAGACCAAATCTCAGATGCCATTTTGGATGCCGTTTTGGCTGAAGATCCACAAGCACGTACGGCCATTGAGACGTCAGTAACGACAGGTTACGTTAACGTCTTCGGTGAGATGTCAACGACGGCCTACGTTAACATTAACGAAATTGTTCGTAACACATTGAAGCGCATCGGTTACGATGACAAGGAAGCTGGTTTCTTGGCTGACGATATCCACGTTGGGGTAACGTTGGACGAGCAATCACCTGACATTGCGCAAGGTGTTGACTCAGCTATTGAGCACCGTGAAGACGGTGGTGTTGATCCATTGGACCAAATCGGTGCCGGTGACCAAGGTTTGATGTTTGGTTTCGCTACGAACGAAACGGACGAATACTTGCCATTGTCAGTTGTTTTGTCACACAAGTTGGTTAAGAAGCAAGCTGACGTGCGCCGTTCAGGTGAGTTGTCATACTTGTTGCCTGACGCTAAGGCGCAAGTGACGGTTGAATTGGACGAAAACGACAAGCCAATCCGTATCGACGCTGTCGTTTTGTCAACGCAACACCGTGAGTCAGTCTCATTGGAGCAATTGCGTGCCGATGTTCGTAAGCACATCATCGACCCAGTTTTGCCAGCCGACATGGTTGACGACGAGACGCGTTACTACATCAACCCAACTGGCCGCTTCGTAATCGGAGGACCTAAGGGTGATGCCGGTATGACTGGTCGTAAGATCATCGTTGATACGTACGGTGGATACGCTCGTCACGGTGGTGGTGCCTTCTCAGGAAAGGATGCAACCAAGGTTGACCGTTCAGCTGCCTACGCAACGCGTCACATCGCTAAGAACATCGTTGCAGCTGGTTTGGCCGAGAAGGTTGAAATCCAAGTTGCCTACGCTATTGGTGTGGCAAAGCCAGTTTCAGTTAACGTCAACACGTTCGGTACGGGTAAGGTTTCTGATGACGAATTGGTAGCCGCAATCCGCGACTTGTTCGAGTTGCGTCCAGCCGGAATCATCGAGGACTTGGACTTGCGCAAGCCTCGTTACGAAGCAACTGCCGCTTACGGTCACTTCGGTCGTCCTGAATTGGACTTGCCATGGGAGCGTTTGGATAAGGTTGATGCTTTGAAGGCATACTTTAACAAGTAATAGATAATGATAGAAGCGTTGTGAGTCTTAGGACTTGCAACGCTTTTTTCTTCCGGGAATTTTCTTTTATTCTACTGAATGAATCAGTAAATATAGAGTATGTAAATGATTACTAAATGAAATGCCGAAGTGATAGAATGTATATAAATAAAGACGTTATTGAGATTTAAGAGTAATAATCTTAGATTAAATGGGATGTTGATTTGGGGATTGTTAAGGTTGTTGAGGAGGAAATGAAATGGCTGATTCGCAAAAAATAGACGACAAATTATTAGTGCGAGAAATTAGAAAACTTATGATTACGAAGCAACTTAATTTTTTTAATTGGTTCAGGTGCTTCGGCTAAATCTATTGGATTAATGCGTGATTTCAATGACGATGACGAAACTGGTAAAACTGCAAATGAACAATTGGAAGACAAGGTTAAAGAAATTAGTCGAAAGATTTTGCGGGATACTTACGGACTTTCAGGCGAAGAGTCTATCCGAGAAAATCTTGATGATTATATTCAATTTTTGAAGTCAGTAATTGATGTTATTAATTTGTCCAATTCAAGGCAAACACCCAAATCCGTAAATCTATTTACCACTAATTATGATTTATATATTGAAAAAGCCGTCGACGAATTGATTGGAACAAGACGATTTGTTTTTAATGACGGAGCGAATGGATATTTTAAGCGAGTGCTTGAAAGTTCCAACTATAATCGTGTGGTGTCATATAAAGGATTGAACGACAACTATATTAGTGAAATCCCATCAGTCTCGCTGATAAAGCCTCATGGGTCGATGAATTGGTTCGAAATGAATGAGACTATTATAATCGGAAGTGAAGTGGCCGAAACGCCTAAAATTGTAAAACCAACTGGGGTAGAGGAAAAAGATACGTATCTTGATAACCATTATTATGAAATGCTTCGGGTCTTTCAGTTGGAACTGGATAAACCGCAGTCAGTGTTGTTTATAATTGGCTTTTCTTTCCAAGACCAACATATTGGCAAAATGGTGAAACGTGCTTTACAAAATCCGGAAATATTGATTATTGCTTTTGGATATTTAGACGGGGATGAACAAGCATATCTTTCTAATCTGAATATTGAGGTCAATAAGGTTCCTAAAAATTTGAGGATATACACCCCTAAGGATTTTGCTGATAATCATTTGTCTAAGCATGAAAATACATCTGGAGAAGTGTATCAAAGTTTTGAATTACCAAATTTGACGGACATTATTAATGGAGCTTCTGAGGAGGATTTGAAAGATGATAAATCCAAGTAAGAAGTTAGGGGTGATTGTTGGCGTTGATGGTAGTGTCTCGCAAGTAGGTATGTATTCCATGTCAAATGATTCTCAACTACTTTGGTATGGAGATGTATTAACCGGGCCCAAAATTGGAGCCTTTCTAACAATCAACCAAAATGATGTAAAAATAATTGCTACCGTTTCAAGTGAAAAAGTAATTGATCAACAGAACACGGTGAGAAGTATAGAATTTGATAATCGTTTTCACAAGGATTCAATCAATCGTGTGATTACTCTTAAGACAAAAGGCGTTATCGAGGATGATGAATTTCAAGTTACAAGCCAATATGTGCCAATGGTGGGTAACGAGGTTACGTTGACTACCAAAGAAGAACTTGACTTAATTTTTGGGTTAGAGCCTGGTGAGAAATCAATTTACATTGGAAAATCACTCCTCGAAGGGCAACCGATAAACATACCCATCAATAAGTTTTTTGCATCTCACATTGGGATTTTTGGTAACACTGGCAGTGGGAAGTCGAACACACTTCACAAGGTGTATTTGGAGTTGTTTAGAAGCCAATATAGAGATGCGATTTTGGAGTATTCTCAGTTTTTTGTGATTGATTTTAATGGTGAGTATACTGGCGATAGCACTTTTGGACTAGAGAAAAGCGACAAACGAATCTTTGAAATCGACACTCGTGCAGCAGACGCTGGACAAAAAATACCGATAAAGAAATCCTATTTGTTTGATCCGGATATTTTGGCAATATTATTTGATGCTAGACCGGCGACTCAGGTGCCTTTTTTAAGAAACGCTTTGAGGACATTCAACAATACCATTACGGATGCAAATGCGTTTGCCAAGCTTGAAATTGCGTTAATCGTTGCTATTCTAAAAGGCATGAAACAGGTTGGAAGTGATGCAAAAGATAACTGGATTGCTGCTGCTGTTAATATGGGAGTGAACTCAGATTCATTAGCCAAATTAAAGACGCTTAAAACAAATCAATATCATAATGAATTAACCATCTCAACCTCACCATGGAAGACAAATATTAAAGCAGATGAGGAACCGACTGATGCGTTTATGGAAGAGTCTGGGTTGAATAATCTGAAAGAAGAGTTAGCGAGCTTGTATGGGGCTGTTACACCTATTAATCAGCTTCGTTACTTCTTAGAATTTCAAAAAGTTTACGTCTCGGCTTGGAAGTCAACCAATATCGAATTCATTAATCCCTTGTTTCACCGCATTAAATCCGCCTTTGAAAGTCTAGAAAAGGTCGTGGAAATTAAAGAAAATTTGGATGGATGTTTTAAATCCATGAATATCATTTCATTAGTGCATGCGAATCAAGAAATTACAAGATTAATTCCAATGCTTTTATCAAAAATGGAATACGATGAGCAAAAGTCAGTTGTTTCAGGAAGTGATGTATCCCAAACTAAGCATCTAATTATTGATGAAGCTCATAACATATTAAATGCTGACTACCGCAACAATGGAGATGATTGGCAAGATTATCGCTTGTCAGTGTTTGAGGAAATTATCAAAGAAGGACGCAAGTTTGGTTTTTATTTAACTCTGTCAAGCCAACGCCCAGCTGATATTTCATCAACGATTATGTCTCAGTTACATAATTATCTTATTCATCGATTAGTGAATGAGAAAGATTTAAAAATGCTAGAAAATACGATGCCAACGCTTGATAGAAACTCTTATCAAATGATACCAAGTCTTGGAAAAGGAGAGGCCATTATCACAGGAAATGCAATGCAAGTTCCAATGTTTGTGAAAGTCGATAAAGAGGAAACGAATAGGCCGAAAAGTGACGACATTATACTAACCCAACTTTGGACATAAATGGTTTGATTTCCTTCGAAATGTTGCGCGATAAGCTTTAAACTCACTTGTTAAGTTGTGGTGAACTTAACAAGATGTATAAAAATATTCTGTTATTTTTTGGCTTTTGAATTCTCACACGGTATCCTTGAAAAAAGAATTACTGACGGACAACTAAAATTGCATAAGAGCAAAACGATTGAAAATAAAAAGTCGTAAATAAGTCGCCAAGCGTGTTGGTTTTCCAACATGCCAGACAGCCTATTTACGACATTTTACGATGGCCCCTTACATGGGGGGACAAAGAGCAAGCTTCATGGCAAAATAAAAAATGCATCAGTGCCGAATGTGGCGCTGATGCATTTTTGACATTATTTGAAAAACTTATCCGGTAAATTGGTGTCGTTTTCAGATCGAATGATTTCTTCTTCGTTACGACGTAGTACATCAAGGTAGTTATCTAACTCTTGATTTTCGTAATCGGCCACCAAAGCTATAAAATTGGTAGGATTTTTAGATAGCTGAGCATTTCGAAGTGTTTCCATGTATTGAATACGTGAATCAGTATCGGGTTGGATATTGATGATTGGATAACCGAACCGTACCAATGACATGTTCATCAGCAATCGTGACGTTCGACCGTTTCCATCAATGAACGGGTGAATTGAGACCAGCTTGAAATGTGCCCAAGCTGCCAATTCAACTGGATGAATTTTAGTGAGATTCTCGTTGTATTCAACTACGAAACTTTCAACAGCATCAGGAATTGATAAGGGATCTAGGTATTTGTTTTCTTCATAACCTGCTGGCCAGACATCGATTTGACGATAACGCCCAGCTTCAGCCCGGCTTTCAGCAGTGCCGTACGTGACTAAACGATTTAAGTCTCGAATATCGGTGCTACTGATACTTTGAGTGTTCGTTGCCAGGTCACGCATGTAGTCGAATGCTTCACTCAAATCAAGGACTTCTAGGTGCTCCTTTACTGGTTTCCCAGCGATTGTAAGTCCCGTTTCCATAATTGAGGCAGTTTCATACTCAGTTAAGGTATTGCCTTCAATAGCGTTTGAAGACCAAACGTGTTCGATTTTTTTCTGGTGTTCGAGACGCTCGACTTCAGTTTTAGAAAGTGGTCGAAAGCGTTCAATCTGTTGGCGCTTTTGGGTTAACTCATCAAAAATCATAGCGTCCTCCTTGAATTAGTATTTCTTTGAGTATACCAAGATGCAGGTGGAATTAGTACTGGAAGCGGAGGAGTGATCTTTCAACATTCTAACTCACCCTTCTCTGGAATTAGCCGGAAGATAAGCGAATTTACCGGATAAACTGATTCTAGAAAGGTGAGTAATATGACAAGAATAAAAGAACATCTGAAGGTATTGGCGACTGACATTGGTCCGCGATTGACAGGAACACCTGGCAACAAGCGGGCGACGGCTTATGTCGCTGCCGTTTTGCGAGAACTTGGTTATCAAGTTGAGCAACAACAATTTGATGCTATGGACTGGGAAGGCCACGGTGCGACATTAAAGGTGGACGGTCAAAAAATTCTGGTGCAATCAGCTGACTATAGTAATCCAGCAAATGTGGTTGGTGATTTAGTGATTGTTGATACACTTGAGAGTCTGCAAACTGCCAACCTAAAGGGGCGAATTTGTGTGCTCACGGGTGAGTTAACAGCGGAAGTGTTGATGCCGAAAAACTTTACGTTCTATAACCCTGAATCACATCAACAGATTATTGCCGCCTTGGAATCAGGCGAACCGGCCGCGATTATTTCTGTTAGCCATAGTGATGAGCCGACTGCGGTTATCCAAGACGGCGATTTTGAGATACCGGTTCTGGGCGTATCTCAGAATGATGGCGAAAAGCTGCAAAGTGGCCATCGGGCGCAGGTTGTTATTAAGACTAGTCGATCTAAGAGTACTGGTGAAAATGTCCTTGGTCATTTGGGTGAAGGGCAGAAGATTGCAATTGTTGCCCATATTGATACAGCGCCCAAAACAATTGGTGCACTGGATAATGCTAGTGGTGTTGCAACGTTATTGGCGATTGCTGAAAAATTGAAGGATTGGCACGGTAAGTCGGCGTTAGAGTTTGTGGTTATGAATGGCGAGGATAATTATGCCATGCCAGGTGAAATGGTGGTATCAGAAAAACTAGCAGCTGAGTCGGCCATGTATAAAATCGTCGTGAATTTAGATGGTATTGGCATGCGCGGTAGTAAAATTGCGTATTCAGACTATGAACTGCCAGATGACTTTAAGGAAGTTTCTGAGAAGACTTTTTCACAGGGAGAGGAATTCGTAACCGTTGATCCGTGGCCAATGGGTGATCATATGGTTTACGTCGCAATGGGCGTGCCTGCGATTGCATTGACGTCGGCAGATGTTTTTGCGCAAATGGACTCATTACACGGGGATGCAGATAACGCGGATGTTGTTGATGTGAAGATGTGTGATGTTGTGGCAGATGCAGTTGCTCGGTTTATTGAAGCAATAGACTGATACAGCTCATTAACGAAAAATAATGCATATGTCGATATACGAGCGTTGCACAACGAGAATTATTCTCGTTGTGCAACGCTTTTTTTCTACGCTTCATCACGGTTTGCGCATGTTTTTGGTGGGTGAAACCGTTGCGATAGCTATCTTTGGTACCGCTACTGGATATGTGTTAAAACTAAGCTGTATTGATCTTGTGGAGTGGTGAGTGAGCTCCGAGAGGGACGAGGTCGGAACACGTTAGAGAGTATATAACAGTGGGGGTTTAAAAATGAATAAGGCAGACAAAGCCTTGGGGACATCCGAGCAACGCAAGCGGATGTATAAGTCCAAGAAGATGTGGGTGATTGCCGGGATTTCCTGTTTGACGTTAGGCGGGGGCGTAGCGTTAGACTTTCCGGATATTTCGGTTGATCGTAATGGCGTTCACTTGGTCCAAAGAACGGCTGACGCAGCGGTCGTGGATGGTCAATTGTTTACGAACGTCGAAACGACATCGAATGCAACGGAATCACTACCGGTTGGGCAGCCAACTAATGTTGATTTCACGATGGATGCAAGTGGTGCGGCTGATGTTTCAGTACTTGGCGATACGTCTCGTGAAGTGGCATTGCAGGTGCCGGCTGGGACGGATATTGAGGCAGCTGGGCCAATTCAAGTGCACGTTGAAGTAATCGGTGGACTGGGGACGGTTCTTGATCCAGTTGTGGATGCATTGGAACTGGTCTTAACGGGATTGGATACAACAATCATACAAGCGGCGATTGGTTCTGAAGTTATAGATAACCTGAATAAAACATTAGATAATTTGAAAAACGGTGCTGTTACAGCGGATTACACAGTTGATCCTAGCGAAGCGACAGTAGAAACGTTGCCAGATGGCAGTCAGTATTTGTCGGTGGATTTGGATGGCGGATTGGGAACAGCTTTGAGTCAAACGCTTACCAAGACTCTGACTGATTTGTTGAATACAGTGAAAAGTATTAGTGTTCTGGGTGTTGATATCAGTTCGATAACTTCACCGCTCATTGATGGTGTGCTGACGCCGACCATTACCAGCTTGTCTTCAGGAACAGGGAATACTGTTAATAAATTGGTAGATGCTGCTGTTTTGGGTAGCACAACGGTCACGGTTCCGACGACAATCACGCCGGATGGCTCAACATCACCAGTCGAAGTTAAGGGAGCGATTGCGAGCTCAGATGCGATTAATCTTGATTTGTTTGCTGGTGTTGCCAGTTCAACTGATGTCTTAGTTGATTTGACGACGGCGAAGGCAAATGCCAATGCGCAGATTGATGCTTTGACTGCATTGACGGATGCCGAACGCGCAGATTATAAGAGTCAGGTCGAGGCTGCAACTAGTACAGACGCGATTGATGGGATTGTCACGACTGCGCAATCGGCAAACGAGTTGGCACAAGGAAAGTTAGATGCTAACACTGCGATTGATGCGCTAACTTATTTGTCCGATGATGAAAAGGCTGCATACAAGCAACAAGTTGCGAGTGCAACGACGGTTGAAGATACGAATAATGTGGTGACGGCAGCAACGACGCAAAATCTAGCAAACGCCAAGACATGGGGAACTGTCGAAGTCGCCGGCCTAACGAATTTAGATGATGCTTCGAAGCAAGAATTCACAACACAAATACAAGGCGCAACAACGACCGAGCAAGTTGAACAAATTGTTACGGCTGCCCAAACAGCTGACGCAACCGCACTTGCTGACGCACGAACGACGGCCACGACCGCAATTGATGGCATGGCTTATTTGTCGACCGCTGAAAAGGATGACTACAAAGCGAAGGTGGCGAGTGCAACTGACGTGGCTGGTGTGAATGTCGTTGTGTCTGATGCAACTGATCAAAATTTGGCAAATGCCCAATCCTGGGCGAACGATGAAATCACCAAGTTGGTTAACCTGGATGCTGATGCTAAACAAGGCTACGCTAATCAGGTGACGACTGCTACAACTGTGGCGCAAGTTGAACAGATTGTGGCCGATGCTAAAGCGGCGGATGCAGCCGTTGTGGCAGCTGAACGTACGAAGGCAAATGCCACCATTGATGCGTTGACCTATTTGTCGACGGAAGAAGTGGCTGGATACAAGCAAGATATTGAAAATGCCAGGACTGTCACTGGTGTGGATGACGTGGTGACGCAAGCCACGGCGATGAATTTTGAGAATGCTAAAGACCAGGCAACAACAGCAATCAATGTGTTACCTAACTTGGCATCAGATGATCAGGCAACGTACGTCGATAAATTGGCTGATGCTAAAACAGTTGCCGATGTTGAACAAATTGTCGCTGACGCAAATGCAGCTGATTTAGCGATATTGGCTGATGCGCAAGATGAGGCGAAAGCGACTGTTAATGCGTTGACCTACTTGTCATCAGACGAGAAAACAGACTTTGAGAATCAGATTGCCAATGCTAAAACGGTGACCGATGTTGCTGCGATTGTTGCGCAAGCAAAGAATGCTGATGTGGCGGATGCGCGGGTTTGGGCAACAAACGAAATCAGTGCATTGAATAACTTAGATACTGATGCACAACAGTCGTTTATTTCTAAGTTGCCGGATGCTGAAACGGTGGCGACGGTTGAACAAATCGTGGCTGATGCGAAGGTTGCTGACGAAAGCGCATTGCAGGATGCTCAGGCTGAAGCAACTGAGACAATTAAAGAGTTGACGTATTTGTCAGATACAGACAAGTCAACTGCGACACAAACCATCGATGACGCAACGACGATTACTGATGTTGATAAGGCGATTGCGGATGCGACTGTTAAGAATTTGACGAACGCTAAGGCATCAGCAACGAATGAGATTGGCAAGCTAGCGAACCTGTCTGAAGGGGATCAAACAACATATACAGAACAAGCTAACAAGGCGACGGACGTGGCGACTGTTGAAAAAGCAGTCGCGGATGCGAAGGATGCGGCCGAGTTGGCGTTAGCCGAAGCGCAAAAAGCAGCTGATACAACGATTGCTTATTTGACGTACTTATCAGCGGATGAGCTGACTGACTTCAAGCAACAAGTAACCGACGCAACGACCATTACAGATGTGACGCAGGTCGTTACTGAGGCAACCGACCAGAATTTAACCAACGCCAAGGAATCAGGCACAGATGAAATCAACGGTTTGAAAAATCTTGATGATAGTCAGAAACAAACGTTTGTTGAACAAGTTACTAATGCAGATGCGACGGACGCAGTTGAGCAAATCGTTGCTGATGCCAAAGCGGCTGATGAATTAGCGGGACAGAAAGCTGATGCGCAAGCTGAAATCGATGCTATGACGTATTTGTCAGATGATGAGAAATCGACGTATAAGGATCAAGTTGCCGAATCAACTGATGCAACCGGTGTGAACAAGGCTGTCGACGAAGCGGATGCAACTAACTTGGCGAACGCTCAGGATTCAGCAACAACTGAAATTGGCAATCTGGCTAATCTATCAGATTCCGAGCGGACTGATTACGCCAATCAAGTTACGCAGGCGGATGATGTCGCAGCGGTTGAACAAATTCTTGCCGATGCACAAGCAACTGATTTGAAAAATGCGCAAGCGTCAGCAGAAACAGCCATTGATGACATGGCTTATTTGTCAACGAATGAAAAGTCTGAGTTTAAGCAAGCAGTTGCTGATGAAAAAGACGTTGAAGTAGTCACACAGACGGTTACAGATGCCACGACACAAAATTTGGCGAACGCTAAGGAATCGGCAACGACTGAAATTTCTGATTTGCAGAACTTGAGTGATAACCAGAAGCAAACGTTTATTGATCAACTTACTGACGCCACGACAACGGACGCGGTTGAGCAAATTGTAGCTGACGCCAAAGCAGCTGATGAATTGGCTGCACAAAAAGCCGATGCACAAGCGGATATCGATGATATGACCTACTTTTCTGATGATGAGAAGGTTGATTATAGGCAACAAATCTCAGATGCGACTGATGCAACGGGTGTTAATGCTGTTGTTGACGAAGCGACTGACACGAATTTGGCAAATGCAAAAGAAAGCGCGGCAACTGAGATTGGCAACTTAGTCAATTTGTCTGAGTCTGACCAATCAACGTATACAGGCCAAGCTAATCAGGCGACGGATGTGGCGACTGTTGAACAAGCAGTGACTAATGCGAAGAACGCTGATAAGGCAGCGTTGGCGGAAGCGCAAAAAGACGCAGACACAGCGATTGCTGATTTGACGTACTTGTCGGCGGATGAAAAGGATGATGCTCAGCAACAAGTAGCTGATGCCATGACGATCGCTGATGTTGAGCAGAGTGTGACCGAAGCGACCGACCAAAATTTGGCGAATGCCAAGGATTGGGCAAATGGTGCAATTGCTGGGCTGGCTAATTTGGATGCAGATATGAAGCAATCATTTGATAATCAAGTTTCAGTGGCTGAGACAACTAGTGCCATTGAGCAGATCGTTGCCGATGCGCAGGCGGCTGATAAGCTGGCGGACCAAAAATCAGATGGCCAGGTCGAAATTGATAACATGACTTATTTGACTGACGATGAGAAGTCGGCTTATAACCAACAAATTTCAGATGCGACTGATATTGCGGGGGTTAACGCCGTGGTTGATGACGCAACTGACCAAAATTTGGCCAATGCCAAAGAAGCAGCGACGACTGAGATTAGTAACCTAGCGAACTTGTCTGACACTGACCAAACGACGTATACGAATCAAGTCAATCAGGCGACGGATGTCGCGACAGTTGAACAAGCGGTCACCGATGCAAAGCAGGCAGCTGACTCAGCGTTGGTCGAGGCACAAAACGATGGCACAGCAACGATTGATAATCTAAGTTATTTGTCATCAGATGAGCAGACCGACTTTAAGCAACAGATTGCTAACGCCGAGAATGTTGCCGATATCGTACCAATTGTCACTGATGCGACGAACCAAAATTTGGCGAATGCTAAGACTGACGCAATGGCTGAGATTGATGACTTACAGCATTTGGCTGACGATAAGAAGCAGTCGTTTGTTGATCAGATTTCGAATGCGGATACAGTGTCAGCGGTTGAGCAAATCGTTGCAAATGCCAAATTGGCGGCCGAGTTAGCACAACAACAAGCAACCGCTGAGACGCAAATCGATGAAATGGCGTATTTGTCTGATGATGAAAAAGCGTCATACAAGGACCGTGTTGTAAATGCGACAACTTCAGATGAGGTCACAACGATTATTGACGAAGCCGAAGCAACTAACTTGGCAAATGCAAAAGAGTGGGCACATGACGAAATCAGTGACCTGACTAACTTGTCAGCTAGTTTGGTAAGTTCGTTTAGCAGTGAAGCCAGTGACTCAGATACCGTGGCCGAAGTAGAAGAAGTTGTGGAGGAAGCAACGGCTGCCAATGAGCAACCCGAACCGGAACAAACAGCTGAAAGTGATTCGGTTCCAACGAGTAATGCTGCAACAACCACAAATTATCAAAAGGACGAAACAGTGGCGGTTGATACTGCAATGAACGTAGCGACGAATGATGAGTCAACGAATAACGTAGTGGCAGCACCGTTGCCTTTGAGTAACGCTCAAGCAGCGACAGTTGGCACAGCGACGGAATCGACGGACACGCCTATTTGGAACGATAATGGTCTACAGAATAATGTCATCACCCCAGCGGGTGAGACAGCAACTAGTTCACTACCCAATGCGGTGGGTGACCAGATGATTTCGTCTAATGGGGATGCGTCAGGTGCATCGAACCCATACGTCGCAACTAACGGAGGCTCACACCAAGGTCAGGCAATTGATGATCGCATTGTTTACAACGGCTCAAGCAAAGAAGTAACGGATGGCCAAATCGAGTCACAGGAAACGGATGAACAAACCGAAAAGGTGGCTGACGTACGACCATATCTTGTTGGTATTTTTGCATT
Source organism: Weissella confusa (assembly GCA_001436895.1). GTDB lineage: Bacteria > Bacillota > Bacilli > Lactobacillales > Lactobacillaceae > Weissella > Weissella confusa. The sequence continues at coordinate 109,896 of JQAY01000001.1, forward strand.
CTGTGCGATGTTCTTAGCGTGGATTATGCGTCGTAAAGACAAGAAAGACCAATAGTGAGAGCCTTAAACTCGAATAAACAAATCTGTTTGGTATAATTTGGCAAAACAGGTGGGTTTAGGGGAGAAAAATACTATGAAACAAACAATCTGGACGCTGTTATGGCGTCGGTTTTGGCAATCGAAATGGACGCTGAGTCGGCTGTTCTTCTCGATTACGATTTTAATTTCAGTTATCGTCGTGCCAGTTTTGAAAGGCTTGTTGTACGTCGGTCAATGGCTTGATGAAGTGCCGTTTATGTCCCTCTCAAACGTAGGACAGGTGCTGATGCAAAATCCAATCTTTACGGTCATTTTAGTCATCACGGTGCTGATTCTGTTAACGGTGTTTATCAGTCAATTGGCCAGTTACACGATTGGTTTTTCGGCGGTACACGAGGGCCAACGTCCAACTGCAACTAGCGTCATGAAGACTGCTTTACATCGTTTGCGCCAAGGTGGTGTTGGTGCGTGGGTATTGATTTTGTTTTACGGCATTGTGGTTCTGCCATTTCCGATGTTGGCGTTTCACTCGCAGTTGACAGCGGATTTAATTATCCCGCAATTTGTGTGGCCGACTATTACCGGCACGCCTTGGATGATAACGCTTATCTGGGTACTTGGTTTGGCAGCGTTATTCTTCGCCATTCGATTTTTCTACGTATTACCGGAAATTATGCTGGCTGAACATAAAGCGGGATTGGCAATCAAAAACAGTTGGCGCAAAACAAGTGGTGCGCAAGGTATTAAATTAGCACTGACACTGTTGGCTGGTTCAATTTTGGTTGGTTTATTAACGTTGATTGTCTTTGGATTGACTTGGAGTGCGCAATATATTGTCGATTGGTTTGCACCATTCATGCTCAGTGCCCTGACAGCGGTTGTGACCTTCACGTTCGCGACGCTGATTGATATTTTCTTTGGCATCATGAGTTTGCAGTTCATTATTGGGCTGATGGCTCGTGATTATCAGGTTGTGCAACTTGTTGATTATGCTACGAAGCCGCGCCACACAAAGCGTGTTGTTGGGTTAATCCTAATGCTAGGTGCGTTGATCCAAGGAGCGGGGCCGTCATTGTTTTTCGTTGTGAATACAGTTAGCCGACCATTGGTGACCTTGTCGCACCGTGGTGTGGATGACGGTAACGGGGTGCAAAACACCATTCCGGCGATGATTGATACGGTGTCGCATGCTCGTCCGAGTTTTGTGGAAATGGACATCCGCCAAACTAAGGATGGTAAATGGGTGGTGATGCACGATCCAAATTTGGCAGCTTTGACAAAGGGCGCTTCGGACAAGTCAGTTTCTGATTTGACGTTAGCCGAAGCAACTAAGTTGACCGTCTATGAGAATGGTCACCAAGCTAAGATTCCGAGCTTTGAAGAATATGCCAAAGCAGCAGAACGTTGCAATGTAAAACTACTAGTCGAAATTAAGACAGAGCGAACTAATGCGCCTGACTTAGCTGATTCATTCTTGAATCAATTCCAAACAACAATGGATAAAAACGGTTGGCAGATGCACAGTTTGAACTATTCAGTTGTGCAGCGTTTGAAGACACTGGATAAGAAGCTGCAAGTCGGCATGATTTTGCCGGGTGACTTTATTGGTGCGCCAGTGACGAAGGCGGATTTCTACACGATGGAATACTCTTATTTGACGCAAAGTCAGGTCGATGATTTGAATGAGCGTGGTAAGGGGATTTATGCCTGGACGGTGAATGACTCACAGGGCATGGTTGAAACCTATGCTAAGGGTGTCCAAGGCGAAATTACGGATGATGTGTCAGAGTTGAAGTCGGTTGTGCAAGAGACACACCGGGCACACGTGATGCATCAGAAGCTAGGATTGTATATTGTTAACATTTTGGCAAATTAATAAATGATGGAAAGTCGAGACATGCAATGCGATGTCTCGACTTTTTGTGCTAAATACGAACTTTATGTAAATGACAATGCTGAAGTTCGTGTTTTAACCGTTTGTTAGTAAGGGGTTAGCTGGTTAAAACGATTAAATTACGAAATATACCCTTTACAACGTCATAAGTTCGGGTTATGATATATAAGTTGTTAAAAACGAAATAAATGTTCGTGTTTTATATCTATTAAGGGGATTTCATAATGAATCGTAAAGTTGTTTTGGGAATTGGTGCTGTTGTGTTGGTTGGTGCAGGGATTGGGGCATACATGCACTCTGGCTCAGTTGAAGCTAAGAACGAGCACACATCTGTTGCGTTGATCACGGATGCAGCTGGTATCGATGACAAGTCATTCCAACAATCAGCTTGGCAAGGTTTGACGAAGTGGGCGAAGGCGAATAATGTGAAGGAAGGTAAGGGTGGTTACACATACTTCCAAGCCAAGACGTCAGCTGACTTTGAGACAAACATCAACCAAGCCGTTTCAAATGGTTACGAGAACATCTACGGCATTGGCTTCCCAAAGACGCCATCAATCAATGCGGCCGCTAAGAAGTACCCAAAGAACAACTTTATGATTATTGATGACGTTGCAAAGACGCGTAAGAACGTTGTCTCAGTAACGTTCCACTCAGAACAATCATCATACCTAGCCGGTGTTGCGGCAGCTGAAACAACGAAGACGAACAAGCTTGGTTTTGTTGGTGGGATGAAGTCAGCGGTGGTTGATACGTTTGAAGCCGGCTTTATTGCGGGTGCCAAGTCAGTTAACCCTGATATTCAAGTTGATGTGCAATATGTTGGTGATTTTGCTGATGCTGGTAAGGCCAAGACAATCGCGGCTTCAATGTACCAAAACGGTACGGACATCATTTACCAAGCTGCCGGTGGCGCTGGTACGGGTGTCTTTACTGAGGCGAAGGACTTGAACGAAAAGCAAACAAAGGCCGACAAGGTTTGGGTTATCGGGGTTGATATTGATCAATCAGCCGATGGTGAATACAAGGCAACTGACGGTGAATCAAACTTCACGTTGACGTCAGCAACGAAGGGCGTTGGCACAGTTGTGACTGACGTGACGAAGATGGCAGATGAAAACAAGTTCCCAGGTGGTAAGCACTTGGTTTACGGTTTGGATGATAAGGGTGTTGCGGCGACGCGCGGTAACATGTCAGATAAGGCATGGTCTGCAGTCGAAGCAGCTAAGAAGCAAATTCTTTCTGGTGACGTGAAGGTGCCAGTGAAGTAAACGAAAAGACGGCAGTCCTCGTGACTGCCGTCTTTTTTACGTTATTCGAATAATGATTTGTAATCGCCGTAACCTTGCTTATCTAGCTCATCAACCGGCACAAAACGCATCGCTGCTGAGTTAATGCAGTAACGCAATCCGCCTTCTTGAATCGGCCCGTCAGTAAACACGTGACCTAAGTGAGAGTTAGCATCCGTTGAGGTGACCTCAGTTCGGAACATGCCGTGTGAGGTGTCGAGGTGGCGCTTAACTGCTTTTTTCTCGATTGGCTTGGTGAATGATGGCCAACCACAGCCGGCGTCATATTTGTCAGTTGAGCTGAATAAAGGTTCGCCACTCACGACGTCAACATAGATACCGTCATCGAACCATGCGTCATACTTACCAGTGAATGGTGCTTCGGTAGCAGCCTCTTGTGTGACGGCGTATTCTTCAGGTGTGAGCCGTTGACGTAATGCTTCTTTATCATATTTTGTCATCGATAATATCCCCTCTTTCTGATGAATCTACCAGTAGTGTCTCATGATTACCATTGCATCGCAAACGCTGGTATCATTATTAATAAATAAGAAGAGTTTGGAATGGTGTTACATGTTACTAAATGAAATGTTTGACGATTATGGCGAACTAATCCTAACGCCAACTGATTTTGAGAGTCTTGAGACGTACCATGAGTTGGTCGATTTAATTACAGACAAGAATGCGGATGCCGCAACTGCGATACTAGCAGATATTCGCATGGTGAACATGTTCTCAACACGCACAGTGGGGATGCTGTTTGAAGATGCCACCAAGCAATTTGATGTGACGATTAACCAGGTTGATGGCTTGATTATGATTACGCTGGGGACGATGGTAGCGCCGTTGGTTTCAGACCGCGATTTGAAGAACGGACAGGAATTGCCTTGGCGCATTGAGAACGATGATGTGCACATTGAAGTGACGCTGGATGATTTGATTGATCGCAAGATGAGTATCTACGCATTCTTCTCAGAATTATCGGCGCCAATTACGCGTCCAAAGCGCTTGTTGCCTAAGTTTGTGCGGTCAGTGGTTGATGAAGCGCCAATTTCATTCCAAGCGCAATTGTTGGATATGAAGAACCTACGTTTTGAGTTGGTTGCGCAATTGGCAGCAGGTATGCCTGAGCAACCGGTTGAACCAGTCCGCGAAGAACGCGTAGATGAGCGACCATTCAAGTTTGACGACTACAACCATTTGATTGATTTTTCATTCTTGTTGAATGATGCGGGGCAATTAGTGGATATGTATCGCTTGGATGACGGAGCTTTTGTGGCGGTTGTGCCAACGCAAGACGAAACGGCGCGCGCTTTGGCGGTAGAATACAGTGGCAAGATGATGCCAGTTTCAGTAGCCTATGTCATTGAACACGGACAAAAAATGAATTAAACACTCATTCGGAATGCAAAGGGGGATGCACGATGAAAAGATGGGTCAGTATTATAGTTGGATTGGTCGCGATTTTTGCGGTTATTTTTGCTTTGAATTATTCGTTGAAGCTAAAACGTAATCCAGATAAGTATGTCTATTCGAACACACCAACCTTGTTCATTCACGGTTATGGTGGCACGTTGAATTCAACAAAGGATTTAGTCCGGGCAGCTGAAAAGTCTGGGGCGGCTAAGAAAATGTTGACGGCGCGCGTGACTGATGATGGTCACGTGAAGTTGTCAGGGCATTGGGATAAGAACCGTTTTAATCCAATGGTGCAAGTGGTATTTTCAGATAATCGTAATACGGATTATCAAACAGATGCCAAGTGGATAAAGAATGTCGTGGTTGCATTGCAGCACAAGTATGGCATTAAGTCATTCAATGCCGTTGCGCATTCGATGGGAAACCTGGGCTTGATGACTTATGAAATGACATACGGTCAAGATAAGTCATTGCCAAAGTTACGCAAGCAAGTATCGATTGCAGGTCACTTCGATGGGATTGTTGGCATTGATAAGCAAGTTGCCGATAATCATTTGGATGGCCTCGGTAAGCCCGAAAAGACGGTGTCGTACTATGATTGGTTGTTGGCCCGCCAAGACAATTATCCAAAGAACCAAGTTGATGTGTTGAACATTTACGGTGATTTGGATGATGGCACGCATTCGGATGGGCGTGTTTCAACGACATCGGCCAAGTCACTGCAATACTTGCTCGGTGACCGGCCAAAGTCATATCAAGAGCGCTTGATTAGTGGCCCTGAAGCACAACACAGTAAGCTGCACGAAAACAATCAGCAGGTGAACCATGCAATGATTGATTTCTTGTGGGGTCGCACGAAGTAATTCAGTTCAGTTATAATGGAAAGCGACTAAAAAGGATAAGCGAGAGAAAATATGAGTAATACAATTATTCCGGTAAAGCTGGGTGAGCAACGCGAATGTGTTGTTATCGACGTGCTTTACACTGGATTGGGAGTCATCATGGTTGATGATTATCCAATTCATTTGGAAAATGCCTTCGAAGGCGAGAAAATTTTATTTGAGGTGACGCAGGTCAACCGTAAGTTCGGTCGTGCCAAGGTTGTAGAAATTCTTGAAGCGTCACCAGACCGCGTGGCGTCGGGTAAGGACTATTTGCTTGAGGCTGGTATCGCACCATATGTCAACTTGGCCTACGATGCGCAATTGCGTTTGAAGCAACAACAAGTGCAAAAGTTGTACAAGGAATACGGTATTGATGTCGATGTTGCGCCAACCATCGGGATGGATAATCCAACCCACTATCGCAATAAGACGGTTGTGCCAGTGAAGTATGTTGATGGCAAGTTGACGACTGGTTTCATTAAGAAGCGTACGCCAGGTGACATTGTGCCGTTGGATGATTACTTCGTTAACGACGAAAAGATCGACCAAATCATTGGAGTCGTGCGTGATATTTTGGACGCCCACAAGGTATCGGTTTTTGATGACGATACCCAAGAAGGTGAAATGCGCTACATCATGGTACGTCGCGGTTATTACAGTCACGAAGTCATGGTGGTATTAGTAACGCAAACGCCAACGTTGACGGATGAAGATGCGATTGCTGCGGACATTGCTGAGGCGGTTGACGGCATCAAGAGTATCATCTTGAACCACAATCCACGTAGCTTGCATGTTTTGACGTCAGGCGATAATCGCACGTTGTGGGGCGCCGACGCTATCCACGACAAGTTGTTGGATATCGATTTTGAAATCGGACCAAATTCGTTCTATCAAGTTAACCCACAAACGACGGAAGTGTTGTACGACATGGCCGCAACAAAGGGTGAGTTGAAGGAATCTGACACGGTTATCGATGCTTATTCAGGTATCGGAACAATTGGTTTGACGGTCGCTGACCGTGTCGACAAGGTGTTGGGTGTTGAAGTGATTGAGCGTGCCGTGATTGACGCGCAAAAGAACGTCGCTAACAACAACGTGAAGAACGCTGAATTCGTCACGGCTGACGCACCTGAACAAATGCAAAAGTGGAAAGACGGTGGCTTGAAGCCAGACGTTATCTTTGTTGATCCGCCTCGTCGTGGTTTGACGGAAGATTTGTTGGATGCCGTTGCGGACATGAATCCTGACCGCTTTGTTTATGTGTCATGCAACCCAGAGACAATGGCGCGCGATGCCAAGTACTTGATTGACAAGGGCTTCCGCATCAAGGGCGACATTCAACCATTGGATCAATTCCCACAAACTGCCCACGTTGAAGCAGTGGCGGTGTTTGAGCCAACTAATAAGTAAAATAAAACTCCCTGAGCTGCGCGCTCAGGGAGTTTTTTGATTAACGACGTTGGATTAACAAGGCGGTTTCGCCGGTTAGGACGTCTTCGTATTTTTGGACACCGTAAGAATCCGTTGGCAATTGTGCCACGTAAGCTTGGGCGTCGGCTAGGTTGGCTGGGTTGTCACTTAGCAACAACACCAAACCGTTTGTCTTCAAGACCATCAACAATGTCTTAACGGTCGCCGTCAATGTCTCCGTATCCATGTTTTCGTCAACTTGGAACAAGGCAGCGGCGATTGGCTTTGTTGGGTCCAAATAGTTGGTAACGGCTGAGAAGTCCTTGCTGATTAGGTCGACGCGGTTGTGCAAACCACTCAAGAAAAGTGATGTGGCAACGTCGTCGATTTCAGCCTTAACATCTGAAAAGGCCAAGACCTTACCAGTGTCACCCACACGGCTAGCGAGGAAGCGCGTGATGTCGCCGCGACGAATCGTGGCATCAATGGCCAAGTCGCCCGGTACTAAATATTCATTCAGCGTGATTTGCGCTAGATTCTGAGTTGATCGCATGTTCGAAAACCTCTCGTGTTTGATATTTGAAAATAAGTTCCTTCGACATAATTAGGAAAAAGGTGCCTAAGCCAAAACCGGCTAGGATGTCTGACAAATAGTGGACACCAAGATAGACACGGCTGAGGGGGATGGCGACGACCAGCGCGGCGAATAATGTCATGATGGCATAGCGCACCTGGTCGTGTTGTTTCAAGTAATAATGTACGAGAACAATCAATGAACCATATAATAGCACGGCATTGAGTACGTGACCCGATGGGAAGGAAAAACCACCTTGGCTGATGACATGATAAATGTCAGGTCGTGGTCGGTGGAAAACGTGCTTAAGTAGTGCCATGACACCAAGTCCGAAGACGCCGACGTTCAAAACGATAAAGACGGCCACGTCGATTTTGCGAACTAGCAATGCCACAATGGCGGTCGCTGTCATCACAATCAACGTCCACTTTGGGTTACCGGCGCGGGTGATGTTACGGAAGAACCAAGAGCGTTCTGGCGTGACTGGTTGCCGGATATGTTTGAAGCCAAACTGGTCAATCCAATCGATATAACCCAAATGGTGGGTATAGCCAATTGCTAATAAAATAAATAGGATTAACCCCGCAAAGGCAACCGCAAGCTGAAAATAATCAAACTTACGCATTTGAAACATATGGACACCCGCTTTCACTACTTTTTCATTAACTAAGTGTATCACAATTTGGATTAATTATTAGTCGTGTGAAACACCGGTATAAACCCGCTCATTTATTGAAAGAACGGCATTTTTTTGTTAAAGTTAGAACATTAAAGTGAGGTTATCAATCATGGCATATCAACACAAAGAAGTAGAAAAGAAGTGGCAACGCTTCTGGGAAGAGAATCAAACCTTTAAGACGTCATCAGACCACTCAAAGGAAAAGTTCTTCGCAATGGACATGTTCCCATTCCCATCAGGGCAAGGGCTACACGTTGGGCACCCAGAAGGTTACACGGCAACTGATATCGTTTCACGTATGAAGCGTATGCAAGGGTTCAATGTTTTGCACCCAATGGGATTCGACGCGTTCGGTTTGCCTACTGAAGAGTACGCAATCAAGACGGGTGAGGATCCACGTGTCGTGACGGCAAAGAACGTTAAGAACTTCCGCCGCCAAATGAAGACACTTGGTTTGTCATATGACTGGTCACGTGAGGTTAACACGACTGACCCTAAGTACTACAAGTGGACGCAATGGATCTTCGAACAATTGTACAAGAAGGGCTTGGCATACGAAGATGAAATCATGGTTAACTGGGCCCCTGATTACAATGGTGGAACGGTTGTTGCCAACGAAGAAATCATCGACGGTAAGACGGAGCGTGGTGGCTTCCCAGTTTACCGTGTCCCAATGCGTCAATGGGCATTGAAGATCACGGCTTACGCTGATCGCTTGTTGGAAGATTTGGACGATGTTGATTGGCCAGACGCCATTAAGGAACAACAACGTAACTGGATTGGTCGCTCAATCGGTGCTTCTGTAAACTTCAAGGTGAAGGATTCAGATGCTGAAGTTGAAGTCTTCACGACGCGTGCTGATACGTTGTACGGTGTGACGTACTTGGTTTTGTCACCAGAACACGCTTTGGTATCAGAAATTGTTTCTGATGATCAAAAGGATGCTATCGAAGCCTTTAAGAAGTCAATCGCTTCAAAGTCAGATTTGGAGCGTACGGACTTGAATAAGGATAAGTCAGGTGTGTTCACAGGTGCCGTTGCAATTAACCCAATTAATGGTGAAGAGTTGCCAATTTGGGTCGGTGATTATGTCCTTTCATCATACGGAACGGGTGCCGTGATGGCCGTTCCTGCTCACGATACACGTGATTACGAATTTGCTAAGAAGTACGATTTGCCAATGCGCCAAGTTTTGGCCGGTGGTGACATCGCTGAAGAAGCTTACACTGGCGACGGTGAGCACATCAACTCAGGCTTCTTGGATGGCATGGGTAAGCAAGAAGCTATCGAAAAGGCAATCGCTTGGTTGGAAGAGCAAGGTGTTGGTCACAAGCAAGTTAACTACCGCTTGCGTGACTGGATCTTCTCACGTCAACGTTACTGGGGTGAGCCAATTCCTGTTATCCACTGGGAAGACGGTGAAAAGACGCTTGTACCAGAAGACCAATTGCCATTGCGTTTGCCAGAAGTTGATAACATCATGCCTTCAGGTACTGGTGAGTCACCATTGGTTAACGTTGACGACTGGGTAAACGTGGTTGACGAAAACGGCCGCAAGGGTAAGCGCGAGACGAACACGATGCCACAATGGGCTGGTTCATCATGGTACTACTTGCGTTACATGGATCCACACAACGACAAGGAAATTGTTTCTCCAGAGGCTGAGGCATACTGGAAGAACGTTGACTTGTACATTGGTGGTGCTGAGCACGCTGTGTTGCACTTGTTGTACGCACGTTTCTGGCACAAGGTTTTGTACGACTTGGGTGTTGTCCACACCAAGGAGCCGTTCCAAAAGTTGGCTAACCAAGGTATGATCTTGGGTGAAAACCACGAGAAGATGTCTAAGTCTAAGGGTAACGTTGTTAACCCTGATGACGTGGTTGAAGAATATGGTGCCGACACATTGCGTTTGTACGAAATGTTCATGGGACCTTTGGAACAATCAATCGCTTGGTCAGAAGACGGTTTGGCTGGTTCACGTCGTTGGTTGGATCGTGTATGGCGTTTGTTCATCGATGATGAAGACAAGCTACGCGACCACATCACGACGGTTAACGACCACGAGTTGGACAAGATCTACAACGAGACGGTTAAGAAGGTTACGGAAGACTACGAAGGTCTACGTTTCAACACGGCCATCTCACAAATGATGATTTTCATCAACGAAGCATACAAGGCAGAAAACTTGCCTGTTGAATACGTTGAAGGATTCATCAAGTTGTTGAACCCAATTGCCCCTCACATGACGGAAGAATTGTGGAGCTTCTTGCACAAGGACGAATCAGTGACGTACCAACCATGGCCAACGTTTGACGAGGCTGCTTTGGTTGAAGACGAAATTGAAATCGTTTTGCAAGTTAACGGTAAGGTTCGCGGTCGTTTGACGATTCCTGCGGACGCTGACCGTGAGAAGATGACTGAGTTGGCAATCGCTGACGAAGCCGTTCAAAAGCAACTGGATGGCGGACAACCAAAGAAGGTTATCGCTGTGCCAGGTAAGTTGGTGAACGTTGTTTTGTAATCTGCATGTCAGGTTTTAAGACATCTAGCGCCACTTTTTAAACAATAGTGACTATACTGAAGAGGAACTCTCGCATTTGTGGGGGTTCCTCTTTTAGTATGCAAAGCAAGGGGGTGCAGGGCATGGCAAAGAGAATTTTGATGGCTGTTGAGAACCTGGGAATGGGTGGCATGAAGCGAGCAGCAACTGTTGTTGGCAATGCCATGACTGAATTCGCCACGGTTGCTTTTTACCAGATGGCTGATGTGCCGTCGTACTATGAATTGAAAGGACGCTTAATTTCAGCGCCTCATCCGGTCATGCCAGCAAATGGCCCTGATCCATTGCACACCTATCAGCAACAAATGACCGATTTGGCTGATATTTTGATTGAAGAGAAAATTGATGTTGTGATTTTAAATGCCGGTATCTTAACGAGCTTTATTCCATACCTGAAGTCACGACTCCCTGAACTAAAAACGATTGCCTGGATGCATAATAATATCGATACCTACTTTAATCAGTATTACCGTGATATGCGAGCTGAATTTGTGGCGGGTGTCAAAGCAGCCGATACAGTGGTGGCATTGACGGAAACTGATTTAGAAGGCTTCCAAACAGTGACTGACCGGGCTGTTAAAATTTGGAATCCGTTGACGATGCCAGTGAGTGGTCGGGCTGATTTAACTAAGCATACGATTGCGTTCACGGGTCGCATTGCCATTCAGCATAAGGGCATTGATATTATGTTGAGTTTGGCTAAGAAGCTACCGGATGATTGGCAGATTGCGATTGCTGGTGAAGGGCTACCAGATGACATGGCGTCATTTGAGCGTTTAATTAAAGCCAATGAAGTCGCGGATAAAATTATTTATCGTGGTGGCTTACATGATGAGGAATTGGCGGCGCATTATCGTCAGGCATCTATTTTCCTCGCCACATCGCGTTGGGAAGGCTTGCCCTTGGTATTGGTCGAGGCGATGAGCTTTGGCTTGCCGATTCTGTCGACGGACAATACTGGAGCGGTTGAAATTTTGGACGGTGGTATCTATGGTGAGTTGGCAGCTAAAAACGCTGACGCATTGTGGTATCGTTTAGAACCGATGTTGCAAAGCTATGAAATGCGTTGCTTATTGGCTACGAAGTCATTGGAACGTGCCAAAGATTTTGAATTGTCGGCAATTCTGGCAAAGTGGCAAGACATTGTCGCCTAAATGAAATACCCGTTGGATGGGTTGATATTACATATCAACTACAAACAACGGGTTTTCTTGTGTATAATAGTTACTTGGAATACTTTGGCGCTATAGTTCAACAGGATAGAACGAGGACCTCCTAAGTCTTAGATCACAGTTCGAGTCTGTGTAGCGTCATTTTTTTATGAAAGAAAGGGGAATGGTCAACATGGCTGATGAAAAATCACCCCAGTATGAAGAGTCACCATTCCGACGCGACATCACGTTTGAAGAATTGGCTGCTCTCCTCAATGGGGCCACGATTGATGACATCTTTGAAGCACGTGATGAAGAGAAGGTAACATCAGAAGCGACAACGACACCTACGCAGTCGCACTCAGTGGCAGAAGTGGTAACGCGACCTGAAGGAGTATCAACGATTAAGGTACACCAAGTTGCAGATACATTTGTTCGTGAGGATACGCCTAAGTCGGTCGCGAGTGAAGCAATTGATGAAGCAGCGGCTGACGTGCAATTGCCAGCAAGTTCTGAATTGCCAACGCAACTAGATGAGCCGGCTAGTGAAATTGACGTTGCGCCGGCTGTTAGTCCAGCTAGCGAAACGATTACGGTATCTGAGCCAAGTGTTCTGCCTGAGGCTTTCGCGGAAGAAGCGGAGACATTGGCCGAGGCGCCAATTATGGTGGCCAATGAATTAACGACCGTTCCAGAAATTGAAACTGATTTAGTTGATGATAGTAACGCAGAATCACGTATGTTGCGTGGTTCTGCCTGGATGACGATTGGTAGCCTGGCATCGCGTGTGCTAGGTGCCTTGTATGTTATTCCATGGGTGGCAATGATTGGAAATGTGTATTTCAATTCTGCCAACTCATTATATGCACAAGGTTACCAAATTTATAGTGTGGCCTTGTTGATTGCGACGGCAGGGTTGCCCAATGTCTTGGCACGTTTGGTTGCAGAATATGGCGTTTCACGTCACTATGAAGCCGTGCGTCGTATCTTCCGTCAAGCGTTGCAGTTTGGTGGTGTGTTAGGAATTGCAGCCGGTGCTATCTTGTACTTGCTGGCCGGAGTCTTATCACAAGGGGATGCGAATGTGGTGCCTGTTATCCGTTCGCTATCGGCTGCGTTGGTGTTGATTCCAACGCTATCGATGTTGCGCGGATATGTGCAAGGATTCGAGTTCATGGGATTGTCGGCGCTGTCGCAGTTTGTTGAACAATTGATTCGTGTGGCTTACATGTTGGGAATGACGTACTGGATTATGGTTGGTCATCACGGAACATGGGTCGATGCCACGGTTGAATCAACGTTGGCTGCCTTCTGGGGTGCGCTAGCCGGAATCATCGTTTTGGTATTTGGTATCTGGAAGCGTCGTAAGTTCTTTGCTGAAAAGATGGCGATGAATATTCCAGCGCCAGATTTCAACCCACGCGAAATCATGATTCGCATGGCGCGCCAATCATTGCCAGTCATCTTTGCTGGTTCTGCGATTGCGATTGTGCAAGTGATTGACCAATATACGTTCTTCCACATTATGAGGGCGTTCACGTCAGCAACGCACAATGCGATGCAAGCGATGTTTGCCCAATTTGCCTTTAACTCAAACAAGTTGGTCATGTTGGTTGTGTCACTTGCCGTTGGTATGGCGGAAACGGCATTGCCAATGTTGGCACGAGCTAAAGAGATTGGTGACCGCGAGAATATTGGTGATCAAATTCAATTCGCCTTTAAGTTGCTAGCGTTTGTGATGGTGCCTGCCTCATTGGGGATGGCCGCCGTTGCACATCCACTATACATTCTGTTCTATAACACGAATGATGCAACAAATGGAACGTTAATCTTGCAATTCGCCAGCTTCACGGCCATTACCTTGGGCTTGTACATGGTTGTCTTGGCCATCTACCAAGGGTTGAATGAGTTGTCATTCACGGTGAAGGTGTTGGGATTGATTTTGATCTTGAAGTTGATCTTGCAAGTGCCTTTGACGATTTGGTTGCAAGGTGCCGGTCCTTTGATGGCGACGGTCCTAGCCTTTGCGGTTGGCTTGATTATTTCAATCCGCCGACTTAGTGTGCTATATGCCATCGAATGGGCACCATTCAATTTCTCATTGATGGTTATCCTATTCTGGGGCTTGGTTATGTACGCTGTGGTAGCGCTTTTGACGAACACGTTGACGCTATTCGTGCCTGATACAAAGATGGCACAATTGGTTGTTACGGTTGTGGTTGGTCTAGTTGGTGCTGGTATCTACGGTGTTGCAATGCTGAAGACTCACGTTGGTGAAAGTGTTCTTGGACAACGCGCAGCAACTATCGCGCACAAATTACATTTGAAGTAAACGAAATTAGCCGATTGCATTTAGTTGCAGTCGGCTTTTTTGCACCGCTTTATCCACAAGTAGGTGTGCAAAAGTCTGGAGTTTTGTGGATAAGTCTCATTTTCTTGTGGGAAGGTTAGCTGCTTTTCAACAGGTTATCCACAAGAAAAATAGAAAAAGCAGAACCTGAAAAAGGCTCTGCTGTAAGTGATTATTTGCGGAAAAATCCTGATCGCCAAAGGACGATTGTTGTGATGGTCATCATAATAAAGGTGATGATGAGCGTCACAATCCAGCCCATGTGGGTGTGCATGAAGGGAAGGTCAACGTTTTGACCGAAGAACCCTGACACAATGTTGGGCACCGTTAGGACGATTGATGAGACCGTCAACAGCTTCATTGTCCAGTTCAGGTTTGAATTGGCTAGGTTAACAAAGGCGTCTGAAACGCGGTTGGTAACTAGTTGTGACAACTCACCGGTGTCTATGGCTTGTTGCAACTCGACCGTGACGTCATCAATACGTTCTGATTGGTGATCAGTCAATTGAATGTTGTGGCGCGCCTTGTAGCTGCGTAGCAAGTCGCGGTCGGTGTGCAAAGAATTCAATAGGTAAATCAAATCCGTCTGCAAATCCATCAATTGATCGATCGTCTTTTGCGTTTGCTTCGTCTTGCGAATTTCACTTTGAATTGGCGTACGACGGCGATTGATTTCAAGAATTGCCGACATAAACTTTGAAGAAAGTAGCTCTGTACCATTCAAAATGACATCAAGCGGCGTGGCGTGGTCGGGCAAGGGACGGCGGCTGACTTCGGTACCACTTAGGTAGCTGTCTACGTAATCCGTTTCCTCACGAGTGAAGGTGTAGAGGCGTTGTTGGTCATTACTAAAGAGCATGCCAACGGGTTCAGTTGTGGCACGAGGTGATGTTGGTGTGACGACGTCAAAAATCATCAACGTCAAATCAGCTGCTTCGTCATATTCCATACGGGCACTTTCGTATGGGTCGACGGCATAACTTAGGAGTTCGTTGGGAATGAGTTGGTCTTTGGTCAACCATTCTCGTTCCTCAGGAGTCATATCATGTACTTGGAACCAGACGAAATCTGGGAAAGTTGTTTTTTGTGTAATCATAGTAACCTTAGTATACGGCGCAGGCTGAGTGTTCACAACTTATACGCGATGAAAAATTGACGGATTTGGGATAAAAGTTTGACGCACTTTGTTTTTATCGGTATACTAGTAAAGTTATCGATAACATAAATGGAGGAAATGATCATGGCTGTTCAATCACCATACAACTCATGGGCTCGTAAGCGACCAACATCACACGATTCTGCAAAGAAGGCTCGTGTGGCTGAAGTTGTTAACATCCAACAATGGGCCAAGGGTAAGGCTGAATTGGAGTCAAAGTAATTTGACTTTATCAGTAGCTTACTGAAAAACCGCGTGAAACGTAGATATACGTCCACGCGGTTTTTATTTTGCACTTTTGGTTGGATGTTAGTTAGTGGTGGACGGACACTAACCACCAACTACCTAACGAAAAACTCCCCAAACGACCGGAATCGTTGGGGAGTTTACTTTATCAATATTACAAGGCATCCAAGCCCTTTGACATGTCGGCAATCAAGTCGTCGATATCTTCAATACCTACTGAGATACGAACCAACTCATCCTTGATGCCGTTAGCAATGCGAATCTCGCGTGGGATAGAAGCGTGGGTCATCACTGCTGGTACTTCAATCAATGATTCAACACCACCAAGTGACTCAGCCAACAAGAAGACATCCAAGTTCTCAACAAACTTCTTAACATCCAAACCAGGTTGTAGCTCGATTGACATCATGCCACCGAAACCACGCATTTGCTTCTTAGCAATCTCGTGATCAGGCGTACCTGGCAAACCAGGGAAGTAAACCTTGGCAACCTTTGGGTGGTTGTTCAAGAACTCAGCCAAGGCCATCGCGTTTTCGTTGTGGCGTTGCACGCGCAAAGCCAACGTCTTAATTGAACGTTGCACCATGTATGAATCTTGTGGTGACAAGACTGCACCAATAGACATTTGGATGAACTTAATGCGCTCAGCCAACTTAGCGTCCTTCACGACCACGAATCCTGACAATAGGTCGGCGTGACCACCCAAGTACTTCGTTCCTGAGTGAACAACCACGTCAGCACCCAAGTCCAATGGGTTTTGGTTGTATGGTGAAGCGAATGTGTTATCAACCACGGCAATTGCACCACCTTCGTGGGCAATCTTTGATGCTTCAGCAATATCCGTCACGTGCATCAATGGGTTAGAAGGTGATTCCAAGTAAACCATCTTTGTTTCTGGCGTCATTGCGGCCTTCAAAGCATCGCTATCAGCTGTATCAACCGCCGTAAACTTAATGCCCAACTCGGCCATGATGCGGTTAACCAAGCGGAAAGTTCCGCCGTAAACGTCGTTGGCCATGACGATGTGGTCGCCGGCCTTCAACAAACTCATTGTGGCGTGGATAGCAGCCATTCCTGATGAAAAGGCAAATCCATCCGTTCCGTTTTCAATGTCAGCCATAACTGACTCCAAAGCGAAGCGGGTAGGGTTCTCACCGCGCGTGTACTCATACTTAGCGCCACCACCTAGCTCCTTTTGGTGATAGGTTGATGTTTGGTAAATGGGTGTGGTAACAGCACCAGTAACTGGATCCCCTTGTGTACCACCGTGAATAACCTTTGTTTCAAACTTCATGTTTGTGTCCCCTTCTTTGCTTGAAAATGTTAACAATGAAATGAATAGACTTATTGTAAGTACATGGTGATGTTTCCGCAAGAAAAAGAGGTGCAAAAATTTAATAGTTGTACATAATGCTATAATAGTGTCACTAATAATAAGAAAGAGTTAATGACAATGAGTTATAAATTCCTTGAACCATTCAAGTTGGCGAATGGTGTTGAAATAAAGAATCGCGTCGTATTTTCACCAACGACTTTGCGATCATCTTTTGCGACTGGTGTTGTGACTGATGATGAGGTGAACTACTACAAGATGCGTGCTGGTGGACCTGGTTTGGTCATCGTTGAAATGGCATACGTTTCAATGGCCGGTAAGACATACGTTGGTCAAATTGGCATTGACTCTGATGAGAAGATTTCAGGGTTGAAGAAGATTGCGGACGTGATTAAGAGCCGTGGATCAGTGCCGGTTTTGCAATTGTCGTTTGGTGGCCGTATTGCACAAACGGCAGCGGTATTGCACGATGACGTCGTTGGCCCTTCTGATGTACCAGGTCACCAACCAGGGATGGCCACGCCACGTCCGATGACCGATGAGGAAATTCGTCAAAGTATCGCCGACTTTGGTGAAGCAACTCGCCGTGCCATTGCAGCTGGCTTTGCCGGTGTTGAGTTACACGGTGCCAACATGTATGCGATGCAACAATTCTTCTCAGAGCACGCCAACCAACGCACTGATGAATGGGGTGGTGATTTGAACGACCGCATGCGTTACGGTTTAGCAGTTTTGGATGCCGTAGTCGCAGCGCGTGATGAATTTGCGGATGAGCAATTCATTATTGGTTACCGTCAATCACCTGAAGAGCCAACGACGCCTGGTATTCGCTTTACGGATTCATTAGCGATGGCTCAAGAAATTATCAAGCGACCAATTTCATACTTCCATATTTCATTAAAGGATGCGTTCCAAACGCCATTTATGAATAAGGAAGATAAGGAGCCACTTTATGCCAAGTACAAGGCAATTTTGGGTGACATTCCGTTGATTGTCGCTGGCTTGTTGCGTACGCCAGAACAAGTTGAAGCACTTGTGCAAGCGGGCGTTGATGGGGCTGCGATTGCGCGTGAGCTGATTGTCGATCCAAACTGGGTGCAAAAAGTTATGAATAATGATGAAAAAGGGATTCGTTATGCTATCTCAACGAGCGATTTTGAGATGCTTGGTATCCCTGAGCCACTCCGTTTCTGGTTGTTGACGCGCTTTAAGAAGGGGCTCGTTGTCTCAACTGATGAGCAATTCGATCCACAAGTACCGTGGGCATACTACCGAGGTTAAACATGGCAGATAAATATCCAACAGCAGAATTAATTGGCGTTGTGATGACGCAAAGTAACAGTGGCGCTTATGAGCCAAAGGAAAATCCGCTAACGGCAGCTGATTTTCACAGCTGGCGTATTGGTAAGCACACGAAGGGTAAGCTAGGTAAGCCTGGTCAACTCTTTTTGACGGAAAATAATTTGACGGTCATGCTAGTTGAAACAAAGAAGCTAGCCTTTAAAGATCGTCATGAGATTACGCCAATGGGTCGTTTCATGACGACTTCAGCTAGCGATGACGTTGTCGCTGCCGTTTTGGCGCAATATGAATAATGAAACTAACCCATGCATTCGCGTGGGTTTTTCTTTGCAAAAATTAGTAATACAGCCTATTGTCATAGGAATATCTAATTTTTGTATATGTCATAAACAACTTCACATTTAATTCACAGACACTTTTTGTTTTGACATTAAAATAAAGAAGACTAGACTTATAGTCAATCGAGGGATTAAGGACACACTTTGGAGGATAATAAAACATGGCAACTGCAGATTTTGGTGTTGTTGGTTTGGCCGTAATGGGTCGTAACTTGGCCTTGAACGTGGAATCACGTGGCTACACGGTTGCGGTATACAACCGTTCAAGCGCTCGTACTGAAGATTTGGTACAAACGCACTCAGATAAGAAGTTTGTACCTGGTTACACTGTCGAGGAATTCGTGAAGTCAATTAAGGCCCCACGTCGTATTTTGTTGATGGTCAAGGCCGGTGCAGGAACTGACGCTGTTATTGAAGAATTGCTACCATTCTTGGAGAAGGGTGACATTTTGATTGACGGTGGAAACACGTTCTTTGAGGACACGATGCGCCGATCAGAGAAGCTTGCTGAATCAGGCATCAACTTCATCGGAATGGGTGTATCAGGTGGTGAGTTGGGAGCCTTGCAAGGCCCTTCAATGATGCCTGGTGGACAACGCGAAGCTTATGATTTGGTTGAGCCAATCTTGAAGGAAATTGCCGCTAAGGCCCCTGAAGATGGTAAGCCAACGGTTGCCTACATCGGACCTAATGGTGCTGGTCACTACGTAAAGATGGTGCACAACGGTATCGAGTACGGTGATATGCAATTGATCGCTGAGTCATACGACTTGTTGAAGCGCTTGTTGAAGTTGGACAAGGATGCTTTGGCAGGAACGTTTGCTGAGTGGAACAAGGGTGAGTTGGACTCATACTTGATCGAAATCACGGCTGATATTTTGACGCGTGATGACGATTTGGGTTCAGGTAAGCCAATGGTAGATATGATTTTGGATCGTGCCGGAAACAAGGGAACTGGAAAGTGGTCATCACAATCAGCTCTTGAAGTTGGTGCCCCACAATCATTGATTACGGAATCAGTTTACGCACGTTACATTTCAGCAATGAAGGAAGACCGTGTGGCTGCTTCTAAGGTTTTGGCTGGTCCAGAATTCAACTTCGAAGGTGATGTCGACGCAACTGTTGAAGACATCCGCGAGGCTTTGTACTTCGGTAAGATCATGTCATACGCACAAGGTTTCGACCAATTGCGCATGGCTTCAGATCACTACGATTGGGACTTGCAATACGGTGAGTTGGCACAATTGTGGCGTGCTGGTGCGATTATTCGTGCCCGCTTCTTGCAACGTATTACGGATGCTTACAACAACGAAGCAGGTTTGCACAACTTGTTGTTGGATCCATACTTCAAGGATATCGCTGAGAAGTACCAAGCAGCTGCTCGTCGCGTAATCGCTTTGGCAACGGCTGCTGGTGTACCAGTGCCATCATTGTCAGCTGCGGTTGCATACTTCGATTCATACCGTTCAGAAGTTTTGCCTGCAAACTTGATCCAAGCACAACGTGACTACTTCGGTGCTCACACTTACGAGCGTACGGACAAGCCAGCTGGTGAAATGTACCACTACTCATGGTACGAAGAAGCTTAATAAGTAACTAATAGAAATGGTGAATCCAAATGGGTTCACCATTTTTTATTGTCAGAATTCTTAGAATATGATAAGATTTTAATCGTTATGAAAAACCGCACACTTTTTGGAAGGAGAAATGATTATGTTCAGTTTTGTTAACAACAATAATAATAATGATCGTTTCAACTCAACACAAAAAGTGATTGGGCGTTTTCGTGTAACGCTTGAACTGTGAGAACGATTAGCAGTCATCCAATCACTGGGATTGGGTGGCTGTTTTTTTATGCAAGAACGGAATAATCTAGGAGTAGGTCATGGAAAACAAAGTTGAATTAAAACGATCAATGGGAATTTGGTCAGGGTTATCACTCGTTATCGGAACGGTTATCGGTTCTGGAATCTTCTTTAAGCAAGCTGGGGTTTTGCAAACAGCTGGTTCATCAACGCTTGGACTATTGGCATGGGTTGCCGGTGGTGTCATCACGTTGGCTGCTGGTTTGACGATTGCTGAAATCGGGGCCCGCTTGCCAAAGACAGGTGGGTTGTACAGCTACATTGAAGAGTTGTACGGACCAGCTGCTGGATTCTTGACAGGATGGATGCAAGTTGTCATCTACGCACCAGCCGTCATTGCCTCAATTGCTGGTTACGCTGCCTTTTTGACGGCTAACTTCTTGGGCTTGCCAACATCAGCTGCAACTTGGATTTCAGTTGTCTTCCTGTTGTTCATCGCAGGATTGAACATGTTGGAAAACCGTGTGGCTGCTAGCTTCCAAGTGATTACAACGTCAATTAAGTTGATTCCAATCGCTGTGTTGATCATTTACGGTTTGTTCTTTGGTAAGGTTGATGCCTTGGGACAAACAGTTCACCAAGTCTCACAATCAGGTGGTGGATTCGGAATGGCTATCTTGGCAACGTTGTTCGCTTATGATGGTTGGATTTTGTTGTCAAACATCGCCGGTGAGTTGAAGAACCCCCGTCGTGATGTGCCGCGCTCAATCGTTGGTGGTTTGATTTTGATCGTCATCGCCTACGTTGGTGTGACGTTTGGTGTTTACCACGCTTTGCCAGCTGAAAAGGTTGTCGCTTTGCAAAACAACGCGACGTTCGCGGTTGCTAAGGCTGCGTTTGGTGACTTTGGTGGACGCGCCTTGAGTTTGGCCATTATCATTTCAATGTTGGGAACGTTGAACGGTAAGATGTTGTCATTCCCACGTATGGCGTATGCAATGTCATTGGACGGCTTGTTCCCTAAGTACTTGTCAAAGTTGACGCGTAAGACGCAAGAGCCAACGAACGCCATTGCGACGGTAACGATTATGACGCTGGTTTTGGCAATCTTCTACACGTCAGGTGTTGATCGTTTGTCAGACATTGCCATCTTCACTATCTGGATTTTCTACACGGCTGCGTTCTTCGGTGTCTTCATGTTGCGTCGCCAAGTAAAGCAAGGTAAGTTAGAAGAAATGGACACGTTGTTCAAGACGCCATTGTTCCCAATTACGCCATTGGTTGCAATTTTCGGTGCTTTGTTTGTGATTGGTTCAACGGTTATTAACGACTTTACAGGTGCTGCCATTTCAATCGTATTGGTTTTGATTGGATTGCCAGTATTCTACTACTACAACAAGAAGCGTTCTTAATGAATTTTGCAAAGCTATCAGGTATCTGCCTGGTAGCTTTTTTACTTTACAGTGTTAACAGATATCGTTAAAATCAAAGTGTTAAAAACAAATGAGAAAAGAGGGCCGTCATGGAATGGGCTGACCGAACAAAGCCTTATGAGGCCGATTTGATTCAAGATTTGAATCAAATTGTTAAAATACCATCGATTCTAGATCCAAACACACAAACTGAGCTAACACCATTTGGAACCGACATGGTGCGTGCATTAGCGAAGATGGAAGAATTGGCTGCCCGTGACGGTTTCCGTTATGGACGTGTCGATAACATGGTGACCTGGATCGAATATGGTCCGGCTGACGCTGACGAGACCGTGGCAATTCTGACACACATCGATATTGTACCGGCCGGCGCCGGGTGGTTACGCGATCCATTCAAGCCGGAAATTTTGGATGGCTTATACTTTGGTCGCGGGGCGGCTGACATGAAAGCTGACTTGATGAGTGCGTATTACGCCATGAAGTATTTGGCCGACCACGAAATTAAATTAACTCGCAAGATTCGTTTGATTATTGGAACTGATGAAGAGAACGGCTGGCGTGATTTGCCACGCTATTTCGAACAAGAAGGCGAACCAACGATCGGCTTCTCACCGGACGGGGCGTTTCCGGTTGTGAATGGTGAAAAGGCCTTTCAAACCGTACAATTACGCTTTCCGAGTGTCTCGACTGGCGACTATATTTTGCGTCGTTTCATTGCGGGAACGCGTCCAAATGTTGTGCCAGGGGATGCGCGTGCGCGTGTGGTCGTGCCCGACCCGGACGAGATGGTGCATGATTTTGAACAATACTTGGCCCAATATCCATTTTTGAGTGGTAAGACCGAAATCAAGGGGAAAGAATTGCGTCTCTTGTTGAACGGGGTCCAGGCTCACGGCGCTTACCCACAAGATGGTGAGAATGCTGGCACATATTTGGCACATTTCCTCAACCGGTATGCGTTTGCGGATGATGCTAAGACCTTTTTGCAGTTTGTTGGTGAGACGGTGCATGACGATATTGGCGCTGAGAATTTAGGGTTACGCTATCACGACGACACGATGGGTGACCTAACGTTGAACGTCGGGGTGATGCGTTTTAGTTTGAATGGACAGGGAACGATTTTGCTGAACTTCCGTTATCCGCAAGGGGTTAATGTGCAAGCGGTGATGACCCAAGTCCAACGACACCTTGGCGACTTTAAAGCGACGGTCGAAGTGTGGCCAGGGGGTATGGAACCACACTTGGTGCCGGAAACGGATGAACTGGTTGGTGTCCTATCAATGGTTTATGCCAAGCAGACGGGGATGTTTATGAATCCGCGCACATCAAATGGTGGGTCGTATGCCCGTTTGCTGAAGCGTGGCGTCGCCTTTGGTGGTCAGTTCCCGGATGTGCCGGTCACAAGTCACCAAGCAAATGAATCAACACCAGTTGCTAACTTAACGCGCTCGATGGCAATCTTTGCTGAAGCGTTGTTAAAGTTGGCGCAATAACTAAAAATCTGACAGACTCTGGGCAAAAGCCTGGGGTCTTTTTTCACGTATAGCTGGTAAAATGAGAGGATACAACTCGTTATGAAAAAGGGGGCGCACATGGCTTTAGAATTGTTGTTTGGTCGCGCGAGTGCTGACCATGAATTAGCGCTATTGGAGCGTGTGCAGAAGGTCTTGGCAGCCGATGAGCAAGCCGAGATTTTTTATGTGGTACCGAACCACATTAAGTTTGAAACAGAAATTCAAGTGCTAAGTCGTTTGGCTGAGCTGGAAAATCGTCACGGGGCCGCAGTCGCAGTGCCAAACGTGCAAGTCTTTTCATTGAGCCGTTTAGCTTGGTACTACATGCAAGATGACCCGATTTATCGCCAAGCCAACTTGTCAGCGACTGGTATGACGATGCTAGTACAGGCCTTGCTACGTGAACACCAAGATGAATTGGTGTTGTACGGCAGTTTGTTGACCAAGCAAGGGTTTATTAGTCAATTTGCGAGTCAGATTCTTGAGCTGAAGCAAGCTGGTTTAACGTGGTCAGAAGTGCGTGAAATGGCTGAAAACCTTTCGGGCCAAGGCACGTTGCAAATGAAGTTGCAGGACCTGGCTTTGATTGGTGAAGCGCTGGATCAAGAGTTGGCCAACCGTGGGCAATATCTGAATAGTGAATTGCTGACGGCTTTGCGCGTTTATTTGGCGACGGAAAAGACGGATACGTCACACCATTACTACTTTATTAATGGGTATTCACAAATGACGACACCAGAACGCGGGGTTGTTGAGACTTTGATTGAACGTGCAGGTGGCGTGGCGATTGCACTGCCTGCTGACGACGGGGCTGCGAGTGTCTCAGACGTGACGTTGTCAGAAAATGACTTGTTCTACCGACCTAAGCGTTTGGCACGCCAATTGCGTGATTTCGCTGTGGCGCATGATGTCCCGGTGACGGCGAATGCTGTAACAGCACAACGTCCAATAAGTGACACAATTGCGGCGATTGAATCGTTCTGGATTGATTATGAACAACACGGTATTCAGCAACAAACGCAATCAGCACCGCTACCTGATTTTGATGTGTGGCAAGCGACGACGCGCTATCAAGAAGTTGAGCAAATGGCCCGTATGATTCGCCAAGAAGTGGCCAGTGGCAAGCGACGCTATCGTGATTTCATGCTGATGACGCGTGACTTGGGGCAATATGAGAATATCTTACCAGCGGTGTTTGCCCGTTACGAAATCCCGGTGTTTATGGACTTGGATCGACCAATGGGGGCGCACCCGCTCGTGGCCTTTTTGGACAAGTTGTTCCGTTTGGCACCAGCCTACACGATTTCAGATGTGATGGGGTTGTTGAAGACGGAGCTATTATTGCCTGAAGATGTCACATTGGCCGATTATCGTGAGGCGTTGGCGGAAACGGAAAACTATGCGTTGGCTAAGAATTTGCCAGGGTGGCGTTGGACGGATGATACGCCATGGCAGTTTGACCGCAACGTCGCCGATTCGGATGATGAAGTGGTTCGCGAACACGTGGCGGCTAAGGATGCCCAATTGGCATTGATTCACAACCAAATCAGTCAGGTGGTGGCGCCATTCTTATCACGCCTAGCGGAAGCCAAAGATGCCCGTGAGATGGCGCGTGAACTATATGGCTTTTTGACGCAAATCGGCATTCAACAACGTTTGATTGCCTGGCGTGATGCCGCAATTGAAGCGGGTGACCTATGGGCTGCCCAACAACCCGAACAAGTTTGGCGCACGTTTATTGGGGTGCTGGATGACTTTGTGGCAGTGTTTGATCACACTGAAATGACGGTTGAAACGTTGCAAGAACTACTCCAAGCGGCGTTTGAAAGTGCCAAGTACACGGGTATTCCAGCAACGATGGACCAAGTGCGTGTGTCTGAAAGCGGAATCGTGCAACGTCAGGGTTATCACACGGTGATTGTATTTGGGGCAACCAGTGTTAATTTGCCAGCAACGACTCGTACAAAGGCGTTGTTGCACGATGGTGACCGTGAATTATTGCAAGACAAGCTGCCGGAGCATGTGTTCTTGCGTGAAACATCTGAGCAACAAATGGCGCAAGAATCCTTGTTGATGTACAGCGCGATGATGACGGCAGCAACCCGCATGATTTGGTTGTACGCCACTAGTGATGGTGAAGGTAGTCAACAAGCGTCAACGTACGTGACGCGTTTGGTGCGTCAATTCCATCAACCGGTGCATGAGTTCAAGGCGTTGCCTGATCCACGTGCGATGGATGTTCACGAATACGTTGGAACGGTTGCAAGTACGCTCGCACACTTGGTGGTTGTGAACCGCCAAGCAGAAAACCAAAAGCAAGACCGTCAGTCGGCAGAATTGAGCGGTGCTTGGCAAGGCTTGCAGGCACAAATTAAGCAACTGGCACCAGCCCAGGCTGCCCGTGTAATGGGCGGTTTGACGTATGAAAACCGACCAAGCCAAATCATGGCGCCGTTGATGAGTCAGCTATTCGGTAATGATCTGAAGGCGTCGATTTCACGTCTTGAGAACTATGCGAAGAACCCATTTGAATTCTTCTTGCAATACGGTTTGCGTTTGCAAGAGCGTCAGGTGCTCCAACTAACGCCGGCTGAAAAGGGGACGTTGATGCACACGATTCTGGAACGTTTGTTCACGGAATTGATTCGTGAGAACAAGACGTTGAGTGAATTCACGGATGCAGAATTACGTCTGTTGGAGCAAAACATTCTGCATGGATTGCTTCAAAGTGGGGATGCGACGTTTGATATCTTCACGAGTTCAGCCCGTATGCAATTCTTGACACAACGTTTGGCGGAACAAGTGCACGATACAGTTCAGAACATGAAGCGCGGTCAATTAATTGACGGTGGGGTGCATACCCTTGGTGTTGAAGCTGGTTTTGGTTTGCCACAGAGCAAGTTGAAGCCGGTGCAATATGAGTTGCCAATTGGTCGCGTGACGGTTCGCGGGAAAGTGGATCGTTATGACTTGGTGGAAACGCCGGCCGGTAACTTCTTGACGATTGTCGATTACAAGTCTGGTAAGCGTACCTTTGACTACACGCAAGCCTATGCTGGTTTGGAATTGCAATTGATGACGTATTGGACGGCGATGCTGACCAACGCGGATGTGTTACCAACCAGTGAAATGGGTGGTGCGGTGTTCTGGTCACTCCAAAATCCATGGATTAAGGCCACTGATATTTCAGGTGCTTCGTTGGCTGAATTGCAGGAAGAAGCTGATAAAGCAGCCGCCAGCCAAGGCGCTTACCGTGGTGTCTTGCGTGACAATGAAGCCTACATTGAGCGCCTTGAAGGTGTTGAAGGTGTGAAGACACCGTTTGCCTTGAAGCGTTTGAAGAGTGGTGGCTTTGCCAAGACGGCTGACGTTGTGACGGAAGACAACTTGAATACGTTACTGCAATTTAACGAGGCCAAAATCCGCCAAATTGCGACAAACATTTTGGCCGGACAATTCCCACTATTGCCATTCCGTGATGGGCCAAATAAGACAGGTATGATGTACACGGCTTATAAGCCGGTCATGATGTTTGATGCCATGATGGGGAATGAATACCGTAATATTAAAAAGCTCAAGGCAGACGATGCTTTGAAGGCGATGCAAAATCTGATTACGGGCGACGAAGATGAAGAAGAGGGGGCAGAGGACTAATGAATTTTACAACGTCACAAGAAGCGGCCATTACCACAACTGGCCAAAATATCTTGGTGTCTGCTTCCGCCGGTTCAGGTAAAACGCGTGTCTTGGTTGAGCGTGTGATTCGACGCTTGTTGGCCGGCGAAAATGTGAATACGTTTTTGATCGTAACGTTTACTGAAGCAGCTGCGGCTGAAATGAAGGAGCGACTTGAGGGCGCAATTCGCGGTGCGTTGGCCGAGTCTGAGGGTGAACAACGTCAGCACTTGTTGAAGCAACTGCGTCTATTGAATGTTGCCAATATTTCGACTTTGCACGCGTTTGCGTTGCGCTTGATTGAGCAATATCACTACACAATTGATTTGGACCCACAATTCCGATTGTCTGATGATGCCGAACGCACCTTGTTGATGATGGAAGTCTATGGTGATTTGCTTGAGCAACGTTATGCTGAGGATCCAGACCAAACGTTTGCTAAGTTTGCGGCTCAATTTGCGTCAGGTTCAACTGATGACCGCACGTTGCAAGAATCAGTCTTCACGTTGTTCAACTTTGCGATGGCACGACCAGATACAACGGCATGGTTGGAAAGTTTGGCCGATGATTATGAGATTGGGGATGATTTTGCATCATCTAATTTCTTTAGGACACAATTATTGCCAACGCTACAAAGCGAGATGTTAGCGATTAATGATCAAAGCATCCAATTGGTTAATCAAGCACCGGATACGATGGATGAACCGCCGGCTGTAAATCGTTTACTGAACATTCAAAACGATGCCAATGCGTATAGTCGTCTGTTGACGCTCTTGCAAGATACGCCAACAAGTTGGGATGTTTTGCGTCAGGCGTTTGCATCAGTGACCTTGATGGGGTGGGGTAAAGGCGAAGATGGCAAGGGTAAGAACTTTACGTCAAAGCATGACCCAGAACTAAAGGCGGCTTGGGAACCAGTTAAGGCACAACGTGAGCAAATCAAAGAACGTTTCGAGAAGCTGCAAGAAAACTATTTTGCGTTGGATGCTGCCGGTATGCAGCTCGCCATTGGTGGGGCTGGTGAAGTCATTAAGCAATTGGTTGATTTCACGCAAGCTTTCCGTGAGGCATTTCTAACTGAAAAGCTTCGTCGCAAGGTGCTAGATTTTAACGACTTGGAACACTTTGCGTTGCAAATCGTTAGCCAACCCGCGGTAGCTACTGAACTACAAGCGCGTTACAACGAAGTTATGGTCGATGAGTATCAAGACACGAACCAACTGCAAGAAGCGATTTTGTCACAAATTGCGACGGGGGATAACACTTTCCAAGTGGGTGACATCAAGCAATCTATCTATAAGTTCCGTCAGGCTGATCCGACGCTGTTTGGTCATAAACTAACGACGTATCCGAAGACTGACGGCAACACCGTGATTACGTTGCAGGAGAATTTCCGTTCACAACCGAACGTAACTGACTACATCAACTACATTTTTGCGCAGATTATGAGCGAACAATTGGGCGATGTGGAATACGCCGGTGAGGCCGAATTGGTTGCGGGGGCTGATTACTATCCGGCTGACTTGCCAAAGGAAGCCCAAATGATGGTGTACTTGGATCAAGATGATGCCGACGACGCTGAAGAAGACGAACCGGATGTGAAGAACGAGTATGGTTTCACGAAGGCGACTGGCCAAATTCGCATGATGGCATTGAAGATTAAAGAATTGATGGATACGAAGTTCGAAATCTTTGATCGTAAAGCGGGTGAGAAACGTCCAGTTCGCTATAGCGATATGACCGTTTTGGTGCCAACCAAGAATCAGAACTTGGATGTGTTGGACATTTTCCGTGAGATGGATATTCCGATTGTGGTGAATGGAGCGGAAAACTATTTCCAAACCACTGAAATATCAGTCATGATGAGCTTGCTGCAAGTGATTGATAATCCGCATCAAGATATTCCGTTGGCAGCGGTGCTTCGTTCACCTTTGTACGGTATTGATGAAAACGGTTTGGCGTTGATTCGTACCCAAGCAATGGATGATGATTTCTTTACGGCCGTGAAGGCGTTGGCGAACAACCCGCTCACAATTTCGGTTGAAGGGGTTTCTGTTGAATTGGTAAATGAAACAATTGCTGCCGTGCAACGCTTCTTGGCCGACTTGGAAACATTCCGTACGCTGGCGGTTCAGAATCAAATTGTGGATTTGCTATGGCAGATTTACAACACGACGGGATGGTTGGATTATGTTGGTGGCTTGCCATCAGGTCCACAACGTCAAGCAAACTTGCACGCCCTATATGAACGTGCGGCGATGTATCAAAAGAGTAGTTTTGTTGGCTTGTATCAGTTCATTAACTACGTGACGCAGTTGCAAACTCAAGACAAGGACTTGGGTGAAGCTGATGCCAACGTGGCGAGTGATAGTGTGTCATTGATGACGATTCACCGTTCAAAGGGGTTGGAGTTCCCAATTGTCTTTGTGTTGAACAGTACGCGTAAGATGAGTAGTCAGCGCGAAACGATGGGTGATGTCTTGTTGGATGCGCAAGCGGGAGCCGGCATGGATTATGTCGATTTGGAACACCATTTGAAGTTGCCAACGCCACAACGCGAATTTGTGAAGGATGCCCGCATTCGTGGCGCCTTTGCGGAACAATTGCGTGTGCTATACGTAGCCTTAACGCGTGCCGAGCAACACCTCTTTATGGTGGGCTCATACAGTAGCGTGAAGGCACTATGGTCAAAGTGGTCGTTAGCTGAAAATGGTTCCGATTGGATGTTGCCGGACTGGGTGCGCCTGTCTGGAAAGTCGTTTATGGATTTGATGGGGATGGCGTTGATGCGTCACCCACAAGCGCCAGCGCTACAAGAGGCGTTGGGTCGCTATGACGAGGATGAAGTCGTTGATTTCAGCGAAATCCGTGCCAAGGCCCCTAAGAAGCCATTTAGTTTTGGTCTTGAAATTGTGGATAGCGCAGATTTGCGTTCAGCGCTGGACGCGTATCAAGCGGTTGCCACGCCACAAGCTGTCGTGGCAACAGAGGCGAATGCGCCCGTTGTTGCGAATGCCGATTGGCATCAAGTCCTTAACTTTGATTACGGCTTTGAAGAAGCGACGCGTGCGACAGCTTATCAATCAGTTTCTGAAATCAAGCGTTTGTTTGAAGACCCTGATTTGCAAGCGGGCCGTGGTCCAGTTGATGCCCGCCTAGATGTTGCCGATATGAGTGGACTACGTTTGACTGACGAAACCTTGCCGGAACCTGAGTTTATGCAAGAAGCCGAAACGCGTATTTCATCAGCTGCCATCGGTACGGCAACCCACTTGGTGTTGCAACGAGTTGATTTGCAACATGGTGCGCCAACGCGTGATGACTTGCGTGAATTGGTCGCTGATTTGACCACGCAAGGGTTGATTGAAGAACGGGTTGCACCGCTAATTTCATTGGCTAAGATCGAACGTTTCTTTGCGGAAATGCCACTTGGTAAGCAAATGGTAATGCATGCTGATTCATTGGAACGTGAAGTGCAATTCTCATTGCTGTTGGATGCTAGCCGTTTGTACAAGGGGTTCCAAGGGGATGAGAAGGTACTGGTCCACGGAATTATTGACGGTTACTTCGAAGTTGATGGTGAGGTCTGGTTATTCGATTACAAGACTGATCGTGTCACGCCGGAGGACGCAGCGGAAACGCTAATGAGCCGCTACTCTGGTCAGCTAAACATCTATGCGCAAGCACTTGTTGCGATGGGCAAGCCAATGCCACGTCGTTTTATCTACGCATTTAGCGCCGAAAAGATTATTACATTGGATTAAAAATTAGAAACGCGTCCGCCATTTGGGAGGACGCGTTTTTTGTTGTCCCATTTCTTATTTTTATTCAAGAAAGCGCTTGCATAACATTGTGAAGTATTTTACAATACAACTTGTGAAGTAAGTAACAATTTGCGATTTTGAGGAGATTATTGAAATGAAAGCAGCTGTCGTACGTGAGAACCTAGACGGATTTGTAGACTTGATTGATGATTGGGAGCCACGCGCTTTAGGCTTTGGAGAAGCTTTGGTTGACGTCGAATACAGTGGTCTTTGCCACACTGATTTGCACGTTGCCGCTGGTGATTTTGGAAACCCAAACGAAATTAACCCACGTCCATTCCGCCGTGTAATCGGACACGAAGGAGTTGGAATTGTCACGAAGCTTGGTGAGGGTGCTTCAGATTACTTGAAGCTTGGTGACCGTGTTTCAATCGCTTGGTTCTACGATGCATGTGGAAACTGTGAGTACTGCAACACTGGAAACGAAACGTTCTGCCGCAAGGTCCGTAACGCTGGTTTCTCAGTTGACGGTGCCATGGCGCAACAAGTTGTTGTTAATGCCAAGTACGCTGTTAAGGTGCCAGAAGGTTTGGATCCAATGGAAGCCTCATCAATCACTTGTGCTGGTGTCACAATGTACAAGTCATTGAAGGTTGGTGAGACGAAGCCTGGTCAATGGGTATCAGTTGTTGGTGCCGGTGGTCTTGGAAACTTGGCCATTCAATACGCCCACAACGTCTTCGGCGCTCACGTTGTTGCCGTTGATGGAAACCCAGACAAGTTGGCAGCTGCCGAGAAGATGGGGGCTGAGTTGTTGATCAACCGTAAGACGGAAGACGTGCCAGCCATCATCCAAGAAAAGGTTGGCGGTGTGCACAACGCCCAAGTTACGGCCGTTAACACCCAAGCCTTTGACCAATCAATCGCCTCACTACGTCCAATGGGTAAGTTGGTTGCTGTTGCTTTGCCAAAGGGTGACATGCAATTGAACGTTGTGAAGACTGTTTTGGATGGTATCGAAGTGAAGGGTTCATTGGTTGGAACCCGTGAAGACTTGAAGGAAGCCTTCCAATTCGGTGCTGAAGGTAAGGTTAAGCCAATCGTGACGCGTGCTGATGTGCGTGACATTAACGATGTTATCGAAGCAATGCACAACAACCAAATCACGGGACGCATGGTCTTCGATTTCAAGAGTTTGTAAGATAGTCACAGCAGAATAACGTCCCACGTGAGAGGGGACATTCTGGCTGTGAATCAAATTAACAACGATGCTCCTAAAAGCTTACAAAAGCCAGAGCTACTAATAACCGTCGCAGATATGTGGCGGTTATTTTTTTGCGTAAAAAAGCACCTCAACCGAAATTGAGGTGCTTGCAAAGGTTAATTATTTAAACGGCGCTTGCGGGCGCGGAAAGCGCGGTCGAGGATGAAGGTGATGATGACAAAAAGCATCATGATACCAAACATTGACCCGAACAACGCTTTGTATGAACCGCCGTCAATCATCAAACCTCCGTATAGCGGTCCGACGGCACGACCAAGTGAAATCGCCATGGTCATCATACCTTGTGAGCGACCCTTAGCATTTGGATCACTAATATCATCAATCCAAGCTGGCATCTGTGGACTCGCAAACATCTCACCAATGGTCAAAATCATAAAGGTGAAGATGAACATTGGATAAGTCTTGGCACTCATCAAGAAGATGAATGAAATCGCGAATAAGGCGGTTCCACCAAGCACCGTCAATCGGAATGGCAACTTTTCAATGATGCGATCCAGCAAACCTTGTCCAACAATGATGACGATACCATTTAACGTCCATAGGAATGAATAGTCTTGCGTCGTCATGCCGAGGTCGGTCATGTGCGTTGCCACGACGGTCTCCCACAGAATGTATCCCATATAAAGCGAGAATGCCAAACCGAGCAAGGCGTAAATCAAAACCGGTGTCTTGAAGTTACTCTTGGCAGCCTTAGCAGCTTCCTTTGAGGCTTGTGCGGCCATACCCTTCACGTTGAAGTGGCGGAGCACTAGCACGAAGAAAATCGCGTACATGATGGTTGCGCCACCGAAGACGTATTGCACACCGTGATTGAAAAGGAAACCAACAATGGCAGTTCCAACCACGACACCGACGTTCATAAATAGGTACTGCATGTTAAACACACGGCGTGAATCCAGCGACTGAATTGTAGCGGCGTATGAATTTAACAAGGTGTAGATGATACCGTCGGCGAAACCAAGTATGAGCATAAATACCGCGAATACCGGCCATGAGTGCCAGAACGTTAGCAAGGCTAACATCGTCGTTGCAAGGGCAACGGCACTGGCGATTGATTTGAAGGGACTCCATTTATCAAATAGGTGTCCACCAACCCAACTACCAATCATCATCATGATTGATAGGCCCATGACGACTAAGCCGGCCATGGTCATTGTCTCGTGCAACACATTGTGCATGTATAACGTGGCGATAGGCCAAATTAGCGATGCACCAGTTGACTGGAAGAGGGTTGTTATATAAAGAATTGGGGCCTTAATTTCTACGTGCTTCGGTTTGAGCACTTCGCCATCCGCTGACGAGATTGACATAAATCCTCCATCCGACATGCCTGATGACATGTCTAAATCGTATATCTTATGCAGAAAAGTGTAGCACATTCTAACAACTTGTTATACTAAGAGAGGATGAAATTATTTTAAACGAAAAAATTGGGGAAAGCTTATGGCTATTACACGACCTGAATACATTTTAGCGATTGATCAGGGCACGACGGGGACCCGTGCAGTTATTTTCAATCACAATGCGCGTCGCGTGACATCAACAGCGGTGCAAATGACACCAATCGTGCCACACACTGGCTGGCTAGAACAACGCCCGATGGATATTTGGCGTACTGCGCAGACGGCCATTGCGGATGCGTTGATTAATGCTGGAATTCGTGGCGATGAAGTCAAGGCAATCGGGATTGCGAACCAACGTGAAACAACGATTATCTGGGACCGACAAACGGGGCAACCGATTTACAACGCGATTAGTTGGTCATCAACCCAATCGCAATCCATTGCGGATGCGCTCAATAATGCCGGGCATGCTGAGATGATTCGTGAGAAGACGGGATTGCCAATCAGTGCGTACTTCTCAGCAACTAAGATTCGTTGGATTCTAGACCACGTTGCCGGGGCACAAGAACGAGCTGAAGCGGGGGAGCTTGTCTTTGGGACTGTCGATACATGGTTGCTTTGGCAATTAACGGATGGTGAAACACATGCCACGGATGCAAGTAATGCGTCACGAACGATGCTTTATAACATTCACACACAAGCTTGGGATGAAGAGTTATTGCAGTTGTTCAATATTCCAGCAAGCATGTTGCCAACTGTTCACACCAGCAGTGAGGTGATTGCGCAGACGAATCCGATGCAATTCTTTGGTGGTCGTGTGCCAGTCGCCAGTGTCATCGGTGACCAAAACGCATCATTGGTTGGGCAACTAGCGCTTGAGCCAGGCACAATTAAGAACACGTATGGTGCGGGTGCTTTCTTACTGATGAATACCGGTAAGGAGCCAGTGGCCTCACAAAATCAACTGGTGACAACTATTGCCTACCAAGTTGGTGATGAACCAACCTACGCTTTGGAAGGTGCCATCTTCTCAGCAGGATCGGCGGTGCAATGGCTGCATGACCGTTTGGGCTTAATTGAAACGCAATTGGATGCCTGGCAACTTGCTGAGCAGTCACAAAATAATGATGAGGTGTATGTGGTGCCGGCCTTTAACGGATTGGGAGCGCCCTATTGGGATCCACAAGTTCGTGGGGCAGTGTTCGGTATGACACGTGGCACGGATAAGGCTGATTTTGTGAAGGCAACGTTGCAATCAATCGCGTATCAAACGGCTGATATTTTGGCCATTATGAAAGCTGAATCTAAGTATGATGTCGTTAAGATGAAGGCCGATGGAACAGTGTCACGTAATCCGTACTTGATGCAATTCCAAGCCGACATTGCCAACATCGAAATCGAGCGTTCAATTGACGAAGATACAACACCACTTGGCGCAGCGTTCTTGGCCGGCTTAGCGGTTGGGTACTGGCAGAGTCTGTCAGACCTGGCCCAATACATTCAACGTGGTCGTCATTTTGATGTATCATTACCGGCAGAACGTCGCGAAGCCCTTTTGAATGGATGGCATAATGCAATCGCCGCAACGCGATACTTTTCTGAGGGTTAAGCATATAAAATGTATGTCATAAGTTTTTAATGTAAGCGTTTTACATTTTTGTGGCAAAACGCTGTAAAAAAGTTTATAATGTGGTTATTGAGTAAGAGTGTGAGATACTGTTACTGATTTGAACTTATAAGCTAATGATTATTTCGATTTTTTGAGAGTAAAGGAGCATTCATCGTGCCTGCAGAAATTACAACATTGTTGACATTCTTCGGTGGAACTGGAGACTTGGCTAAGCGTAAGTTGTACCCATCAACGTACAACTTGTTTAAGAAGGGGTTCTTGCAAGAGCACTTTGCCGTTATCGGTACGGCCCGTCAAGAGTTGACGACTGAAGAGTTCCACGAAATGGTTCGCGAATCAATTGCTGACTTCGTTGAAGATCAAGCAAATGCTGAAGAATTCATTTCTCACTTCTACTACATCCAACAAGACATCACTGATGCAAACGGTTATGCTGCTATGTTGGACTTGAACAACGAATTAGACGCCAAGTACAGCTTGAAGGGAAACCGCATTTTCTACATGTCAGTTGCCCCACGTTTCTTCGGAACGGTTGCTAAGTACTTGAAGTCAGAAGGTTTGATTACTGAAAACGGTGAGTACAACCGTTTGATGATTGAAAAGCCATTTGGAACATCATTTGGTACTGCCGAAGCGTTGCAAAACGAATTGTCAGAAGCCTTTGAAGATGCCCAAATCTTCCGTATTGACCACTACCTAGGTAAGGAAATGGTTCAAAACATTGCTGCTGTCCGCTTTGGTAACCCATTGTTTGACGCTGCATGGAACAAGGACTACATCGAAAACATCCAAGTGACTTTGTCAGAAGTTTTGGGTGTTGAAGAGCGTGCCGGATACTACGATACGGCCGGTGCTTTGCGTGATATGATTCAAAACCACACGATGCAAATCGTTGGTTGGTTGGCCATGGAAAAGCCAGCGTCATTTAAGGACGTTGATATCCGTGCTGCCAAGAACGCAGCCTTTAACTCATTGAAGATTTACAACCGTGAAGAGGTTGCCGAAAACTTCGTACGTGGCCAATACGGCGAGTCAGCCGATGGTACACAAAAGAAGTACTTGGACGAAATGGACGTGCCAGCAGATTCACAAAACAACACGTTTGTGGCTGGTAAGTTGCAATTCGAGATGGATCGTTGGGAAGGCGTGCCATTCTACATCCGTTCAGGAAAGCGTTTGGCCGCTAAGTCAACGCGTGTCGATGTTGTCTTCAAGAAGGGCTTGAACATCTTCGGCGGTGACGTTGAATTGGCTAACCCTGTGTTGACGATTTTGATTGATCCAAAGGGTGGTATCGAGTTCAAGATTAACGCTAAGGATGTGACGTCAGAATTCTTGACGCGTGTTGTTAACTTGAACTGGACGGTTTCAGACGAAGACAAGAAGTTGACGCCAGAGCCATACGAGCGTATGATTCACGACGCTATGGACGGTAACGGTTCAAACTTTGCCGACTGGAACGGTGTAGCAATTGCTTGGAAGTTCGTTGATGCAATCCAAGAAGCTTGGGATGCAACGCGTGAGCAATTCCCTAACTATGTTTCAGGTTCAATGGGACCAGAAGCATCAAACGATTTGTTGGCCAAGGATGGCAACGAATGGGTCTTCAAGGGCTAATTCGCTAAAAATGGATTTTGTAACAGCTCAGTTGGCATTTGTCAGCTGAGCTGTTTTTGTCACAAAAAGGAGTGAGCAGTAATGGCAGATCGATACACACCGATTGAATTAACGAATATGATTATGATTGAGAATCCAGAGACTCATGAGGTATTGGTTGAAGACCGCAAAAATCCAAAGTGGCCCGGCGTGACGTTCCCGGGTGGTCACGTTGAAGTCGGGGAAACGGTGACGCAGTCTGTCTTTCGTGAAGCGCGTGAAGAAACTGGTTTGGAAATTGCGAACCCACAATTGATGGGCATTAAGGAATGGCCACTAGACAATGGTGCGCGCTATATTGTCTTTTTGTACAAGGCAACTGAGTATTCAGGAACGATTCACTCAGGTCGGGAAGGTGAAATCTTCTGGACGACGCGTGAAAAGCTGCTCGATGGACGTTATGTGTTGCCGAATACGTTTGCTGAGATGCTACCTGTATTTGATCAACCCGAGATTAATGAATTGGCTTTGGGTGCTCGAGTTGATGGTGAGGAACGAACAATTTCTTGGCAATAATTAGTTAAACGGTTAACTTAAAAAGCCGAACGTCCGAAAATCACGTGGAAAACCCACGTGATTTTTTTGTAATTTCGGTTTTAAACCTATTTTCGAGTTTTTACATGAACGAACGTGTTATAATTAAGTCATAATAATAAAAATTACCGAACGTTCGAGGTTTAATGAGATATGAAAACACGACGCAGTGATCGCTTGGTCGATATGACGCGCTACTTATTGGAGCGCCCACGTACGTTGGTGTCTTTGACACAATTTGCAGAATTATATGAGAGCGCCAAGTCATCAATTTCTGAAGACTTGACGATTTTGAAGCGCACTTTCCAAGAGCGCGGTATTGGTCTATTGGAGACGATTCCGGGTGCTGCTGGTGGTGCACGCTTTACGCCATACATGCTTGAAACTGAAGCGGAAGAATTTGTTGCGTCTTTGGTAAACGCCATTGATGACGAGACGCGTGTCTTGCCTGGTGGTTATGTTTACTTGTCAGATTTGTTGGGACAACCTTGGTTCTTGCAACGCATCGGTCGTTTGATTGCCACGCAATACTTGCGTGAGCCAATTGACGCTGTTATGACGGCTGCTACTAAGGGTGTGCCAGTTGCACAAGCCGTTGCTGAAAAGTTGAATGTGCCATTTGTAATCGTCCGTAACGATACTAAGGTTACCGAAGGACCAACGATGTCAGTTAACTATGTTACTGGTCAATCACAACGTCTTGAGAAGATGGAATTGTCACGCCGTTCATTGCCAATGGGATCTCGTGTCCTTATTGTCGACGATTTCATGAAGGCTGGTGGTACAATTCGAGGAATGGCTTCTTTGGTTAAGGAATTTGAAGGCCAGGTTGTCGGTGTTGCTGTCGTGGCTGAAGGTCGCGTTGAACACCGCGTCATTGATAAGTACACATCTTTGGTACACGTTGATACCAACAAGGATGACGGCATTATCAAGGTAAAGCCAGGAAACTACGCTGAAGAAATTTACGGTGGTGGATCACCTGCTGACGCCACTTCTGCTGATTAAAGTTTTATTTGTGGAGAAAGAAAGATGCAACGTTTTGTCATTATTTTAGCGGCTGGTAAGGGGACTCGTATGAAGTCTGACCTACCTAAGGTGCTACACGAAGTCGGCGGTAAGCCAATGGTTGAGATGGTTTTGGAAACGTCTCAAGCAGCGGGCGCTGAAAAGATTGTTACGGTGGTTGGTCACGGAGCTGAGCGCGTTGAAGCTGTTTTGGCTGGTCGCTCAGAGTTTGCGTTGCAAGCTGAACAACTTGGAACGGGACATGCTATCCAAATGGCTGAGCCACAACTGGGTGACGCCGAAGGAATGACGTTGATTGGTTCTGGGGATGCGCCTTTGTTCACGGTTGATACGTTTAACAAGTTGTTTGATTTCCACGAGCAATCAGGTAACGCAGTGACTGTTTTGACGGCGATTGCACCTGATCCAACTGGATACGGTCGCATTATTCGTGATGAAAACGGTAATGTTATCCGCATCGTTGAACAAAAGGATGCTACGCCAGAAGAAGCTGCCGTAAATGAAATCAACACGGGTGTTTATGTATTTGACAACCAATTGTTGTTCAGCAGTTTGAAGCAAGTGACGAATGACAATGCGCAAGGTGAATACTACTTGCCAGATACGTTGGAGATTTTGCGCAACGAAGGTCACACGGTTGGTGCGTTTGTGATGGACGACTTTGACGAATCAATGGGCGTTAACGACCGTGTTGCTTTGGCCCGTGCAAACAAGGTTTTGCGCGAACGCGTCAACGAAATGCACATGCGTAACGGGGTAACGTTGATTGACCCGGCGAACACGTACATTGATGTTGATGTCACGATTGGTAACGATACTGTTATTGAGCCTAACGTTTACTTGAAGGGTAAGACGCAAATCGGATCAAACGTTTTGATTACGACGGGCTCACGTTTGGTTGATTCAATTGTGGCTGATGGAGCCCAAGTGGATGCATCACACTTTGAAGAAGCCGAAATTCGTGAGTGCGCAACGGTTGGTCCGTTTGCGCACTTGCGTCCAGCTGCTTACTTGGATGTTGAAGCGCACGCCGGTAACTTTACTGAAGTTAAGAAGGCGCACTTGGGTAAGGGTTCTAAGATGGGACACTTGTCATACCTAGGTGATGCGACAATTGGTAAGGATGTTAACATCGGTGCTGGTTCAATCTTTGTTAACTACGATGGTTTGCACAAGTGGCACTCGAATGTTGGTGACCGTGCCTTTATCGGGTCAAACTCTAAGATTGTTGGACCGGTTAACATCGGTAGTGAAGCCTTTATTGCTGCTGGCTCAACGATTACTGATGATGTGCCAACGCACGCGATGGGAATTGCTCGTACGCGTCAAGTGACGAAGTATGACTTCTGGAACCGTACGCCATTGCACGAAAAGTTTGATGATACCGAATCAGCAAAGCGCGAGGCTAAGGCTGCTTGGGATGCCTTTTTTGAAAATAAGTAATGATTAATGAAAGCGATGCCATGTTTGTGGTGTCGCTTTTTTCGTTAACGAAATTCGAAGAGAATATGAAAGTGTTCGGAAATCTGAACGGCGTATTCGTTGAAGAATATACAAAAAAACGGTACAATGTAACTATTGAACACTTGAGGAACACAGTGATGTGTCTATGGAGGACAACATGGCGACTTATGCGGATCCGCATTTGAAGATTTTTTCATTGAGCAGCAATCAGCCTTTGGCAGAAAAGATTGCCGCTTCAATTGGCGTGGAATTGTCACAAATTAACATTGCACGATTTAGTGACGGTGAAATCCAAATCAATATCGAAGAGTCAGTACGTGGTGATAACGTTTACGTTATCCAACCAACGTCAGCACCCGTTAACGATAGCTTGATGGAGTTGATGATTATGATTGACGCTTTGCGCCGTGCAAGTGCAAAGTCAATCAACGTGGTTATGCCTTACTATGGTTACGCCCGTCAAGATCGTAAGGCTCGTTCACGCGAACCTATCTCAGCTAAGTTGGTAGCCAACATGCTTGAGATGGTTGGTGCAACGCGTGTCTTGGTTTTGGACTTGCACGCTGCGCAAATCCAAGGATTCTTTGACATTCCTGTTGACCACATGATGGGAGCACCTTTGTTGGCTGACTACCTAATCACGTCTGGTATTGCTGATGACAACACAGTTGTTGTGTCACCTGATCACGGTGGTGTAACGCGTGCACGTGCATTGGCTGAATTGTTGGGTTCACAAGAGCCTATCGCAATTATTGATAAGCGTCGTCCTAAGGCGAACGTGGCGCAAATCATGAACATCATCGGTGATGTTAAGGGTAAGCGCGCAATCATGATTGATGACATGATTGACACTGGTGGAACGATTTCACAAGGTGCACAAAAGTTGAAGGATGAAGGAGCTGCTAAAGTTTACGTTGTGGCAACACACGCGGTCTTCTCAGGTCCAGCTGTCGACAACTTGCAAAACTCAGTCTTTGAGAAGGTTATCGTAACTGACTCAATTAACTTGCCTGAAGAGAAGAAGTTCCCTAAGTTGGTGCAAGTGACGACTGCAGAATTGATTGGTGAAGCGATTAAGCGTATCAATGAGAACCAAGCGGTATCTCCATTGTTTAAGAACCGTTTCCACCGTACGGTCGACTAACCGAATTTGAGTTTTTAAAGCATTGTTCTAATACTAATTTAGGGCAGTGCTTTTTCTATAAAGAAGGGATATTCTAATGGCAAAGAAGAAGATGATTTTGGATTTGGACACTGGTGTTGACGACGCTTTGGCGTTGGCATACGCTTTGGCAACGCCAGATTCAGATTTGATTGGGGTTGTTTCATCATTTGGTAACACGCAAGTTAACACGGCTGGTGAAAACACGTTGAAGTTGCTTGAGTTGTTGGGACGCGAAGATGTACCGGTCTTTATTGGTGCAGCGCACTCATCAACGACTGATAACTTTGAAACGATGCAAGTGTCAATGGATATCCACGGTAAGAATGGTATTGGGGATGTTGAATTGCCAACACCAAGTCGCTCAGTTGAAGCGCAAACGGCAGTTGACTTCATCATTGAAGCGGCTCACAAGTATGCTGATGATTTGGTCATCGTGCCAACTGGTCCATTGACTAACTTGGCGGAAGCTTACCAAAAGGATCCTGAAATCGAAAACTTGATTGGTAATGTGACGTTGATGGGTGGGGCGCTTGTTGTACCTGGAAACGTAACGCCATATACTGAGGCGAATATTAACCAAGACCCAGAAGCAGCTGACTATGTCTTTAAGCACGCTAAGCACCTTGTGATGGTCGGCTTGGATGTCACATTGCAAACGCTTTTGACGAAGAAGGAAACGCAAGTATGGCGTGATTTGGGAACTGAAAAGGGTCGCGTATTCGCAGATATTTTCGATTACTACATTGACGCTTATTACAACTTGGATATCAACAAGGCTGGGGCGGCTTTGCACGACCCACTTGCAGTTGGTGTCGCTGTTGACCCTAACTTGGTGACGTTGTTGCCATTGAACATGATGGTTACTCCTGAAGATGGTCGCACGATTGGTGACCCATCTCGTTTGCGTGATCCACACAAGAATAACTTCGCAGCCGTTGCAGTTGATGAACCATTCTATTTGGAACGCTTCATGAACTACACGACAGCATTGTTTAAGTAAGCTAACTAAGCACGATGAAAGTCGTGCTTTTTTGCTATTTGTTGAGAGGTTTAGTTCCTAAGTAAGATAGGCATGAAAGCGTATGACACGTGGTATGACGTGAATTTGTAATGGATATTTCACTTGCAAAACGTTTGTATCGCGTGTAAACTTAGTTCTTGTGAGTTATGTTGAATTAAATTTCAACAGCTCTCCTTGCCGGCAGGAAGTCGGCCATAGACCAAAAGGAGGAAGTTATTATGGCATACGAATTGACGTACATCATTCGCCCTGACATGGACGCTGATGCTAAGAAGGCATTGGTTGAGCGTTTCGACAAGATCTTGGCGGACAACGGTGCAACGGTGGCAGAGTCTAAGGACTGGTCATCACGTCGTTTTGCATACGAAATTGCAGGTTACCGTGAGGGTACTTACCACATCGTTAACTTTACTGCAGAAGATGACGCAGCCATCAACGAATTTGATCGTTTGGCAAAGATCTCACAAGATATCTTGCGTCACATGGTTGTAAAGCGCGACTTTGCATCAGCTGAGTAATTGTTAGCTTAATTGTCTAACATTTTTTATTAACTTAGTTGCAGGTCATTAAGACCGATTGAAAGGAGACTTTCCATATGATTAATCGTGTTGTTCTGGTTGGTCGCTTGACGCGTGACGTTGAATTGCGTTACACGACTTCAGGTGCTGCTGTCGGAACTTTCTCACTAGCTGTTAACCGTCAGTTTACTAACGCTAATGGTGAGCGTGAGACCGACTTTATTAACGCCGTTATCTGGCGTAAGTCGGCTGAAAACTTTGCTAACTTTACCTCTAAGGGGTCATTGGTGGCAGTTGAAGGCCGCTTGCAAACTCGTAACTACGAGAACCAACAAGGTCAACGTGTTTATGTAACGGAAGTTGTCGTTGATAACTTCTCATTGTTGGAGAGTCGAGCTGAAAGCGAACAACGCCGTTCGCAAAACGGTGGTGCAAGCAACAACTTTGGCGGTGGTCAACAAGGTGGCAACCAAGGCGGCTTTAATGCCGCACCAGCACAAAACCCATTCGGTGGTTCTTCATCATCAAATGGTAATGTGTTTGGTGGTAGCCAACCTTCACAACCATCAAATGATCCTTTCGGTGGTGGTCAAGAGGTTGATATCTCTGACGATGATCTACCATTCTAAGTTGATATATCTAATTGTCTAACGACATAAGTCTATCAGGAGGAATTAATCATGGCACAACAACGTCGTGGTGGCGGCCCTCGCCGTCGTCGTAAGGTTGACTTTATCGCAGCCAACCACATCGAATACGTGGATTACAAGGACACTGAATTGTTGGAGCGTTTCATCTCAGAACGCGGTAAGATCTTGCCCCGTCGTGTGACGGGTACGTCTGCTAAGAACCAACGTAAGGTGACGACTGCTATCAAGCGTGCACGTGTTATGGGTCTTTTGCCATTCGTTGCAGAAGACTAATAGCATACGCTTTTAGTAACAACCTTTAAAAGAGTGAATCAGCATTGCTGGTTCACTCTTTTTTTATGTTTTGACGGCTTTTCTGACACGTTTGTGCGGTATTCTTTGGACAAACAAGGGAAAGGAACATACTTATGAAGAAATGGCTTATTAGCGGTGTAGTGGCAGTTGTAGCGCTAATTTTAGGTGCGGTTGGTATGAATATGTACAACGAGCATCAAGAGGAAAAATTTGAGCGTCAATACGAATCAAGTGTTGCACGTTCGTATTCAGAATCGATTGCTAAGTCTTCGTCAACGAGTTCTGCTGTGTCATCTTCAGGCGCGGCAGGAACGGCGACATCAGTGGCGTTGCCATCGGAGCAAGAGGTTGTTGATCGTCTGAAGGGGGACCTGGATAAGTTTATCGCTGACCAAAAGGGTGGCATTATCAAGACAGGTTCAGCTGAAGATATTCGCGATGCGTTTGAAGATACATATGTCGAGACGTATCAAAATGAATTGGAAGCAAAGTTCCCAGGTGAAGCGAATGAAGATCAAATCGAATCATTGATTGATTTAGGTTTGTTGACGTTGAACTTCGATGAGAAGATTGCCGCAGCTAAGTAAATTAAAGCCGGTCCGCAAAGTGATGCGAACCGGCTTTTGTGTTTGCGCAAAAAGAAAACCACCAGATCAAATGACCTGGTGGTTATGGGATGGGCAGACAGGGGCTCGAACCCTGGACCCACGGATTAA
>JQAY01000001.1:154239-154524 GCA_001436895.1 Weissella confusa
CAGAATTAATAATACCAGATAATTAGTAAGTGTGCAAGTGTTTTGTTTGAAAAAAGTGATTCTAAAATAG
Source organism: Weissella confusa (assembly GCA_001436895.1). Taxonomy (GTDB): domain Bacteria; phylum Bacillota; class Bacilli; order Lactobacillales; family Lactobacillaceae; genus Weissella; species Weissella confusa. The sequence continues at coordinate 154,310 of JQAY01000001.1, forward strand.
AGTGAGGCTGGAGAGGGGGGATAGTCCGAAACTATCTTTGATGAGTTTGTTAGTTGCTGCGATCGTGCGATAAAGCAGATTGAGAATGTCGGAGGTTTTAGACCGACAGCAGCTGTGATAAAAAGGCAAAAAGAAAACCGCCAGGTCAATGACCTAGCGGTTATGGGATGGGCAGACAGGGGCTCGAACCCTGGACCCACGGATTAAGAGTCCGT
>JQAY01000001.1:154751-154954 GCA_001436895.1 Weissella confusa
TGTTGCCTCAACAACAGATATTAATATACCAGAATTTTCAGTGCTGTGCAAGTGTTTTGTTTGAAAAAGTTTCAAAAAAGCGGCATCACGTGATTTAGTGTGGTAACTAGGCGAAAAAAAGCAAAAAGAAAACCACTAGATCAAACGACCTGGTGGTTATGGGATGGGCAGACAGGGGCTCGAACCCTGGACCCACGGATTAA
>JQAY01000001.1:155204-155417 GCA_001436895.1 Weissella confusa
GTAATTCTCTTTGTGTCTCTCAACAACAGATATTAATATACCACCATCTGAAAATGAATGCAACACTTTCTTGAACAAAAAACGCTTTTTTCATGACGGAGATAAATTTATAGGCATGGACAAAAAGAAAACCGCTAGATCAAATGACCTAGCGGCTATGGGATGGGCAGACAGGGGCTCGAACCCTGGACCCACGGATTAAGAGTCCGTTGC
>JQAY01000001.1:155647-261776 GCA_001436895.1 Weissella confusa
TAGATAATATAATAACAAGTATATGAATGTTTTGCAACCCTTTTTTGTAAAATAAATGTTTTCTGTTTCTGAAAGATTACGAAAACTTTGTAACATGCTATAATAGTTACAAGATACCCGCCACTGGGAGGATAAAGAACAGATGAGTAAAATTTTAGTCGTCGATGACGAAAAGCCAATTTCAGATATTATCAAGTTTAATTTGACAAAGGAAGGATACGACGTTGTCGTGGCCATGGACGGTCAAGAAGCGTTGGATCTTTTTGAGAGTGAAGAGCCTGATCTAGTTTTGCTAGACCAAATGTTGCCTGAACTTGAAGGAACAGAAGTGTTGCGTCAAATTCGAACGAAGTCACAAACACCCGTTATCATGGTAACGGCCAAGGACTCAGAAATCGATAAGGTTTTGGGACTTGAAATGGGGGCTGATGATTATGTGACAAAGCCATTCTCAAATCGAGAATTGTTGGCACGTATCAAGGCTAACTTGCGCCGCCAAGCGCCAGTTGCCGGTCAAAATGTTATGGATGATAGCGGGGACATCAAGATTGGTGCCCTAACGATTCACCCTGATGCATATATGGTATCTAAGAACGGTCAAGATATTGAATTGACACACCGTGAGTTTGAATTGTTGCACCACTTGGCTAAGCACATTGGTCAAGTTATGACGCGTGACGATTTGTTGCAAACGGTATGGGGTTACGATTACTTTGGGGATGTTCGTACGGTCGATGTGACGGTACGTCGTATTCGTGAAAAGATTGAAGAAACACCAAGTCACCCACAAATTTTGATGACACGTCGCGGTGTCGGTTACTATTTGAAGGCTTCAGAAGAATAAAGCAGACTGGTTAGTGCCGTGCCGATTGGCATGGCACTATTTTTTTAATTAAATTTGGGAGAATTAAAAACGCGATGGCAGATTTTGAAGAATTGACAGAGCAAAAAAGGTGGCGGAAGTTTTTTTCTTCAATCCATTTTAAAATTGCGTTGGTATTTACACTGACGCTACTAGTAACGTTGGAACTGGTTGGAGCGTTCTTCGTTAAACGTTTGGAGCAACAAAATCTGGCGACGTTTAGAACACAAATTGCGTTGCCAGCTTATGTGAATGATTCGCTAACGCAGCAATTAATCAGCACAGATCAAACGAAGGCGAATAGCGATATCCACACGATTCTGACGTCAATTAATAATGCCTCAATTTCAGAGATTGAGGTCATTGATTCATCAGGGATTATTCGCGGTACGAGTGATATTAATTCCCAAGATGAAGTTGGGCAAAAAACCACGGATGCTAACGTCAAAGCGGCGTTGGCTGGTGGGAAGTACACAAAGAACCCAATTGAAGAACGTTCGGGTGTTCGTTACCAAGTTGTCGTAAAGCCGTTGGTGAGTTCATCCGGTGGTGAGAGTAACATCATTGGAGTTGTTGAAGTGCGAGCGAGCCTTGAAACAACTTATGACAATTTGAATCACATTTCGCTGATTTACTTCTCAGCATCGTTGTTAGCCGTGGTCTTGGGTGTTGTCATGGCCGTGATTATTTCACGTAGTTTGACAAAGCCGATTGCGGAAATTAACGATCGTACGACGCGAATTGCGCAAGGGGATTACTCAGGCGGCATTTTGGTCCGTTCTAATGATGAAATCGGACAATTGGCTGAAAATGTTAACGCACTGGCAGTTCGAATTGAAGAGACGACGAACTCGACTGAGTTTGAACGCCGTCGTTTGGATTCAGTGCTGGAACACATGACAGATGGTGTTATTGCTACTGACCGTCGCGGAAGTATTAACATTATTAATACGGCTGCGTTGCAAATGACGGGTATGGAAGATAGTAACGTGGCCTTGGGTCAGTCAATTTTGGAAGTTTTGCAGATTGCCGATCGCTATAACTTGCGTGAGTTGCTTGATAATCAGGATGAATTGTTGCTTGATTTCAGTAATGAAGAACGTCAATTGATTATCCGTGCGTACTTCAGATTGATTCAACGTGCTTCGGGATTCATTTCTGGTTTGGTCATCGTGCTACACGACGTTACCGAGCAACAACGTATTGAAGAAGAGCGTCGCCAATTCGTTTCGAACGTTTCGCACGAGTTGCGTACACCGTTAACTTCTGTGAAGTCATATGTTGATGCCTTGCAAGAAGGTGCGATTGAGGACCCTGAAGTTGCAAAGAGTTTCTTGGCGGTCGCCCAAGATGAAACAACTCGTATGATTCACATGATTAACGATTTGCTTGAGCTGTCTCGTATGGACTCTGGAACAATGAAGTTGGAAACGGAATATGTTAACGTTGGCGAATTGTTCAATTACATTCTGAACCGTTTCGATATGATCATTGCGAATGATGATAAGCCTGAAAAGTACTACACAATCAAGCGTGAGATTACGAATTCGCAAATTTGGGTTGAGTTGGATACGTCTAAGTTCACCCAGGTGGTGGATAACATTATGAACAATGCCATTAAGTATTCACCTGATGGTGGTGTCATTACGGCCCGCATGATTGATCGTAAGACTGAAGTTGTACTAAGCATTACCGACCAAGGATTGGGAATTCCAAAGAAAGACTTGGGTCACATTTTCGACCGTTTCTTCCGTGTTGATAAGGCGCGTTCACGTGCCCAAGGTGGAACTGGATTGGGGCTGGCTATTTCTAAGGAAATTATCGAACGCTTTGGCGGTAAGATTTGGGTAGAATCTTCAGAAGGCAAGGGTTCAACGTTCTCAATTTCATTGCCTTATGAAGCGTATGATCCGGCAGAAGACGAGTGGGATGATGGTGAATGGGATGATTAATCGACTACATTATCGTTTCAAAATGTTATTTCGTCGTTTTGGTTTGGTGGCGATGCTGATTCTTGCAATTGGTGTTAGTATCGCACTATCGGTTAGCTTATGGCGCAGTCCTGGTCGCGACTTGAACCGCGATAAAAGCAACGCAGACGCAACTCAGCAAGTCGTTGCTTCAAAGTCGCTAACCGACCTTTATGGTTTTGATCAACTGGTGTACAACGAAGATAATGTGCAATATTCAATCATTGACTATCGCCCAACGACGACGAAAATGGTTAAGCGTTTAGCGACCTGGGAAGTCGGTGATTACACGAAGCAAAAGCTAACGAAGGCAGCTTATCTTGATGCTTTATCAAAAAAAGGCACGGTCATGATGAGTTTTCCGGATGCGGTTGCTGGCGGTGTAGTTAATCAAATTTTGGCAAATGATATTGATTTACCAAGCAATGTTAAAATAAATCGTATTCGTGTGCCGCAAAAGGGCAAGGACGCTTTGGTGTTCATGGACGACAAGCATCGGACGATTTATCAGTACACGATTAAAAGTGCGCCAAAGTCATTTGCTAGTTTCAAAATGAGTGACGAACGGGTGAAAGTTAAGTTCGAGATTAACGGTAAGCGTGTGCTAACTGATGCGCTTGAAACCGTCTCATTGCGTTCGTATAGCTACTTAATGGAAACGAATGCGACAAATAATTATCTGTCAGCGCTCTTTGCGGGAACGACGACGCCAAGTGCAAATCGTGATGGCAATGTTCTGACTTATAATGATGGTGTATCTCGTCAAATGACAGTGGATACCGTTTCTGGTGTCGCAAAGTATGATGCTTATGATGTCGCTGACTTGGGTAAGACATTTAATCAACGCATGGCCAAAGGATACGATTGGCTTGTGCGAATTCACCAAATTCCGGATAATATCTACTTTTTTGAAAGTCATGATATGGGACGGCACTTGATTTATCGTCTTTATGTTAATGGGTTGCCAATTTTCAACCAAACGGCTTATGGTACGGTTCAAATGAAGCAACATGATAGTCGCCACCAAGAAATTGATTTTTCACAGTATTCATTGCAAGTGCCTTTGCCGGCGGATAATAATGTCCGTGTGACATTGCCAACGTCGGATGAAGTGATTAAGCAGTTGGCTGGCGCCGGCGTGTCAAAACAGTCGATTACGAATATGGCTTATGGTTATCGTTGGGTGTCAGATACAAATCAAAACATCGTGACGTTGCAACCTGAGTGGTACTTTGAAGTTGGCAGCACCTGGCAAGCTGTTAATGACAAGTTAGCTGAAAATCAAGGAGGAACGAACTGATGGATTTCAAAAAAATCTTAGCGACTTTCTTAGTGGTTTTTGTGGCTATCGATATCTTTTTGGCTTTTCAGTGGTTTCAAATCCACCAACCAACAGCTAATCCAACGGCGACAGAAAGTATTTTGTCAGAGATGAAGAGCGATGGTATCCAGGTAGGTAACTTAGATACCGATTCTGAAACGGGTGCCTATATTGGTGGGCAAGACGGTAACGACTTTTTGAAGGCCAATATGGACAGTTTGGATAAGCGATGGTCCACTAAACTAACTGGTAATCAATTGACGGCAACGCTAGATAAACCAGTGTTTATGGGGACGTCGCGTTCAGACGTGCGTAAGTCATTACAAAAATTAGTCAATGACAAAACGCAGGTTATCGCAGGAACGCAATACGTGTACGATGCGAAATTGACGGAGTATGCGAATAATGATTCGGATAATTCAGCGATGGTTGTCTATACACAGAAAATGACGAACCGACGCCAATTTATGACATCGCGTGCTCAAATTAGATTCTTGTTGGATAAGAATCATGATTTGAAGGGCTACACACAGACGTATGTGTCGAATGCACAAGTGTTGCGTGACTCGACGACGCTGATTTCGGAAGAAAAAGCGTTGATTGGTGCTTATCAATATAATGAAATTCCAAATAATGGTAAGTTGAATTGGAGTCATATGGGCTACGCGCCGTTGACGACGGTCGGTGATGATACGATTTTTGTACCAGCATGGATCTTTTCGGTAACGGACGGTACTGGTAATACGACGTTATTACGAATCAATGCGTTGAATGGCGCATTAATGAAATAATGACGTGTTAAAATAGATAACGACGAAACGCCGTGTGACTCTTTTGTCATACGGCGTTTTTACTTTGTAGATAATAAAAAGAATGGGGATGGCAGAAATGGCAAGTGATTTTCATGTGTCAATGTTGGCCTCTGGCAGTAAGGGTAACGTTACGTTCATTGAAACGCCGACACACAAGGTGCTGGTTGACGCTGGTTTGTCGGGGAAAAAGATTGATGGACTGATGAATCAAATCGGTCGTTCATTGTCCGATGTCGACGCGTTGTTTGTGACACACGAACACAGTGACCACATTGCAGGGGTTGGTGTGTTGGCACGCAAGTATGGCTTTGATGTCTATGCGAATGCGAAAACGTGGGATGCAATGGCAGGCAAAATTGGTAAAATCAAACCTGAACAGATGAATATTCTCGAGGCTGGTCAGACGAAGCTGTTTGGTGATTTGGACGTCGAGAGTTTCAGCGTTTCCCACGATGCAGCGGATCCACAATTTTATGCTTTCCACCACGACAATAAGACGTTTGCGATGCTAACAGATACGGGTTATGTTAATGATCGCATTGTTGGTACGATTCGTAACGCAGATGCAGTCTTGATGGAAGCAAATCACGATTATGAGATGCTTCGTATGGGCGGATATGCTTGGAATTTGAAGCAACGCATCTTAAGTGATCAAGGTCACTTATCTAATGAGGATGGAGCATTGGCGTTGACTGAGATTTTGGGGGATCGTACGAAGAATGTTTTCTTAGGACACTTGAGTCAAGAGAATAACCAAAAGCCGTTGGCCCACTTAACGGTGCAGTCAGTTTTGGAAGAACATGACTTTGGGGTAGGCCATGATTTTAATCTATTTGATACCGATCCAGCTCAGGCAACGAAGTTATTGGACATTTAAGAGAGTTTTCTTAAGACGACTTAAAGGGATAGCCGTTACAATATGAGTAAATAATCAGAGATAATATGGAGGGGTTACCCATGACTGAAAATGAAAAGCGTAGTGGTAGCAAGTCAGCAACGATGAAAGTGGCGATTGTTGGTTTGGTCGCTGGTTTGGTCGGAGGCGGTGCGGCAGCAGGGGGTGTTGCCTACTTGAACAACTCAGGCATGCTGGCACCATCAGCGGTGACGACTGGTAAGACAACACCAGTTAAAGTTAGCAACTCAAATGTGAAGGGAACATCTGACGCAACGAAGGCCTTTAACAAAGTTTCGGGCGCGGTTGTATCAGTTATCAACTTGCAAAAGCAACAATCATTGGGTGATTCAATGTTTGGTGGTTTGACGAGTGACTACGGTAATAGTTCAAGTAAGAATAGTGACTCTTCAGATTTGCAAACAGCTTCTGAAGGATCTGGTATTATTTACAAGAAGCAGGGTGGCACAGCCTACATTGTGACGAATAATCACGTGGTGGCTGGCTCAAATGCGTTGCAAGTCTTGCTAAGTGACGGTACGAAATTGACGGCAACCTTGGTTGGAACTGATGAGCAAACTGATTTGGCTGTGTTGAAGATTGACTCAGCCAAGGTGTCAGAAGTGGCGGACTTTGCTGATTCATCAAAGATTGAACCTGGTCAAGCGGTGTTGGCTATTGGCTCACCATTAGGTTCTGAATATGCAACGTCAGTAACTGAAGGTATTATTTCAGCGACAAAGCGTGAAGTTGATGCGACGGATGAGAGTGGTAATTCTCTTGGTAAGGCGACTGTTATTCAAACTGACGCGGCGATTAACCCTGGTAATTCTGGTGGACCGTTGGTTAACCTAGCCGGCCAAGTTGTTGGTATTAATTCAATGAAGTTGGCTTCATCATCAGACGGTACATCTGTTGAAGGGATGGGCTTCTCAATTCCTTCAGATACAGTTGTAAGCATCATTAACGAATTGGAAAAGAATGGTAAGGTAGAACGTCCAGCGCTTGGTGTCACGATGGTTGATTTGAGCAATGTTTCAACGTCTGATCAATCAAGCGTCTTGAAGTTGCCAACCAGTGTTTCTGGTGGTGTTGTGGTGATGGGGACGACTGATGGGTCAGCAGCTGCTGAAGCCGGTTTGAAGAAATACGACGTTATTACTAAGATTGACGATACTGAAATCGCAGGATCTGGTGATTTGCGTGATGCCTTGTACAAGCACAAGGTGGGCGATACCATTAAGATTTCTTACTACCGCGATGGTAAAGAAAAGACTGTTGATGCTAAGTTAACTAAGACAACGAGCTCATTAACATCATCATCTGAGTCGAATTAGTCAGAAAAAATGGAAGAGACTACCTAGGTAGTCTCTTTTTTGCAACACTCAACTTATGATTTGTTAGTTCTGTTAACTAATTGAAACACTTTTTTTACACGTTGTTCACACGGATTAGATATATTATACATATCCGCTGTTCCTAGTGGATTTCATTACTCCCCAAAGTACATGAAGCGTTACATATTTCCCCAAAGTATGTAACACCCCCCTCGCTGGTTGCGATAGTAGCCGGCGGCGGACCATCGTTGCGTTCCCCCTCTTGCACGATGGTCTTTTTTTGTGCCAAAAAACAAGCCTCGCTGATGCATTTGCATTGGCGAGGCTTTTTCGTGTTACTTTTCAAAATGGAGTTCAAGCGAATAATCACCCAGTAGCGTCTCACCAGCTAGTAGTGAGTAGGCTACGTTAACGTGACCAAAATCTTCATCAAGGACAGTCTTTAAGTCGTTAGTACGTACGTCGATTGACATTGATCCTTGCGGTGTCACGTAGCGCGTTGGGATCGTAGCATCAGGTGCAAATTGTAAACGGACGTCGCTTTGACCAGAACGCTTTAATGAGACTTCACCGGCAGGTGTCATCTTAAAGGTTACCGGCGTTTCTAAGCCGGCTTGGTGTTCGATGTAGCGTAGGTATAATGTGTCGCCCATTGGGGTGATTGTACCGTTTTCTTCGAACGTGAAGGTCTCTTCGTCGCCTTCTTGACGGATGACCGTAGTTAATTTCAATGTTACTGGATATCCGTTGGCTGAATTTGCCATACAAATTTCCTCCTTCAATAAGCCTATTACTTCCATTATACAGGTATTTCTAGGTTATAATGTAAGTAACGAATCAGTAGTTCGGAAATAGGGAAGGAATCAAGGTTCGACTTATGACGACAGAAGTAAAGGAAAAGGTCTTTCGTGACCCGGTACATAATTTTATTCGTGTCCAAGATCAAGTTATTCTTGATTTAATTGGCACATCTGAGTTTCAACGACTACGACGAATTAAGCAATTGGGCGTGGCTAGTGCTGTTTTCCACGGCGCTGAGCACTCACGTTTTTCACACTCGCTGGGTGTATATGAAATTGCCCGTCAGTTTGCTGACCATCTAGAAAAGTTTTATCCAACTCAGGAGCCGGGTGATGGGTTGTGGGACCCTAGCGAGCGCTTGGTGCTACTAACGTCAGCTTTGCTACACGACCTGGGTCACGGCCCATACTCGCACACGTTTGAACACATTTTCAATACTGATCATGAGTCGTACACCCAACAAATTATTTTGTCGCCCGAAACTGAAATTAATCAAGTTTTGCGCCAGGTCGCACCTGATTTTCCGGCCAAGGTAGCGAGTGTTATTGCTAAAACCTACGAAAATCCACAAGTGGTGCAGTTGATTTCAAGTCAAATTGACGCTGACCGAATGGATTACTTGTTGCGTGATGCATATTATTCGGGTGCGACCTATGGTGAATTTGATCTAGCTCGTATCATTCACGTGATGCGCCCATACAAGGGCGGGATTGCCTTTGATCAAAAGGGAATGTATGCCGTGGAAGATTACGTGGTGTCGCGTTATCAAATGTATGTCCAGGTTTATTTCCACCCAGTGTCACGTTCATTTGAAGTGCTGTTGCAGCACCTGCTAGAGCGTGCAAAGTTCTTGTATGATGAGAGTAAGACAGATTCGCGTATTTCAACGAGCTTTATCTCACCGGCTTTGATGCCGTTGTTCGCTGGTGATTTTTCGCTAGAACAATACTTGATGCTAGACGATTCGGTTATGCTAGCTAATATTAGTGAGTGGCGCCTGGCTGATGATGCAATCTTGGCAGATTTGGCCACGCGTTTCTTGGATCGTAAGCCATTGAAGTCAATTTTGATTGAAGATTCAGCCCGTAATTTGTTGCCGGCAATTACGAAGTTGATTGCGTCAGCTGGGTTTGACGAGCGTTATTACACGGCTGAAAATGACAGTTATGACTTACCATACGATGCGTATAATCCAAGCGATAAGAAGCCTCGTACACAGATTGAAATGATGCAACCGGCTGGGGAATTGTTTGAACTATCAACACAAAGTGCGCTGGTGGCTGCGATGACGGGCCGTATATTCGGAAATGCGCGTTTCTTCTTCCCGCGTGAGATGATGAATACGCAAGCGGTCGATGACGTGATGGCACCGCTTTATGCAGAATTCCAACGTTATGTGCACAACGAAACATTAGTTAAGCCAACTGAAAAGTAAGGGGAATACAGATATGGCAATTAAGTTGATTACGATTGATATTGATGACACACTAGTTAACACGGCTAAGCAAGTCACACCTCGTGTGAAGGCTGCGCTACAAGAAGCAACTGCGCAAGGCGTTAAAGTTGTCTTGACGACTGGCCGCCCTTTGCCGGGTGTCCAAGAATATTTGGATGAATTGGGATTGAATCACCAAGATGATCAATATGCCATCACGTACAATGGTGGGGTTGTGCAAACAACTAATGGTGAAGAACTTGGTGGTAAGGAACTAGCGTACTCAGATTACCTACGTTTGCGCGAGGTTGCTGATGAGTTGGGTGCTTACTTGCAAGTTGAGACGATTGATGCAGCTTATACGTCTGCTAAGGAAATCAACTACTGGGCTAGCCGTGAAAACTTTTTGATTAAGATGCCATTGATCATTAAGCCGGTTGATGAAATGGACCCAAACGACCACTACGTTAAGTTTATGTTCATTGGGGATGAAGCTGATATTGATAGTTGGCGCGATGCATTGCCAGCTGATGTTAAGGAAGCGTATTACATTGTGAAGTCAACGCCACAACACTTAGAGTTCATGCACAAGGATGCGACGAAGGGGAGTGGCTTGTTGACGTTGGCGGCTAAGCTGGGTATTGATCGCTCTGAGACGATGGCTCTTGGTGACCAACAAAATGATGTCACGATGATTGAGGCCGCTGGATTAGGTGTCGCAATGGGAAATGCGGTTCCTGAAGTGAAGGCAGTTGCGGACGTAGAAACGACGACACAAAACGCGGATGGTGTTGGTGTTGCCGTCGAAAAGTGGGTTTTGGGACGTGATGTACCAGAACTCGCTTAATTTGCGAAGAATAACATTTGCCGAAACGGCTGAAATATTGTAAGATAAGACATTGAGTAAGACCGCGAAAGGACGTGCAGTGATTTGGCATTAACACAATTTGACGGCCAAAATAAGGCTGAGCTTTCAATGATTGAAGTTGCTCGTGCGATTTTGTCTGACCGTCATGACACCATGGCGTTTAACGACTTGTTGAATGAAGTACAATCATTCACTGGTAAGTCAGATGAAGAGATTCGTGCGCGCTTGGCACAATTCTACACTGATTTGAATATTGACGGTTCATTCATTTCATTGGGTGATAACATGTGGGGACTACGTTCATGGTACCCAATCGACTCAATTGATGAAGCCGTTCACTTGGATCTTGAAGAAGAAGAAGGTCAACCAAAGAAGAAGAAGCGTAAGAAGATCAACGCCTTTTTGGCAGACGTTGCAGATGATGACGATGTTATCGACTACAACGATGATGATCCTGAAGACGACGACTTCGGTGAAGTTGAAGACGAAGACGAGACGGCAGCTGCTGATTCAGATGATGATGATGCAGATGACGACGATGATGACGATTCATCAGATGATTTCGGTAATGACGAAGTTGCTGGTGGTATCGGCGAAGAAATCGGTGGCATTGCACCAGTCGATGATGACTACGGTTCAGGTGACATCGAGCGATAATTAAATATCGATAAAAAAGCGAGCAGCGATGCTCGCTTTTTTATTTTTTTCAAAAAATCGATTGAAAACGCATTCATTTTCGAAAAATTTAAAAAAACCAGACGTGATACTATTTTTCGCGCTTTATATAAAATTATCAAGTGAAGAGAAAAATACTTGTGTTAAACTTCCCGAATGTAAGTGACATAGACAAAAACAAGACTGAGGTTTGGAGAGGAAATTTAGTATGACAAGGATTGATACGCCGATTTTGAATGCGGTTCGAAAAGTGATTGATGTGAAGCATATTTCTGTGCGTGATATGTTGCAACATACCGCGATTTCAAGTGGTCGGTATTATACGTTTATTAATGGACAAGGTGATATCACCGTTCATAAGTTGCACGCTATTCTAAAGACGCTTAACGTAGGACTGGCTGAAATCGGCATGTATATGCCACGCGAAGAGATAGCGGATACGCCGTCTGATCAATTACAACGTGCAATTGATAGTTACCAACAAACACGAACGGTAACAGACATTATCGCGCTGGCAAAATCGGATGACCAATGGGCTGTGGCGACGTTGCCAGAAGAGCTGGTCGTGCGATTGAAGCCTATCTTACTGGATTTACTACGACGAACTGAAAGCTATACATTAGCTGAGTTGAAAGTTGTTTTGTTGTACTTGAATTATTTTTCTTATGACGATTTGCGGGAACAGTATAAGAAGTTGCTGCGCAGCGTGAGATTACAAATTTCGATGAGTCGAGATTATCAAGGTGCTATCCGCCATGAAGCGACGCAGGTGATTGGCTTGCTCCTGTTCGAATTGATCATGATGCAAGCTGAGCATGGTGCTGGTCAGTTGATGGATGAGTTAGTTGAGATTTTTTATAGCATGCCGGTAAAAGTAGATGACTGGATGACCTCGCTTTTGCGCGAGCTAATTACAGTGATTCGACTTGTTGTTGCGGACAAGCGGATGCTAGCCAATCAAAAATACGATACAGTGCGTGAGATGGTTCATACCTTCCAGCCAAAAGAAAATTGGCCATACTACGACCAAGTGATGGGGGAATCATTTGACGAGTTTACGATAAAACTGTTGTGGGTTGAGATGGAGGATGATCATGGAATGGCTATTGGGTAAGCGTGAAAACCTAAAGCTGCAAGTTGTGCGCTTTTTATATCAACAAAATAAGACAAGTGTGCCATTGCAAGAGGTAGAGCGTCGTTTTAATGTTTCGAAATATATGGCAAAGACGTTGTTGAACGAAATCGTTAGCGACGAAACTCGTTTTGGGATTGTGAATACTGCGGCGCTGAAGTTTGAAGAAAAAGGTGGCTTGGTTTCATGGACGCCAGGTTATCAAGTAAACATCATGCGTTTGGAGTATTTTTACACAATTGAATCACATGCATTAGCGATGCTTGTACAAGGAATATCAGGCGAGCCGGTGTCATCAGCGACAATGGCGGAGCGCCTTGATATTGCGACGAACCATTTGGCTGCTGACCGGGTACTGCTTAATGAACGGTTGGCTGGCAGTGGTGTTTCACTCGGTCATAATATGCAATTGATGGGAAATGAGTCGACAATTCGAATTATGATGTACCGTGTGTTAGCCGACATCGTCGAATCAGAAGCTGATTTGGCGCGCTATTTTCCAGAACACATTCTAGTATTGACGCGTCAAACAGTTGCCTTTTTCGAAGGAAACCACGTTGTGAGTTTGAACAACGTACAACGAATTCGATTGTTTGTCTTTTTGGGCGTCTGGATTACGCGACTACAATCAAGCCGGACGATTGATAAAAATGAAGCGATTAGTAATATTTTTGAATCAACGATTGGGCATGACGATGAGTTGAAGATGCCGTATCGCACGTTACGTGCCATTGTTTTGCGTTATCGTCGTTTAATGCCAGAGTGCTTAGACGCAGAAGCAAATTTTGCAATGGGCGTTTTAATGACTGATGCGATTTTGCACGGCAATATGATGGATCATGCAACGCCAGCATTGCGAGATATGTATGAGACGGTCTTTGAAAACGTCGCAACCACCTATCGCGAATTTTTCGGTGAGGCTTTGCCGGAGAGTCAAAAAAGCAGCTGGCCATTATTGTTGATTCAGCCAGTTGTTGTGTTGATGTTTTTGCGTCGCATTAATTATCAGGCGGAGGATGGCATGGCCACTGGGCACACGCTTTATCCGACATATAAATTATTCACGCAAAAGGTGCTTCGCCACGTTGGCTTATCATTCGATGAACAGACTGACACGATTTTGCGACGCATGGAAACTGACTTTTATAACGCCTTTTTGCAGGCGCTGCCACGTGAAAAAATGTTGCCAACGATTCATGTTCGCCTAGATTATCAAGACAATTTGTTGGCGCAACATATTCAACGGATGATTATGACCACCGAAATGTTAAATGTTGTTTTCGTAACGGATGAAGAAGAAACGCCAGATATCGTTATCGCGGATCACTTGACGATGTCTGATGAAACCACATTGTTCGTCTGGCCATCGTCGCCATCGTTCGCTGAGTACGATATCTTTTTGCACACCGCAACAAAGAAGATGATGGCGATTTTTGAGAAGCAAATTTATTAATTATCCCAAATAGGTGAAACGTTTTTGCAAACCTTATAAAACTAGCGTACACTGGTACAGTTGCTTTTTATTAGTAACCGCGAGAGAGTCCTCGCGTAATAAAGTAAACTGAAGAAAGAGGTTTTCATGATGAATGAACCACAAAAGACGCCATCGTTTTCTTGGGCGCACGTTGCAAAGATTTTTAAGCCATCTTGGTATGTTGAGCAAATGAGAGGATGGGCTTTGCCATCTTACTTGTTGCTGATGTTTGGTTTCGGCTTTTTGATTAGTCAAACAATTGCTAATCCAATTACGGGAATGGCAATTTGGACATTAGCTGCAGCGTTGTTGGGCTTTACCACGACGCTTGCGATTACAAATGCACGACCAATTAACGGTATTTTGGGATTGGTTTCAGCGCTTGTTTATATTGGCTTGGCCCTAGATGCGGGTAATCCTGCCGATGCAGTTTTGCAATTCGTTTATATTATTTTGCTTGATTTGCCAGTTATTTTGATGCCATCGTGGTCAGAAAACGTTGCGACGCGTGTACGTAAGCTGAGCGAAGTGAAGGAACGCGGTGAGAAGATGACTTTTGCAAAGACCCGTACGTTCTTTGTGCTGGTATTTATCATTTCTTACATTGCGCTTTACTTCTTTGATGTCTATGTAACGCACTCACCACGCCCAATGATTGATGCTGGGGCAGCAGCCATTGGTATCACAGGGGCAGTTTTGACGACGTTGCGTTTCTCAGAGGCCTACTACATGTGGTTCTTGCAAGGAATTGCGCAAGTTGTTTTGTGGGGTGTTACGGCCGCACAAGGGGATGCCTCATTGGTATTGTTCTTCACGTACATGTTGTACATGGGAAATGACTTGATTGCCTTCTTTGCGTCTCCTTGGTTCAAGAAGAGCATGCGCATTGCCGATCATGACTAACAAATTATAACTAAAAGTTGACAATTTCTGGAATTGGTGTATTATTAGGTTCCGGGCTCTTGTATTAGTTTACAAGACGTAATCAAAGTTGATTAATGCTCCCAAGGCTATAATAGCATTGGGAGCTTTTTTATTTTTTATTGCTCCTGCAAACAGAACTCGGAGGATTGTTTTTTTATGACAGCTAAGTACGTCTTTGTTACTGGTGGTGTTGTTTCATCATTGGGTAAGGGTATCGTCGCAGCATCATTGGGTCGCTTGTTGAAGAACCGCGGCTTCAAGATTGCCGTACAAAAGTTTGATCCATACATTAACGTTGACCCAGGAACGATGTCACCATACCAACACGGTGAAACTTTCGTTACTGATGACGGTTTGGAAACTGATTTGGACTTGGGACACTATGAGCGTTTCATCGACATTAACTTGAACAAGTACTCAAACGTTACGTCAGGACGTGTGTACTCTGAAGTTTTGGCTAAGGAACGTCGTGGTGATTATGATGGTGCAACTGTTCAAGTTATCCCACACATCACGAACGCTTTGAAGGAAAAGATGATGCGTGCCGCTGAAACGACGGACGCAGACATCGTGATTACTGAAGTTGGTGGTACGGTTGGTGATATCGAATCATTGCCATTTATTGAAGCTTTGCGTCAAATGAAGCGTGAAGTAGGTGCTGAAAATGTTGCCTACATCCACACGTCATTGATTCCATACTTGCGTGCCGCAGGAGAGATGAAGACGAAGCCAACGCAACACTCAGTTGCTGAGTTGCGTTCATTGGGTATCCAACCTGACATGTTGGTTGTTCGTACTGAACAACCAATCACGCCAGAGATGCGCGAGAAGTTGGCTTTGTTCACAGACGTTGCGCCTGAAGCTGTTATCGAGTCATTGGACGTAGATATCTTGTACGAAATTGCATTGAACATGCAAAAGCAAGGTATGGACGATGTTATCTTGAAGCGTTTGGGATTGACGGCTGAACCAGCTGACATGACTGAATGGACAGCAATGATCGAAAAGATCCGCAACTTGAAGAAGAAGTTGAAGATTACGTTGGTTGGTAAGTATGCTGATTTGCAAGACGCATACATTTCAGTTAACGAAGCATTGCGTGCCGGTGGTTACGCAGTTGATGCTGATGTTGAAATCAACGCAATTAACTCAGAAAAGGTTAACGACGAAAACGTTTCTGAATTGTTGGCAGATGCCGATGGTGTCATCGTGCCTGGTGGATTCGGAGCACGTGGAACTGAAGGTAAGATTTCAGCTATCCAATTCGCTCGTGAGAACAATGTTCCTTTCTTGGGCGTATGCTTGGGAATGCAATTGGCTTCAGTTGAGTTCGCCCGTCACGTCCTTGGATATGATGATGCTAACTCAATCGAGTTGAACCCAGAGACGTCAGCACCAGTTATTGCCTTGATGAACGACCAAAAGGAAGTTACGGATCGTGGTGGTACTTTGCGTCTTGGTTTGTACCCAGCTGACTTGAAGGATGGTACGTTGACGAAGGACATTTACGAGGGTCAAGATGAGATCCAAGAGCGTCACCGTCACCGTTACGAATTCAACATCGACTACCGTAAGGAATTTGAGGATGCCGGAATGGTCTTCTCAGGTACTTCACCTGACGATCGTTTGATGGAGATTATTGAGTTGCCAGAGAATGACTTCTTCGTGGCTGCCCAATACCACCCCGAATTCTTGTCACGTCCATACCGTCCAGAGCCATTGTACGGTGCCTTTGTAAAGGCTGCATTGGATAAGAAGGAAGCTTAGTCCTTTATTGAGTAAACTTTAGTCCCAACTCCTTGTTTTTAATGGCTTGGGGCTTTTTTATTGCTATAATATATAGTGTTGTTTGATTAATGCCGATAAAATTTATTTAGGCTGTATTTATTCGTAATCAATGGTGTAGATTATGAAAAAATGCACCTCGGACTATTAAATATAAAGTAAATGTTATGGCTTAATTTTGTGTGTCTAGTTTTCTTGTTATTCATATAAATGTAATGTAGACTTGTTAAGGACTGTTACTTTGAATTCAGTGTGAGTTCCTGGTTGATGATAATCAATTGGTCTGTACGGTCATAATTAAACGAAATGAACGAGCCTTGTAGGCATAGAAGTACTAAAGGCTTTATAAAGGGTGAAAGAATGAAGAAGTTGGTTATCCATGGCGGACGCCGACTCAGTGGTGAAGTAACAGTTGGGGGAGCAAAGAACTCTACTGTGGCTTTGATTCCAGCCGCAATTTTGGCTGAAACACCAGTGAAGTTTGACAGCGTGCCAGATATTCTAGATGTATACAATTTGCAAGTTATCTTGGAATCAATGAATGTTAAGTCTACCTTTGTTGGTGGGGAATTGATGATTGATCCAACGGAGATCATTGAAGCGGAATTACCATCTACGGCAATTAAGTCTTTGCGTGCCTCATACTACTTTATGGGCTCACTATTGGGTCGTTTTGGTCGCGCAACGGTCACGTTCCCAGGTGGCGATAACATCGGACCTCGACCAATCGACCAACACATCAAGGGCTTTGAAGCTTTGGGTGCGACGGTTCGTGAAGAAAACGATACGGTTTACATCACTGCTGAAAACGGTTTGAAGGGCGCACGCATCTTCTTGGACATGGTTTCAGTTGGTGCTACGATGAACATCATTTTGGCAGCCGTACACGCTGAAGGTACGACCATTTTGGAGAATGCCGCACGCGAGCCAGAGATTATTGACTTGGCAACATTCTTGAACAACATGGGTGCGCAAATTCGTGGTGCTGGAACGGACGTTATCCGTATTACGGGTGTGCCTAAGTTGGAATCAAAGAATACGCACACAATTATTCCTGACCGTATTGAGGCAGGAACTTATTTGGCATTGGCTGCAGCGCAGGGTGACGGTGTCTTGGTTAAGAACATTATTCCAGAGCACTTGGAGTCATTCACGGCCAAGATGATTGAAATGGGTGTGGACTTGGATGTTCGCGAAGACAGCATCTTTGTACCAAAGGTTGAAAACCTTAAGCCTATTCACATTAAGACGGCACCATTCCCTGGCTTCGCCACTGACTTGCAACAACCAATCACGCCACTTTTGACGTTGGCTGAAGGTGAGAGCATTATTTCAGAGACGATTTATCCAGAACGTACGCGTCACATTCCAGAGCTTCAAAAGCTTGGTGTCGCGATTGAAAACCCTGAGTACGGTGTTATTACTGTTGCTAACAGCAATAACTTCCATGGCGCAAGTGTTGCTGCTGCTGAGATTCGTGCAGGGGCTGCTTTGGTGACGGCAGGTTTGATGGCTGATGGTATCACTGAAGTAACGAACGCTGAACACGTTTTGCGTGGTTACGATCACATTATTCACAAGTTGACGATGTTGAACGCTGATATCCAAATTGCTGAAGACTAATATCAAAGATAATACCCAACAGAAACCTGATTTCTGTTGGGTATTTTATTATGAATGACTATTGCACTTGCTAATTAGTTGTTAACAGGATAAGATGGATAAGTTACAAAAAGGACTGTTGCCAAAATCAAACGCAGTATGGACGCCGGATTGTGTCTAGTTTGAATTTTGTTCGTAGTTCGCGATATATAGAGCGCGATTGACTCCGCAATCGCAACTGGAGGAAATATTTTGAAGTTTTCAGAGTTGGGTCTTACACAAGACCTATTGACGGCCATCGAGAAGCATGGCTACGTAGAGGCCACGCCAATCCAGGAACAAACGATTCCTTTGACTTTGGCTGGTAAGGACGTTATCGGACAAGCCCAAACGGGTACCGGTAAGACGGCCGCATTCGGTTTGCCAATCTTGGAAATGATTGACACAGACAGCAACCAAGTACAAGCTCTTGTTGTCTCACCAACACGTGAATTGGCTATCCAAACACAAGATGAGCTATTCAAGTTGGGACGCGATAAGCGCGTTAAGGTACAAGCTGTCTTTGGTGGTGCAGACATTCGCCGCCAAATCAACGGTTTGAGCCACGGTGCTCACATCGTTGTTGGTACACCAGGACGTTTGATCGACCACATCAACCGTGGCACGATTAACTTATCTAACGTTAAGACTTTGGTCTTGGACGAAGCCGACGAAATGTTGAACATGGGATTCCTTGAAGATATCGAATCTATCTTGAAGGCTGTTCCTGATCAACGTCAAACGTTGTTGTTCTCAGCAACGATGCCACCTGCTATCAAGCGCATTGGTGTGCAATTTATGACGAACCCAGAGCACATCCAAATCGCTGCCAAGGAATTGACGACGGATTTGGTTGAGCAATTCTACGTTCGTGTACGCGACTTTGAAAAGTTTGACACGTTGACGCGCATCTTGGATGTGCAACAACCAAAGTTGGCTATCATGTTTGGTCGTACGAAGCGCCGTGTTGATGAATTGACACGTGGTTTGGAATTGCGTGGCTTTAACGCAGCCGGAATCCACGGTGACTTGACGCAACAAAAGCGTTCACAAGTTTTGAAGCAATTCAAGAACGGCGAAATCAAGATTTTGGTTGCCACTGACGTTGCTGCTCGTGGTTTGGACGTTTCTGGTGTTGACTACGTTTACAACTTTGATATTCCACAAGATTCAGAATCATACGTTCACCGTATCGGTCGTACTGGTCGTGCCGGTGCTACTGGAACTTCTGTAACGTTTATCTCAAACGCTGAGATGGACTACTTGAAGGACATCGAAAAGTTGACTAAGAAGCGTATGCAACCATTGAAGCCACCTACCCGTGAAGAAGCATTGGCTGGCCGTATGTCAGTTGCTGCTGATTCAGTTGAAGATGTCATTGCGGCAACTTCAGGTGCCGTTGACTCAGAAGTCATCGACAAGTTGGTTGAAAAGTACGATGCCAAGACTTTGGCTACGGCTTTGTTGGGTGCAGTTGCTAACGTAGCTGAGATGGATACTGAGTTCACGTTGTCACGTGAGCGTCCATTGCCTCGCAAGCGTTCAGGCTTCGGTGGCGGTTCACGCAACGGTGGTGGATACCGTGGTGGTCGTCGCGAAGGTGGCGAGCGTCGTGGCGGTGGATACCGTGGCCGTCGTGAAGGTGGTCGTGACGGACGTGATGGCGAGCGCGGACAACGTGAACGTCGTTCATTCGACCGCGGTTCACGCACTGGATCAGGTGACCGTTCACAACGCGGTCGCTCAGGTGCACCACGTCGTCAATCACGTGACTTTGTCATCAAGAACAACGACTAATTAAAAAATGAAACCTCTGTTCAATTCTGTGTTGAACGGAGGTTTTTTGTTGCTCCAAAAACTGGCATATTGTCGTTTGCTTATTTTTAGTTTGATTAAATGATGTTACAGTAAAATGACGATAAACAGCGTATAATGAAACAATAATCTAGGAGGAAGTTAGCATGATAATCGGACAAGGCATTGATGCCCAAATGATTAGTGATGTGACACGATTGGCAGAACGCCGACCAAAGTTTATTGACGTCATTTTGACGCCAGCAGAGCGCGAGGTTTTTGATAAGCGTAAGGGCAAGCACCAAATGGAGTTCTTGGCTGGGCGCTTTTCAATTAAGGAAGCGTACAGTAAGGCAATTGGAACAGGGATCGGTGGCGATGTACATTGGCATGATTTGGAAATTGTTCCTAACGAATCTGGACAACCAGTCATGGTTAAGCACCCCAAGCAAGACGAGGCGGTGGCACATATTTCGATTTCTCATACAGGTGATACCGTACATAGTTCAGTTATTTTGGAGTCGTTGGCTTCTTTACACCAACCGGTCAGTGAGCGTCGTCCAGCGTGGCTTGAAATTTCAGAGTCAGCGTTGGCCCACAACGTAGCTTATATTCGTGAACTGACCGGCGCCCAACGTTTCTTTGCCGTTGTAAAGGCGAATGCGTATGGTCACGGTTTGCCACAAATCGTTAAGGCGGCTGAAAAGGCTGGCGTTGATGGATTTGCCGTGGCAACGATCGATGAAGGTATTTGGTTGCGTCACTTTGGCATTAAGAAGCCTATTTTTATTCTTGGTGTAACGCCGGCTGAATATGTTAATGATTTGGCGACCTTTGAATTGATGCCCGTGGTTGCAAGCGAAGCCTGGTTGGATGAAGCGTTGGCCCTTTTGCCAGCGGATAAAACACTCATTGCTTCAGTTGGTGTTGATACAGGTATGGGTCGCATTGGTATTCGTGACCGTGCTGAACTTGAGCGCGTTGTCGCAAAGCTAAATGATACAGAGAACGTCGAATTCAAAGCAATTGGGATGCACTTTGCGACCGCTGACGGTGGCAACACGGCTTACTTTGAGCAACAATTGCAACGCTGGCACGAATTGACGGATGGTCTTGATTTGCCAGATGATATTTGGCGTCACTTAGCGAACTCAGGGACATCATTGTGGCATGAGCAACCAAGCACGGACTTGGTCCGCGTTGGTGCAGGGATGTATGGCTTTGATCCGTCACAAGGTGAATTGGCCATGCGTGAAATCCAACCGGTGTTGTCTCTAAAGGCTGAGTTGGTTCACGTGAAGCAAGTTGAAGCAGGGGAATCAATTTCTTACGGCGCAACGTATACAACTTCTGAACCAGAATGGATTGGTACGCTACCAGTTGGGTATGCCGACGGTTACCCACGTGCGTTGCAAGGCATGACAGCCTTGTTGCCGGATGGTCGTGAAATTGAATTGATTGGTCGCATTGCAATGGATCAATTGATGGTCAAGCTACCAGAAGAATTACCGGTGGGAACTGTGGTAACATTGATTGGGTCAGTTGACGACAAGTCAATTACCTTGGTTGATTTGGCAAACAAGATGGGGACAATTCCATATGAAATTGCAACGGGATTGTCACCACGTTTGCCACGAAAGTTAGTGAAGTAGAGAGAGTAGTATGGCAAATCGACATGATATTAAAAGAGGGGACATCTTCTTTGCCGATTTATCACCGGTTGTTGGTTCGGAACAAGGCGGGCAACGTCCAGTTGTCATTATTCAAAATGACGTTGGTAATCAACACGCACCGACTGTAATCGTTGCGCCAATCACGGCGCAAATTTCGAAGCCGAAGATGCCAACCCACGTGGGTTTGCCATCTGAGTTAGAAAATACAGGAATTGCACGCGATTCAGTTATTTTGTTGGAGCAAATTCGTACAATCGACAAGCGCCGATTGCAAGATAAAATCGGTTTAGTTCCCGGGCATCTAATTGCCAAGCTTGATCAAGCGTTGGTAATTAGTCTTGGTCTGGTTTAAACACCCTTATTTTGCATAAGGGTGTGTGTAAACTGTTAAAATAATGACATTATAAAAAGAAGGAGGGCATACTCGTGGAACACTTTAATGTTGGTGTTATTGGTTCAGGACCTGCTGGCTTGTCAGCAGCCTTTCCATTGCAAGCAGCTGGGCAATCAGTTGTTATTGTTGAAGAGTATCTCTGGGGCGGTACCTGCCCTAATTATGGTTGCGATCCTAAGAAGGTTCTTTTGGCTGCGGTAGAAGCTAAGGAACAAGCTGAGTGGATGCAACACACAGGTTTGATTGGTCACAATGAGATTGATTGGCCTGCATTGATGGAACACAAGATGGCCTACACGGATCCAGTTCCTGCACGTAAGATTGCGGGACTTGATGATGCCGGCATTACCCACAAGTATGGTCACGCCTACTTCGTGGATGAGCACACGGTTTCAACTGGTACGGAAACGTTTACGGCTGACAAGTGGATTATTGCCACTGGTGCCCGTCCAGCTCGTTTGGAAGTGCCTGGTGACGAATTCTTGCACGACAATGAAGACTTCTTGAACTTGCCTAAGATGCCAGAAGAAGTTGCCTTCATCGGTGCTGGATTCATCGCAATTGAATTTGCTGGTATCGCAGCAGCAGCCGGCGCAAAGGTTCACGTTGTGGCTAAGCACGATGTGATTTTGCGTGAGTTTGATCAAGATTTGACGCAAGATTTGATTGCGCAAATGGAGAGCAAGGGTATCACGTTCCACTGGAACTTTGATACAGCTGCTGTTGAAGAAACGGCTGACGGTCGCTTTGACATTGTTGCCGCTGATGGACGTCGTGTCACAAGTGACATGCCATTTATCGCTGCCGGTCGCGCAGGTAACACTGAAGATTTGAATCTTGAAGCTGCTGGCGTTGAAGTTGCCGGAAACGGTATTAAGGTGATGGCTGATTTGCGCACCACTAACCCAAACATTTTTGCGGTTGGTGACGTTGCAGAATCACCAGTGCCAAAGTTGACGCCAACTGGTGCCTATGAGGCCCGTTATGTAGCTGGTTTGTTGACTGGTACTGAGCCTGAAGAAATTTCATACCCTGCTATTCCAACGATGGTGTATGGTTCACCAAAGTTGGGGCAAGTTGGTATGTCAGCTGTCGAAGCTGAGTCAAAGGGCATGAAGGTTAACTCAATCGACATGACACCATGGCTAGCATACTGGCGCCACAAGGAGCCAATTGCTAAGGCTAAGGTTGTCTTGAACGAAAAGGGTGTTATCATCGGTGCGACGGTTTTGAGTGCTGAAGCTGATGAGTTGTTGAACTACTTCACGGTAGCCATCAACCAAAAGCAAGACAAGTGGGCAATTAAGCACAACTTGTACTCATACCCATCAATCGCATCAGATATGGGCTTCTTTGCTTAATAGATGTCAAATTAACGAGTGATCAGTCTTGCGCTGATTGCTCGTTTTTTACTTACTAAAAAGTGATGTTCACAATTTCTTCACATTTATACGGGAATTCGTTCACTTTTTATACTTACAATAAATTATGTTAAAAAGTTAGTAGAGAAGCTTTTTAACGCCACAGTGTGTTAACACTGGGCTCTCTCTTGGCAGGTAGAGTGGCTAAGAGGGTGAAAGAGAAATGGTTGTAAAGCATCGGGTGGAGAGACCCGGTGCTTTTTCCATTTACACCGGTTTTCTGGTGAAAAAGCGTTATAATAGTTGAATTGAATATACGAAAGTGAGGGCCGAATAAATGCATGCAGACCAACCCGCTGAACAAAAGCGGCTCGATAAAGTGGTTGTCGAAATCGACGGGCAACTCGAACGTGCTAAGGAAGCCTATGCGCAAGCTCACTCAGAAACACGTGCCGTTGAAGGAAATTATATTGCCAATACATCAATTAATACCTTCGAAGTCGATGACGCGATGGAAACGAACGCCGAAATTCAACAGCAACGTAACATCGTGGCTCGTGTAACTGAAACTGAAAATATTATGCGAAAGACGGTCGATACATTAACCATGCTCCGACCTAGTCCGTATTTTGGACGTGTTGATATTGATGAAGATGGCGATGAAGATACCCTATACATTGGTTTGGCATCGGTGCAGGATAAAATCGGCGATTTTCTCGTTTATGATTGGCGTGCACCGATTAGCGGAATCTACTACAACGGAACGCTCGGTGCCGTGACGTATCCCACGCCAATGGGTGAACAAGAAGCCGAATTGCTCAAGAAGCGTCAATTTACGATTGAAGATGCGCAAATCGTTAACATGTTTGATACCAATGAAACCGTTGGCGATGAAATGTTGCAATATGCTTTGGGACAAGAAAATGATTTGACCATGCGCAATATTGTGGCGACGATTCAACAAGAACAAAATCAAATTATTCGTGACACGACCAGTGATTTGCTGGTTGTGCAAGGTGTGGCTGGATCTGGAAAGACATCTGCAATTTTGCAACGTATCGCGTTTTTGCTGTTCCACGCGCGTGAAGAGTTGAATTCTGACCAAATTGTACTGTTCTCACCTAACCGTTTATTCTCAAGTTATATTGCGGATGTTTTGCCATCTTTGGGTGAACGAAACATGCGCCAAGTCACACTGGCGGAATTCTTTAGTGCGCGTCTACAAGGGCTGCAGGTTCAAACGCTGTTTGAACGTTATGAAATTGGTCACAGTGAAGCGACGACGGCTAGTCTTAAGGTTCGTGAGAAATTGGAAAGTGCGCGCGTTGTTGATGATTTAACAGCCTTTGTTGAACAACTCACACCAGATACGTTGCGCTTTGACAACATCTACTTTGAAGATGAAGTGTTCTTTGGTAAAGAAGCGATGACACGTGTGTTTGCTGAGTTCTCAGAGAATTACTCGGTTCGTGAACGTATTCAAATGACACAAAAGCGTTTCATGGAGCGTTTGGAACGTCGTATTGATCAATTGGTCAACGAAGACTGGGTGTTGGAAGAGCTGAACAACTTGGACGACCAACAATATCGTGATTTGTTAGGTGACGAACTGGCTGAGCAAGTTGCTGAAGAAGAAGAGATGGGGGATGCCATCAACATTGCGGCTAAGCGTTTATTGCAACGTGAATTCCAGGTTGTCGATGATGCGTTGTACAACATGCACTTCTTTGATATTTATAATCAATACGGCGACTTTCTGGCTTACATGGCTGAGCATTCTGAGTTGGATACTGAGTGGTGGCTAGCAAAGTGTGACCGCTTCCTCCGTGAGTTGGAGTACCACCGCATTGATTTGGAAGATGCGGCACCAATGCTGTTCTTGCGTGATTTGATTACGGGTGGTGGTACGAACAAGTCGATGTTCTACGTCTTCGTTGATGAAATGCAAGACTACAGTATGGCCCAATTGTTGTACTTGAAGCATGCTTTCCCAGCTGCTAAGTTTACGGTGTTGGGAGATGCTGAACAGGCTTTGTTCCGAGATGTTGAGACACCGGCAGCTTTGTTGGCTAAGTACAGCCAGGCCTTTAAGGCGACACACCCTAATTTGATTACCTTGAACAAGGCTTATCGTTCAACGCAAGAAATTATGGACTTTGCCAAAGCATTGTTGCCAGATGGTGATAACATCATGGCGTTCACTCGACCAGGTGGGAAGCCTAAGCTAATTGTCACGACGGCGGACGAAGAGGAACAAGTTATTTGGCAGGCTGTCGATGAACTCAAAGCAGACCATCGAACGGTCGCGATTTTGACTAAAACACAAGATCAAGCCGAAGCTGTGGCCCGCATGCTACGTAAGTATCCTGAGAAGTTCCAATTACTTCAAGCTAGTGATCGCACACGAACATCTAATTTCGTGGTGATGCCAATCTATTTGGCCAAGGGATTGGAATTCGATGCAGTCATTGGATACGACGTTTCACAAACTAATTATCCAGATAGTGAAGCGACCGGATTGTTATATACCTTGGCATCACGCGCCATGCACGCGTTGACGTTGATTAGCGTGGGGCCAGTTTCAGGTTTGATTCGCGACGTGCAAGAGACGTTGGATATTAGTGTTTTAGGCGATTAAAAAACAGGTAGTTTGTGCGCTTGTTATCGGGTGTAAAAACTCTTACAATGAACAATGACGAATTAGTTTTGACGGGGAACCGTTGATAGAAAGAGATGGAAAACATGGCAGAAAAGCAAGTTTTGCTAACTGGTGATCGTCCAACTGGAAAGTTGCACATTGGTCACTACGTTGGTTCTTTGAAAAACCGTGTCGCAATGCAAAATTCAGGCGACTACGAACCATTTATTATGATTGCGGACAAGCAAGCGTTCACTGATAACGCTCGCGACCCAGAGAAGATTCACAACTCATTGTTGGAAGTTGCTTTGGACTACCTAGCTGTAGGTATCGACCCAAGCAAGTCAACGATTTTCGTGCAATCAGCTGTGCCTGAGTTGTCAGAATTGACCGAGTACTTCTTGAACTTGGTTTCAATTGCTCGTTTGCAACGCAACCCAACAGTGAAGACTGAGATTCAACAAAAGGGATTCGGTGAGAGTATTCCAGCTGGTTTCTTCATCTACCCAGTTTCACAAGCTGCTGACATTGCTTTGTTCAAGGGACAAGTTGTGCCAGTTGGTGATGACCAAGAGCCAATGTTGGAGCAAACGCGTGAATTGGTACGTACTTTCAACAACTACTACGGTGAAGGTATTTTGGTAGAACCACAAGGTGTGTTCCCACCAAAGGGCCAAGGTCGTATTCCTGGTTTGGACGGTAATGCCAAGATGTCAAAGTCATTGAACAACGCCATCTACCTAAGCGACGATGAAGACACGTTGTGGACGAAGGTTAAGTCAATGTACACTGACCCAGAGCACATCCGTGTTGAAGACCCTGGTCACGTTGAAGGCAACATGGTCTTCACGTACTTGGACATCTTTGACAAGGATACGGAAAAGGTTGCTGAATTGAAGGCACAATACCAAGCTGGTGGCTTGGGTGACATGAAGATCAAGAAGTACTTGTTCGAAGTGTTGAATGCCGAATTGGCACCTATGCGTGAGCGTCGTGCTAAGTATGCTGAAGACAAGGACGCCGTTTTGCAAATGCTACGCGATGGTTCTGACAAGGCACGTGCTAAGGCGCAAGAAACGATGAACGAAGTCCGTAACGCAATGGGCATCCAATACTGGGGTTAATCCTTAGAGGGGTATAAATTATGAGCTATTTGGCAGTCATTGACTTGGGGTCAAACTCAACCCGAATGGTTGTTGAAGAACTACAAGCAGATGGCACATTCGTTGAGCTTAAGCGTCGTAAGTTAGATACGCGTTTAGCTGAGGGGATGGATCAAAATGCAGGTGAACTAACTGAAGCGGCAATGACACGCGTTGTTGAAGCTTTGATTGAGTTCCGTGATGACTATATGGCATATGAGGGCGTTTCAGTTGTCGGTATTGCGACCGCAGCTGTGCGCGAAGCAACGAATCAAGCGGACTTTTTGGACCGTGTGTACCGAGCAGTCGGCGTTGAAATCCGTGTGCTAACGGGTGACCAAGAAGCTTATTACGACTATCTTGGGGCTGTTTCAGCCTTGGATATTTCAGATGCCTGGTTACTTGATACTGGCGGTGCCAGTGTTGAGCTGGTTGGTATTGAAGAACGTATGGCCGCAAACTTTATCAGTTTGCCATTTGGGGCGGTTAACTTGTCAGAAAAGTTCCGTTTGAATGGCGAAGGCAAGATTGAGCCGAGCCTAATTGAGCGTGCCTCACAATACGTTTCTGATCAATACGATCACTTGCCATGGTTGGAAGACACGACGACGTTGCCAATCATTTTGTTGGGTGGTGCCAACCGCTCATTGGCTCGTCTTGACCGTTTGCGTCACGGCTTGCCAGCGGATTCAAACTTCCACGGCTATGAAATGACAACGGAATCAGTTTTGAAGACGTTTGATGAAATGGCCAACATGACACATGCAGAGCGTGCTGAAGTTTTGGGTACAGAAGCTAACCGTGCGGATATCATTATCAGTGGTTTGTTGCCATTGGTAGAGTTGATTTCACGTACTGGCGCTGACAAGGTTATCTTCTCAGCATCAGGTGTACGCGAAGGACTTTTGCAAGAGTACCGCATGACACTATAAGAAAAAACGACTAACTCGCTTGCGGGTTAGTCGTTTTTTAGTAGGGCAGTGGTTAGTGTCGGCGCGATAGCGACGACACTAACCACAAAAAAACTTTTAAAGAGCAAAACAAAAACCGCCGGTACGTTGACCCGCGGTAAACTTTCGTTACGCTTTGCGACACGTAACAAGGAAGACGCTACTCCGCCACCCTGTATTCAATTGTAGATGGACCACCCTAGAAGTTTAATCTGCAGTTTTAAACGTCTGTCGCTAGGGTATGGTCGCAACCAAACTCACCGTCTCTATCTCTACCGCATCCATGTCTATCTGTTTGAAAAGCAGACCGTGCCAGGAGCAGCCTTCGAATCGCCGTACATGCTTACGCCTTAAAAAGGTTATCGTACTTTGTCGAAGTAACCGATGCTAATGATCGCAAGAGATGTCAATACATGACTTAGGTGTTTATCTCTTTATAAAACAATACGTTAATTATCTTGCGTCATTACTGTGACACGCCCGCATGGAATTTGGTAGGTAGAGTCGTGATAGAGGTCGAATTAAGAACTTCTTTCAAATCCTTTACCTTCCTTTCCTTTGGTACACCATTATATTAACACTGCATGTAAACGCTTACAAGGATAAACCCTTGAAAAAGATGTGATAAATTTTTAATAGCGATCAAACGTTGTCACATGGGGCTTTGCGTCAGAATAACCGGCCGCCAAAAGTTCGATAACTGTCAGCATTTGTTCATCTGATACCAACTTTGGTGCGTCGTTGACAAGGGTGTCATACACTGAATCGTACACACGACCGTAATCACCGTGAATAGTAGGGATGACCTTTTCAATGCGATCACCATTTTGGTTGTAGTAAGTGACGACACCGTAATCTTGTGGTGCATCATCCCCAAACCCAGGCAACCCTGGCATAATTCCAGTCTTCAAATCATATTCTTGTTGATCAATATTGTGCTTAATATAAGTACCCTTGGTACCGTGCAAAATCCACTTAGGGTAGGCGACCGCAGCTAATTCGGTTGCTTGTACGGTTGCTTTAAAGGTATCGCCGTAAAACAAGTTCACTTCGAATTGATCATCAATAGTGGCGCCCGGTTCGCGGGTTGCACGTAAATCGTAAGTGGCACGATCCGGTGAACCAAACAGTGCGACAATTTGGTCAGCCAAGTGCACACCGTGACCGTACCATGCACCGTCGATAGGCGTCCCCAATTTCACGCCATCATTAGGCCGATAACGATCCATGTGTAGCTCTAGTTCAACTGGCCGACCAACGTAACCAGCAGCAAGCACGTGTTGAATCGTGAGAAAGTCGCTGTCGAAACGACGATTCTGGAATGGCATAAAGAACAGGTGACGTTCACGTGCAAGAGTGACGAGTTCTTCGGCTTGAGCTAATGTTTCAACCATCGGTTTATCCACGAGCACATTTTTACCTGCTAGTAGCAATTGCTTGGCAACTTCATAATGACTAGGAGCAGGGGTGACCACGACGACTAAATCGAGTGAGTCGTCGTTTAGAATGTCGGCGATATCGGTTGAAAATTGTGTACCAGTTGTTTCCAACGCAGCTTGTTCGTCAGGTCGCTTGCCCAGCGTGGGCGTGACGACGCGACTAATCTTGAAACGGTCTTGGCGTTCCATTAAGTAAGGGATGTGGTAGCGGTTCGTGCTTTTACCAAATCCGACGTAAGCAATATTTAACATATTTGCGTTCCTCCCTGTATACTGTCAATTTTTGCTGAATAGTGGCCAGAAAGCAACCGACAACTCGTGATGAAAACGGGACAATTTCAAATTTGCGTTTTGACGCGTTATAATTAAGTAACACTTACAAAATTGGAGAAACGGCATGATTAGTGAATTGAAATCAGAAATATTGCATGAGGTCATTGTGCGCCGACCAGACGACAGCCATAAAGGAACGTTTGGCCGCGTTTTGCTAATCGGGGGTAACATCCAATACGGTGGTGCAATTTTGATGGCCGCTAGTGCAGTTGTTGGTGCCGGTGCAGGGTTAACGACAGTTGCGACGGATTTGATTAATTTGGCACCACTACACACACGTACACCAGAAGCGATGTTTGTGGATTGGCGTAACAACGCTGACTTGATGACGGCAATCGCAAACAGCGATGTCATCCTAATGGGACCTGGTATGGGGACGGATGGTTTTGCGGTGCAATTGGTGCAACAAGTTTTGCAAGCCGTCACAGAAAATCAAATTTTGATTGTTGATGGTTCGGCATTGACGATTATGGCAGAACAAAACATGATGTTCCCGCGTGACACATTCACGATTGTGACGCCGCATCAAATGGAGTGGGCACGCTTGAGTGGGGTGCAACTGAACTATCAAGCAGAGCACCAATTGAACGAGGTACAACGCCAAATTTTGAACATTGATGTGCTTGTTCTTAAGCAACACCACACGATTATCTACACCAAGGATGATCAAAAGCAACTGCAAATCGGTGGTGCCTACCAAGCGACTGGTGGGATGGGTGATGTGCTAGCAGGTACAATTGCTGGTTTCACGGCCCAATTCAAAGCCAACCCAACTAAGGCTGTACAAGCAGCCGTTTATGCACACTCAGCAATCGCTGAAGAGATGGCAGGGCATAGTTATGTGGTCAAGCCATCGTTCATTGCTGATTTCTTGCCAAACTACATGGCCCGCATTCAATCAAACCTATAATAACGACACAAAAAAACGACGTGAATTTTGACATTCACGTCGTTTTTATTAACTAACTTAATTGTTAACCAAGAAATTACTTCTTGTGACGAGCCTCAACTTCGTGGTTCATCTTGTTAACTTCTTCGTCAGTCAATGGGTACTTCATGATTACCAAGATGGCAAGAACAGCCATGATAATTGGCAACCAGATCATTGACCATTGCAATCCCATCAAAGCCGTAGCTGATTGGATCTTCTTAGTACCGTCAAATCCAGTAGCAGCGTTGATGTA
Source organism: Weissella confusa (assembly GCA_001436895.1). Lineage (GTDB taxonomy): Bacteria > Bacillota > Bacilli > Lactobacillales > Lactobacillaceae > Weissella > Weissella confusa. Next base: position 186,488 of record JQAY01000001.1, read on the forward strand.
ACCAGGGATGATACCACCCAAGGCCAAACCAATCTTGAAGAACAATCCCATGATGGCGTTGATGATACCAGCAACACGCTTACCAGAAGTGTACTCACCATAAGTAACAACTTCAGGAACCAATGACCACATGAATCCAGTAGCTGAAGTCAATCCCCATTGTTGGAAGAAACGACCAGCGTAACCCATAGCGATGTTTTCAGGGTTCTTAGTCCATGCCCACAAAAGAACAGAACCAACCATGAAGATAGCCAAGAACAAAGCGAAGAATTGCTTCTTACCAACCTTGGCACGAATCTTAGGCCACAAGAAGACCAAGAAGATTCCAGGAATTGAACCGATCAATGAAATTGAACCGTTCCACTCTGAGTGACCAATGTTGTATTGCAAGAAGAATGGCCATACAGTGTTTCCGAAGAACATGAACGTAAAGCCAACCAAGAAGAACAATCCCAAGATTCGCAAAGGCTTGTTACGCTTCAACTCAGCAAACAAGTCTGAGTACTTTACTTCAGGCTCATCTTCAGCAGGCAAAACGCGTTCCTTCGTCTTTGAGTAAGTAACCATCAAAGCCAAGAATCCGATAACCATGTATACGGCATAAACCTTGAACCAAGCACCAGCTGATTGAGCTGATGAGTAGTCACCCAAGTTCATGTGGATTCCAAACATTCCGATATCCTTTGACTCGCGACCAACTGACGTAGCCAATTGAACGAAGATAGGGAAGCAAGTGTAAACCAACAAGTTCGCGATGTTAGCCAACGTCATACGAACCGTCGTCAACTTTGCGATTTCATCGTTATCACGCGTCAATGATGCGTTCAAGGCACCATATGGGATGTTAACGAATGAGTAAACCATGGCCGTTGCCATATATGACAAGAAGGCATATGGCACCTTAAATGCAGGGAACCATTGTCCAACTGGCAAGAACAAGCAGGCAGCCAAGATAACTAGCGGAATACCGAAGTTACGTAGGTAAGGCAAGTACTTTCCACCCTTAGGATGTGACTTGTCGACCGTAGCACCTACCCAAGGATCCCAAACAACGTTGATCCAACGAACAACCAAGAAAATCGTGGCACCAGCCGCAGCTGAAATACCGTTAACCGTAGTAAGGAAGAATAGCAAGAATCCACCAACAGTACCGAAAACCAAGTTTTGAGCGAAGTCACCCAAACCATATGAGATTCGATCCATCAGTGTAAGCTTAGCAAATTCGTCCTTTTGAACTTTTGCATCCATGAAGCTAACTCCTGTGTATATAAAATGTAATTGCTTAATGCTTGTTCATAATATCACTATAAAATACAAAAAAGCCGAAATTTACAAAGCGTTCTGTAAGCGTTCACATTTTGCAACAAACGTGAAGAAAATATGACTGACAGAATGTTAGCTGTCATGCGTAATGTTGATTAAAGTCTGCATTTCTTTATAAAATGGCGTATAATTACAACCAATATGACAGTGGAGGTCAATGAGATATGACAACGCAATGGCGTGCAGAAGCATTGAAGTATGAAGACGAATTGTTGACAGACTTGAAGGAGATGTTGGCAATTAAGTCAGTTCGTGATGACGAGGCTGCAACGGAAGATGCACCTTTGGGACCTGGTCCTAAGGAAGCTTTGTTGAAGTTCGAAGAATTTGCTAAGCGTGACGGATTCCGCACGGGTAACTACAAGAACTTGGTTGCCTACGCAGAATTGGGTCCTGAAGACGCTGAAGAGACTGTTGCAATCATCGGTCACTTGGACGTGATGCCAGCCGGTGATGGTTGGACGAAGGATCCATGGTCTCCAGTAATTGAAGATGGTCGTTTGTATGCCCGTGGTGCATCAGATGATAAGGGACCTTCATTCACTGCTTACTACGCAATGAAGATGATCAAGGACTTGAACTTGGACTTGAAGCGCAAGTTGGTTTTGGTTATGGGTATCGATGAAGAGTCTGACTGGACTGGTATGGACGAGTTCTTTGAGGACTACGGTATGCCAACGATGGGATTCTCACCTGACGCTGAATTCCCAATCATCAACGGTGAAAAGGGTAACGTTTCAATCGTAACGCGCTTTGCTGGTACGCAAGGTGGTTCATTGAAGTTGGTTTCATTCTCAGCTGGTTCACGTCCAAACATGGTTCCTGGAACCGCTGTTGCTGTTGTTGAAGCTGCAGATACTGCTGCTTTGGTTTCAGCTATGGATGCTTACTTGGCCGCTGAAAAGCGTGTTAAGGGTGAAGCTAAGGTTGATGGTAACCAAGTAACGTTTACTTTCTATGGAAAGCAAGTGCACGGTGCGATGCCTGAAACTGGTGAAAACGCTGGTACTTACTTGGCTAACTTCTTGCAAGACCAAGACTTTGGTGGCAACGCTAAGGGATTCTTGACGTTCTTGGGAACGCAATTGCACGATGACACGGTTGCTGAGAAGATTGGTGCAAAGACGCACGATGATTTGATGCACGACTTGTCAATGAACGTTGGTATCCAACGCTTTACTGATGGGGAAGATGGTTTCGTAAACACGAACTTCCGTTACCCACAAAACACGACGGCTGAGGAAATCGAAGGCCACGTGGCTGCTTCATTGCCAGCAGGCTTTGACGCAACGGCTAAGCAAGAAGGTCACGCCCAAGTGCCTCACTACGTTCCTGGTGATGATCCACTAGTTAAGACGTTGTTGCAAGTTTACCGTGATCAAACTGGTTTGCCAGCAGGTGAGCAAGTTATCGGTGGTGGTACGTTTGGTCGTTTGTTGAAGCGTGGTGTTGCCTTTGGTGCCATGTTCGAAGGTGTGCCTGATACGATGCACCAAGCAGACGAATTCTACCCAGTTTCAGATTTGACGCGTGCAATGGCAATCTTTGGACAATCAATGTACGAATTGGCTAACGTCGAAGACTAATAGATGTAAAACAAAAGCACTCGCATGTTGCGAGTGCTTTTTTAGTCGTGCATTAGGATTTGATATTCGCGCATCTTCTGACGACGCAAAATTGTGTAATAAGCAACGGCCCAGGCGATAAAACTAGCAATTACCAATACAAAAGCGGCCGGTGTCCATGCGACAGTATAAGCGGCTTCGGGCAATAATGTATCAGCTAAATTACCAGCTTTAACTGCGACTTTATTCACAACACTAGCGGCGCCTGTTGGTTGCGTTGTGACGGTATTGCCAGTGTTGGTTGATGGCGTAGCGACTGATTCGTTAGGTGCAGGGGTTGAGCTACTAGCGGGCACCACTTGAATGCTTGTTTTGATAACTGAATCACTTGTGGCCGTTGATGCTGTCGTGGTTGCTTTTGGCGCAGTATCAATAGGTGCTGGCGTATGTTCCGCAGTTGCAGTTGTGGCTACGACGCGTACTGAGTTAGCAACTGCCGAAACGCTTGTGTCACTAGCGGAAGTTTCAACTTTGTTAGTTGCGTCTTCCGCTGGTGTTGTGGCATCCCCAACATTTTCAACAACACCGGTTGAATCAGGTGCCGACGATGAAGTGCGATCACTAACATTTGACATATCGATGTCAGTAATGAATTCATCAGTGTTCGCTGTCGGTTGATTTGTTTCTGATGGCTGTTCAATTGGTGCTTGTTCAGATGATGGGGTGTCGATTGTAACTTGTTCAACCGGTGTCGTGTCAGTATCCGCTGTTGCAGCGATATCGCTTGATTTAGTGGATATCAACGCTTGTTCGCTCGAAATAGTGCTATTTGTTGTATCACCAAAAACGGTGCTAGTGGTAAAAATCGTGCCAACGCTCGCCACTAGTAGCACGGCGGACTTTCCACGTTTCATAACCAATTCTCCCTTATCTCGTATCTCATAATCTGTTCTCTTCTTTACTCTATAATACTAACGCTTTCCTAGTACAAAATGTACGTAGCGCACAGTCTGTCTATAAAAAGTTCAAAAAAAGTTCACAATTCGAAACGGGATTATTGCCACCAATAAGTTTTGTTTTAGGTTTGTTGTGTTACAATTATGTAACATAATATTCGAGGAGATTTAACCATGAAAACGAGTAAGGTTATCACGACAATTTTGTTGGCAACATCATTGATTGGTGCAACGGCAGTCACAACGACTGTGTTTGTCACACCAACAGCCGTGGTTTCAGCGGCCGGTACGACAAATGTGCAAAACCGTGCATTGTCAAAGTCATACGTTGTATATGGTGCAGGTGCATCTGATCAATCTACGTTGGCATCAACGCTTGGCGTAACCGACAACTACACAAAGCTAACGACAACTGGTGCTGACGCGGCAACGTACTTGAATATTTCAGGCGTTGCGGATAGCGCTATGATTAGTTCAGTGTCAATTGCCCCAGCAGAACCAGGTACGGGAACGTTGGTTAACATTAAGGACTATAACGGACAAAACAACATTACCCAAGTGACGTCACAACAATATGCGATGGCCGCAACGATGGCTGGTGTGAATGACGTCATCATCACGGTAACGGCTAACTCAAAGGTTTCTGGTGAAGCTGCGTTGGCTGGTGTGTACAAGGCGTTGGCTACTGATGGTATTAACTTGGATGAGAGCAACACGACGGCCGCCAATGATATGTTGAGTGCTACGCAAACGGCAGTTAACGAAAACGCCAACGACAGTAGCTACCCAGGTAAGCTAACGTCAGCCGTAACAACGACAGCGGGTGAATTGGCTGAGAAGAAGCAAGATGGTACGAACATCACAGTTAATGTTGCGATTAACCAATTGAACGTCAACTTGGATAAGCAAGGTATCGCTGGTAAGACTTCTGAAGCAGCGGTACAACAAATGGGTCAAGCGTTGGTTGGCGTGGCAAACGCCCCAATTTCAGATTCAAAGGCCTTTGTTGATAACGCCAAGGACTTGTCTAATAAGCTTGAAAATTCAGCTGGTGATATCATGGCTAAGGCCAAGGATTTCGCTAACTCTGAAGACGTGAAGGAAGCAGCTAACTGGTTCGTGACGAACATTTGGAATCCATTGGTTAACTTCTTCAAGGGATTGTTCAATAATTAATTCGCAGACTAGTCAAACGTTACGCATAGAATCATAGTTCCATCCGGTATCCTAATGTAAATTAGTCGCGGGAGGGTTGGTTATGAGTGCGGTTATAATTTACGATACAAAATATGGACACACCGCAACTTATGCCAACTGGATTGCCGATGAGTTGCACATTAGCAAGTATAGATTGGACGAAATCGGCGCATTAGATTTATCGACGTACGACACGATAATTTTTGGAGGACCGATTTTTAATGGCCGTATTAAGATTGCTAACTTGATTAATAGCGAGTTGGCGAATCTTAATGCCTGTGAGATTATTTTCTTCTCAGTTGGGCTTCATCCGATTGATCGCGACTACTTTAGCAGTATTTGCACACAGAATTTTGACTATCCAGCGCAACAGCGCGTGCATTTTTACCAACTGCAGGGTGCTGTTAACCCTGAAAAGTTAAAATGGTGGCATAGGATGATGGTTTGGTTCATCAAGAAGTTTGATCACGATATTAACCAACAACATATTCAAGGATTGGAAGAAGCGGAAAATCATATGATTGATTTGCCAAAACGCTTTCGAAAACTTGTTTCACCAATCGTAGCGGAAGTCCGACGCCACGAACGGGCAATTTCATTACAGTAAATTCAACCAGACGAACCGCTTGGGACGTCTGGTTTTTTAGTAGTTACCAAGGTATGATTAAGAGGTGATACAGCCTGGGGAGAATTGGGGGACGAACACGTGGATAAGACCACTATACTTGCATACTTACAGACACCGGTGACCTTGTCGGTGGAGACTTTCACGACAATCGATTCAACTAACACGGCAGCGAAGCGATTGATTACAGCGGGAGACGTAATCGGTCCGATGGCGCTTGTGGCAGATGAACAGACGGCTGGTTATGGTCGTCATGGTCGCCAGTATTATTCACCGCAAGCAACCGGACTTTACCTAACGTTGATTTGGCCATGGACTGATATGAAGACATTGGCACCTGGTAAAGTGACAACTGGTATTGCGGTGGCTGCGGCAGAGGCTCTTTCAGAAGAAATTGGGGTCGAGGTTGGTATTAAGTGGGTGAATGACCTGTATTATAATCAACGAAAAGTGGCCGGTATTCTGGTGGAAGCTGTGCCAAATACAACCGGGGAAGATGGCTTTTTGGTCATTGGTATCGGCTTGAATATCAACCCGGCTGACTATCCGGCTGACATTGCGCAAAAGGCCGGTGCGGTAACGAATCAAACGGTGAACCGAGATCGACTTGCGGCGACATTATTAAATTATTTTGTTCGCTATTTTTCACTAGATGCGTCGCAAGTCATGACGGCTTATTGCCAACGTTCACTGGTAATTGGCCAGCCGGTTGAAATGGCTGTGGGGAATCAGGCGATTACCGGGATTGCAAAGGATGTGAGCGCTGATGGTGGCTTAGTCGTGGACGTTAATGGTCAACGCCAAACATTTTACTCAGGTGAAATCACAAAACTAACAATGACAGGATGGGTGATTTCATGAGAACACGCCAACTCGTTTTGGCAGCGGTATTTGCTGCAATTATTGCTATTTTGGCACCCTTGTCAATTCCGACTGGGATTGTGCCTTTGACGGTGCAAACAATCATTATTCCGTTAATTGCATCGATTGCGGCAACACGCGTGTCATTTTCAGCGGTTGCGGTTTATTTGCTTTTAGGGATGATCGGTATGCCGGTTTACGCTGGCTGGACCTCAGGGGTTGGAATCGTTATTGGGCCAACCGGTGGCTATTTAATTGGGATGTTGCTATTCCCGTTGGTCATTGGTATGGGGGCTAGTTTGAGTCGTTCTTGGCCAGCGATGCTCCTTTGGAATTTGATTGCGGCCTTTCTACAACTTGGTTTCGGGACATTGTGGTTGGCTTTTGTTGCTAAGATGGCAATAGAAACAGCTGTTGCAACTGGTTTGATTGCATTCGTTATCCCAACAATCATTAAAGTTGTGATTGTGGTTATTTTGATGGTAATCATCGGGCGCGTGATGCGTTTGCCAATTGGTGGTAAAGAATAAGTATAATTTTGCCCTGAGCTTAAGCCAACTTAAGCTCAGGGTTTTATAATGAAGTTTAATAAGAAAACAGAGAGAAATTTTTGGATTATGAAGCGCAAAGTATTTGTATTAACTGGTAACACTGGCACAGGAAAAACCACCGTTGCCAATTATTTGAATGAGTTCTACGAGATGCCTAAGGTGATTACACACACAACGCGACCACCGCGTGATGGTGAGGTTGATCAAGTAGATTACTATTTTGAAAACGAGGCCAGTTTTGGTGAAAACCACTATCTGGAAAGTGTTGAATACTCGCACTATCGTTACGGTTCGTCACACGAAGGCTTGGAGCGTGCCTGGGAAAAGAACCCATTTATTACAATCGTACTTGATACGGCTGGGGCGATTACTTATGCACGTGAACTACCGGATGAAGCAGTCGTTATTTATTTGACGGTGAGTGAGTCTTCAGAATTATTGACGCGTTTGGAAAAGCGTGGGGATGATGTTGCGGCAGTTAAGGCACGTTTAGCCAGTGATGAATATCAGCGCGACACACAATTGCCGACTGAATTAACAAATGTTGCTAAGGTTGTTGTTAATGATGATTGGCAGACAACCAAGCAGGCGATTGATGAAATTGTAAAAGAAGTTGTTCAAGGTTAGTTTGTAAGGATACAAGGAGGTCTTCATGGCATATCGCATACCACCGTTTATTACACCGGTCGCTTTGGTTTCAATTATTTTGGCATTGAGCGCGGCAAACGCAATTGTTAATGTCTCAACGCATACGTCTAACGGGGCGCCAAAACAAGTATCTTCTGTTGTATCGACGTCAGTATCTAGTGAGAAGCAACAAAGCAACGTGTCATCTGAAAAGTCATCAAGCGACACGTCGGAAAGCCGTGCGAAAGTTTCAACCTCTGAAGCGACTGATGAATCGTCAGCTGTGAGTGAAGCATCATCTTCAAGTGCAGTCTCATCGAGCGCAGTTAGTTCATCGCGCAGTGAGAGCAGCAATGCGGCGTCATCATCATCAGCGGTTAGTTCGAGTGCTGTTTCTTCAAGCGCAGCCTCAACGTCGCAAACGCCTGCAGATAACGGAGGCACAAACTAATGTTGACAATCTTGGATTTATTGAATCATTATCTTGGCTTCTTTAACGTGAATACAAAGTGGAAAGGCCAAGTGTATACAATCTTAGCGTCAGTCGGTAACTTCTACGTTTTGTACTTGGCGATTATGCACTTGAAAAATGCCGCTTATTTGCGTGGCTTGGGTCTACTGCTAGCGTTCATCGTGATTGCATACTTTGCCTTTTTGAATGTTGTCTACTACTTTACGAAGAAGACTTTCAAGTGGGATTTATCACCCAAAGTTGAAAAGTTATTGGGTGGTAAGCCAGCGGATGCAGATAAGACGCAACGTGCTGCAACGCCGTTTGTACCAGCAAATGGCTTGTATGGGCGACAACACGTTTTGCCAGCCAGTGCAGTGACGGACCCAGACATGCAAGCTGAGTTGACGAAGGTCGCTGAACAGCTGCAATCAAACGGTTTGATGACGCAAGATTATGGTGGCTTGTCCGAAGATGAACAAATGGCCTATTTAGCGGCTGATCATGACGTCATTTATGCGAACCATCCTGGTACACCACTACCATATTTCCGTTTGGAAAAGGAACGCGGTGGTTTGGCCATTTACGGTGGCTTGAACGAGATGCTGGCGCAACGATTGGCGCGCATTGAAACGGTCGGCTTGCAACCAGTAGCGTTGGCAATGGAATCATATGAGTTGTTTGTTGCTTCAGCTGTTATTCTTGGTGGTGAAGGGAAAGCTCGCGGTCGAGCTAACCTACAAATTCGCCATGATGACTACCATTTGGCCGTTGAATTAGCCTATAAGGCAAAGGAATTGTGAAGAAACAAACTTGTTGTCAACAAAGCTGACAAAGAATTTGACACTGTCATTACTTACAGACTATTATTACAGTAGCGACCCGTCCCGAGTATTCGCGGCGGGTTTTTATTTATAGAGAGATAATTTAAATTGAGAGAATTATCAAATAGGAGGCAACCCAAATGTCGATGATCGAATTTAAGGACGTCGAGAAGTACTATGGAGATTTCCATGCTTTGAAGGATATCAACCTTAAAGTTGAAGCTGGTGAGACTGTTGTTTTGCTTGGTCCCTCAGGATCAGGTAAGTCAACTTTGATTCGTACCGTGAATGGTTTGGAACCAGTTCAAGAAGGACAATTGATTGTTAACGGTCAAGATTTGGCCAATCCCAAGACGGATATGAATCGTACGCGTAAGAACGTTGGAATGGTGTTCCAACACTTCAATTTGTACGCTAACAAGACGGTGCTAGAGAACATTATGTTGGCACCACGTTTGGTGTTGAAGCGCGATGAAGCAGAAAACAAGAAGATTGCAATGGAGTTGTTGGAGAAGGTTGGCTTGGCTGATAAGGCTGAGAAGATGCCTTCAACGTTGTCAGGTGGGCAACAACAACGTATTGCGATTGCACGTTCATTGGCGATGAAGCCAAAGGCCTTGTTGTTTGACGAGCCAACGTCTGCATTGGACCCAGAAATGGTTAACGATGTATTGAAGATTATGCGCGAAATCGCTGCTGACTCAAGCATGACGATGTTGGTTGTGACGCACGAAATGGGCTTTGCTAAGCAAGTGGCCGACCGTGTTATTTTCATGGCTGACGGTGAAATCTTGGAAGACTCTCCAACTGAAGAGTTCTTTGAGAACCCTAAGGAACCACGCGCTCGTCAATTCTTGTCACAAATCATCCACTAGGGAGGTGCGGAATATGAGTCGCAAGTTTACGCGCACATGGCGTACGGTACTTGCTACCGCAGCCATCGCACTACTAGCCGGAAGTGTTGTGACAACGACAGTTCAAGCTAGCGATAAAAAGAATGAAACGTACAACCGCATTAAGAAGACCGATAAGATGGTCTGGGGTGTTAAGGGTGACACCAAGTTGATGGGGTTGATGAACATTAAGACGGGAAAGCTTGAAGGCTTCGACGTGGACATGGCCAAGGAAATCACTAAGCGTGTGAACCCAAAGGCTAAGACTGAGTTGACGCAAATTACGTCAGGTACCCGTATTCCAATGTTGTTGAACGGTAATATTGACGCCATCATTGCGACGATGTCAATTACGCCAGACCGTGCCAAGGTGGTCGATTTTTCAAAGCCTTACTTTAACGCGGGTCAATCAATCTTGGTTAAGTCAGATAGTGGGATTAAAAATATCTACGATTTGAACAAGCCAGGTGCTCGTATCTTGGCGGTTGCTGGATCAACTTCTGCTGTAACGGTTAAGAAGTTTGCACCAAAGGCCAAGGTTGTCGCATTGTCAGACTATGCCACTGCGTTGACAGCCTTGAAGGCCGGCCAAGGGGATGCGTTGACGACTGACAACGGTATTCTATATGGAATGGCCGCTGGTTCAAAGTCATTGGAAGTTGTCGGTGGTCCTTTCACGAAGGAACCATACGGTGTTGCCATGGACAAGAACAATCCTAAGTTGGTTAAGAAGGTCAATAAGGCCATCGACGAAATTAAGGAAGATGGTACATACGCTAAGCTAGCCAAGAAGTGGTTCTCTGGCGTTGAAGGTATGAACTGGAAGGAGTTGGCTAAGGAATGATTTCATTATTTCAATCACACGCTAGCGACTTCTTAAGTGGATTCGGCTGGACGATTGTGTCTTCAGTGCTCGCTTTGATTGGGTCATTGGTATTAGGAACGATTTTCGCTTTGCTTGAAGTGGTTCCGAACAAGGTCGCAAACATTATCGGTCGTATCTATATTGAAGTCGTACGAAACATCCCATTGTTGGTTATCACGATGTTCTTCTACGTCGTTATTGCAAACATCGTTAAGATTAGTGGTTTTGCAGCCGGAACATTGGGACTAACACTTTATACGTCAGCGTTTATTGCTGAAACGGTTCGTGCCGGTATCAATGCCGTGCCAAAGGGGCAACTTGAAGGTGCCATGTCTAACGGATTATCATGGTGGCAAGGTATGCGTTATGTGGTTTTGCCACAAGCCTTTAAGTTGGTTATCCCACCACTTGGAAACCAATTTATTAACTTGATCAAGAACTCATCAGTATTGGCCTTCGTTGCCGGTATGGATTTGATGTATCAAGCAAACATGATTTCACAAGAAACGTTTGACACATTTGGCCCATTCATTATTGTTGGTATTTTCTACCTCATTTTGACGATGCCAATGAGTTACTATATGCGTTACTTGGAAGCCAAGTTGAGTAAGGAGGGATAATCATGAGCGAATTTTTGTCAGCTTTCTCATGGATCAACATCCGCTTCTTGCTGATGGGACTATGGGTAACGATTGAGGTAGCGGTTGTATCCGTTATTTTGAGTTTTATCATCGGATCAGTCCTTGGTGTTATCCGTTACGTGAAGATTCCTTATCTATCAAAGATTGTTGGTTTTATTATTGATTTGATTCGTAATTTGCCACTTTTGTTGATTATCTTCTTTACGTACTTTGCTTTGCCAAAGATTGGTATTCACTTGGGTGTTATGACGTCTACGATTTTTGCTTTGACGATTTTCGAGTCAGCAATGTTGGCCGAAGTTATTCGTTCAGGTATCGTAGCCGTACCAAAGGGGCAACTTGAAGGAGCACTTTCAAATGGATTGAGCTTCAAGCAAGCATTGTGGTACATCATTTTGCCACAAGCCTACAAGAAGATGATTCCACCGATTGTGTCACAATTCGTGTCATTGATTAAGGACACATCATTGGCAACGATTATCATGTTGCCAGAAGTGACATATCGTGCACAAATTATTTATGCGCAAGAACCAAATGCGATTGTCGCAATGTTCTTTGCACTAGCTGTTTTGTACTTCGCCTTGAACTACGTCATCTCAAAGATTGGTCGTATTCTAGATCGTCGTATGGCGGCTTAATCTAAAAGCACTACTGTTCGTTTTGAACGGTAGTGCTTTTTTGTGTGGAGTTGTGCGTGGTGTTGTGCTAGCGCGCAAGTGGCGAAACAAATACCAACACAAAAATGGAGAAACATCGTTAATCATTCCCTTATAAAGGAATTTTGTGTTGGTGGGTTGTAAGTGTGCCAATAATAGTAGATGTGGCGGATGCCTCGGTTAAATAATTGTCATAAGCTTTCAACTCATGGTTGGCCGATTATTTTATGACACTTATTTAGCAACTTGCTAATTTGATAGAACTGAGACACCGCCCAATTTTACTTTTGGGAGGGCTTATCATGGCTGAAATGGATTATACAAAGGCACAAGACGTTTGGAAGGACGTTGGTCAAAGCGTTGAATTTGTGGTGTTGGGATTGGACCGTACAAAGCCGTTGGCAGAACTACAAGATGCCATCACGGAATTCGCTGACCGTTCACAAGCAATTAATCGTTCAATGAACGTACGTGCAGCAGATGGGAACTTGAAGACCGCAATCGGCTTTAGTTATACTGCTTGGCAAACATTGTTCCCAAACAAGCCGGTTCCAGCTGAATTAGAAGAGTTCAAGGGACTTAAGGGGCCTGAATATAGCATGCCTGGTACAGAGGGAGATATTTTCATCCACGTGCGTGCGAATGACATGTCGATTGTGTATGAGGTTGTGCGTCAATACATGACCGTTCTGCATGATGTCACGACGGTTATCGATGAAACTAAGGGCTTCCGTAATTTTGAAGGTCGCGCCATTATCGGCTTTATCGACGGTACTGAAGTGCCAAGCGCGGCTGATTCTGCTGAAGTCGCAGTCGTTGGTGATGAGGATCCTGAGTTTGTGAATGGGTCATATGCGTTTGCGCAAAAGTGGCTTCACGATATGGACTTCTGGGGACAACTAAAGACTGAAGTACAAGAGAAGGCAATTGGTCGTCACAAGTATGATGATCTTGAATTGGAAGATGAAGAAAAGTTCCACAACGCACACAACGTGAGTGCTAAGGTCGAAATTGATGGTGAAGAGCGTCAAATCGTCCGTATGAACGTGCCATTCTCAGAACCGGCCTTGAACAAGACGGGAACCTACTTTATTGGCTATTCACGTTATTGGTCAGTTACCAAGGCAATGTTGACGCAAATGGTTGAGATGTCTGATTATTTGTTGACGTTCTCACAACTTATGTCAGGGCAACTATTCTTTATCCCATCACGTGAGTTATTGGGTGACATTGCGGATGGTGAGTGGACAGAATGAGTGAGACAAAACAATTAAGTAAGCGCGAACGAACGTTATTTGTTTGGATGCTGTTGCTAACCAGTTTTTCTTTCTCAATTAGTCAGTCGGCTATGACGACGATTTATCCCGTCATGGCGAGCCATTTTAGTGTACCGATTTCAATGGTGCAGTGGCTAACTACCGGTTTTATGTTGGTCATGACGGTGACGATGCCGTTGAGCCCTTGGATTTTGAACCGCGTTCCCTTCAAATGGTTCTTAGCTGGTATTCAAGCCATGTTTTTGCTGGGAACATTTATTGCGATTAACGCAACTGGGTTTGGCTGGGTGATTTTTGGACGTGTGCTTGAAGGCGCAGCAGTTGGCTTCTTATTCCCAAGTTATCAAAGTGTCATCATGTTGATTACACCAGAAGAGAATCGTGGCGCTAGCATGGGGATGGTTGGCCTGGTAATGGGCGCTGCCCTGGCTACCGGTCCGATTGTGTCCGGTATTATTAGCCAATGGTTCAATTGGCAAGGCGTCTTTGTATTCTTTGAACTGGTTATTGGTGTGCTATTTTTGGTCAATTTATTCGTTGGGCAAAACGTCATCGTGAAGAAAGAAGTTCACTTGGATATCCCGTCATTGATTGGGCTATTCGGTTTTGCCATGGTACTATTTGGCATTCAATCCTTGGGACACACCACTATGCCAATCAGTATGATTGCGATGATGATGATTGGCTTGGTCTTGAGCGTGTATTTTGTACACCGTCAAGGCACCATGGCACAACCAATGTTGGACTTTAAGATCTTTAAGCAAGCAGGCTTCACATTAGGGTTGCTATTAACAGGTGCATCGTACATTGGCTTGATTGTCATGACGGTGTTGATGCCGTTGTATTATCAGAATGTACTCCACACCAGCAAATTAGTTTCTGGTTTATTGATGGTACCGCCAGCTGCTTTGATGGCCGTTATGAATCGCCGTTCAGGAAAGCTACTTGATCAAAAGGGGCTAAAAGTTGTCATGCGCATCGGAGCTGCCAGTATTTTTATTGGTTATGCAGGATTGGCACTAACGTTCGGTTTGCATAACGCTGTATTGGCCGTTATTTTTGCCGCGTTTGGAGAAGTTGGTAATGCCTTTATGATGTTGCCAGCCACGACTTATGCAAATAACCAATTGCCTGATTATCTCATTACTCATGGTTCAGCAATGATTAGCACAGCTCGCCAATTTGCTGGGGTTGTCGGTGTTCTAGTTGCCACAACCATTGTTTCAGGATTTGGCAATGGCTTGCATAGTGCCTACATCGTCTTTGCTCTCGGCATGGCCGTGATGAGTGTAATTGTTTGGCGAATTACTGCTAGCTATCAACGAGCAAAATAGACCCAAGTGCTGCCCAATTAAATCGCCATTTTAAAGGAATTCTGCCATGTTGTCCTGCAGTTAGGTGCAGACTTAATGACAGCCATAAAAATGCATCCAACATAAAGTGGACTGGTCATGTCGGAGGTTTTAGACCTCCGACATGACCAAGTCGCCCTTATCAGGTGCGTCTTTGGTCTTGCGCCTGACTGAAGTCAGGGGCGTAGACCAACAGCTGCTGTGGTAATCCATGAGATTATCGGAAAAGAGGTGAGAGGTTGTGGCACTTGTAGGTACTAAGGCTTGGGCAAAGCAACAACTACGTGCAAATGGTATTCGTCTTATCGCGCGTGATAAGGGAATGATCCGCTTGCAAAACAGTAAGACACGTTCACTTTACCGTGAACTTGAATTGCGCGGTTTGCTAACCAAGTAATCTTGATTGTCCTTTAGGAAGGATAGATTACCCGACTGACGAATCGGTAAGGTAAGATAGCATTCGTAGAGATGTCAAAAGCATAATATGACAACATTAGCTAGCGGGATGGTTACGAGAAGGTTAGCTAATGTTGACGCTACAACTCCTTATGACTTGTATAAGTCAGTATGTGAACAACTCGAAAAAGCTGAGCAGATGGAATCCCCCGTTTGTTCAGCTTTTTTGATGCATTTTTTTCGATTTAGTAAATGCATTTACTAGTTGAAATAGGTATAATGTTTGTAAAGATATGTATTAGAGAGTACATGGGTAATATCGTGAGGGGGATAGACATGGCAAAAAAAGCATCAATTAAAGACGTGGCGGCGTTGGCAGGCGTTTCACCAACGACTGTGTCACAAGTTATTAATAAGAAAAATGATCACTTTCCAGAGGAAACGATTGAGCGCGTCATGGATGCCGTGCGCCAATTGGGCTATGTGCCAAATCAAAGTGCCAAGAGTCTTCGAGGTGGTGGAAATCCGTTGATTGGGGTGATGGTACCAAGTTTGCGTAATCCGTTCTTTTCGGACTTAATGCAAAGTATGCAAAACCATGCCCACAATCTAGCAGACTTGGTGTTCATTTCAGTTGATGATGATGAAATTGAACAAGGGTTGCTTAAGATGTTGGAACGCGGTGTAAATGGTCTGGTTATTGCACGAATGCTACCGAACGCCTTGGAAGTGGATCGTTATCTGCAAAAGCAAGGCATCCCCTACGTTGTGCTAGATCAAATTAATGATAGTAACATCTCGGACCACGTTAAGACGGATGAGTTTACTGGTGGCCAGGTAGTTGCGCGCCACTTGGTAGAACTTGGCCACAAAAAAATTGCGTTGCTACATCCCGATGTGATGACAACAAATATGTTGGAACGTATCTCGGGGTTCACTGCGGTTATTGACGAACAAGCCGACGTTGAAATTATTGAAATTGCGACGAAGCTATCAAAGCACGGTGGGTTAGCAATTGCAAATAAGGTCGCTGCATCAGGTGCTACAGCTGCCTTTACCTTGAACGATGAAATGGGCATTGGTTTGTTACGTGGCCTTAAGAACGGCGGGGTACGCGTCCCGGAAGACATTAGTGTTATTGGCTACGACAACACTGATTATGCTGAGTTTACGGTGCCATCTCTAACGACGGTGACCCAGGCGGTTTGGCGTATGGGTCAATTAGCGTTGGACATGGTGCTAGCACGCCTTAAAGATCCAGCATTGCCAATGCAAGAAGAAATTTTAGATGTCCGCCTCATTCAACGCGAATCAACGGCACCTGCACCAACTAAATAATCATGACGTAAAAGCCCTAGGAATCCACGTTTCTAGGGCTTTTTTGTACACAAAAACGAATATGCTTGTGATGCATTTACCAAATTCCGAGTTGAAAAGGTTTACATTCCACAAAAAGGGTGTATATTATTCTTTGTAAAACGATTTACAAAAACGATTTACAAGATGAATACTTTAAAAATGATGTATAAGGGAAAAGGTGAAAGAAATGAACAAGGTTGTCGTAATTGGTAGTTTGAACTTGGATATCATCCAAAATATTAAGCGTTTGCCTCTCCAAGGAGAGACCTTGCGAATTGACGAACGTAGCATGAACCTTGGTGGAAAGGGTGCTAACCAAGCAGTTGCCGCCGCTCGCCAAGGTGCAGAAGTTAGTTTTATCGGTGCAATTGGTAAGGATGAAGCTGGTCAACAATTTAAGACCCTACTAGAAGATGAGGGTATCAACGTTTCTGGTTTGCGTGAAAAGGATACAGCAACTGGATCAGCCACAATTTTGCTTGAAGAAGATGGGCACAACACAATTCTTGTGTATGGTGGAGCCAATGCTGAGTTGTCAGCTGATGACGTTGTCATGTCTGAAGCATTGATTGCCGATGCTGATTATGTGGTTGCCCAATTTGAAGTGCCTCAAGAGGCCGTTGCTAAGGGATTCTACCTTGCTAAGAAGTACGGTGTTAAGACGGTTTTGAATCCAGCGCCAGTTATGAATGCTAAGGACATTGATCCAGCTATCCTAGCATGCACGGACATCATCGTACCTAATGAGACTGAAGCAGCAGCGCTGTTGGAACGCGAGCCATCAACAAAGTATGAGGACCTACTGGCAGTTAGCGATGCGATTTCTGAATTGTCAGTGCAAGGAACTATCATCACACTTGGTGAAGATGGCGTTTACTACAACCTTGATGGAAAGAACCCCCACACGCGTCCTATCTTTAAGGTAAAGGCAGTTGATACGACTGCTGCTGGTGACACGTTTATCGGTGCGGTAGTTTCACAATTGAAGTTGGATGCGACGAATGTTGCCGATGCAGTTGAATATGCATGTAAGGCATCTTCACTTGCAGTTTCACGTTCTGGTGCAATCCGTTCAATCCCAACTCACTCAGAAGTTGTTCGATCATTGCACAATGAAGACTAAGGAGGACGATATGTTAGACAAGATTCAACAACAAAAGAAGGCCGCTGGTGAATACGCTGCAAGCTTAGTTGAAAATGGCATGGTAGTTGGTCTAGGAACTGGTTCAACTGTCCGCTATTTTGTTGACCGTCTTGGTGAGCGCGTTGCCAATGAAGGACTTGATATTGTCGGCGTAACGACTTCAAACCGTACTGCCCACCAAGCGCGTTGCTTGGGCATTCCTTTGGCTGACGTCGATGCGGTTGATTACATTGATTTGACTGTCGATGGTGCTGATGCGGTTGATCCACAATTGAATGGTATCAAGGGTGGTGGCGCTGCTTTGCTATATGAAAAGGTTGTCGCCAAGAATTCAAAGCGCAACATTTGGATTGTCGATGGTAGCAAGCAACATGCTGAGTTGGGACACTTTCCATTACCAGTTGAAGTGGTGTCATATGGTGAACAACAATTATGCCGCTTGTTTAAGAAGCACAATTTAAATCCAATTTTGCGTTTGGATGAAGATGGGCGTCCACTAACGACGGATAACGGTAATAACATTATTGATTTGCATTTGGATACAATTCCATTCCCAGAAGAGCTTGCGACATGGCTATCAAATCAAGTTGGTGTCGTTGAGCACGGCTTGTTCTTGAACGTCTGTGATGAGGTCATTGTCGGTGGGGATGAAATTCAAGTATTGAAGCGTGATATGGCAAAGAACTAGGGTTATTTTTAAATTTTTTAAAAATAGATAACATCAGAGTCCCAACGTATTTAATTCGAAAATATCTAAAGGTTGTGTATTACAAAATGTTAGTATGCCTTTAATGGGATATGAAAAAGATGAATCTGGTAATTGACCAAAGGGAAATAAATTTTTAGCTTTTGCTATGATTTTTTGAGATGAAGAGAGAAAAAGAAAGTATGAAAACTGAGGTAGATACAACCATATCATCAGCTGTGCGTGGGCTGATCGATATGAAGCATATTCCAGTGTGCGATATCTTAAAGCATGCTGGAATCTCTAGCAGTCGATACTACACGTTTGTAAATGGGCAAGGTGACATTACGGTGCACAAGTTGCACGCAATGCTACGCACGCTTAATGTTGGATTGGATGAACTGTGCTTATTTATTGAACCGAAACCAGTTGATGATGAGGCAACTAGCCCGGTAATTGCTGCAATCGCTGAATACCAACGCACGCGTGACATATCAGGATTAATTAATTTACAAGACAAAAATGATTTCCGACCTGTTGTCTTAAGCAGTGAAGAAGCTAAACGCATTAAACCAGTACTGAATGATGTCTTGCGACGCTCAGAGTACTACACAATGGCCGAACTCAAAGCATTCCTGCTATATCTAAATTATTTTACATATGATGAGATTTTGGCTTATTATCCCAAGGCAATGACCAGCATTCGCTTCCTAACACAAAAGTTAAAGGAGCGTCACGATGCAGCGCGTCATGATGTGTTGCACGTAATCAGCTTTTTGGTATACCAGCTATTGTTAATTAGTATCCAACGTGGACAGAGTCAAGAAGTTCATGATTTATTGAATTCTTTCTTCAGCCTACCTTTTGAGGTGGATGATTGGATGACCCTATTTTTGCGCCAAATGGTTGAGATTATTCAACTGATTATGGCTGAAAAAGTTGCCCTAGCACAAACCAAATATGCTTCTGTCAAAGAGTCAATCAAATTATTCCAAGCGAAGGAGAACTGGGAGTACTTCGATGCTTTTATGGACGACTCTTTCCAATCGTTTATGCTAACGCTATATTGGATTGAAGTCGGGGGATAATTATTATGGAGTGGTTACTGGGAAAAAAGGAAATTAAGAAAGTAGCATTGGTTAGCTACTTTTATGAGACGAACCAAACGAAAATGTTGATTCCAGATTTGGAACGCCATTTCAATTGGTCCACTTACATGATCAAATCACTGATTAATGAATTGCTACATGATCAGAAACGATTTGGTGTGCCAGAGCAGGGACAGCTAAGATTGAGCCCATCTGAACGTGAAGTGGAATTAATTCCTGGTAACCGAGCCTACTTGCTTAGCTTAACAGCAAGCTATATTAAGGAGTCGTATTTATTCCGCACATTAATAACGGGGATGAATAATACACCAACAGCCTTGTCTGTGTTGGCAGAACACCTTGATGTCCCAAAACTGCATTTAAAAAATGATATTCGTCAATTTAATGATCGTGCGCGACCAGCGAATATTGAAATTAATACTTATAATCGGCTACAGGGAGACGAATGGGCGATTCGTATTATGCTGGTTAGCATTTTTAAAAACGTCATTCATGATGAAACCGAATTAACTGATTTCTTTGAAGCCGATATTATTCAGCAAGCTAATCAAGTGGCACGTTTTTATCAAATGTCGAATGTTGAAGCAGCGCAGTTAACGCAACACCAACACTTGTCATTGATGATTGAGTTGGCGGTTTGGCTTGTGCGCTTGAATGCCCGTTGCCCAGTTTCAAATTCTACGCAACCGCATGTTCTATTAGCAGATGATCAACTAGATGAGGCATACAAAAACCTACTGATTCTGAACGAGTCAGTTATCCGGCGATTTGTTCGTTTGCCACCGCACGAGTTGTCACTGGAGAGTCGTTATGGCGTCTTGATGCTGGTACGCGTCGGGCTGTCTGCCGGTCATTTGAGTGGCAATGCTAACAAAGAAGTAGGGAAAGTCCATGCGATGTTGAGCAACATTGCCCAGACGGTGTACCGTGAATTCTTTGGGCAAGATATGCCACAAGATTTAACGACGCAATTAGCCAATGAACTTGAGCAACCAGCGATGATGCTGCTATTTTTGACGCATATCAATTATCAAGGAAATGACGATTACACAATTAGCCACTCGTTGTTCCCTGAGTACACGTTGTTTACAGATCGCTTCCTAACACGAGTCAATGAGTACTTAGGTATCAAGACGCTTAATATTAAGAACCGTTTGTTCAAGGTGTTTTATAACTTATTCATCGGTCTATTAGACCGTGCTGTCATGATTCCGCAATTGCATATTAGCTTGCGGATTAATGACGCATTTATGCATAAAGAAGTAGCGACCATGCTTGAACGTCAAGCTGAACTACGTATTGATGTGAGCGATGACATGAAGCAATGCGACATGATTATCAGTGATACCTTACTGCCTCGTGCGCAAGCAGCACAGGTGATTGTTTGGACGACGTTGCCGACGTTTGCTGAGTTTGATTCATTCTTGCATACGGCGGTCAATTTAACGATGAACAAATTTACAGAATCAATCTATGGACGACAGAAGTAGTCCGCAAAAAGCAGATCAGTAATGATCTGCTTTTTTTATTGGTGTAAAAAACGTTTTTAGGACCGGTTTCCTACAACAAAAGAGGTAAAGCTGGAGTTGACGGTATCTGCTTGTTTTACCATGGAAGTGAATATGAAGAAGGGGGATGCGCAATTATGAAACATCAAGATGGACTTGAACTTTACGTTGTCGGTACACGCAAGCAACGTAAAGTATCAAAGCAGGTGGCAGACTTCTTGCAGCAACATCATCTGACATATCGTCTGATTCAGGTTAAACAGTCGTTTCCAATGTCGTTTAGTGAGTTTTGTGAAGTCTTAGCATGGACTAATAAAGCTACGCGAGATAAAGAAATATTAGCTCTGACGATGAGTGAGCAGCAACACCGGTTGTTTAGCCAGCCGAATAAGGTGACTGGACCAATTATTGTTCAATGGCGTGATAATGAAATTGTGAAAGCAAAGTTTGGGATTGTTGATTTGGAAATGTTTATTTCTAAAGATGAGCGGCATCGCCATTTATGTTCAGCATTGGATGAATTACAGCGTGCTGACATGCGTGAATATGCCACGACAAACCATGAAAAAGCAGTTGTTCGATCGCAGAATTGCGGATGGTGACTTAATTAAAAAGGCTAGCGCAAATGCACTAGCCTTTTAATGTATCGTTGAATGGGTAATAGTATGTGTTAGTTGAAGCAAAGCACTCATCAATAACAATTAGACGATAATTTTAGTAAAGTAAGATTCAACGGTACGGTGCCATTATAACGCCGATTACTAGGCGCTTATGAGGGTTGTCCCTTAATTAGTAAACGGGATATGCCGACAAATAAAAAAACTCAGCATTGAGCGAATGATGCTGAGAAAACGAAAATAGACTATGCGTCTACTTATAGGAGTGTGTAGTTAATGTACGCACCGTTAACTACATGTCTAAATATACTGCTTTAAATGATTTGTTGGGTGAGGTTGCCCTTAAAGTGGAAAAGATGTCAGCCGCAGTTGGATAACAGATTATTCACATTGAAAAGGTATTAGTTTTTTGAAGGAATAGCATAATGAATATAACTGGGAGTAAAGATACTCACAATAAAGAAATAATGCATTTAGGGGGCAATATCTAGTTTAGAATAACAACCGTAGATGTATGAGAAATGTACCTGTACCTCTATTTAAAATCGCGTGAATACAGGGTACATTCACTACATGGCTGATACCCTATCACTTACAATCGAAGTGTGGTAGTACGTCTACGCAGCTCTTTTATAGAACTGAGCATAGTTTCGCATCGTATGTGATTTTTCGGCACATACGGTGTTGCGTATTGGTTATCATGGCTAATACGCCCCTCTCTCTTTCTCTCTATATGCAAGTATACTTACCCACTGGTATATTTGGTGAGGGTTTATTTTATTTTTGTCTGAATGGTCGACTTCGGTTGGCCATTTTTTATTTGCAAATAATGGTTAGCGACGATACACAACACACGATACAAAAAAGCATCCGCAGTACAGGGGCGGATGCTTTTTTTGGAATATGTGGGTGTGATGTCTTAATGGGTGATAAGAAAACACTTTGTAAAGAAATGTGACATCACCATATAAAATGGGCGTTGGTTACAACCAACATGATTATCATAACGGCTTCGTTAATGATAATCGTCATAATAATCGTATTTGGGATAGTTACATCTTCGTTAGGACAACACCGCAGATGAAAAGCAAAATTCCAATAATCTTGCGGATAGTCACGCACTTTTTAATGACTCCGAATAGACCAAATTGTTCGACCAAGGCTGATCCAACCATGACACCGACAAGTGACAAACCGATTGTAAGACCAGCACCAAGGGTAGGCATCAAGATGGTCATAATCAAAACGTAGGCAGCGCCCAATGTTGAAGCGACCCAACCAGTAAATGATGTCAAACCAGTGGGCAATGTGTTTTTGTGAAGTGACTTTGTAATGATAACGACGATTAGCAAGAACACGGTTCCCATTAGAAAGGCAATAAATGACGCACCGGAAGCGTTCTTAACAATGGCAGACAATTGACCGTTAAACAAACCTTGCGTAGTAGAAAGGGCACCAGCAATCAATGCCCAAATGATTTGCCAGATATTGGCTTTAGGCGCATTTGTTGGCAAGCTCTTTTCATATGATGTTAGGAAAACACCTGCCAATAGTAGGACAAGACCGATAATTGCAATCACCTTAACGGGGACTTGATGTGAACCGAAAGCGCCGGTCCAGTCATAAATGAGACCTGAGAAAATTTGACCAAGGGTTGGATAAATGACGGCGTTGATTGGTCCTAAGATAGGGAACAAGATGATGATGCTGGTGATGAAGGCGGCTCCCATTACACCACCGAGCAACCAAATGTTACCGTGACCAAAACCTAGCGATAGGATGCCAGCGACATTGGCGCGAGTGATCAGTAACAAGAGAAGGAATTCAATCGTTCCTAGAACGTAAACCATGAATCCACCGGCAATTGGTGATGCCAGTTGCTTACCGAAGTTTGAATTATATGGATTTTGAACAGCTAGCATCAATCCAGATAAGATGCCAATAAGATAAAACATAATGTCTCCTTTTTTATTCTGATTAGTGACAGAGCAACGTTGGAATTTTCAAAAATCACAGTCAGGATGCGGGTTTAATGCAAAAATCTCCTTTATTTCGAAAAAACCGAGTGTAAACGCTTTCTAAATCTTGTGAAGTATGTTACATTATTACTTGTAAAACGATTTACAAAAACGTTTTACAAGAATTGTACACGAAATATCGTGATTGTAAAATAATTTATCTTTATTTGGGGGTATCGTTATGTTTTTGATTGTTAACATCATCGCTATTCCAATTCTTATCGGAATTGCGTACTTGTTCTCTATGGATAAGAAGGCCATTGATTGGCGTTCTGTTCTCACGATTGTTGGGTTGATGTTGGTCTTGGCTTGGTTCTTTAACAAGTTCACGATTGGTCAAGATATCATCAAGGGTGCCGCAAGTGGTTTCGCTTGGTTGATCGCTGTTGCGAACCAAGGAATTGCGTTTGCGTTGCCAGATTGGCTAACGGCCAACCACGGCGGACCAAACTTCGTCACATCAGCATTGCTACCAATCTTGTTGGTTGTCCCAATGTTTGACATCTTGACTTACATTGGTGTGCTACCTTGGATTATTAAGTGGGTTGGACGTGGGTTGTCATTCATCACCCGTCAACCAAAGTTTGAAGCATTCTTCTCAGTTGAGATGATGTTCCTTGGTAACACTGAAGTATTGGCCGTCTCAAAGGCACAATTGAACCGCATGTCAGCACAACGTAATTTGACGTTGGCCATGATGTCAATGAGCTGTGTGACGGCTTCAGTGCTAGGAGCTTACACAAAGATGATTCCTGGACAATACGTTTTGATGGCCGTGCCATTGAACATCTTGGCTTCAATCGTCTTTACAGCAATCTTGAACCCAGTGCAATTGGATCCATCAGAAGACGTTATTGTTAACGAAAGC
The DNA here is from genome assembly GCA_001436895.1 of Weissella confusa. Lineage (GTDB taxonomy): Bacteria > Bacillota > Bacilli > Lactobacillales > Lactobacillaceae > Weissella > Weissella confusa. The sequence goes on from JQAY01000001.1 coordinate 210,856, forward strand.
ACTGAAGAAGGTCACCAACGCGAGCCATTCTTCTCATTCTTGTCAAACTCAATCTTGGGTGCTGGTAAGTTGATTTTGATCATCACCGCTACGGTTATTGCCTTCGTTGGTTTGGCTGCCTTGATTGATCAATTGCTTGGATTGACTGGCTTCCACTGGTTGACGTTGGAGAAGATTATCGGTGTTGTTATGTTCCCATTTGCTTGGTTGCTAGGATTCAACCCAGCTGATGCCTTCAACTTGTCTCAATTGATGGGATTGAAGTTGGTTACGAACGAATTCGTTGTTATGGGTCAAATTTCAAAGTCAATCATGGCTGGAACTGGTTTGTTCCACAACCCACACGCGGTTGCTGTTACGGCAGTGTTCCTAACGAGTTTTGCTAACTTTGGAACGCTAGGTATGATTATCGGAGCTTTCAAGGGATTGACTGGTAAGAAGGTTAACGATTTGATTAGTTCTCAAGCAGGATACTTGATGCTTTCAGGTATTTTGGTTTCATTGCTAGCTGCTGCTACAGCCGGAATCTTTGTTTGGTAAGAGGTAAAAAATCATGCGTCAGGTTATCTTAGATATGGATCCAGGAATTGATGATGCCGCTGCGATTGCAGTTGCCGTCAATCACCCTGATTTGAATGTGTCACTTATCACCACGGTTGCTGGAAATGTTTCAGTTGATAAGACGACAAAAAATGCATTGAAGTTGCTTGAATTTTTCCATCGTGAAGACATCCCGGTTGCGGCCGGCGCATCTAAGCCGTTAAAGAAGGCATTCGCAGATGCAGCCAACATTCATGGTGAGTCGGGGATGCCGGGATATGATTTCCCAGAACCCACGATTAAGCCGATTGAAGATGATGCGGTGACAGCGATGCACAAGGTGTTGCAAACCAGCTCACAACCAGTAACGCTGATTGCGACGGGTGCCTACACAAACGTTGCGACGTTGTTCCAAAATTATCCATTTGATTTGGTCAATATTGATGAGGTCATTTTGATGGGTGGTTCGGTGTCAGGAGGAAACGTCTCATCAGTTGCTGAATTCAATATCTTTACTGACCCAGACGCGGCTAAGATTGTCATGGAAGCACCAGTTAAGAAAACCATGATTGGGCTGGACGTAACATTGAAGGCGTTAATTACACCAGAAACGATGGCAGCCATCACGCAAATGGGGAAGGCTGGTAATATGTTGAGTCATATTATTACGGCTTATGGTGATGTTCATGAAGGCGGTAAGCCGATGCACGATGTGAACACAATCCTTTATGCGGTTGATCCATCATGCATGACTGTTAAAGATGGTGCCGTTGACGTTGTCACTGAAGGACCAGCAGCCGGTGCAACGGTTTGGGATTTCCAACACCGTTGGCACGAAAATGACTTCGTTAATGCGACAATTGGTGTTGATGTGGATGCCGAACGTTTCAACGAATGGTTCTTGGCACAAGTGCAACAAATGAATGCTTAAATAAAATAGTAAAACTTGTATATATAGAGGAGAATGGAAAAATGGCTCAAAAGAAGATGATTTTGGACTTGGATGCAGGTGTTGATGACGCCTTGGCTTTGGCCTATGCATTGGCAACGCCTGATGCAGATTTGATCGGAATCACATCATCATACGGAAACAACGTACAAGACATTACGTCTGTAAACAGCTTGAAGTTGTTGGAGTTGTTGGGTGCAACGGATGTGCCAGTCTTCCGTGGTGTGGACCACCCATTGAACACGGATAGTTTTGAGGCAATGCAAGTCTCAAAGGACATCCACGGTGACAATGGTATTGGTAACGTCTTTTTGCCTGAACCAAAGCGTCCAATCGAAGATCAATCTGCTGTTGACTTCCTTATTGAAGCCGCTCACGAATATGCAGAGAATTTGGTTATCGTGCCAACTGGTCCTTTGACTAACTTGGCCTTGGCATTTAAGAAGGATCCTGAAATCGCTGAGTTGATTGGTAATATCACGATTATGGGTGGCGCGCTAACAGTACCTGGTAACGTAACCCCTTATACTGAAGCAAATATTAATCAAGATGCTGAAGCCGCCGATTATGTTTTCAAGAATGCCAAGCACTTGGTGATGGTTGGACTAGACGTTACGTTGCAAACTTTGCTCACAAAGAAAGAGACGCAACAATGGCGTGACTTGGGTACCGAAAAGGGACGTGCCTATGCTGACATCATGGATTACTACATTGATGCCTACTATAACTTGGACATCAACAAGGCGGGAGCCGCATTGCACGATCCATTGGCTGTTGGTGTGGCAGTTGACCCTAACTTGGTAACCTTGCTACCAATTAACATGCGTGTCGACCACGAAGATGGTCGTACGATTGGTGATTTGAGCCGTTTGACTGATCCAGTCAAGAACACATACGCAGCTGTTGCGGTTGATGCACCGTTCTACTTGGAGCGCTTCATGAACTACATGGCAATCGCATTGCGTTAATTGAATAGACAGTGCTAAAAAGCTCGCATCTTTGTCAGGTGCGAGCTTTTTTTTGCGAACTAACGTAATAAATCACAAAAAACATGTGAAAGTGACATGAAAATGAGTAATATTCTCATTTTTAAAAACGTTGATATAACGCGGGGTTTAAACGTTTTATTGTCTGAAATTCAAACATAATTCACAGTTTGTATTAAAAAATGGCATTGCTTCTCATTTTCGTCCAGGATATGATACATGCATATTGAAAAACGTTATTTACATTTTCTGGATATGGGGAGTTATTTTATGAACAAATTGTTGAAGACGTCAGCATTGTTGTCAACGGCCTTGATTTTGGGATCAACGGTTGCACCTTTGACGGCAGATGCTGCTAAGTACAAGACGATCAACTGGACTGAAGGTGCTGACTTGGGAACTATGGACCCTTCAAAGTCTACTGCTGCTGTTGATTTTGATGCGTTGCAAGCCACTGGTGATGGTTTGTACCGTAACGACAAGTCAGGAAAGCCAGCTTTGGCTTTGGCTGAATCTGTTGAGAAGTCAGAAGATGGCTTGTCATTGACGTTCAAGTTGCGTTCAGGTTTGCAATGGGCAAACGGTGACGCTTTGACGGCTCACGACTTTGTATACGGATGGCAACGTACGAACGATCCAAAGACGGCATCACAATACGCATACTTGTTCTCAGGTATTAAGAACGCTGATGCTATCCAATCAGGTGAAAACACTGATTTGTCATCATTGGGTGTAACTGCAGTCGATGACACAACTTTGGAAGTGCAATTGGAAAAGCCAATGCCACAACTTGAGTCAGTATTGACGATGGCACCATTCTACCCACAAAACCAAAAGTTTGTGGAAAAGGTTGGTAAGAAGTACGGAACTGCCGCTAAGTACACGTTGGCATCAGGTCCATACATCTTGAAGGACTGGACTGGTTCAAACAACAAGTACTCATTGGTAAAGAACAGCAAGTACTACGATGCTGCGGTTGTTAAGACGCCTAAGGTTGTTGTTCAAACAATCAAGGACCAAAACACGGGTTACAACTTGTACAAGTCAGGTAAGGTTGACTTCACTAACTTGTCACCTGATCAAGTTAAGGCTTCTAAGAAGAACAAGGCTTACAAGGTTATCCCACAAGCTTCAACGTTCTACATGGAGTTTAATCAAAAGAAGGTTAAGGCCTTGGCTAACGAAAAGATTCGTCAAGCTATCTCATACTCAATCGACCGTAAGACTTTGTCAGACAAGATTTTGACGGGAACTGCAACGCCAGCAACGACGTTTACGTCAACTAAGTTGGCTGTTGATCCTAACACGAACGAAGACTTTGCTAAGGCAGCTGAAGTAAAGGGTGCAATTGCATACGACAAGACTAAGGCTAAGAAGTTGTTCAAGGAAGGTATGAAGGAAGCTGGCGTTAAGAAGTTGACGTTGCAAATGGTAACGGATGACACTGACGGTGCAAAGCGTACTGCTCAATTCTTGCAATCACAAATGGAAAAGTTGGACGGTTTGAAGATCGACATCAAGACGGTACCATTTAAGCAACGTTTGGCTTTGTCACAAGAAAAGAAGTTTGACTTGGTTATCACTGCATGGGGAGCCGACTACGGTGATCCATCAACGTTCTTGGACTTGTACACGAAGGATTCATCATTCAACAACGGTTCATGGGATAACGCCCAATACAACGAGTTGATGCAAGCTGCTAAGACGACTGACGTTAACGACGACAAGAAGCGTTACGACGACTACAAGCAAGCAGAGCAAATCATCGACAAGGAAGTCGGTGTGGCACCTTTGTACTACCGTTCATACGCTACGTTGTTCCGTACGTCAGTTAAGGGTGTTGTTATGAACCCTGCTGGTGCACCTTACGACTGGAAGTGGGCATACAAGAAGTAATTTTGATTGCAGAATCAAAACGACACTTGTTTGTTAAGTTTGAATAGACAACACGCATCTATCTACTATGGATAGATGCGTGTTTTACATATAGGGCGAGTGCAAGAGCGTCCCAGAATCTGGACAAACATATCAAAATCTATGTAAACGCTAACAAATTCGTAAGTGTTAAGAAATTTTGATTCTCATGTGATATTACCTGACAAACCCTTTTATAATCGGGACTTGTCTGGTAAGATTAGAAAATACTAATAAAAACTATGGATATGTGAGAGATATCAACCTCGTTTTTAATTAAACGTAAGTGAGTCTTTCATAATATGAATAGCAGGAATAATAGGGGAAGGTCATCGCTATGATCAAATATTTACTTAAGCGACTAGCAATCATTATTTTGACGCTGGTGCTGATTATCTCAGCGACATTTTTCTTGATGAAGCTGATGCCTGGTTCACCGCTTGCGAATGCTGAGCGTTTGTCTGAGGCACAACAAAAGATGATTGAAGCACAGTACGGCTTGGATAAGCCAATTTTCATTCAATACGTCACTTATTTGTGGGATGCCTTGCATTTCGACTTCGGTGTGTCATTCCAATTTGCTAACCAAGAAGTTTCAACGTTGATTGCACAACGTATGGGACCTTCAGCGCAATTGGGAATTCAAGCCTTGATCTTCGGTGTTATCGCCGGTATCGGACTTGGTTCAGCGGCTGCTGTTCGTCGTAACACAAAGACGGATACAATCTTGTCAATCATCGCCGTTTTGGGGATTTCAATTCCATCATTCGTGTTTGCGGCTTTGTTGCAATACTGGGTTGGTTTGAAGTTGGACTGGTTGCCGATCGCTGGTTGGAAGGGCTTCTCTTCTACTATCTTGCCAACAATCGCGTTGGGAATGGCACCTTTGGCAACGTCAGCCCGTTTCATCCGTACCGAAATGGTGGATGTTTTGGGTTCTGACTACATCGAATTGGCACGTGCCAAGGGATTGTCAAAGCGTGAAGTGATTTGGAAGCACGCAATGCGTAACTCATTGATTCCGTTGGTAACGTTGATTGGACCAATGGCGGTTAACTTGATGACTGGGTCAATCGTTGTTGAGTCAATCTTCTCAATTCCTGGAATCGGTAGCCAATTCGTTTCATCAATTTTGACGAATGACTACCAAATCATCATGGGAACGACGATTGTCTATGCCATGATGTTGATGGTTGTATTGTTGATTACGGATATCTTGTACGGTGTCATTGACCCACGTATCCGTTTGGCAAAGTAAGGAGTAGCACATGGCTGAACAAGTAAATTTGACGGCAGATGACTTTAAGCTGCTTCCAGCGGATCGTCATGTCGATAACGAAAAGATTATGAAGCCTTCATTGAGCTTCGCTAAGGATGCTTGGCGTCGTTTGAAGAAGAACAAGGGAGCCTTCATCTCATTGTGGATTTTGGTTTTCATTTTTGTGGCAGCATTTGGTTCTGCACCAATTGCCAACTCAAAGTCAACGTCACACCAAGATGTTACGTTGCAAAACTTGCCACCACGTTTGCCAGGTGTCTTGGGAGATATTCCAGGGTTCACTGGTCATGCAAAGTTGGATGGTGTCAAGGTTGATTCATACGATTCAGCTGGCGTTTCAAAGAAGAAGAATTTCTGGTTTGGAACTGACCAATTTGGTCGTGACATCTTCAAGCGTGTCCTTTACGGAACGCGTATCTCATTGCAAGTTGCGTTGATCGCCGCTGCCATGGACTTGGTCTTTGGTGTTACATACGGAATTGTTTCCGGTTGGCGCGGTGGTAAGACCGACATTGTGATGCAACGTATCATCGAAGTTATTTCATCAATTCCCAACTTGGTTGTGTTCGTTTTGTTGATTTTGATTTTGAAGCCCGGTATGTTGTCAATCGCATTGGGTATCGCAATGACATCATGGACGTCAATGGCACGTTTGATACGTGCGCAAGTATTGACAATTAAGGAACAAGATTACATCTTGGCCGCTCGTACATTGGGATCATCAGCATGGCGTATTGGTTTCCGCCACTTGGTACCAAACTTGAGTTCAACGATTATTGTGCAATTGATGTTCACAATCCCATCAGCAATCTTCTTCGAGGCATTGTTGTCATTTATCGGATTGGGAATTCCAGTGCCAATGGCCTCATTGGGTACGTTGTTGAACGACGGACAAAAGGCTTTGCAATTCTATCCATACCAATTGGTAATTCCAGCACTTATCTTGGCTGTCATCATGATTGCCTTTAACTTGCTTGGAGATGGTTTGCGTGACGCCTTTGACCCTCGTACGAAGGATTAATGGAAGAGAGTTAAGACATGGCAGAAAAGATTCTTGAGGTTAAGGACCTTAAAATTAATTTCCGAACTTACAACGGTAAGGTACAAGCCATCCGCGACATTTCATTTGATTTGTACAAGGGTGAGACGCTTGCTATCGTGGGTGAGTCTGGTTCAGGTAAGTCTGTTACGACACGCTCATTGATGGGCTTGTTGGCAAAGAACGCTGAAGTTGAACATGGTTCAATCAAGTTCAAGGGCGATGAAATCATTGGTAAGTCAGAAGAAGACATGCAGCACTTGCGTGGTTCAGAAATTGCCATGATTTTCCAAGACCCAATGACGTCATTGGATCCAACGATGAAGATTGGTCAACAAATTGCAGAACCTTTGATTAAGCACAAGAAGATGAGCAAGAAGGATGCCTGGGCTAAGGCATTGGAAATGATGAAGTTGGTTGGTATTCCAAATTCAGAAAACCACATCAATGACTATCCGCACCAATTCTCAGGTGGTATGCGTCAACGTATCGTTATTGCGATTGCGATGATTAATAACCCTGAAATCCTAATTGCCGACGAACCAACGACGGCGTTGGACGTGACGATTCAAGCCCAAATCTTGGACTTGATGAAGAAGATTCAAAAGGAAATTGATTCATCAATCATCTTTATCACCCACGACCTTGGTGTCGTGGCTGGTATGGCTGATCGTGTGGCGGTTATGTACGCCGGACAAATTATTGAAATTGGAACTGTTGATGAAGTGTTTAACTTCCCACAACACCCATATACTTGGGGCTTGTTGAACTCAATGCCAACGACGGAAACGGCGCGTGGTGAGTTGGAAGCTATCCCAGGTACGCCGCCTGATTTGTTAGAGCCACCAGTTGGTGATCCATTTGCGGCACGTAACAAGTACGCTTTGGCAATCGATGAAAAGCAAAAGCCACCTTTCTTCAAGCTATCAGAGACGCACTTTGCGTCAACGTGGTTGTTGGATGAACGTGCGCCTGAAGTCGAGCCACCATTGGAAGTACAAAAGCGTTGGGCTCGCTATCAAGCTGAGCACCCAGAAGCTGACCGTAAGAAGGCAGTCGCCGTCGACGCAACGGCAGTTCTTGGAACGGAGGATAACAACTAATGGCTGAAGAAAAGAAGAAGTTAGTTGAAATCAAGGGACTTGATATCACGTTTAACAAGGGCCGTAGCAACGAAACGAAGGCTGTTCAAAATGCAACTTTCGACATTTACGAAGGTGAGACGTTTGGTCTTGTTGGTGAGTCAGGTTCAGGTAAGACGACAATCGGTCGTACGATTATGAAGTTGTACGAACCATCAGCAGGGGAAGTTTTGTTTGATGGTAAGGACATCGCTAAGTTGAAGAAGCGTGGCGAATTGTCAGACTTCCGTCAAGCGGTACAAATGATTTTCCAAGACCCGCAAGCTTCGTTGAACTTGCGTATGAAGGTTAAGGACATCGTTGCTGAAGGTATCGACGTTAACCACTTGGCAGCGAGCGACGAAGATCGTTCAAAGCGTGTGGAAGATTTGTTGGAGACGGTTGGTTTGAATCGTGACCACTCAAATCGTTACCCACACGAGTTCTCTGGTGGACAACGTCAACGTATTGGTATCGCCCGTGCGTTGGCTGTGCAACCAAAGTTCATCATTGCCGACGAGCCAATCTCTGCCTTGGACGTTTCAATCCAAGCGCAAGTTGTTAACTTGATGAAGCAATTGCAAAAGGACAAGGGATTGACGTACTTGTTCATTGCCCACGACTTGTCGATGGTTAAGTACATTTCTGACCGTATCGGTGTTATGCACTGGGGAAAGATGGTCGAAATTGGACCAGCCGACGAAGTTTACAACAAGCCTTTGCACGATTACACGCGCTCATTGTTGAGTGCTATTCCAGTTCCAGATCCATCAGTTGAGACGGCCCGTGAGCCAATCGTTTACGATCCAACTGACGAAATGGACGGACGTGACCGTGAGATGGTTGAAATTGCACCTGAACACTTCGTTTGGGCTGCAGAAGACGAAATCGAGATGTACAAGCAACGCGCCCGCGAAGCTGGTTTGATCGATTAACAAGAAACGCACCTGACATTATTATGTTGGGTGCGTTTTTTGCTTGGTTTGAGGTTGGGGTCGACGCGTTGCGTCGAGGCATGGGGCTGGGGAATTTCTCCGACAAAGATTTTCCGTGGGACACGCCCAACCGCGAGCACTGCCCGTGGCTCCCTTGCCGGTCGCATGTGCCAAACTGGAAACTTGGTGCTTTGGCACATAGACGGGCAGCGGTCGGGTCGGGCTTCTCTGTCCCACGGAAAATCGCTCCGAAATCCCCCAGCCCCATGCCAGCAGCCAAGATATTCTAGTCCGTTATGGATTTACATCGACTGGAAAATAAATGGGTGAACAGTTTAACCTGCAGTGTTGTGGTGGATGAAACTCGAACAATTAGAGTATTGATTGGCTGCTGTTGGTTTTTGGGTGAGCGGGGTGGTGTGGAGCTCCTGCGATATTAGCCGGTGACCAAGCAAGGGCAGGAGCACCAATTATCACTTAGCAGCAGCGGATTTCAAGCCGGCAGGCGCGGAAATACGCTGAGGCTTAGGGAGAATGGGACTCCGTTGCCACCAGCTTATATTGTAGGACGGAGCCCCCCCGCTCACCCAAAAACCAACTCGGCGCGATAGCGACGACATAAACCACCAAAAGGACGGACGCAAACCACAAAATAGATTTTCAACATAAAAAAGCCATTATTTATCGGTTCAAGTCTATTTGGTAATCATGGTATACTACTTTATAAAGAAACTATTAAGGAATAGGTTGGGTGATACGCGTGAAAAATTTGGATGCTTTACCGGCGTTCTTCCAAAATCGGCGCCTCGCTTGGATGGCAGTGCTCGTCTCGGTGATGGCAATTATCGGCGCGATTCTAGCCTTTATGGTGAATTGGGTTGCCGGAATTGTCTGGCTGGCCTTGGTTGTGATTGCTTTGATGGTCATATTCAAGACCTTGCAGATTATTGGCGAAGACACCACACACTATATTGAGAATCTTTCATACCGCGTTAATCGTGGTGAACAAGAAGCGATTATTCAGATGCCTTTGGGGGTCATTTTGTTCAATGAACAGAATGAAATTAACTGGGTAAATCCTTATCTACAAAGTTTCCTTGGGGAACGGGTCATTGTTGGTCGACCAATGCAAGAAGCTTCTGTGCAATTGGCGGATTTGATTAAGCGATGGCCGGATGAAGATAAGCGTGTGACCCAATTGCATTGGTTGGATCGTGTATTTAATGTGCAAGTGCAACCAGAACTTCGGGCTGCTTATTTGTTGGATGCGACTGATTCAGCACAAGTCATGAGTGACTACGAGGCGCACAAGTTGTTCATTGGAATTGTTTCCTTGGATAACTATGACGAAGTGTCTGAAGGTATGAACGACTCGGATGCTTCTGCATTACGTACCTTCGTGACGAAGACATTGTCTGATTGGATGGCTGAGCACAAGATTTACGTGCGTCGTTTAGCAGTCGACCGGTACATGTTGATTGGTTATCGTGAGGGCTTGCGTCGTGCCGAGGCGGATAAGTTTAACGTTTTGACGGCTGTCCGCGAAGCGACGTCAATGCAAAATACGCCCATTACCTTGAGTATTGGAATTGCTTATAAAGAAACGGCGATTGATGTTCTGGCACAGAATGCTCAAGCTAACTTGGATTTGGCTTTGGGCCGTGGTGGTGACCAGGTTGTTGTGAAGTCACCAACTGGAGATGCCCGTTTCTACGGTGGAAATACAAATCCAATGGCTAAGCGTACGCGTGTTCGTGCGCGCGTGATTTCGCAAGCGTTGGCCGACTTGATGACGCAAGCGGACCAAATTTTCATTATGGGACACAAGCGTTCTGATATGGATTCGTTTGGTGCAGCGCTTGGTGTACGTCGTTTGGCACAGATGCTAGGCAAGCCATCTTGGGTTGTCTATGAAGAAACCGGTCAAGAACACTCAGACATTAAGCTGTTGTTGCAAGAACTCAAGGCTGATCCGTCAGATCAATCTGCAATGATGGCACCGTCACAAGTGTTGTCAGAAGCGACTGAACGTAGCTTATTGGTTATGGTGGATCATTCTAAGCCATCGATTTCAGAATCGACGGGAGTTTATCACCAACTCTCTGAACGAGTTGTGATTATTGATCACCACCGCCGTGGCGAGGAGTTCCCTGATGAACCACAATTGGTTTACATCGAGTCATATGCGTCATCAACATCAGAGTTGGTAACGGAGTTGTTCGAGTATCAACCACGTCGTACGAAGGGACTGTCTCGTATTGAGGCGACTGCCATGTTGGCTGGTATCCAGGTTGATACGAAGTCATTTACGTTACGTTCTGGTACGCGAACGTTCGATGCGGCTAGTTACCTACGTTCAGTCGGTGCCGATGGTAAGATGCTACAGGACTTCATGAAGGAAACGGTTGATTCATATCGTGAGCGTGCCCACTTGATTGAGCGTGCGCAAATTCATAATAATGCGGCAATTGTCATTGGTGAAGATGATGTGCAATATGATTCAGTTGTGGCCGCTCAGGCTGCGGATGCGTTGTTGCAAATGATTGGCATTGAAGCCTCATTTGTGATTTCACGACGCGATGATAATACAGTTGCCGTTTCAGCGCGCTCAACTGGGTCATTTAATGTACAATTAGTAATGGAAGCGATGGGCGGTGGCGGTCATTTGAGCAATGCGGCAACGCAGGTTTCAGATACGACAACGACTGCTGTCTATGAACAATTATTGTCTGTTCTTGCGGGAGCAAATGATGATAGTGATAATGAAGATTAATAAGTGAGGTCGATAATCATGAAGGTTATTTTCTTGGAAGATGTTAAGGGGCGCGGTAAGAAGGGCGAAGTTAAGGAAGTTCCTGATGGCTACGCTAACAACTTCTTGATTAAGAACAAGAAGGCTGAGCCCGCAACTAACGCAAATGTTTCTGCATTGCGTGGTCAAAAGAAGGCAGCCGATCGTGAGGCCGCTGAAGAAAAGGCTGAAGCTGAAGCTTTGAAGGCAAAGTTGGAAGACGATAAGACGATTGTCGAGTTGAAGGCGAAGGCCGGAACTGATGGTCGCTTGTTCGGTGCTATTTCATCAAAGCAAGTTGTTGAAGCATTGGAAAAGCAATTCGGCTTGAAGATTGATAAGCGTAAGATGGACATGAAGGAGCCAATCCGTGCGTTGGGCTACCGTACTGTAACGGTTAAGTTGCACCACGATGTTGAGGCAAAGATTCGTATCCACACTGACGAGCAATAAAAATCGGTGGATAAATAAAGTGACGAGCCAGTGATGTTTCACTGGCTTTTTCTGTTACAATAGATTTTATGAATAAGAAGATGAAGGAGGTGCCCCCATGGCAGATGAAACAGAAACGACTGCGCTAAGCGTGCCACAAGATGTGACCGCTGAACAAGCCGTTTTGGGATCTATTTTGTTGTCGACTGACCCGCAGGATTTGATTGCGGACTTGATGACAATCTTGGAACCATCTGACTTTTATCGAACGGCACACCGTTTAATCTATGCGGCAATTTTGAAGCTTGATGAAACGCAACGTGCCATCGATATTTTGACGATTACCGATGAACTGAATAAGGATAATCAAGTCGAAAACGTGGGTGGCATGGCCTACCTGACTGAATTAGCATCAACGGTGCCGGTTGCTGGTAATGCGTTGTACTATGCGCGCATTGTGCGTGAAAAGTCGATTCGTCGCAACATGATTGATACGTTGCAAAACAGTTTGACGCAAACGTATGAAGGTTCAGATTCGGTTGACGATGCCGTGGCTGAATTGTCAACGAAGCTGGATATGATTAATGGTGGCGAGAAGAGCGCTGACTTTAAGAATATCGCGGACGTGGTTGAGAAGTCATTTGAGCAAATTGAGCAAAACTCTCGAACAACTGAGACGGTTACGGGACTCGCCTCAGGTTATCCAGCTTTGGATAATTTGACGACTGGGTTCCACGGTGGCGAAATGATCATCGTGGCCGCGCGTCCGGCCGTTGGTAAGACGGCGTTCGTTTTGAATATTGCCCAAAAGGTTGCCGTGGCTGACCCGAACTTGCCAGTTGTTATTTTCTCACTGGAAATGCCGGATACGTCATTGGTTAACCGTATGTTGGCGGCTGAAGGGAACATCAACTCACAGCACATGCGTACTGGTCAATTGGATTCCGAGGAATGGAATGCCTTGGCCGTTGCTATGGGGTCATTGGCGAACACCAAGATTTATATCGATGATACAGCGGGTATCAAGGTGACGGAAATTCGTTCGAAGTTGCGTCGTCTATACAAGCGTGAAGGCCAAATTGGATTGGTTATTATCGATTACTTGCAGCTGATTGAAGGAACGGGAAGCGAAGGCCGTCAGCAAGAAGTCTCAGCTATTTCTCGTGCCATCAAGATGATGGCCATGGAAATGGATGTGCCGATTATTGCACTTTCTCAGCTTTCTCGTAGTGTTGAACAACGTCAAGACAAGCGTCCAATGCTATCAGACATTCGTGAATCTGGATCAATCGAGCAGGACGCCGACATCGTTGCTTTCTTGTATCGTGATGATTATTATGAGAAGGCCAACGATGATTCAGATAATCCAAATGATCCACGTGATGAAGAACAACAAGATGTCGGAGAAATCGAAGTCATCTTGGAAAAGAACCGTTCTGGTGCACGTGGAACGGCCCGTTTGCTATTTGTTAAGTCATACAACAAATTCTCAAACATTGAATTCCACGCTGAAGAACCAGGTGGATTCGGGTAATAACAACAGTCATTAACGGGGGTACCATTTTGGTAGCCTCGTTCTCTTTTTTCAAAATAATGGAGGTAAGGGATGCAAACAAACGAACAAGGCATGTCAATTCGCTGGTTACTGACGGCTAGTTTCATTAACAGTGTTGCCTTTGGCTTTATTTGGCCGTTGACGTCAGTGTATTTGCACGATGAACTTTATCAAACACTAGTCATTATCGGGTGGGTCATGATGGCCAATGCCGTAGGTCAGGCGGTTGGATCGCTGGTCAGTGGTCGATTATTTGATCGCTTCTCACCACATAAGCTGATTCAATTCGGAACAGTGGCCATGATTGTGTTGCAAGTGTTGTTCATTCTTTTCCACGGTTGGCCAACTTATGCGGTTATTTTAGCCGTGGTTGGGTTCTTCGGTGGTTGGAACACAGCTGCGATTAATTCGTACGGAACTTATGTCCGGAGCCATGACGGCCGATTTGTCTTTAATATGCTGTACTTTATGGGAAACTTTGGTATGGTATTTGCAACGGCTGCAGTTGGACCTATCTATACGTACGGTATTACGTGGTTGTTTATCTTAGCTTTGATTATGTATATTGTCCTTTTGTTCATTGTGCGTTCACATTTCAAAATTAAAGTGGAACGTACGGAACAAAAGACAACAAAGTCGAGTTTCAAATTACCAAAGTGGAATTGGCGCTTGGTTTATACCGGTGTCATCGGTTTGATGGTGTTGTGGATTTCGTATTCACAATGGCTTGGTAATTTGTCAGTTTACATGTCGAGTGTGTTGAAGCTACCTCTGTGGCAATACTCAATGTTGTGGACGATTAATGGTATTTTGATTGCTGTTATTCAACTTGGTATGAACGCTTTGAACTTATCAGCTAATCGCAAATCAATGTTCATTCAGATTTTCGCCGGCTTGTTGATGTTTGGTTTGGCGTTCTTAATTTTGCCATTCGCTAAGACTTTCACTGGCTTTGCGTTGGCGATGGTTGTCACAACAATTGGTGAAGCAACGGCCTTCCCAATGATTCCAGCGCTGGTTAATGAGCTAACGCCAATGGAGTTGAAGGGACGTTACCAAGGACTAACAGCCGCGGCACCGTCCGTTGGTCGTGCCATTGGGCCTTTGCTAGGTGGTGCCGTGATTGAACAGAGCGGTTATGGCTCATTGTTCTATGGCGGAGCAGGTGTTGTCTTTATTGCCTTTGTCGGCGTTGCAACGATGATCTTTATTGGTTATCGTCATGCAACACAATACGAATAACAACGGAGAAGCAACTGTATGAAATTAGGATCATTTCGATTGGGGATGCGCACGTTTAAAACGGGATTAGCTGTCATGATTATCGTGGCAATTTTCGTCCTCATAGATCGTGGTAATCCTATGATTGCAGCACTTTCAGCTGTGTTTTCGCTCAGACAGGATTTCGAGACGACGGTTGAGTTTGGTAAGTCGCGTGTCCTAGCCAACGCTTTGGGTGGTGGCTTTGCGATTGCTTACTTTTTGATTTATGAGTACTTCAACGAGGCGAGCCTTGTTCAAATTCTGGTCTTGCCGACCTTCTTAATGCTACTGATTTCGATCAACGATGGCATTGGTAATAATAAAGGAATCATTGGATCAACAGCGGCTTTGCTGATGATTGCTTTGACGATTCCAGCAGATGCGACGTATATGTACGCCGTGGAACGTGTGTTTGATACGTTCATTGGAACTGTGATTGCCATCTTAATGAATATTGGCGTTCATCCAAAGAAACCAGAAGAAGTCGTTGCTGAGATTGAGGCACGACAACAACGTTAATAGAGTAAAAATGTTCACAGCGATTAAGTATCTCTTATGCTACTTAATCGCTGTTTTGCGTATTTGGGCCACATAGATTAAAATTACATGAGAAGTTTTAAAGGTGGGGAAAACTATGCGGGAACAAGAAAAATTAACAATACTAAAAGACTTGGTTGCCATTAACACGGTAGCAGCCAATGAAACATCAGTAGCGGTTTATTTGCAGGACGTCTTTAAGCGCCACGGCATCGAAAGTCAGCTAGTGGCTGATGATTCACAGCGTGCTAATATTGTAGCCGAAATTGGGGATGGTGAAGGACCAGTGCTGGCCTTTGCTGGTCACATTGATACGGTTCACGAAGGTGATTTGGATACCTGGTCAACAGATCCATTTGAAGTGGTTACAAAGGACGGTCGCTTGTATGGCCGTGGTACGACGGATATGAAGGGCGGTATCGCTGAATTCTTAATTGCGATGATTGAGTTGCAAGAATCTGGTGCACCGTTGCATGGCACGATTCGCTTCATCGCCACGGTTGATGAAGAGAAGACAGAAGCTGGCGCGAAGTTGCTAACTGAGCGAGGCTACTTAGATGATGTTGAAGCGATGGTGATTGCCGAACCAACTGGCGTGGCGTTGGACGACATTGATGATTATTTTCACAGCGGTGGAGCGGTCATTGATCCGGAAGCTTTGGCTGAGTTGAATGAAAAGAAGCGTGGTAGTAAAGCGCCTGAACAACACTTTATCTTCCACGCGCACAAGGGCTTTTTAGCTTATGAAGTGACGGCGAAGGGGAAGGCAGCCCACAGTTCGATGCCAAAGTTGGGTATCAATGCGATTGACCATTTGATTACCTACTATCTAGCGGAAAAGCAATTCTATGCGGACTTGCCAGAAATTAGTCCGGTGTTGGACCGTACGCTATACGGACCCGATGTGATTCAAGGTGGACAACAACAAAACTCAGTGCCTGACTCTGCAACGTTAACGGTGCTAACTCGTATTATTCCGGAACTGCCGCCTGAGGAATTGATTGGTCGTTTGAAACAGTTAATGGCTGATGTGATGGCGACAGATCCACAAATGGATTTGCGCTTGAATGTGAAGGCGTACGATGGCGCAGTGGTAGCGCCAAAGGACAGTGAATTGATTCAATTGATTCAACAAACGATTCCAAAGTATTTGGATGAACCAATGGCAGCACCAGCGATTGCGGTTTCGTTGGGAACGGATGCCTCACAATTTATCAAGGCCAACCCAAACATGCAATT
Source organism: Weissella confusa (assembly GCA_001436895.1). Lineage (GTDB taxonomy): Bacteria > Bacillota > Bacilli > Lactobacillales > Lactobacillaceae > Weissella > Weissella confusa. The sequence goes on from JQAY01000001.1 coordinate 227,436, forward strand.
GGCGGTCATCGGACCAGGTAATGCAACGGCGCACAAGGCTGATGAGTATGTTGAAGAAGCGGCTTACTTCAAGATGATCGACCTGTTTAAGGATGTTGCGACAGCGTATTTGAAGTAAAGTTCCCTTTTTATTAGGCGAATGCAAAAGTGTTCCGTATAATTCATAAATGAATTGATGCTTCGATTGCCAATCGTCACGATGACGCTCATATCAAACGCGCAAACAATGAGCTAGTCTTAACCTGGTATTGAATCAACGACATGAGACCTTCCCTTGGAAAACGAAGTGTACAGATGGACGAACCTGTTAACTCATGTCATGATACTTTGCCAAGCGATTGTCGCGTACAGAAAGACAACTGAAACACCATGATAGCCACCAGATGAACTTAAAGCATCTGGTGGCTTTTCTTATTTTGTTTGTGTCGATGCGTTGCGGAGGACACAAACCACTTTTACCACCAAAAAGGATTTAAAACAGCGTAAACTATAAGTAATTAACAGTAGATTGAGGAGAAACGACATGGCGCTTTCATTTCAGGAATTAGTAACGGCAGTTCCACTCGTGTTGCGAGGCGGTAATGTGCCTAATATCGTCGGTGAAGCTGGTATTGGTAAGTCAGCGTTGGTTGCTGAAGTTGCCCGTCAAATGGGCGCAACGCTCTTTACGACGGTTGTTTCTTTGTCAGAAAAGGGTGACCTAGCTATTCCAGTGCCACCTTTGACCAGTGATGCCTACGTTGAAACGGCGCAGTACGGTTCATTAGCTGACGTGAAGTACGGTTACACGCACACGTTGATTGAGATTATTGAAACCGCACAAGCGCATCCAGGTAAGCCAATTATTTGGTTCTTGGATGAGTTTAACCGTGGTTCGCAGGCCGTTCAAAGTGAGTTGATGAATTTGGTTTTGCAGCGTCAAATCAACTCATTAATTTTGCCAGATGAAGTGAAGTTGGTAATTGCTGAAAATCCCGATGAAACAATGGCTGGATTTGAAAACGCAGATTACGGTGTTGTCGCCGGTGACGCAGCCATTAAGGATCGTACCGTTCGTTTGGTGATGAAGGTTGATGTTGCTGACTGGCTTGCTTGGGCAGCGACTGAAGATAAGACGAAGCAACGCCCAAACATTCATGAGATGATTCAACGTTACCTACAAGAAGATACGACGCAACTTTACCCAGCTGAACGTGGGGATGACTTGAATCCTACGCCACGTGCTTGGCAACGTGTGTCAGATAATTTATATGAATTGTTGACGTTGCCTGAAGCGACCCAACAAGCATTGATTTTTGATATTGTGGCTGGTGACCTGGGTGAAGCTGCTGCCCAACGTTTCGTGCAATTCATGCAAACAAACCAAGAAACATTGACGCCAATGGATATCTTTGTCAGCCAACCATGGGGACCAGAAGTGCCAGAACAAGTGATGACGAAATTTGTCAGTTTGCCAGAGGTACAAAAGTTGGCTTTGTTGAAGTCAACGTTAGCCGCCATTGATATTGCCCAAGATGATAACGCTGGCCGCTTTACGCAAATTTTGACAGCAACGGCTAAGGACGGACAATACGCAGTCGTTAAGCAATTAGCAGCGGGTAACTTGTTGGAGCAACTCTATAGTTCGACTGGTGACCACGCGAAGGAACTTTACGATGTCATCACAAAGGTGGCCGCATATGACCTATCAGAAGATTGATGAATTAATTCAAAAAGCCACGATGAAATTGTTGGACGAAAGTCGTTTTTATGGCGAGGTCGTCCTAAGATTAAATCATGTGTATGATGATACTGTCGGCGGTACGATGGGACTTTCTTGGCAAGCGCCATTCTGGGAGTTGCGCATTAATCCGATTTTATTCGAAGAAGTTTATCACTCAGTTGCGGATGTCAAAGGTGCACTGACCCACCAAGTGCTACACATGGTGTGGGAGCATCCGATTCGTTATGCAGATAAAATTGCTGAAAACGCAGCCGAGGCTAAGATGGTTGGACTAGCAACGGATTTGTCAGTGAACCAGTATATTCGTGGTGGTTTTCCGGGCGCGCATACGCTAGCTGAAGTTGAGGAAATGATTGAATTAGATTTGCCGACGTATGCCGATTCAAGTACCTATTACAATCTATTGCATCCATTGATGGATACGATTGATAACGAAGGGGCTAGTTCACAGTTGCCGGGGGATGATCACAAAGGCTGGTCGACAGGCGCTGAAGCTGGCGAAGAGGCAGAGGCAGCATTGCGAAACGTCGTTGCCGATGCCAACCATGATGCACTTGTTGCAGGTCGCGGTAACATGGCCGGTGAGGTTGAACGTCAGATTGAACAACTGCTGGCGCCACGACGTAACTGGCGTGGCTTGTTGCGTAAGGCGATGAGTAATGTACCAGCCGGCAAGCAAGATAGTCGTGCCCGTTTCAATCGACGTCAACCGTACCGCATGGAATTACCTGGGCAAGTTGATGCCACGCAAACTAAGATAGCGGTCTTTATCGATAATTCGGCTTCAATTTCAGATGACACGGCGAGTCGCTTTATCGCTGAAGTGGCCCAGATGCAAAAGCAACTTGCGGCTGCGGTGGATTTCTTTGCCTTTGACACCGAGGTGCATGCAATCGATAAGAATTGGATTGCCGATGGTCGCCGTCGTGCTGGTGGTGGCACGCGCTTTGCGACGATTTTTGAAACGTTGCAGTCAGAGCGCTACCAACCGCAGAGTACTGTCGTGGTTATCTTTACCGATGGTGACGGTGAACAAGAATTGCCAGCTAATCGTTATCGTCGATTAGTGTGGGTTTTGCCAACTGACGCGACACTTTCAGTTTTGCAACCGGTAGGCCAAGTTGTGACATTAACAAAATGGGAGGGAAATTAATGGCGCTTGATCCATTGATGTTACGTGCCGTGATTTTGCGGGCACCACAATACGAACGCGCAGTTGCTTTGTTGTGGAATGAGTGGAATCGCTTCGTGGTGAGTCATCCAATTTCACCGACGACGATTGCTGCGACTGATGCGCAATTTGCGATTGCGCTGTATGAAGCTGACTTAGTTGAGCAAGCTGATGTCGCGGATAACTTTAAAGATTTTATTGAAACAAACCAACAATGGTTAGGCGATGATGCTGCCAGTTGGTTAGAGGAGTGGCATGATGGCAGAGAATGATTTGAATCCAGTTGATTTGCGGTCGTTTATTAACAAGGACCGTCGTTACGAGCGTGCCGAGGCACTGATTAAGGGCGCGTGGGAAGAATTGCTGTTGTCACAACCTTGGGGAATGACAACGATTAACATGGCTGATGTGCAATTTGCCGAAGCGTTGTTGCAAGCTAACTTGGTACAACCTGTTAAGCAAAAGTTTGAGACGTTTGCAGATGTGCAACAATTCATTCAAGCCAACAGTGTTCGATTGACACCGGACGTGATTGCATCACTTAAGGGTCGCTTTGATATGTAAGAAAAAAACCTCGACTGAAAAGTCGAGGTTTTATTTTATTCAGCGTCATCCTTAGGTAGGAACCAGTTGTTCATCCACCAGCCACGGTAGAAACCTTCCATCGAAATAATTTGGCTGAGTGATGCGCCAATCAAAGTGAATTGTAGCCATGTCTTGCCAGAAGTGAAGAATGGAATACTCATCATAGCTGCGGTCACAAGATATATGACGATGCGTGCACGTTGAGTCAAACCGCGGTGGTAGATTCCTTCGTGCACATATTTTTGATAGTGTTTGTTTTGGGTTAACCAGGCGTGAAGTCGCTCTGATGAACGACCCCAGAAAAATGCAGTTAGCAAGTAAAAGGGCGTCGTCGGAATGCCGGGCACCCAAATCGTTACGGTTCCAATACCGAACGTGATCAACCCGAGCAAAATGTAGAGATAGCGCATATGAGCAACCTTTCGTTGTATAGTTCTTTAAGTATACAGGAGATGTCCGATAAATGGGGCTTTTTTCAAGCAAGGTCGATTGTTTCGTAAACGGTTGCAAATTGCTATAATGAAAGAAACTCTGCGAAAGGATGACCGTTAACATGGAAATTTTAGAACGCGCATATGCGAAGCTTAATATTAGTCTTGATACGCCATTTGCGCATGCTGATGGCGAACAAGAATGGGACATGTTGATGGTTGCGATTGATTTGGCTGACACAGTCACAATTCGAACAACGACAGATCATCAAGAGATTATCGTTGAATCGACAAGTGGCTTGTTGCCATTGAATGAAAAGAATTTAGCCTATCAGGCGGCTGAATTAATGCGCGAACGGGCGGGTGTATCTGAAGGGGTGGAAATTCATATCGACAAGCATATTCCAGTGGCAGCTGGACTTGGCGGTGGATCATCGGATGCAGCGGCCGTATTGCGCGGTTTAAATAAAATTTGGCATATGACGTTAACGGAAGCGCAACTTGCTGAAATTGGATTGAAGATTGATGCCGATGTGCCGTTCTGTGTTTACTCACGACCAGCACGGGTGACGGGGCGCGGTGAAATTGTGGCACCACTTACGCAAAAGTTTCCACCGCTATGGCTGGTTGTATCAAAGCCGGCGATTAGTGTTTCGACGCCTAAAATTTTGAAGATGATTGATTATGACAACTTGGAACACGGTGATATGTCAGCGTTGATGGACGCCGTTGAACGCGGTGACTTTGATGCTGCGTTCAAGGGGATGTTTAATGTGCTTGAACCAGTTACAGCGTCAAAGTATCCAGAAATCGTAAAGCTAAAAGAGAAGATGCGTAAGTTCGGGGCGGATGCGGTGCAGATGTCTGGTACGGGTCCGACGGTCTTTGCAATTACTGATAAGGCGTCACGAGCTAAACGTTTGTACAATGCTGTCCGTGGTTTTGTGCCAGAAACGTACATGGTTCGACTGGTAAATTAATAAAAAACTGATTGAGCGACGGAAATCGTCGCTTTTTTTGTGCGACAAAACAAGTAACGTTCGCGTTATAAACGTTTTACCTTGTATTTCAGAACTTTTTAAAACGATTAACTGTGAATAAATTGTGAATAAGCGAATATAATCGTTTACTTTTATGAATTTGTTCGTTATATTTATGGCATAGATGAATTGGTCATCGAAAAAATAAATGGGTTTTTCATAAAGGGGAAAAAACAACATGGCTTCAAACGTAAAGATGTGGATTGCTGGTGCTGCAGTAGTAGTAATCGCTGGTGGCGCATACGCCGCACTATCTGGAAACAAGTCAGCTTCAGGTGAAGCAGGTAAGACATCAGTCGCATTGGTGACTGACGGTGGTGGAGTTGACGATAAGTCATTCCAACAATCTGCCTGGGAAGGCTTGGAGAAATGGGGTAAGGAAAACGGCGTTAAGCAAGGTAAGAATGGTTACACTTACTATCAATCAAAGTCACACGCTGATTTTAAGACGAATTATGATCAAGCTGTGTCAGCCGGTTTCAAGAACATTTATGGTATTGGGTTCCAATTGACTTCAACGGTTAACGAAGAGGCAAAGAAGCACCCAGACACTAACTTTATGATTGTCGATGACATCGCAAAGAAGCGTGACAACGTTGTCTCAGTAACGTTTAAGTCAGAACAATCATCATACTTGGCTGGTGTTGCTGCCGCTAAGACGACTAAGACAAACAAGCTTGGTTTCGTTGGTGGTATGGAGTCAGCGGTTGTGAAGACGTTCGAAGCTGGTTTCGTTGCTGGTGCAAAGTCAGTTAACCCTGACATTCAAGTTGATGTACAATACGTTGGTAGCTTTACTGATGCCGGTAAGGGTAAGACAATTGCCGCTTCAATGTACCAAAACGGTACTGATGTTATCTTCTCAGCTGCCGGTGGTGCCGGTGCTGGTGTCTTCACTGAAGCCAAGGACTTGAACAGTGAAAAGAACGCTGCTGACAAGGTTTGGGTAATCGGTGTTGACCGTGACCAAAACGATGACGGTGCCTACACGGCTAAGGATGGTAAGTCAAACTTCACGTTGACATCATCAGTTAAGAAGGTTGGTAAGGCCGTTGTTGACGTGACTGAAATGGCAGCCAAGGATAAGTTCCCTGGTGGTAAGCAATTGGTTTACGGTTTGGATGACAAGGGGGTTGCTGTAACACGCGGAAACATGTCTGATGAAGCTTGGCAAGCTGTCCAAGCAGCTCAAAAGAAGATTGTTGATAAGGAAATCACAGTTCCTTCAAAGTAATTTGGTTAAATGAGACGTTGTGCATTTTACGCACAACGTCTTTTAATTTGGTTTCATGTTGAGGGAAAGAGATGAAAAGAAATTTGATTATTGGTGTTGCGGCAACGACGCTAATTGCAGTGGTTGCCGGAATGATGATGACGAGTCGCCCAACGGAGGCGCAAACAGAACCAATTCAGGCAACCGTGGCAATGATCACGGATGGGGCCGGAGTTGATGACCAATCTTACCAAGAGCTCGCTTGGCGAGGTGTTAAAAAGTACGCGCTAGAAACTGGCTTGGCTGAAGGAATCGATGGGTATCAGTCCTTTCACGCGGTAACCGCGACGGAAGCGCGCTCAGCAATTTCAGATGCGGTGAATGATGGCTTTAAGACGATTTTTGCGGTTGGCTATCGCAAGATAAATGCTGTGGACGAAGCAGTCCAAAAATACCCTGATCGTGATTTTGTGATGGTTGGAGATGTTGCTCAGACGCGACCAAATGTTGCCTCGGTTACCTTTCAAGCCAATCAATCATCTTACTTAGCGGGCGTTGCAGCAGCTAAGACGACGAAGACTAACACGATTGGTCTTGTTAGCGGTGAAAAGTCAGTTGTCATGGAAGCGTTTGAAGCTTGCTACATTGCAGGGGCAAAGTCAATTAACCCCGATATTCAAATTTTGCATGACTATGTTGGCGACTTTAAAAACGACGCAACCGCCAAAACATTAGCGAACAATATGTATCAAGCAGGGGCTGACGTCGTCTATCAAACGGCTGGTGGTGCCGGTCAAGGTGTTTTCGAAGCAGCACGCTCAATCAATGAAAAACGCCGTAGTGCGGATAAAGTTTGGGTGATTGGTGTTGATACTAATCAATCACAAAGCGGTCGTTATCAGGCTTTAGATGCATCATCAAATTTCACTTTGACATCAGTGTTAAAGCGAATGGATCAGGTTGTATATGATATTGCTAACTTGGCGATGAAGGACAAATTCCCTGGTGGTGAGCACCTGGTGTATGGTCTTGCTAATGATGGTGTGTCGGTGACACGTGGTCGTATGAGTACAGAAGCCTGGATGGCTGTGCAGGACGCGAAGACGGCCATTTTGGACAAGCAAGTCGTCGTACCTGAAACATTAGATTAGGTTGTTTCGGTCAGGACCTTTTTACAACACGATTCGTTTTAGTTGGGGTATACTAACAAAAAATAAACGAATGAGGAATTTGACCATGGCAGATGTGATTTTCAACCGTCCACTAGAAAATGAAGATCTTGAAGCAACGCTAGATGCTTACGAGAAAGATGTTAACCCTGAAACTGAGCATGATTTCATCGCAATGTTGGGTGCCGCATCATTGCTAGCACCAGTACAAGTTGATGCTGAATTGACTGACAACGGTGATGGTACTTTCGTAATCGACTCAGAAGTTGCCGCACAATTGAACTACCAAGTCATCCAAAACTCAAAGGGTGAAGTATTCTTCCCAGCTTTCACGAGTACGGAAGAGTACAACAAGTGGTCAACTGAAGCTGAAGGCGTTGTTGCGTTGACTGTTTCATTGGAAACTTACGCTGCTTTGATGTCAGCTAACCCTGATACTGGTTTGGTTATCAATGCCTACGGTCAAAACGTTGTCATGAACCAAGACAACATGAATTACGTGATGGCAACGTTGACGCAAATGCGTGAGCAAGACCCAATTACGTTGGAAGATCCAGTTGATGATCAAACAGAGTTCGCAGCCAAGTTGGCTGAGGGTATGGGTGAAGTTTTGCCTGACTTGCAAACGGTTTGGGCAATCGACTTGGTTCGTGCACCAGAGCGCGCTTTGATTTACGTTATCCACACGGATGGTGAGCTTGAAGAAGCGAAGGCACAATTCTTTGCCTTTGCTCAAATGGCTGGTGCCCCAGCATTTACGAACGTATTGGGTGTTCAAGAAATTGGTTACCCACGTGCCGCTGCATTCGCACCAATCTACACAAAGTAATCTAATAAATTGAGCATCTGTCATCTGGGCAGGTGCTCTTTTTTTCGTTATACTAGATAGAACACAAGGAATTAAGAATGGGGAAATATAATGGATAACCAAGAAGATGTTTTGCGTAACGACGCGTTGCTAGATGCGTTGGCAGCATTTCGCGAAGATCAAAATGGCACAACGGAGCAAGCGTTTATTCAAGCGTTGATTGAAGCAGTCTTTATTGCACCAGTTAACTTTAGTGAGCCACCAATCATTAAGGAAGATGGAGATGTTGAAATCCCTGAAGGCGCAGAAATGCGTTTGTTGACTTTTGAGATGGAAAACGGCCACTCAGTATTCCCAATCTTTACGGATTTGGATGCTTTCAACGCCCAACCAATTGATTCAGAAGAGCCTGTTCACCCATGGGCGATGGCATTGACTGACTACTTGCCAGTTTTGCAAAACGAAGACTCTGAAAATCTTGAAGGATTGGCATTGAACCCATTTACGAATGGTATGCCAATTTCACGTGAAAACTTGGCTTACATTGCAGGTTTATTGGCAGCACAACAAGGTGAAGGCGAGATGCAAATTTCTTCTGCTGAAGATGTTATTCCAACGCCATTGCGCTACGACTTGATTGGATTGGCTGATGACGCCATGGGGAAGATTGAGCGTATGCACTTGTTGTGGTTGACGAACGAAGCAACTGGTACGGAGAACTACTTGTTGGTTGTTGATGGACCTGACAAGGAAGCTTACCAAGCTTTGTACGCTGACATCGCAAAGATTTTCGAAGAGAAGGCTGGCGAAGAAGGAAACGCTGTTGATATTGTTTCAGCAAACGACTTCGGCGTTGATTTGTCAGAATTCACAACGTTGTACGACCGTAATTTGTAAGAATAACCCGCTGTATGGTCCTTTATCCTATGCAGCGGATTTTTTTGTAGCGTATAATACAAAAAGTAAATAAGAGAAAAATAAAATCCGATAGAAACGGGAAGTAAACAATCATGACTGAATTTAAGGATACAGATTTAACAATTATTGGTGCAGGGCCAGTTGGTATGTTCGCTGCATTTTACGCAGGTTTGCGTGAGCTAGACGTAACGATTATCGAAAGTTTGGAAAGTGTTGGTGGCCAAGTCGCTAACCTTTACCCACAAAAGACAATTTTGGATATTGCTGGTTATGTGAACACAACGGGAGCCAAGATTGTGAAGGAACTTGATGATCAAATGCGTCAATTCCAACAAGATTTGTATCTTGATACGACAGTTATTGATGTTGTCCCAAACGGCACTGAGTTTGATATCACGACTGATAAGGGGTCATTCCACTCTAAGTCAGTTATCGTGGCAACGGGTAAGGGTGCTTTTGAGCCACGTCGTTTGCCTGAAGACGTTGAAAACGGCCTAGAGGGTCAAGGGATTCACTACTTCTTGAACGACGTTGAAGACTTCCGTGACCACCGTGTTTTGGTTGCTGGTGGTGGTGATTCAGCTGTTGATATGTCAACGTTGTTGGACACGGTGGCAGCTGAAGTGCACTTGACGCACCGCCGTGACAAGTTCCGTGCCATGGAACACGCTGTTTCAGAATTGCAAAAGTCAGCCGTTCAAATCGAGACGCCTTACAACATCGAGTCAGTCGAAAAGGATGAAGACGGTTCATTGAACGTGACTTTGGCTAAGGTCCGTGAAGATGAAAAGAAGGTGTTGAACGTTGATGATTTGATGGTTAACTACGGCTTCACGTCCGAAAATAAGATTGTTGCCGGTTGGACGATTCAACCAGCCGTTGAGCGTCAGAAGTTCACGGTTAGCCAAGAGATGGAGACGACTGTTCCCGGTGTCTTCGCGGTTGGTGACGTGGCTGAGTACCCAGGTAAGGCTGAATTGATTGCCACTGGTTTTGGTGAAGTGCCAACGGCTGTTAACAGTATCATCAAGCGCATCTACCCAGATCGCCAAGGACCAGTTCACTCATCTGGTTTGGTTATCGAGAACGGTGAGATCAAGCGATAATTGCTTGTAATCAGTTAGTCGTTCCGATATGCTCGATTTAACTTAAATAACACATTTTGACAGAGGTATCGCATTTCGTTGCGGTACCTCTGTTGTCGTCTTAGGCGAAATGTTACCGGTGAAACTTTGGGGAACAATTAATCACTACTATTTATTGTGAAATTTTGTTACAATAGTAACGAAATATTCTAATACAAAAGAGGTATCACCAATGGCAAAGTTGGTTTTGATCCGTCACGGTCAAAGTGAATGGAACGCATTGAACTTGTTCAATGGTTGGGTAGACACGAAGTTGAGCGACAAGGGTATTGCCCAAGCTCGTACTGCAGGTGAATTGTTGGCCAAGGAAGGCATCCAATTCGACCAAGCTTACACGTCAGTTTTGACGCGTGCGATCACGACGTTGCACTACGCTTTGGAAGAAGCTGGTCAATTGTGGATCCCTGAAATGAAGTCATGGCGCTTGAACGAGCGTCACTACGGTGCTTTGCAAGGTTTGAACAAGGCTGACGCCGCTGAAAAGTGGGGAGCAGACCAAGTTTTGCAATGGCGTCGTTCATACGACGTTTTGCCTCCATTGCTAGAGACGCAAGAAGAGACTGTTGAAGTTTTGGGTAAGACTTACCCAGCCTTTGACCGTCGTTACGCTGATGTTCCTGAAGGTGAGTTGCCATTCGGTGAAAACTTGAAGGTTACGTTGGAACGCGTATTGCCATTCTGGGAGTCTAACATTTCACAAGACTTGAAGGCTGGTAAGAACGTTGTTATCGCAGCCCACGGTAACTCATTGCGCGCATTGGTTAAGCACATCGAAAACATCTCAGATGATGACATCTTGGGTGTTGAGATTGCTAACGGTGAGCCTTTGGTATACGACTTGGCAGATGACTTGTCAGTTGTATCAAAGAAGGTTTTGAAGTCAGAAGACTAATCAACCATTTGAAAGACACTATCGACAGTGATGTTGATAGTGTCTTTTATTTGCATTTGGAATGGTTCCGAGTATATTGAAGGTAAGTATGTCAGGGGGGTATCTAATGGCAAATGCAAAAGACGTAATTGTGGTAACGACAGAAAACGTTGCCGGTTATGAAGTCGTGGAAACGCTAGGCGAAGTGTTTGGATTGACGACGCGATCAAAGAATGTCGTGGCTGATATTGGGGCTGGCCTGAAGACGATTGTTGGTGGCGAAATCAAGGCATACACATCGTTGTTGGAAGAGACGCGAAATTCTTCGTTGGAGCGTTTGCGTGAGAATGCCGCTAAGATGGGCGCCGACGCGGTCGTGATGATGCGTTTTGATTCTGGCTCAATGGGCGCTGACATGAATATGGTTGCGGCGTATGGAACAGCCGTTAAGTTACAAAAGAAATAATGAAACGAATTAACACCCGAAACTTTTTCAGTTCGGGTGTTTTTTTGCCTTAAAATAGTGCTATTATGAGTAAATGATTAGAAAGTATTGCGGGGGTGTTGAAAATGAATAATATTGCCTATTACAACGGCAAGGAGTCGCTACTGGAAGATATGATGATTCCAGCAACCGACCGCGGGTATTACTTTGGGGATGGGGTGTATGATGCAACAGTCGTACGTCATCATAAGCTGTTTGCGTTAGATGAACATCTGGATCGTTTTTGGCGCAGTATGGATGCAGTTATGATTACGCCAGATTTCACCAAAGATGAATTGGCGACTTTGCTCAATCGTTTATCTAGCAAAGTGTCGAACGAGACCTACATGGTTTACTGGCAAGTGACCCGTGGTAGTGGTGAGCGTCATCATTCATTTCCGAAAGATGCGAAACCTAATTTATTCGTGACAATTACGCCGATGACGGTGACCCGTGAGGCACAAACTCGCGACTTCCGTATTCAAACCGAAGAAGACATTCGCTCATACATGGCACACGTGAAAACGCTGAACTTGTTACCCAATGTCCTATCGGCACAACGAGCAGCTGAAGCGGGGGTGGATGAAACAGTCTACTATCGTATCTGCGCAGATGGCTCAACGCGGGTTACCGAGGGATCGCATACCAATGTGCACATGATTAAGGATGGTAAGTTGGTAACGGCGCCGACCGACAAGTTGATTTTACCTGGGATTGCTCGCGTTCACTTGCTCCAAGCAGCCCGTGATTTGGGGATGCCAGTTGAAGAGCGTGCCTTTACCAAAGAGGAACTTTTGACCGCAGATGAGGTGTTCATCACGAGTTCATTGTTATTTGCTGGTCGCGTTGTTTCGATTGATGGACAGGCCGCTGGACAAAAAGCTGGCGAACTTTTTATCCCGTTGCGTGAGCGTTTAATTGACGAATGGTTTGAAGAAACCAAGTAGTGTTTAAAAAATGGCACACATCAATAGCGCGAAAATGTTATGCTAGATATATAACTTAAATACCTTTCCAACCCATAAGGAGACCCATATGAACAAACGATTGAGTCAACAGGGCTGGTTTCGAGCGCTATCTCTTGTAGTAGCGCTGGAAATTATCGCGCTTTCGATTAACTTTTTCTATGCACCGATTAACGTTGCCGCTGGTGGCGCAACCGGTGTCGCTATTTTGCTGGATGCAGCGTTTGGCATTAACCGTGCTTTGACGGTGCTAATTATTAATATCGCCATGATTATTCTGGCAGCGATATTCTTGGACCGTTCAACGGTGCGCAATATTGCCTTTGGTAGTTTTTTATTACCGGTATTAATGTACATTACACCAAGTCATAAAGTCGTTGAAGATGCCGTCCTTGCCGTGATTATTGGTGGGGCAGTGTTTGCTTCAGGAATTGCCATTTTATATCGCTTTGAAGCATCAAGTGGCGGGACAACTGTACCGCCAATGATCTTGAAAAAGTATTTTAAAATTAATACGGCCATTTCTTTGTTAGCCATCGATATGGTGGTCACAGTGTTTAACTTGTTTGTTTCTGGTACGAATGCTTTCTTCTTAGCCGCGTTCTCGTTGGTGATTACATCAATGGTGATGCGCTACATTGAAACGGGACTAGATTTGAAGCATCAAGTCACAATCATGAGTAACGACAAGTTAGCTGACATACAAGAAATGTTGCTCAGCGAAGATCATAGCTTGACCGTTTTTGATGTGAGAGGTGGCTTCACTGACAATAACAAGGAAATGCTAATGGTTATGGTGGACAACGCCAACTATGGACACATGTTGCGCTTGATTCACGATATCGATCAGGATGCCTTTATTGTCACGACGAATGTCACTGAAGTGCATGGTGGCACATTTGGAATTTAAACAGATACAGAAAAACGCTAGTGAACTAATCAGTTCACTAGCGTTTTTGCGTGTTTTAATCTTTTTCAGCGACGACCTTATTATCTTTGACGTGCTTGCTTATGCTTGCATCTTGTACGCCTAGAATAGCGAGGATGAAGGCGACAATCGGCACACCAATAATCAAGCCCCAGGCACCGAGCAAGTGTTCCATCACGATAATCGTTGCAAACGTTAGGAAAACAGGTAGCTCAGTACGGCTGGCCATCAAACGTGGGTGAAGGAAGTATGATTCGAACATGTGAATCAACGCAATCATAATCCAAACCTCAACCATACCAACCCAACCAAGGGCGGCAAATGACATCACGCTCAATGGGAACAATGAAATGATGACACCGGCAATCGGAATCAAACCAAGGATGAAAATCATCAATCCCATTACCATGACACTCGGTACACCAAGAATGCTCAAACCAATCATCATCAAAATGGTGTTGATAAAGGCGATAATCAATTGCACTTCAATGACACTACCCAAAATCAAAATGAATGTACGACCAAGGTCGTAAATGCGCTTGAAGAACTTAGGATAATCGGAGTGCAAGAATTGGGTCCCGAAAATGCGAAGGCGTTGCCAAGTAATCGCAAGTACGAAACTCATGAAGATTGACAAAACGATACGAGATAGGACAGTACCCACTGTTGAAATCGTATTGATACCACTAGCCAAGAGTGACTTCCAGTTGTCAGTAATTTCACTAAGCAGGTTGAGCTTCTTATACGTATCATCGAAGTATTCCTTAATAACAGGATACTTTTTGATGAGCTTCATAATTTCGTCTGGAATGACCGCGAATTGATTAATCAAAGTTGGCACGATGTAAATCATGGCGAACACAAATACGAAAATCGCTAATAAGTAGACGATTAAGACGGAAAAGCCATAGGGAATTTTCGTCAAACGTGAAACACGATTAGCAGCTTTAACGGCCAAGTAACCAATGATAGCCGTTAGCAACAGGACGCTAATCAAGTCATGTAGCAAGGCGATGATTAGAACAATGACGCCAAGAGCGATGAACTTTTGCACGTCTTCACGGAGGATAAAGCTTTTAAATTCTTTCATGAGAACTCCTTAGAAGTATATTGATTTCATTATACGCAATTAAACTAAAAAAACGTAACGGATTCGTCACGTTTTTTTAGATGCCGCCGTGCTCGCGATGCAAGCGCACGTGGTTTGCGTGTTCAAGCAAGTCGTTAAGCAATTCCATCATGTGTGGATCGGTAAGGGCGTATGTAATTTGGCGACCTGAGCGAGTGGCAGAAATCATCTGGTATTCACGTAACTCAGATAGTTGGTGAGAAACGCGAGATTGTTCTGCATGCAACGCGTTCATGATCTCGGTAACAGTAGCTGCGCCATTTTCTTGCAGTAGGCAAAGAATTTGCAAACGTAAATCGTTCGCCAGAAGCTTGGCAATCTTTAATGCTTCTTGTTCTTGGACAAGAATTTCTTTTGATAACTCCATACTATTATTTTAACGTACTTTGTCGTATTATAGTGAAGCGTATTTTTTGTAAGCGAAAGCGGGCTTTTTCGTGGTTTTTTTAATTTTAATCGGGATATACTAGTCCTCGTAAGGTTAATTTTTTAGAGAATAGGATATTGAGTCATATGGATAAGGACGACAAGCTCGTTTTATTGGAACATTTGCGACAATTAAACGACACGTTAACCCGTTTATCATCCCGTCGACGTCGACTTCGTGCTGAGCGACGTGTCCGATTAGGACAGCTCAAAAATACGATGACGTTTATCCTTTCGTTTGTACTAACTGCTTTGGCGGCAGTTCTTGCATTCTTTGGATTACCAATCTTGCCGATTGATAAGATTATCATTTACGTTGGTGCTACGGCATTAGCTTTTTTTATAACTTTGTACTTATTGATTTACTATTCAGTCTTGAATCGAGACTTGTTCTCGAAGCGTAGATGGGTGCAGAAGCGTTTGCAACCGATGGACGCGCAAATTAAGCGTATGGATATGGAAATTAGATCATTGCTATCAGCACCATTTTTGGATGATGTGGCTTTGGATGCGAAGTTTGTTGATAAAAACTTGTTGGCGGATGCCCGTGAAATGGTTATGACTGAACCAGAAATCACGTGGGTTGAGATTGAACGACGTTTGAATACAGAAATGATGTTGAAGCGCACTCGTCGCCAATCATTGTTTGCATCTGAATGGTACCGTGTTTTTGGGGCATCTTTCCCTGAAAAGCTACGTGCCTAAACGCGTTAATAGTGGTTTAAAATATAGATACTAATAGGGTAGTTAATATGAAAATTGTGGTTATTGGTGGTGCACACGCAGGTTTATCTGCGGTGAACGCATTCCGTCATGTTAATAAGGATGATGAAATTGTCATTCTAGAGAAGAATTTGCGTGATCGTCCATTTATTTCAGCTGGTATCAAGCTAGCATTGAATGGTAAGGTAAGTAGCGCAGAGCAAGTTAACTTCGAGCACTTCGAAGGTCAACCAAACACGACGTACCGTGCCGGTGTCTTGGTTGAACGTATTGATGCAACGAAGAAGCGTGTGTACGCTCGTCGCATTGAAGATGGTTCGATGATTGAAGAAAGTTTTGACAAGTTGGTTTACGCATTGGGTTCATCAGCGCGTGTACCTTCATTTGTCGGGGCTGATTTGGATCGTGTTGTGTTTGTTAAGGATGAACAAGACGCACAAGATATCAACAAGTTTGCCAAGGGCTTCCGTAAGAAGGCGTTGGTTTACGGTGGTGGACCAGTTTCAACTGAATTGGCTGCTGCGTTGGTTCACGCCGGTGTTCACGTGACGTTTGTGACGCGTTCAGAGCGTTTGATGACACGTTACTTTGACCAAACTGTGCAAGAAGACCTTGAAAAGACATTGACTGACAACAAGGTGGTTTTGCGTAAGCACCAAGAAGTTGTTTCAGTTGAAAATCAAGGTAAGAAGATTGAAGTTAACTTCAATAACGGTACTTCAGAAGTCTTTGACTTTATGGCCATTGCTTCTGGTTTGCAACCAAACACGATGTTGTTGGCTGGCCAAGTTGATATGCGTGACAATGGGGCTATTGTCGTTAATGGCCAAATGCAATCATCAAATCCTGACATTTATGCAGTCGGTGATTCAGCCGTTGTTGATGGGAAGTTCGATCAATACTTCCCATTGATGTCTGCAGCCCTTAAGATGGGCCGTGTTGCTGGTTATGCATTGGCAGGTGTGGATGTTCAAATCCAACCAATCTTGCGTACTATTGGTTTCTCAGTGTTTGACCGTTTCTTCTATAAGACTGGTTTGACGGTTACGGCCGCCAAGGAGCGAATTGGCGAGACGATTGAACGTTTGGATATTCACACGCCAGCAACGATTCACGCTTTGGGTGAGAAGTCAGATATTTTGGCATCCCTAATTTATGATTATGAAACTGGTATTGTGTACGGTGCACAAATTGCAACGAACGCGCCAGCTGCGGCCGAAGTTATTACGACGTTATCACACGCCGTTTCATCAGGTTTGACTGTTGATCAATTGGCATTCTTGGACACGTACTTCGAGTCTGAGATTAACTTGCCATACTCAGTTGCCAACCGTTTGGGTGAAATGGGTGTTATCGCTGAATACCAACGCCGTCATGGCCAAGAAGTAACGAAGAAAGTTACGGATGGGGATGACGAGCTTAACGGCTTTCAATAATAAATAACTGGAAACAGCTTCTTCGGAGGCTGTTTTTTTGTGCGCTCATAACAGAATGTTAGTTCTGAATTAGTGCGTATTATTTAAAGTGAAAACATAAATAAAGTTCGCAATTATTTGATAAACGTAGCAATAACAGGTGCTTGTGCCAGGCTGATTGGATTTATTACGAATAAATCGTAATTGTGGCGCTTGCTTTTTGTTAGCGGAGTGCGTATTATAGTCTGAGTAAATACGGGGAACGTAACGAAATGTTACATTTTTAGAGATATATACAACAGAATGTTATTTTGGGAGGACGTTGAAATGGTATCACGTCGATTGTTGTTAGTTGGTGGTGTTGTGGCGGTTGCAGTCGTTGGGGGCGCTGCATATGCGATGTCAGGAAACGATGCCGGGAATGCGAAGAAGAATTACACGGTCGCAATCGTGACCGATGTTGGTGGCGTAGATGATAAGTCATTCAACCAATCAGCTTGGGAAGGTCTTGAAAAGTGGGGGAAATCACACAAGTTAACTAAGGGTGTGAATGGTTATAATTATTTCCAATCAAAGACGCAAGCAGATTATGCAACGAATTTCCAACAAGCTGTGACGGCTAAGTACAGCATGGTGGCGGGGATTGGTTACTCGCTTCACGACGCGACTGTGAATGCGGCAAAGAAGAATCCAAAGACGGACTTTGTGTTGGTGGATGACATCGACACGAAGAAGACGAAGAATGTGGCGTCAGTGATGTTCCGATCAGAACAATCATCATACTTGGCGGGAGTTGCTGCGGCGACGAAGGCGAAGGATTTAGGTTCGAATACTGTTGGTTTTGTTGGTGGAATGCACGGTAACATTGTTGATGCCTTTGAAGCGGGGTATGTTGCCGGTGTGCAATCGGTCGATAAGAACATTAAGGTTGATGTGCAATACGCTGACTCATTTACTGATGCATCTAAGGGGCAGACAATTACGAACGCCATGATTGCTAAGGGTGAGAAGGTGATTTTCCAAGCTGCTGGTGCCGTTGGAAACGGTGTCTTCACGTCAGCTAAGGATACTAATCAACAACTAGTTGCCGATTCAAAGGATAAGGTCTGGGTAATCGGTGTCGACATGGATCAATCAGATATGGGCGCTTATACATCAAAGGACGGTAAAAAGTCTAACTTCACGTTAACGTCGTCAATTACTGGCGTTGGACGTGGACTTGAGTTGGTGGCCAATAAGGCGATGAAGGGTGAATTCCCAGGTGGTAAAACAGTTGCTTATGGTTTGAAGGAAGGCGGTGTGGCAACACCAACTAAGAATATGACCAACGATGAGAAGACCGCGGTTGAAAAGGCGAAGGATGATATCGTGTCAGGTAAAATCAAGGTGCCTAACCACCCTGCTGGTTCGAAATTCAATCAACAATTCTAAATAATGGTGAATGAAATGGCCGAGTTTTTTTGAAAAAACTTGGTCATTTATTATGTTCGCTATTTTGCAAGGTGAACAACTTCGTTAATCGAATAAAACGGCTTTTTGCTGACATTCGGTTTAAAAACGCGATTTAAGTTCGTAAATAGACTTATTTTTAATTGATAATACGTAAGTCGATGGTTTATTGCGAGCTAAACACGAAAAATAGTGGTTGATTTATCTAGGCGAAGTTCGTATTATATAGCAAGTGGTTTTACGACGGTTGGTCGTAAAACAAGATGATTCAAATTTGAGGGGTAATATAAACATGGTCTCACGTCGATTGATGATTGCGGGTGGCATTGCCGTCGTTGCAGTTGCAGGAATTGCAGCATTTTCGGTTATTGGTAATAAGAGCGATGATGCAAAAAAGAATTTTACAGTAGCGATGGTTACTGATGTTGGTGGTGTTGATGATAAGTCATTTAACCAATCTGCTTGGGAAGGTGTTCAAAAGTGGGGAAAGTCACACGGTCTTGAGAAGGGTCAAAATGGCTACAACTATTTCCAATCCGACACCCAAGCTGATTTTGCACCAAACTTCCAGCAAGCAATTAATGGTAAGTACGATTTGGTAGCTGGTATTGGGTACGCATTGCATGATGCGACGATTAATGCGGCCAAGAAGAACCCAAAGACTGAGTTTGTGTTGGTTGACGATGTTGATACGAAGAAGACGAAGAACGTTGTCTCATTGATGTTCCGTTCAGAACAGTCATCATATTTGGCCGGTGTCGCAGCCGCAACTAAGACGAAGGATCTTGGTGGCTCATCTGTTGGTTTCATTGGTGGTATGCACGGTAACATCATCGATGCCTTCGAAGCTGGTTATACGGCTGGTGTGAAGTCAGTTGATCCGAACATGAACGTTGATGTGCAATATGCGGATTCATTTACGGATGCCGCTAAGGGACAAACGATTGCCAAGGCGATGATGGCTAAGGGCGAGAAGGTAATTTTCCAAGCCGCTGGAACTGTTGGTAACGGTGTTTTCACTGCAGCGAAGGACAATAACCAAACGATGACGGCTGATTCAAAGGATAAGGTTTGGGTCATCGGTGTTGATATGGACCAATCAGACATGGGCGCTTACAAGGACAAAGATGGTAAAAAGTCTAACTTCACGTTAACGTCATCAATTACTGGTGTTGGACGTGGTCTTGAGCTAGTTGCTAACAAGGCGATGAAGGGTAACTTCCCAGGCGGAACAGTTGTTGCTTATGGTTTGAAGGAAGGTGGCGTTGCGGCGCCTACTAAGTACATGTCAGCCGACGAGAAGGCCGCTGTTGCTAAGGCAAAGAAGGCCATTATCGCTGGTGATATCAAGGTGCCTAACCACCCTGAAGGATCTGAGTTTGACCAAAATTTCTAATAGTAGATAGTGAAGGGCCGAGTTAACTCGGCCCTTTTGTTTTGTAACTATTTTGTAAAGAAAAAAGCGTGACGAAAATAAGGAGTTTAACCAGGTTATCAAAACCAAGTAAAACGTTTTTACCAAAAACAATGTGACTAAAATCGTTATTTTCGTTCGTGTTTTACGTTATAAAATGTCTTAAAACCAGTAAAACGTTTAACAAAAAACGAGTTAAACGAACGAAATTCACACTTTCTTCATTGTTTTTATTAAGCGAACCTTATATACTAATCAAGGCAAGTCAGGTTAACAAGAAAAACATTTGTTAACTAGACATGGGAATTACTAGGAACAGTACAAATCGTACTTTTGGAGGAAATGAGACATGGTTTCACGTCGTAACTTGATTATCGGTGGTGTTGTGGTTGTCGTTGCAGCTGGTGTTGGTATCGCCGCAATGAACAACAACAACTCAGATTCAAAGAAGAACTTTTCAGTCGCAATGGTGACTGACGTTGGTGGTGTTGATGACAAGTCATTTAACGAGTCTGCTTGGAACGGTGTAAGCGAGTGGGGAAAGTCACACGACCTTCAAAAGGGTAAGAATGGATACGACTACTTTGCATCAAAGACGAACGCTGACTTCGCAACGAACTTCCAACAAGGTGTATCTGCTGGTTACAACATGTTGATCGGTGTTGGTTACGCAACGAACGACGCGTTGGTTGCATCTGCCAAGCAAAACCCAAAGACGGATTACGTTTTGATTGACGATGTTGCTAAGAAGCAATACAAGAACGTTGCCTCATTGACTTACAAGCAACAAGAAGCATCATACTTGGCTGGTGTTGCCGCAGCGACGAAGGCTAAGGAATTGGGTGACTCAAAGGTTGGCTTCATCGGTGGTATGAACTCAGTTGTTATCCAATCATTCGAGGCTGGATACATCGCTGGTGTTAAGTCAGTTGACCCTAACATGACGGTTGATGCACAATTCGTTGAGTCATTTACGGATACGGCAAAGGCTAAGACGATTGCTAGCGCTATCTACACATCAGGTGCGCACGTTATCTTCCAAGCTGCTGGACCTGCCGGAAACGCTGTGTTTACAGCTGCTAAGGACATCAACACGGACCTAGACTTTGGATCAAAGGACAAGGCTTGGGTTATCGGCGTTGACATGGACCAAAACGACCAAGGTAACTACAAGACTAAGGATGGCAAGTCGGACAACTTCACGTTGACGTCAGCTATCAAGGAAATTGCTAGCTCAATCGTTAAGGTTGCTAACCAATCAATGAAGGGTGAATTCCCAGGCGGCAAGACGGTGGTTTACGGTTTGAAGGATGGCGGTGTTGCTATCACTAAGAAGAACTTGGATGCCGAAGAAAAGGCAGCTGTCGAGAAGGCTGAAGAAGCTATCAAGTCAGGCGAAGTTACTGTACCAAGCACTATGAAGTAAAACGTTTAAAAGACGAATTAAAACAGGGGCTTTCGAAAGAAAGTTCCTGTTTTTCTTTTTACAACCATGAACTTATCTCGAAATAGTATTACAGGCATGTTAATAGACGAATAATAGCCTCTCAAATAGTGGATAATTTAGTAAAAAATAGGTAAAATAAACATATTGTTTCACAAATAAGAAACCTTTGTGAATGAAGAAAGCTTCTAGGGAGAAATGACTATGGCAGAAGAGCCAATTGTGCTTGAAATGCGCGATATTGTGAAGCAATTTGGTGAGTTCCGTGCGAACGACCACATTAATTTGCAAGTCAAGCGCGGGCAAATTCACGCGTTGTTGGGAGAAAACGGTGCCGGAAAGTCAACGTTGATGAATCAATTGTCTGGCTTGTTGCAACCAACGGCTGGTGACATCTTGATCAACGGTGAAAAGGTAATTGTTGATAGCCCATCAAAGGCTGCAGAGTTGGGTATCGGAATGGTGCACCAACACTTTATGTTGATTGATGCGTTTACAGTTACAGAAAACATCATCTTGGGTTCAGAACCCGTTAATGGTGTGAAGTTGGATACGAAGACGGCAGCGGCTGATATTAAGAAGTTGTCAGAACAATACGGTTTGGATGTTGATCCAAATGCATTGGCTGGGGACATCTCAGTCGGTATGCAACAACGTGTTGAAATTTTGAAGACGTTGTACCGTGGTGCTGATATCTTGATTTTCGATGAGCCAACCGCCGTTTTGACGCCGCAAGAAATCGATGAATTGATGACGATTTTGAAGGGCTTGGCAGCTGAAGGTAAGTCAGTCATCTTGATTACGCACAAGCTTGATGAAATCAAGGCGGTTGCTGATCAAGTAACGGTTATCCGTCGTGGACAATCAATTGACTCATTCCCAGTTGCGGGCGTGTCATCACAAGAATTGGCTGACATCATGGTTGGTCGTTCAGTTTCACTATTCTCTACCGAAAAGGAGCCTGCTCACCCAACTGACACAGTTTTGTCTGTGTCGGATTTGACGGTTAAGGACGCTCGCGGTGTTGAAGTTGTGAAGAACTTGAGCTTGGATTTCCGTGCTGGTGAAGTCGTGGGTATTGCCGGAATTGACGGTAATGGTCAATCAGAATTCATCTCAGCGTTGACTGGTTTGATGCCAACTGCATCAGGTAAGGTCACGTTGAAGGGCAAGGACATCACGAACAAGAAGCCACGTCAAATTACTGAATCAGGTGTTGGTCACATTCCTGAAGATCGTCACCGCTTTGGGTTGGAATTGGATATGACGTTGGCTGAGAATATTGCTTTGCAAACATACTACAAGGCCCCAATGTCAAAGGCTGGCGTATTGGACTATGAGCAAATCAACTCACACGCCCGTGAATTGATTGAGAAGTTCGACGTTCGTACAGTTAACGAATTGGTACCGGCAAGTGCTTTGTCTGGTGGTAACCAACAAAAGGCGATTATCGCGCGTGAGTTGGACCGTGATGCCGACTTTGTGATTGCTGCGCAACCAACGCGTGGACTGGACGTTGGTGCAATTGAATATATTCACCAACAATTGATCAATCAACGTGATGCAGGTAAGGCTGTTATGTTGGTAAGTTTCGAATTGGATGAAATTTTGAACGTCGCTGACCGTATTGCTGTTATCTCACACGGTGAGATTACTGGTGTCGTTAATGCAAACGAGACGTCAAAGAACGAGCTTGGTTTGTTGATGGCCGGTATGTCATTGGCAGAAGCGCGTGCGCAATTAGCGGGGGAGTAGACTGGTGAATAAGATTAATTCATACGGCACAGGTCTCGTAGCAGGCTTGGCTGTCTTCTTTGGATTGATGGTCGGTGCGATCATCATGTTGGTATCAGGATTTAACCCTGTTACTGGTTACATTAGCTTGGTGCAATCAGCGTTGGGCTCATCATTGAACATTGGTGAAGTGCTTCGTTCAATGACGCCGTTGATTTTGACGGCTGCTGGATTCTTGGTTGCCCAATCAGCTGGATTCTTCAACATCGGACTTGCTGGTCAAGTTTGGGTTGGGTGGATTGCTTCAACATGGTTCGTCTTGGTTAACCAATCAATGACGCCTTGGTTGTCAATTCCGTTGGCTGTTATCATCGGAGCACTTGCGGGTGCTTTGATGGGTGCTTTGCCTGGTTGGTTGCGTGCCCAATTCGGTGCGTCAGAAGTTATCACAACAATCATGTTGAACTACATCGCTTTGTATGGTGGAAATGCCTTTGTGCAAGGATTGCCAAAGAAGTTGATGGCGACAACTGATATGACGAACACCTTGCACGCCAGCGATTCATTGCGTTGGGACTTCTTGTCAAACTTGACGGGTGGTTCACGTTTGAACATCGGCTTCATCATCGCCATTGTTGCGTTGGTAGCCGTTTGGTTCATCATGAAGCGCACGACGCTTGGTTTTGAAATTCGTGCCGTTGGGTTGAACCCAGACGCAGCGCGCTACGCTGGTATGTCAGCTAAGCGTACGGCTGTGACGGCCATGACGATTTCAGGTTTGTTGGCTGGTTTGGCTGGTGCAACAGAAGGTTTGGGAACGTACCTAAACATCTTCTCTCAAACAGCTGCCCCACAAGTTGGTTACGATGGTATGGCCGTTGCTTTGTTGGCATCAGGATCATTCCTAGGAATCTTCTTTGCCGCTTTGTTGTTCTCAATTTTGTCAGTTGGTGGTTTGGGAATGCCATTGGCCTCAGGTGTGCCAACTGAATTGGTTTCTGTTGTAACGGCCTCAATCATCTTCTTTATTGGTGCTAACTACTTGATTCGTTTGATCTTGGTTAAGATTGACGAAGACGATGCAAAGCAAAAAGCCAAGAAGATGAAGGGTCCTAAGGAACCTGAGAAGAAAGTAGAGGAGGCAGAGTAATCATGAGTTTGGAAACGATCTTGCAATTGGTGATTTCAAGTACGTTGGTTTACTCAGCGCCTTTGATTTTCACTGCATTGGGTGGTACGTTCTCAGAACGTGCTGGTGTTGTTAACGTTGGATTGGAAGGAACCATGATTATGGGAGCCTTCGCCGGTGTTGTCTTTAACTTGACGTTCGCTGGTCAATTTGGTGGTTTGACGCCATGGCTTGGTTTGCTAGCTGGAGCGGTTATTGGGTTGATTTTCTCATTGTTGCACGCGGTTGCAACGGTGACGTTGCGTGCCGACCACATCGTGTCAGGTACAGTTATGAACTTGATGGCGCCAGCTTTGGGTGTTTACTTGATCAAGTTGATGTACGGTAAGGGTCAAACATCAATGATTGCTGAAAACTTTGGTTACTGGAACGTGCCAGTCTTGTCAAAGATTCCAGTTATTGGAACGATCTTCTTTACGAAGACGTCTTCAACGGCCTGGGTTGCAATCATTATTGCCTTTGTTGCATCATGGGTTTTGTTTAAGACACGTTTCGGATTGCGTTTGCGTTCCGTTGGTGAAAACCCACAAGCTGCTGATACGTTGGGATTGAATGTTTACGCCTTGCGTTACACAGGCGTTTTGATTTCTGGTGTGCTTGGTGGAATTGGTGGTGCGTTGTTCGCACAATCAATCGCCGGTAACTTCTCAGCTTCAACAATTGTTGGACAAGGATTCATGTCAATGGCCGCTATGATTTTTGGTCGTTGGAACCCAGTTGGTGCCATGGCGGCAGCGTTGTTCTTTGGTTTCTCACAATCAATGGCCATCGTTGGGGCACAACTGCCAGTCTTGAACCAAGTACCATCGGTTTACCTACAAGTTGCACCTTACGTCTTTACGGTACTAATCTTGGTTGTGTTCTTTGCTAAGTCAAAGGCCCCAGCCGCTGATGGTGTGAACTACATCAAGTCAGTTTAATATAATTTGTTATTAACAATAAGCGTCTGAACAATAAAGTTCGGACGCTTATTTTTTACTTACTATTCCAAAGTTAAACAAACCATGCTATAGTGTTCATTTGTTAACGCCCTTACTTATTTGTTAACACTATGCAATTATTAACTACTGTTAACTAATTTTGCCCGATGATAAGGGCCATTGGGTGTTTCGAGTTTAGGAGGAGAATAACTGTAATGTTATTCGATAAGATGAGTAGCAAGACACGCTACATGACGATTGCTGGGTTGGCAGTCGTTGTGCCAGCCGGTGTTGCTTTTGGTTTGTTTCAGTTGCTGGATGCAACACAAGCTGGTGGGCCGTCTTCTTTGAAGGTGGCGGTTGTTAATGCGGATCAACCGGTGAAGCATAATGGTGCGAAGTTGGCCGTTGGCCAAAAAGTTGTTGATAAGCTACGTCATAATGATAGTGTTGCTTGGGAATTTATGTCTGGCCCACAAGCTAAACGTGCACTAGCTGACGGTGATACATTGATGACAGTGACGTTACCTAAGGATTTTACGGCCAACACGTTGACGGCGCTCAGTGCGCAACCAAAGACGTCAAACATCAAGTATGAAGTGTCAAAGCACACAAATTATATTGGTGGTATTTTGGCCGATACAGTTACGGAACAGCTGAAGTCGCAAGTGACTGCCGAAATCCAAAAGACCTACAACAAAGAATTGTTAGGGTCGATTAAGCAATTGTCAGACGGTACCGCCAAGGCGGCTGCTGGGACAAAGCAACTGAATGATGGCATGGGCCAACTAGCTTCCGGGTCTGGTGAAGTCAATCGTAATTTGCACACGCTAGCCAGTGGTTTGGGAGAAATCCAAACTGGCGCAAACGCATTGCCGGATGGGGTTTCGCAATTGCAAGGTGGTTCAAATCGATTGGCCACTGGTGCTAGTACGTTGGCCGACGGGATTGACCAAGCGTCAACTGGTATTGATCGCTTGGCCGATGGCGGTAACCAATTGCGTGATAGCGTTGGCGCGTTACCAGCAGCGACGCAACAATTGGCGAGCGGTTCAAGCCAAGTTGCGATGGGATTGAATCAATTAGCTTCAAATACACCGGCGCTTGTTGCGGGGGCTAAGGCTGCCAGCGATGGTGTCGTGGCTTTGGGTGATGGTGCAAAAAGCCTCACTGCTGGGGCTACAAAAGTTGCTTCAGGTAACCAACAACTAGCGGCTGGTGCACAGCAACTGTCAACGCAACTGTCAGCTGGTTTAACAACAATCAAACAAGGCCAAGCAACTAATGCGGCTGACTTGCAAAAGTTGACGGCCGGTTTGAACCAATTAAACGACGGATTGGGTCAAATTTCGAAAGAAACGAAAGGGCTTAGCCTTGGCGATGCCGGTAAGGTCGACTTCGCGACGAACATGGCTAACCTGAAAACGGATTTGACCACAGTTGGTGCTGGTGCTGGGGCTTTTAAGGATCTGGTGGATGATCCGCAATTTCAAACATTCTTGAATGACAGCCATAATGCAGAGTTCAAAGGCAAGTACATGACAGCGTTGCAACAAGTAGGCACCGTGACGGATGCAGAGACACAAGCGCAACAAGTTGGGGATGCACTAACACCATTAGTGCCATTGCTACCACAGTTGTCAGCGCTATTGCCGTCGTTACAACAAATGGGAACAAACGGTCAATTGGCAACTTCTGGTGCATTACAAGCGATTGATAAGTTTTCAACGCAAGTTAACCAAATTGCATCACAGCTTGACGGAGCTGTTGCGGGGGCTGATAAACTAGCCTCATCAGCAGAACAATTGTCTGCCGGTGCGATGCAAGTGCAAACTGGATTGGTCACTTTGTCTGGCGG
Organism: Weissella confusa; assembly: GCA_001436895.1. Classification (GTDB taxonomy): domain Bacteria; phylum Bacillota; class Bacilli; order Lactobacillales; family Lactobacillaceae; genus Weissella; species Weissella confusa. The sequence goes on from JQAY01000001.1 coordinate 254,588, forward strand.
ACAACAACAATTGGCCGCGAAGATGCCGTCTTTGTACACAGGATTGGGACAAGCTAATGTCGCGGTTGCCCAACTTGCTAGTGGCGCCAGTCAAGTCGCAACTGGTAATGAACAATTGGCTAATAAGACACCGAACCTTGTTGCTGGGGTTGGTCAATTGTCTGATGGGTTAAATCAATTGCAGGCAAATACACCGGCACTTTCAAATGGCGCCCAACAATTAGCGGGTGGTGCTAGTCAATTGTCAGCCGGTGTGAACACGTTGGCTGGCAAGGTGCCAACGTTACTTGATGCGTTGCATACGGCAAGTTCAGGTGCCCAACAATTGGCAACTGGGGATGATAAGTTAAATGATGGTGTTAAGACTGCTGTGACAGGAACTAAGACGTTGAATGATGGGTTACAAGCTGGTGTGAAGCAGCTACAACCAATCCATCTTGGTTCGAAGACAATTAATCACTTTGTAAGCCCAGTTGCCTCAAAGCAAGTTGATCGCCAAATGACGGTTGCTGATTACAAGACAGTTTTCGGTCCAGCGCTGTTGGCCTTTGCATTGTTTATTGGCGCGTTGCTAATTCAGATGAATGAGCGCCGTCGTCGTATGACTGCTGACGTATCCGCGATTGCTGGTTTGCGTACGTTGTTTATTTTGCCAGTATTGCAAGCCGTCTTGATGACCGGGGTTATTGCGATTTTCAAGATTGAAGCTAACTTGTTCGCAACGTTCTTGTTTACGTTCATCGTTGCGACGGCATTCATGCTCGTAACGCTACTGTTGGATGTTTTGTTTGGCACGGTTGGTTTGCTAATTTCAGTTATTGTGGCTATGGCGCAAATTGTTTTGTCAGGTCAAATTGTGCCGAGTGAATTCTTGAATGCAACGTTAGCGACGATTGCTAAGTTTCTACCAACGACGTATGCAGCTCAAGGTTACGATGCTTTAATTAATCACACGCCATATATGAGTGTGTGGGCGGCGACAATCGCATTGGTTGTCTTTGGGATTATCGGTGGTGCAGTTGCGTTGTGGGGGATGAAGAACTCGTTCCCGGTGATGATGCAACCACAACCTGAAGTTGAGTAAGTATTCAGTTAAAAAGAAAAGGACTATCGCACATCTCGCGATAGTCCTTTTTGTGTTATGCAATTGATTTTTAAATCAAAGCTGAGACCACGTTCTCAAGGTGGATACCGTGAGAACCCTTAAGCATGATGATGTCATCGGCGGTTAACTCAGACTTTAGATCATCGATCAGTGTTGGCAAGTTATCTTTAGCGTAACGAATCACAGCTCCTGCTGGGTAGCTAGCAGTTAGCGCCTCTTCAAGGCTGGCCATGATATTACCAACGAGGTAAACACGTTGGATAGCTGATGGTTCAAGGCTATCAGCTAGGCTAGCGTGCAAAGCTGGACCGGCTTCACCAAGCTCCAACATATCACCAAGTACAGCGACGCGACGACCTTGTGTTGGTGTCTCAGCGAAGAAGTGTAACACTTCCTTAGCGGCAGTTGGATTTGAGTTATAGACATCAGACAAAATTTTGCCACCAAATTGACCATCTAACCATTCGGTACGGTTTTCGGTGATTGGCGCATTGGCCAAGGCATCGCGGATTTTGTCATATGCAATTCCCAATGCAAGACCGACTGAAATGGCTGCTAGGGCATTTGAAACGTTGTAACGGCCGGTTAGTGGAATGCGGAAGGTTTCATCAGTTTGATTCGTTTGGAAAGTTGCTTCGACCGGGTTCATTTCAATGGTCGAAGCGAATAAATCATTCTCAGGTGCTAGTCCGAAAGTCGCCGTCTGGAGGTTTTCGTGTTGTGCAGCGCGTTCACGAAGTAGTGGCTCGTCACCGTTGTAGACAAACAACCCATTGGGCTTCAAACCGCTGATAATTTCCATTTTGCCATCTGCAATTCGGTCGCGAGTTTTGAAGAATTCGATGTGGGCTTCACCAATCATTGTCAACACGGCAATATCTGGGTTGACCAATTCTGATAGTAGCGTCAAGTCGCCAGGACGATCCATGCCGAACTCAACAACTAATAATTCAGTGTCTTCAGCCATTGAAAGAATGGTTGTAGGGACACCGATTTCGTTGTTGAAGTTAGCAGGTGTCTTGACAGTCTTGAAAGTGCTGGCACCGATAGCCGCAATAAAGTCTTTCGTCGTTGTCTTTCCGTTTGAGCCTGAAATGGCAACAATCTTTGGGGCGACCTTCTTTAGATAGTAAGCAGCTAGCTTTTGGAAGGCGTCTAGTGTATCTGGAACAATGATAGCGGGAATATCTGTTGGCACGTTACCGTGATCTGCCTGCCACAAAGTAGCGGTTGCGCCATTTGCGATGGCACTAGCGATATAATCGTGACCATCGTTCTCGGCAACCAGCGGGATGAATAGGCTGCCAGCGGTTGCTTTGCGAGAATCAAATGTCGTGCTGGTTACAGTGACATCCGCCTCGGTTGAAACACTGGCGTTTAGGGCTGTAACCATTTCTTTAAGGGTTAATTTCATTTTGAATATCGTCCTTTTATTGTCTTTCTGTCTATTTTACCCTGATGTAGAAACTAAGGGCAAATGACGTCGGTTTTTGTTGTATACTATTATAGATACGTAAAAGAATGTAAACGAGCTTGCTCGGTAAAAAATTAAGAGGTGAAAATCATGGCCAAGGAAATCGGCATTGATTTGGGAACGGCTAACGTTCTGATTTATGTTGAAGGAAAAGGTATCGTATTGAACGAGCCATCAGTCGTTGCAATCGATACCAAGACGGATAAGGTTTTGGCAGTTGGTACCGAAGCCTATCAAATGGTTGGTCGTACGCCTGGTAACATTCGCGCTGTTCGTCCATTGAAGGATGGGGTTATCTCAGACTTTGATATGACGGAAGCAATGTTGTCATACTTCATGGCTAAGTTGAACGCCAAGGGTGTGATGTCACGACCAAACATCATGGTGTGCGCACCAACAAATATCACGGAGATTGAGCGTAAGGCCATTATTGGTGCCGCTGAAAAGTCTGGTGGTGGTAAGGTGTATCTTGAATACGAGCCAAAGGTTGCGGCTATCGGTGCTGGATTGGATATCTTCTCACCAATTGCCTCAATGGTCATCGACATGGGTGGTGGAACGTCAGATATTGCCGTTTTGTCATTGGGTGATATCGTGGCGTCAGAATCAATCCGTGTTGCCGGTGATAAGATGAACGCTGACATCGCTGGCTACGTTAAGCGTGAGCACGGTTTGCAAATTGGTGAGCGTACAGCTGAACAAATCAAGATTAAAATCGGTACGGCAACGCCATTGGATGATCCAGAAGAGATGGAAGTGCGTGGACGTGATAACTTCACTGGAATGCCTCGCACGATTACATTGAATGCTAACGAAGTCGAGGCAGCAATGCACGACACATTGGCACAAATTGTGAATGCTGCTCACCAAGTTTTGTCAGTTATCCAACCAGAATTGGCTGCTGACATTATCGACCGCGGTGTTGTTTTGACCGGTGGTGGTGCGTTGCTACGCGGAATGGATAAGTTGATTTCAGGACACCTTGGTGTACCTGTTATGATTTCAGAAAGCCCATTGGACAATGTTGCCGTTGGAGCTGGTAAGTTGCTAGAACACATGCACGGAGTACAAGGAAAGTAATTATGTCACGTAATAATAAGCCTGTTTCAGTTGAAATTAATGATTTGGGAGATAACCTTTCAGAAGTGAAAGTGAACAAGGTTCGTTTGGGTACGATTGATGAGTCAACGTCACCTTTGACGGTCCGCTTCGCTGATAATCGTACGGTTACGGCTAAGTCATTTGATGACGCAATGGAATTGTTGATTGCAGAATTTAACTTGCATCACTAATCAATAAAGAGGTTAAAACATGATCAAACGCTTTTTCTCGAGCGAAGGTGGTGTGATTGATTGGTCAATCATCTTCGTTGTGATGATGCTTGCGTTGATTGGTTTAGCATCATTATATGTTGCGGGAGTACATGATACTGTCGGTGTTAACGTTTGGCGCATGGTGATTATGCAAGGTGCTTACTATATCGTAGGAATCATTGCAGTCATGGTGATTATGAGATTCGATTCAGAGCAACTTTGGCGAGTAGCCCCTTATATTTTTGGGTTAGGTGTCTTCTTGATGGTTGCCGTTTTGATTTTTTACTCACGTGCCTACTACGCTAACACTGGTGGAAAGTCATGGTTTGCTATTGGACCATTGACGTTCCAACCTTCCGAAGTTATGAAGCCAGCATTCATTATTATGTTGGCTCGTGTGATTTCACAGCATAATTTGGAAAACCCAGAGCACACTTGGAATTCTGATAAGTTCTTGTTGTTGAAGATTATCGCTTGGACGGCACCAATTGTCGTACTTGTTCTAGCACAACACGACTTTGGAACAACACTGGTGTTCGTGGCAATTGTTTTCGGAATGACGCTGGTATCTGGTTTGAGTTGGTCAATTTTAGGGCCGATTGTTGGAGCTGCCGCAGTTTTGGGAACAACAACTATCCTGTTTGTTACCCAAACATGGGGACGCCACATTCTGGAAAAGGTTGGATTTGAAGCTTATCAATTTGCCCGTGTGGACGCTTGGATGAATCCTTCAGGGGATACGTCAAATAGTGGTTATCAGTTATGGCAAGCAATGAAGGCTATTGGATCAGGTGGTATCACCGGAACTGGCTTCAACGTTTCGCACGTTGCGGTGCCAGTTCGTGAATCGGATATGATTTTCTCAGTTATTGGTGAAAATTTCGGGTTCGTCGGAAGTGTCTTGCTACTGGTTCTTTACTTCTTGTTGATTTACCAAATCTTCCAAGTTGTTAATGATACGTCAAATCAATTCTATGCATACATTGCATCTGGTGTGGTAATGATGTTGTTGTTCCACATTTTTGAAAACATTGGTATGAATATCGGATTGGTGCCATTGACTGGTATTCCGTTGCCATTTATTTCACAGGGTGGTTCCGCCTTGGTTGGAAATATGTTGGGTATCGGTTTGATTATGTCGATGCGCTATCACAATAAAGCATTCTCATTATCTGAACGCCAAGGGTTCTCATAATGAACATGAAGACCTCGATTTGGTTCGAGGTCTTTTTATTTTGCGCTAACAGTAGGATAATGGATGCCATTAAGAGGAAGATGGATAATGAAAAAAGGATTATTGATATTGCTAACAGTTGTTCTAGCAATCTTGATGCCAGTTTCAGCTCATGCGATGGCTGGTGGTCATTCAGCTGGCGGTGGCGGTCATGCAACTGGTGGCGGTGGTGGGCGGTCAACTGGCTATACTTCCACAGGTGGTTCGAGTCACTATTATGGTGGACGAATGGGCGGTGGTGTAGGCGCGATTGTACTTTTACCGATGATTGGCTTGGTTGGAGTTGGTGTTTTTGCGAATAAAAAATTGCAAGCTTACCAGGAGCAACGCGATGCACTCGGTCGTTTTCCAGGAAAAACAAAACGAGAAAAAGAGGCCTTACGCCTTGAAATTGAACGCCGCTTCTTGGCAATTCAGGTGGCGTGGAATCGCATGGATTTGATCGATGCAATCGATCAGTATGAACCTGGTTTGTATGCAGAGCATTTACGTACGCTAGGCGAGATGACTGAGCGACATGAGCGTAATGTGACTAAGAATGTTTCGGTGGATTTGATTGATCAATATGTGCAAACGAAACCAACTGAATTTCACGTCCGTATTTCTGGCACGGTCGTGGATTATGTTGAAAATACAGAGACAGGGGTGTTGGTTTCTGGGTCATATAGTAAACAGTCGTTTTCACAAATTTGGTATTTTGAGTGGCAACCAAAAACAAAACGGTGGGTCGCTTCTTATATCATCTAGGTATGATATGATTAGGTCATTACAAACGAGATGAACGAGGTGTGAGATGTTAACAATTGGATTTATCGGCGCTGGTAATATGGCTAAAGCGATGATGCAAGGCTGGCAAGGAAACGCCGAAATTCGCCAAGTGCTTTTTTCACCACATTCAGGTGAAAAAGTTGCAGCTGAATTAGGATTAGAGGCTAAGCAGTCTGCTTTGGATGTTTGGGCTGAGTCGGACATGGTTGTTTTGGCAATGCCACCTGCACAATTGACTGACGTTGCCAAGGAACTACAACTCGGATTGATGATGAAGCCGGGTGTTATTGTGGCATCAGTTCTTGGTGGTGTGTCATTGGCACAATTGCACGCTGCGTTGGGGCCTAATGTTCTGATTGCACGCACGTTGCCAAATGTGAACGTGGCGCTTAAGTATGGTTATACAGCTTTGGCGTTTGATGACACGATGGACGCTGATATCAAGGGGGCTATCGCAGCTTTGTTCTTGGACTTTGGTCGTACAGACGAATTACCTGAAGAGCAATTTGGTGCTGTCAGTGCCTTGGCTGGTTCTGGTCCAGCGTTCGTTGCGGCGTTTGCTGAAGCGATGATTCAAGCTGGTGTGCAAGCTGGTATCAATCCAGAAACGGCAGAACGATTGGCACAGCAAACGGTTATTGGTACGGCTCGTCACATGGAAGAATTCAAGAAGGACCCAATGACATTGGCGCACGAAGTTATGACGCCGGGTGGTTCAACGGCTGCTGGATGGCAAGTTCTGGAAGATGGACATCTTAACCAATTAGTGGCTGATACAATTAACGCCACAATGAAGAAGAATGCTGAATTCGAATAACTAAAGCAAAAGGACGACCGATTGGTCGTCCTTTTTACTTAAACTTTGTCTTCAAATAGCGGGTGCCTAAAATACCAATAATCAATATCGCTAGGGTCAAATAATTTTGCCACGTGTTTTGTTTGACTGCCTCAACGAATGCAAACGTGTGACCGGTAAAGTGATGATAAATACCATTGATAAGTGATGCAAAGAAACGTAATAAGGCTACGATAACGCCGATGGCTGTTAACGTTTCGAAAAAGAGCAACCACTTTGGGTGGGCAAGTTGTTTGTCAGTCATCCTAATTTCCTCTGCAGTAATTATACCGTATGGTCGGAAGTCTATGGAAGAAAGTTTGCGAGTTTTAAAATTAGGGGTTGCACTGGTCAGGTTATTCTGGTAATATTAATTTTGTTGTTGAGACAGGTTGTTAAAACATCATGGCCCATTGGTCAAGCGGTTAAGACTCCGGTTTTTCACACCGGCATCCAGGGT
>JQAY01000001.1:261971-313851 GCA_001436895.1 Weissella confusa
ACGCGAAAGGCGATTGCGAAAGCAATCGCCTTTTTTGTTCCTTTTAGGCAGCTACAAAGGCAGACGATTTGATACACTTATTACTGACATAAGGAAAGTGGAGGCGGTTATCATGACACGCTTGTTTGTAACGGATTTGGACCAAACATTTTTGCACGAAGATAAGACCTTTGATGCAGAACGATTTGCTAAGATTTTGGATCAACTCGATGAAAACGGTGATCAATTTGCTATTGCAACTGGTCGCGAAGCAAAGTGGGTACGTAGCAAGTTTGGCGTATTAGCTGACCGCGTCCACTTGGTAACAAATAACGGTGCTGCCTGGCACGTTCGTGGTACTGCGGAAACAGACTTACGTACACTTGATGCATCAACGTTGGCTGAGTTGGAACGTATCTTAGTTGATGTTTCACCAAAGGATGGCATTATTGCTTTCTCTGAAGACAACATGTACCGTTTGTCAGGATACGGCGAATTGCGACCAGACTTGCAAGACTATATGACGCATGTGTACGGTACAATTCACTTGGTTGATCACTTAACGGATATTCCGCAACCGTTGGCCAGTGTGACAGCTATCTTTGACGTGCCAAGTTCAAATGAAGCTATTCGCCGTATTAACGCATCAGGGATGCCGTTGCACCCAACGACGTCAGGATATGGTGCGGTTGATATTTTGGCTGAAGGTGTGAATAAGGCAACGAGTTTGTCGGCACTCATCAACAAGCTATCATTGGCACCAGAGCAATTGACCTTCTTCGGTGATGGCATGAATGATTTGGAAATGATGGAATTGGCTGGACAAGTTTATGTGATGCCAAATGCGGATGAGCGTTTGTTTAATCGCGGGTTCGGCATGGCTGACTTGGACAACGAACATGATGGTGTATTGGCTAAGCTAGAAGAAATCATTTAAATAATTTGGTAAGCTACTCGTAAACGATGATTACGAGTAGCTTTTTTCATTTGAAAGAGATGATGATATGCAATATGAAACGTACGACTTTTTAGGCGGTCACTTGACAATCTTTTATTCAAAGAAGGGGATGACGTTTGTGTCCTTGGCTGAAGATCCGGTAGCTGACTATCAAGCTTGGTTTGGTGAAATGACGGTCAAGCCAAGTCAGGAACGCCATTATGGGTCGGTTGTGTCTGACTATTTAGCTGGTCGCAGGGTTGATTTCACACCTGACTGGCAGGGGCGAGGAACAGAATTACAGCGTGAAGTTTGGCGCGCTTTAGTTGAGACGAATTTTGGCGAGACGATGACGTATGCGACATTAGCGAATCAGATTGGCCGACCAACGGCTGTACGTGCTGTCGCATCGGCGGTGGGTAAAAATCCATTGCTAGTATTTGTGGGGTGCCATCGTATTGTTCGCAGTGATGGGACACTGGGACAGTACCGAGCTGGTCAAAATTGGAAACAAAAGTTGATAGATTTCGAACGTAATATTCAATAAATAGGATTAAGCTAGATGACATGAAGTGAGGTGGCATAATGGCAAAATTTGTGGCGACAGACTTAGATGGCACGTTTTTAAACGACAAAAAGCAATACAATCGTGATTTATTTGCGCAGGTTATTAACGCTTATACGGCTGAGGGTGGTCAATTCATTGTGGCAAGCGGTCGTGATTTGCGACACGTTCAGATGTTATTCGGTGGTTTTTTGGATAAGGTCAACATTGTGGCTGATAATGGCGCAACGTTGCTTTCTGCTGACCAACAGTTATCAGACCGCTTGACGATGACGCCTGAACAATTAGCAGATTTGCAAGACCAAATCGACCTGATGCCTGGAAAACCACATGGTGGGGTGATGATTTTTAGCCCAGATGAATTACTGGTTGTGCGTGACTACGGCCAAGTACCACCGGCGTTTGTGGCGATGATGGCTGAATTATACGGGCAACCGCGTGAAGTCGTGTCACTACGCGAAGTGCACGTACCGGTTGTTAAAGTGACGGTATTTTGGACGTTAGCTGAAAGTGAAACGTTTGTTAATCAAGTTAAGCAGAGTGGTATTGACGTTCACGCTACGACACCTGGTAATGGGGTGGTGGATGTGATGGCAACTGGTGTCAATAAGGCAGTGAGCTTGGAACGGATGTTGGCACATTTGGGCGGTCAACCGGCTGACTTAATGGCGTTCGGGGATGGTATGAATGACCAGGAAATGTTGTCAGTAGCCGGTCAACCGGTGATTATGCCCAACGCTGATAAGCGCCTATTTGCATATGGGTATGCTGTGGCAGTTGCGGATAACAATCATGATGGTGTGTTGCAGACAATCGCAAAAAAGGGATGAGCAGTTGCTCATCCCTTTTGTTGTTTACGGATTTCATTTAGTTGGTCGCGGTGGGCGGCGTCTACTGATCCCATCAAGCCGAAGAAGAAAAGTTCTTCCAATTGGGCATCCAACTCACGCCGGGTTAAATCACTGTTTGAAGCCAAACTAGCTTGAACATTTGGGTAAGTCACAAACATATCAATGTACACGCGAATAGCGGTTGTGCTAACGTTGGTGGTAAAGAAACCTTCGTCACGGCCTTGCTCGATGATTGCTTCGAAAAATTCATCGCGGCGTGACTCGGCAACTGCGCGAACGGCTGAATCGTCTTTTTCAAGCAGTTGCATCATTTCATCCCCAAATGTATTCGCAATTTCTTGCTGCTTTTGTTGGGACAGTTGGGCGAAGGCGTTAATCTTTTCGATAAAGCGTAAATCGGTTTGGTTGGTAATCGCCATAATCTGATCGAACAACGTATTGAGTTGCTCGGCCGCGATGGTGCCAATCAAGGCATCCTTGCTATCGAAGTACTTGTAAAAGGTGACCACGGACACGCCAGCCTCGGTAGCGATTGTTTTTAAATCGGTATTATGGATGCCGTGTTGTCGGAATAAACGCGTCGCAACGTCAATGATTTGTCGCCGTGTGAGCGCCTTTTTTTCTTCACGATTCATGGTGTGCCACCTTTCCGCTAGTAGTTATAAAATTACTATAACATAAAAAGTTTAATCAAAAGCATTTTGATTAAACTTTTCTTGACGCCATTTCAATACGGCGGTAAACTTAATTACAATTATCATGACAAAAAGCGTAGAGAGCCGGAGGAGAGACAATGGCATTTTTAGAGTTAAAAGATATTCGCAAGTCATACTACCTGGGTAAGGAAGAGTTTCCTGTTTTGAAGGGAATTGACTTGGATTTTGAATTGGGTGAGTTTGTTTCAATCCTTGGAGAATCTGGTGGTGGTAAGTCAACGCTGATGAACATCATCGGTGGTTTGGACCGCGAGTTTGAAGGCAAGGTCACGATTGATGGCCAAGTCTTGGACCACAAGAAGGAAAAGCAATTAGATGCTTACCGTCGTGGTACGATTGGTTACATCTACCAAGCTTACAACTTGATTAGTCACTTGACTGTCCTAGAGAACGTCTTGGTTTCATTGGAAATGACGACGTTGAGTCAAAAGGATAAGACTGCGCGCGCAACCGAATTGTTGGAGAAGGTTGGTCTTAAGGATCAAATTAAGAAGCACCCAAACCAATTGTCTGGTGGACAAAAGCAACGTGTCGCAATCGCGCGTGCGTTGGCTTCTGACCCCAAGATTATCATTGCCGATGAGCCAACTGGTGCTTTGGATTCAAAGAATACGGCTGAAGTCTTGGAAATCTTGGACGAAATTGCTCAAGAAGGTAAGCTAGTTATCGCGGTTACTCACTCACAAGAAGTGGCTGACCACGGAACGCGTATCGTTCACTTGGCTGATGGTCAAATCGACGCCGACACACGTTTGAAGCCAGCGTACGAGTTGCCAGCTGATGATACGCGTTTGGCAGATCGTCCATTACCAGCAGCTGCGTCATTCCGTAATGCGTTCAAGCACTTAACGTATAACTTCTGGCGTAACTCATTGATTATGATTGGAACAGCGATCGGGTTGTTTGCTGTGATGTTGTTCACCGGTTTGGGAAATGGGGTTAAGGCCTACATTAACGACCAAGTTAACTCATTGGCAAACCCAACGGCTGTTACGGTCGCCCGTCACCAAGGTGAAAACGGTGGCGTTGGCCAAACGTCTGGTGCGACAGCCGGTGTCGATATGGACAAGACGACCATTTCAGATGATCAAATCAAGAAAATTAAGGCTAACAAGTACGTGAAGACGTTGCAAAAGGGTTACCAAGCCGGCAATGTCCAAGCAAATCTTGAAGGTAAGGATTACTCACTTGGGACAGTGCAAACTTGGTCAGCAACTTATCAAAAGAAGTTGATTAAGGCGGGTCATGTACCTGGCAAGAACGAAATCTTGGTTGATAAGAAGACGGTTGCCAAGAAGTTCGATACTAAGGACTGGAAGTCAGTTGTTGGTAAGACGATGACGGTTAAGTGGATGGCAGTTAAGTCAGACGGTATGACGCCAGTTGAAATTAACAAGACGTTCAAGATTGCAGGTGTTATCGACGCTGGTCAAGCTGGAACGGCAAACGTAACGACAGCAAGCACGATTGAAGATGCCTACAAGGAAGCTGGTGCCGATACCCGTGCGTTGTTCGTAACGGTTCGTGTTAAGAACACTGACGATGTTAAGGCCTTCCAAAAGGACATCAACAAGATGAAGGGTGATGATGGCAAGCGTTTGTTCCAAGCGGTAACGGTTGGGTCAATCTTGGACACTATTAACACAATTGTCTCATTGGCAACGAATGTCTTGGCTGCCATTGCTGGTATCTCATTGGTCGTATCTGCTTTGATGATTATCGTGACGATGTTCATGTCAGTTTCAGAGCGTACGAAGGAAATCGGAATTCTCCGCGCCTTGGGTGAAAGCAAGAAGGATGTGCGTAACTTGTTTACGTCAGAATCTTTGCTAATCGGTTTGGCAAGTTTCGTTTTGGCCCTAATTTTGGCCTTCGGAATTGGCTCATTGTTGAATTCAGCTTTGTACAGCATTGCGAAGTTTGACATGATTCAAATTTCAGTTGGAAATGTGGTCATGACGTTGATTTTGGCATTGGTCATCTCATTCTTGGCCGCTTTGTTGCCAGCTCGTCGCGCAGCAAAGTTGAACCCAATCGATGCATTGTCTGCAGACTAATAGATAGATTTTCAGAAGCGTTCTCACAATTTGTGGGGATGCTTTTTTGTTTTCGATAGTTTTCTTTGGCATGAGAAACCGCTTACATGATATGGTGTAGTTAATCAAAAATGATGGGGGATTATCACATGTCATATCAAAAAGTAACAATCGTCGGTGGTGGAACACTTGGATCACAAATTGCCTACGTATCAGCATTCCACGGTAAGGATGTCACGGTGTGGGGCCGTTCTGACTCTTCACTGGAAAAGGCACAAGCGCGTGTTGCGCGTTGGGAAGACGGTGTACGTCGCGACTTGCAAGCAACTGACGAACAAATCGCAGCTGCCCGCGAGCATTTAACGTATGTCACTGATTTGGGCGAGGCACTTGCTGGCGCTGATTTGGTGATTGAAGCGTTGCCAGAAGCACCTGCCACCAAGACTGAGTTCTACGAAAAGTTTGCGAAGTTGGCAGATCCACAAACAGTCGTGGCAACTAACTCTTCAACGTTGCTACCATCAGCCTTCGCTGAGGCGACTGGTCGTCCAGAAAAGTTTTTGGCTTACCACTTTGCTAACGAAATTTGGAAGAACAACACGGCTGAAATCATGCCACACCCAGGCACTGCACCTGAATTGCCAGCAACGTTTGAGGAATACTCACGTGAAATTGGCATGGTGCCAATTATGGTTAAGAAGGAACAACCGGGTTATGTTTTGAACTCGTTGCTAGTGCCGTTGTTGGATGCTGGTTCACAACTGTGGGCAAATGAAATTGCGGATCCAGAGACAATCGACAAGACTTGGATGATTGCTACTGGTGCTCCGGCTGGACCATTTGCCATCATGGATACGGTTGGCTTGAATACAGTTTATGCGATTAACATCATGAACCCAGACACATCACACCAAGAAATTGCCAAGAAGGTCAAGACAATGATTGATGCTGGACATATTGGTGTTGAATCGGGAGAAGGGTTCTATAAGTACCCTAACCCCGCTTACTTGGCACCTGAATTCTTGAAGTGAAAATTGTAAACAACCATCAGCTGATATGAGTGATGGTTGTTTTTATTTGGAATGGAAACAATCTGCTATATTTCGAGTTATGACTTTTAAAAATCAACTAGACCGTGTAAACTTGTAAGCGATTAGAACATGATAGAGACGGTGGTTAACCGCCTGTACCAATTTAGTTTTTCTATAAACAAGGGGAGTTCATCATGAGTACAGTTTTGACACACGCAACTATCTATACCGGCGAACAAGAAGTGCCAGTAATTAAGGATGCTTACATCCGTTTCGACAAGCAAATCGAAGCGATGGGACCAATGAGTGAATTGGTTGTGACGTCAGCGGATAATGTCGTCCGCGCGGATCGTAAGGTGATTGTTCCTGGTTTCATCGACGTACACACACACGGTGCGTACGGTTTTGATACGATGGACGGTGTCACAGAAGATATCATCAAGATGGTTCACGGCCAAATTTCAGAAGGAATTACGTCAGTCTTTCCAACGACAATGACACAAGCTGTGGACAATATCTCAAAGTCAATGGAAGCGGTAAATGAAGCTGCCAAGCAAGAACCAGCAATCGTTGGTGTGCACTTGGAAGGACCATTTATCAACCCTCACTTCAAGGGTGCCCAACCAGAGGAACACATCATTGCACCAAGCATTGACTTGGTAAAGAAGTGGAACGAATTGTCAGGTAACCGTGTACGTTTGATCACGTACGCACCCGAGCAAGCTGAAGACGTGCGTGCCTTTGAGGATTACCTAGCTGATAACAACATTATCGGTTCAATCGGTCACTCAAATGCAACACGTGATTTCTTGCAACACAATTCTAAGGCAAGCCACATCACCCACTTGTACAACGCACAACGTCCAATGTCACACCGCGAACCTGGTGTAACGGGACACGCTATGCTGGAAGATAACATCCGCACAGAGTTGATTGTGGATGGTTTCCACGTGTACCCTGACATGGTTAACGTGGCCTACAAGTTGAAGACGGCTAACCGTATTGATTTGATTACGGATTCAATGCGTGCCAAGGGACTTGGAGACGGTGAATCAGAGCTAGGTGGTCAAAAGGTTTGGGTTAAGGACAAGCAAGCTCGCCTTGAAGACGGTACTTTGGCTGGATCTGTGCTTGAATTTGATGATGCCTTCCGCAATGTGATGGCCTTTACGGGTGCGTCAATTGAGGAAGCGATTCAAATGGCATCAGTTAACCAAGCCATTGAGTTTGGTTTGACAAACAAGGGAACGTTGACGATTGGCAAGGATGCGGATTTGAACGTGTTTAGCGCAGATTTGACATCTTTGGAAGCAACTTATAGTTTGGGTCGTCACTTCTCAAAGGCTGACGCTCCGACTGCGGAGGACTAATATGGGCGCACCCGTATATATTCAAATTCACGATGAAATCAGTGAAGCTATTGAAGCTGGCCGTTGGGTACCAGGCGACAAGATTCCGGCTGAACGTGAGTTGGCTGAACAATTTGGTGTCTCACGCATGACATTGCGTCAAGCGGTGATGATGCTGGTAGACGAAGGTGTCTTGGAACGCCGAGTTGGGTCAGGAACTTATGTTGCTGAACGCAAGGTGCAAGAACAACTGAACGGCGTTACGTCATTCACTGAAATGATGGCAGCAGCTGGTAAGGTTGCAACATCACGCACGATTTCTTTCCATATCGGGAAGGCATCAAACTCTGAACAAGAGCAACTACAACTAGGTGAGGATGGCCAAGTGCTTCGCATGGAGCGTGTCCGTTACGGTAACGATGAGCCAATTGCGTTTGAAGTTGCCTCAATTCCAGCAACTTTGGTTGACGGTTTGGCACGTGAAAGTCTTACGAATTCACTGTATCGTACACTCTCTGAAGAGCGTGGTCTAAAGATTGGTCGCGCACAACAAACGGTGACCGCGGCGGCTGTTACGGAACGTATTTCTGAATATTTAGGCATTAAACGTGGCGATCCGGTACTAGTCATGCGACAAATTACGTTTGACACAAACAATCGCCCATTCGAGTACGTTCGTACCCAATATGTTGGGTCTCGTTTCGAATTCTTTTTGGAAAAATAATCACAAGCAAAACGCCTACATGTAGGCGTTTTTTAGCTAAAACCGTTTTTTGTGCACAATCTCCGAAAGCGTGTATAATTACTTACCGTTAGTAATTATTATTCATTGTTTGCGTAGGAGATAGAGAAATGCATAAGTTAAATCCAACAATTGCTTTGGCATTGTTTGTGGCAACCATTCCATCACTTTGGGCGGTTGCAGCGCCGTTTGTTGGTGTGACGGTTGGAGCTGCTGCCTTGATTACAGGTGGTTTCTTTGTGGCATCAGGTAACGATCCTAAGAACAAGTGGCGTGAGCTATTTGGTATGTGGCTCGGAATTCCTTGGGGAATGATGGCTGTCACGTTCCCAGGATTGACTGGTTGGCCTAAGACAACGCTGTTTGTGACCTTGTTCGTCCTAGGTGCATTGGCTGTTTTGATTTCTGGTATGCCTGGTATTCGTAACTGGGTGGATACAGCAGCTTGGTTGACTGGTTGGGCCATTTCAATCATTATTTTGAGCTTGAATGGCGGTCCTGCTAAGTTTGGTACGATGCCGTTGCAAATTGCCGGTGCTATGTTGGCTGGTATTTTCATTGTTGGTGTTTTGGGTCGCATCATTGTTGATGCGCTTTCAAAGCAAAACTAAAGAGATAAAGTTAGGAAGAATGCTTGTAGTTGTTCTTCCTTTTTGTTAAACTAATTGAAGTGTTGAAAACTGCAGCGGATTGTCCGCAAGCTCGTCAACAATTCACCGACCCGTTTCAATTATGGCGGAGAACACACCAGTACCCGCGCTGCAGCGGTGAAAGTTTGGGTGAATTGCACGAATGTGAGGCAATTCTCTAGAATTCAACAAAAATAAATTCTGGAGGACATTTAATATGTCACGTTATACTGGACCTAAGTTCCGTGTTTCACGTCGTTTGGGTGTTTCTTTGTCAGGTACTGGTAAGGAAATTGCTCGTCGTAACTACGCCCCTGGAGATCACGGTGCCGGCCGTCGCGCAAAGATTTCTGATTACGGTATGCAATTGGCTGAAAAGCAAAAGGTACGTTTCACGTACGGTTTGACTGAGCGCCAATTCCACAACTTGTTTAACAAGGCTGGTAAGATCCGTAAGGGTACGCACGGTGAAAACTTCATCGTATTGTTGGAGCGTCGTTTGGACAACATTGTTTACCGTTTGGGCTTGGCTTCAACGCGTCAACAAGCACGTCAATTGGTTAACCACGGCCACATCTTGGTTGATGGTAAGCGTGTTGACATTCCTTCATACGAAGTTACTGTAGGTCAAGAGATCTCAGTTCGTGAGAAGTCACAAAAGAACGTTTACATCCAAGCTTCATTGGAAGCTACGGCTGGAACGTTGCCATTCGTTGAGTTCAACAAGGACGAGATGAAGGGTTCATTGGTTCGCTTGCCAGAGCGTTCAGAATTGGACCACGATTACAACGAAAACCTTATCGTTGAATACTACAACAAGTTGGGATAATTTTATTATTCGTACTTGTTGTACAACAAAGAAGCACGAAACGATTATGTTTCGTGCTTTTTTTGTGGCATTCTGAGGGTTCGAAGCAGGCATAATCTGAATTGCGTCAGATGGTACAATTAAATTTATCACAGCAGCTGTTGGTCTAAACATCCGACGTGACCACGCTGCTTTATCCAACGCTTGGGAGAAAAATATGGAAAAATCTGTCGCGAAAAAGAAGCGGGTGGGCTGGCTTGATTACGGGAAAGGTATCCTGATTTTGAGTGTTGTGCTAGTTCATACGATTGGTTCACTATATAAAACCGGCCAATTTCCAGCAGCAGCTATGGAGCTAGAAATGTCGCAACGCGTACTATTTATGTTCGTTATGCCGGTATTTTTTGCTATTTCAGGGTACTTGTTCAAACCTTCGACTGACTGGCGTCAATACATAACAGGGTTGGGAAAGAAGTTGGTAATGCTGGGCGTACCGTATGTTGTCTTTTCGGTTGTCTACGTCATCCTGCAAAATCTATCATCATCTACAGTGCATGATCGATACGCAATCGGTGATTTGTTGTACATTGGCATCAAGCCAGTTGGGTATCTATGGTACTTGTATGTATACTTCTTTATCTTGGTTCTCTTCGGTGCGTTGACTTTGGTGATTAAGCGCAAAGCTGTGCTGCTGGTGGTATACACCGTACTGTTTGCATTGGCAATTTTGGGTTTCTTGCCAACGTTGTATGCGATTAACCAAACGGTACTTTGGGGCGCAACATTCTTAGTTGGTTACTTGCTACGTTCAAAGTTGCAGCGTGGCCAGATGGCTGTGCTGGGTGTTGTGTCATTGGGGCTGATTATTGCTTTGTGGATTTTGCAAGGTGCGTCAACTTGGTTTTATGATACGAACTTCATTACACCGGCTAATTTTATGATTAAGCTTTTGACGATTCCAGTCTTCTTTGCAATATTCATGTGGCTTGGTGAAATGACAGACAAGGTTTCAAATGTGGTGCGTTACTTTGGTAAGATTTCACTTGTCATTTATTTGATTCACCCACCGGTTGTATCAATTGCTCGTATTGTGGTGATGAAGGTGCTAGGTAACAATCTGTTGATCGACTTGGTACTTGTCTTTATGGTTGCGATGGCAGTTAGTTTGTTTGGCGAGTGGCTGTCAAAGAAATTGAAGTTAGTGGCATTTATCTTTTATCCAACACGATTCTATGCTAAGTAGGCGATGACGAAAACGGACTCGGTAATCAATTAGATTGCCGGGTCCGTTTTTCATTAGAAGCAGGTTGTTTTAATGGCGTTGGCTATCGATGTTTGGTTAAATAGTAAGTAAACTATATTAATTAACGGGAATAACCATCTATAAAGACGTTTAGTCGTTATAATGAGTGAGGTTGTTAGCCCATTAACCTCAATCTTTATTACTAATACTGGGTTAACAACTTCCTGTGGGCCGGTTTAAAACGAATACGTTTTAAGCCGTTTTTTTAGAGAGTAGTATTTTAGAGGAGTAAGGCTAACAATGTTAAGGACAATTGGTCAGGTGATCAATGAAGTTAGACGCGAAAAACGGGTCTCTTTGGCAGAAATTGTGGCATTAGGCATCAGTAAGTCGCGGTATTATCGTTTCATAGAAGGTGAAATTGACATGAGCATGATTGATATGATGTCAATCATGGACGCGTTAACAATTTCATTCAGTGAACTAGGACTATTAACAGGCAAGTCGCGCTTTCAAGACATTTCGATTCGTTGGTTAATGAACGCAGACATTAACGAACTAACCCAACGGGCGCAAGGCGTTGATGACCAAGATACGGACTTCCGTAAACTGTTGTTTCAAGCGGTGGTGGCATTGCGCAAAGGTGAATCAATGCAGGAAGCGGTCACGCAAATGTATGAGCGCTTGGTAACGATTGATATCTTTACCCTGTTAGATATCGTTGCATTTGCTGTTATTGCCCCGGAACTAACAGTGGGGCAGTTTAAGCGATTGTATTTGTGCTATGCACGAAGCATGTCGAACTTTCAAAACTATTTAACGAATGACATGTATGACGCGGTGCTGACAATTCATTTGGCGGCTGTCGATAAATTGCTGGTGCAACCGGAAAACCGTAGCTATGACAATTCAATGTTTGTGATTGAGACTATCTTGAACCAATACTCAGAGCCACAATTCATGGAACTGAGAATTTTACAACAAATGATGCAGTTGTTCAAAACAACAGTTGAGGGGTTGTTATACACAACGACGAGTCGCATGACAATTTTATTGCTAGCTGTGAAGAATCAACATGTTGAGACTGTTAAAACGCGGTTGATTTCAGTTGACTTACTGCCATTGTGGAATGAAATTCAAGTGTCGACGGCTAGTTTTTGGATAAGGCGTCATGAGCACGATGCGTTTCCGCGGTTTTCAACCTTGCCACCAGAAGAACTGTTTGAACACTTTGGGGATGTATTGCGTCGCATCATGAAGCAAAAGCATATTACGCCAGGTATGGCGGTGGATGCTGGTATTTCAACATACAAGTTGTATCGAACCTATAATGAGACGCATTATCTGGAGTTAGAAGAGTTAATTACGTTGATGCGACTGGTCGACTTGATGCCGAGTGACATCTATGCCGTGATGCGTCGCCGTGTGATTAATGTGACGAACTCAACCTGGCATCAATATAATTGGCAACATGTTAATCCGTTGGGTTACGATGCCATGGCACGTTCAATGGAGAAGCTTTACGAAGAAACCCATCTTCGTAAAGATTTGGAGGCTTACTTTGAATTCAAATCTTTGGATGGATTGTTCGTACGTCGCAATTGGCTACAGGGTGATGCTGCCGATGAGTTGAGTAAAAAAATCGGCAACGAATTAATGGGCATGGAAGTTTGGCATGCTGCTGAGTTCAGAGTAATGCGCTATGCCTTGCTTCATGTCGATACTAAAGCAGGTGTTGAAATGTGGTCGCGGTCGATTCGCAAAGCTTTAAATGAAGCGGACCAGCAATACATTCAACACAATGCAGTCTTGGATATTTATGAGTGGGCGATTTTACGGGCGATGCTGTTGCACAATAAAGAGTTGGCAAAGTCGTTACTTAAGGAATCACGGGTCGTTAACAACAATCCGGCAGATGTGCCGTTGTTTGGGCGAGGTCAACGTCGGTTGTTCGAACTGTATGAAGACTTGATTGATGAAGTACCGACGGCGCGCCGCCAATTACAAGAGCACTTGTCAGATTTTGTCATCCTGTCCGGAGATAGCAAATTTACGGATGCTTATCAAAAAATCTTGCGTCCATACTGGGAAAAGTGACGTCCGAAAAATGGGCATCTTTACGATTGCGAATATCTGATGATGCAAGTATCGGGAAGTTTTATTTGGCTGGGTCATAAATTTGTATGATTAAGGGTAGAGTTGAAACCCCATTCAACTCTAAGTTGTGAACATGAGTCGCAGCTGGCACCATGGCGCTAACAAGCCTAACCTGTTTCCCACCGCGCTGTGGTGCCCCTTTAACTTTCCGTCCGTGAAAACAGCTATTCACGGAAAACCGGGTTACATCCCGGATACATACCTGACACCGCACATTGGCGGTGTTTTTTTATATAGAAGTGTTGGAAACAGTAATTGGCATGCGCCCGGATTATAATGAATTCAGAACGATATAATTTTGGGGGATAATATCATGCCAGTAACACCAACTAAGGCGCAAGATGTATGGAAAGACGTGGGAAAGAATGTGTCTTTCGTCGTATTGAAATTAAAGCGCGAGAATTTGGCAGCAGACCAAGAAGCGATTGCTGAGTTTGCTGATCGGTCGCAAGCTATTGAACGCTCGATGATGATTCGGGCAGCGGATGCGAATTTGAAAGTATCGATTGGGTTCAGTCGAACGGCATGGGATTATCTGTTCCCGAATGCTGCGGTACCTAAGCAACTAGAAACCTACACAACATTGACGGGACCAGAATATAGTATGCCGGCATCTGAAGGCGACATTTTCTTGCACGTTCGCGCAGGAGATGAGGCGGTGGTGTACGAAGTCGTCCGTCAGTTCATGGTCTTTCTAGAGCCAATCGCAACCGTGCTTGATGAGACAAAGGGTTTCCGTTATTTTGAAGGACGCGCCATTATTGGCTTTATTGATGGTACCGAAGCACCGGCTGAATTTGAAGCAGCCGATTATGCGCTGGTAGGGGAGGAGGACCCGGAGTATATTAATGGGTCGTACGCCTTTGCCCAAAAGTGGCTGCATGACATGGACTTCTGGGGCAAAATGAAAACAGAAGAACAGGAAAAAGCGGTAGGTCGTCATAAGTTTGATGATTTGGAACTAGAGGATGATGAAAAGTTTCATAATGCACATAATGTCGCTGCTAAGATTGAAGTTGATGGTGAAGAGCAAAAAATTGTCCGTATGAACGTGCCGTTTTCTGATCCAGCAACCGGAAAAACGGGGACCTACTTTATTGGTTATTCACGTTACTGGTCAGTGACGAAGGCGATGTTGCAACAAATGGTGGATATGTCCGACTTTTTGTTGACGTTCTCAACCATCCAATCAGGTCAACTATTCTTTATCCCATCGCGTGATACACTGGGCGAAATCGCAGATGGGGCGCTGTTTTAGACGTTAAATCAAAGCACTGACTATTGTCAGTGCTTTATTTTTTACCAACTCTTTTAAAGAATACTGACCTTTTGTTCCCCATCTAAATTAACAACTGTGGATAACTTGTTGATAAGTTTGTGGACGCGTTGTGGAAACTCTGTGGAAAACTAGTTTAATTGTTATCATCAAAATCTCATTTTCTAACAAAACTATCCACAGGTTATCCACAAGAGAATGGATGTTTCATTTGGCACTTGTGGATAATGTGGAAAACTTTTAGTGGTTAATGATGGTCTTTTTGTGGAAAATGTCATGAGATATATATTTGCCCGCAAATAATCTGTAAACGCGATTAAAAAAGGTTAAAGAACGCCAAGTAAAACCTAAGTCGGGGCAAAAAAAGCGGTTGTAAAACCGATGGCGTGATAATCTAATATGTAGATAATTCCCGAATAGTAAGGAGCTTGGTGACGATTAGGCGTCGCCAAAGGTAGGTAGAGTATGACACAGATTGGACATATCGTAATTGGCTTGATAGTTGTCGTAGCAGCCATTTACTTGATTATCTTTGTCTCTCAACGATTGACTGCACGCAAGGTAGCTAAGTTGCTTCAGAAGAAGGAACAATTAGCTGAAATTCCAATGCGTGATCGCTTGGTGAAAGGACGTCAATTGAGTTTGACGGGTCAATCACTTAAGCAATTCCAATTGTTGGAGAATAAATACGGCACACTTGAAACGCAAGGCTTCAATGAAATTGAAAACCAAGCCAACAGTGTTCTATTCGAATCACAAGGCTTGAACTTCGTGAAGACAGCGCAAGAATTGAAGCAATTGCAACAATTGATTCGTGATGCTGAAATGACGATTGATGTTGTAAATCAAGGTTTGTCTGATTTGGAAAAGCTAGACGAAGCGCACAAGGCAGCCGTGAAGGAACTTGAAGTTAAGTATCAAGACCTACGTAAGACGTTGTTGTCACAAAACTTTAGTTTCGGACCAGCAATCGATAAGTTGGAAGAAATTTTGGGATCATTGGAAGATGACTTTGCTGAGTTTGCCCGTTTGACGGAAGCTGGTGATCACGCAACGGCCGCCGGTATCTACGAGACGTTGGGGATGGAAACGAACCAACTTGAACAACGCATTGAACAAATCCCAGGGTTGTTCAAGTCATTGGATGATACGTTGCCAGGGCAATTAGCAGAATTGCACGACGCGTATGACAAGATGGCCGCTGAAGGATTCAAGTTTGAAACGGATATTCCAGAAGAGCTTGAAGAGCTTGAAACCCAACGCAACAACGCATTGGATTTGCTGGCTGACTTAACGTTGAAGCAAGTTACTGAAACGATTGCGCAAATGGAAGCCCGTACAGAAGTGTTGTACGAAACATTTGAAAAGGAAGCTAGTTCAGCGCAAGAGGTTTGGGAGAACAATGAGCAGTTAACTGCTTACGTTGTTCACAACAAGCGTCAAAATCACGAATTGTACATTGAGTTGGACCGCCTGAATCAAGATTTTGTCTTTACTAAGGATGAAGTTGGTCAAGTACGTAGTTGGGAAATCCAACTTTCAAATGTTTCAGTTAGCTTGGAAGAATTGAAGGCATCAATTTCACAACACGAAGTTGTCTTCTCACACTTGCTAGAAACGCAAAACGGTTTGCGCGAAGAGCTTGAGCGCATTGAAAAGGAACAAGTTTCAATGTGGGAAGGCTTGAAGGAGCTACCACAGTTGGTGCAACAATCGCGTAACCGCGTGACGTTGTTGTCGGACAAGTTGCGCCAAATCCAACGTGCGGTTGAACGTCAGGGGTTGCCTGGTTTGCCCGATACGTACATGAGTTTCTTCTACGCGGTGAACGATGAGTTAGGCCGTTTGAAGCAACAGCTTGGGTTGTCACGTATTAATGTTGATGATGTTTTGCGTCAGCTAAGCATTGTGACGGCTGATTTGGATACGTTGCAAGAAAACACCGATGCACTAATTGAGGCTGCGTCAGTGACAGAACGTTTGGTACGCAAGGCGTTGTCATATCGTGATAATGCAGATGTTGTGCAAGCAACGCAACAAGCGCGTTACTACTACGAAACTGATTTTGACTACACACGTGCGATGAACACGTTGGGTGCGGTCATTGATCAACAAGAGCAAGGCGCTACAGCTCGTCTTGTGAATGCATACCGCCAAGAGCAAGCAACTTTGCAAGCGGAATTTGCAGAACAACAATAGTCCAATCTAAACGGTCATCTGATGAGTTATCGGATGACCGTTTTTTGGAAAATGAGGTGTGAGATGATAATAATGTTGAATTGGGTATTACCGATTATCTATGTGGGATATATCGTTTGGCGTCAATGGCAACCGCGGTTGGTGACGGCGTCATATAAGTTGGATGCGTTGATTTTAGCCATCGGAGTGATTATTGCTGGAACAGCTGTCCAAAACGATTGGGTGAATCCAAACGCTGCTGGGTGGCTGATTATCGGTTTGATAGCCGTTGTATCAGTGGGGTTGCTATCGATTGCACGCACGTTATCTGAGGAAATGTGGGTGACTGATGAGGGGGATGTTGCGCATCATGCAACCGTGGGCACCGTGGTTTTCTGGATTGCATCAATTTTGTTGCATGTTGAAAGCGATCAGTTAGTGACACATAGTGGTGCATTTTCTTTGTTGTATCTGGCGTTGGCAGCCATTCTGCAAACGAAGTTAACTGAGTGGCGAGCAAGCACCAAACAAACGAAATAATCAGAAGCGGATCGTTGCAAAACGGTCCTTTTTCTTTGTCGCGATAATTTAAAAACTTTATACTTACAAATGTAAAGAATAACGGATTTTCGGAGGTGTATCATGACATTTAAGGCAGAACAATTAGCAAGTACATTGGTGATTGGATCACAATATGTGGACGATGTGGCTGGCTTCGTTGCGCAAGCGGTTAAGGCTGGCGTTTCAATGGTAATTTTGAACGAAGCACAATTGACTGGGGTGGAAAAGCAAAACTTGGCTGAGTACATTCGCGATGTAACGCGTACTGCAGATGTTGCCTTCATGATTGCCGACGATGTTGCACTCGCGGCCGCTGTTGGAGCTGACGGTGTGTACATTACCGATCGTCACCAAGTGAACGAATTGACTGCGCAAGCACAAGCGGCTGACTTGTACACGGGTGTTTCAATTAACAATCGTACTGAGTTGTTGGAAGAAGAGCCAGCTGGTTTGGCATTCTACAGTGTTAGCCCAGTGTACCCAAGCCGTCACGTGACGGAAGAATCACCAATTGAGCACTTGGCAGGGTTGACGACGGTTGTTCAAAACAGTGATTTGCCTGTTGTCGCAATGGGTGGTATCACTGTTGCCCGTTTGAAGGACATTGTCCGCATGGGTGTTTACGGTGCTGCTGCTATCGACGCCTTTGTTGATGCTGATGATTTGGTTGCCGCGGTGGCTGCATTTAACGATACATTTGCGGGGATGACGGTGGATCAAGCGTTGGGTAACACGCGCTACGGTTTGGCAATTCCAGGCAAGCACACAAACGCCGTTCAAGGTGAACTACACTAATAACAGATAAAAACGCCCCCAGATGAGTAACAGAACTCATCTAGGGGCGTTATTTTTTATCAAGTTTAGTGGGCGACGATGAATAGGAACAACATGAAGATGAATGCTAGGGCATACATCAATGGGTGAACCTTACCAGCGCGCTTCGTAGCAATCATCATGATTGGGTACAAGATGAATCCCAATGCAATACCGTCAGAGATTGAGTACGTCAATGGCATACCAATGACAATCAAGAATGAAGGTGCTGCGATTGCGAAGTCATCCCAATCGATGTTACGCAAGTTCTCGGCCATCAATACACCAACAACAACCAAAGCTGGTGCTGTTACTTGTGACGTTACCACTGTCAAAAGT
The DNA here is from genome assembly GCA_001436895.1 of Weissella confusa. Taxonomy (GTDB): domain Bacteria; phylum Bacillota; class Bacilli; order Lactobacillales; family Lactobacillaceae; genus Weissella; species Weissella confusa. Next base: position 280,182 of record JQAY01000001.1, read on the forward strand.
GGTGAGAACATCAAAGCGAAGATGAACAAGATACCAGTTGTGATTGACGTCAAACCTGAACGACCACCAACAGCCATACCTGATGAAGACTCAACGTAGGCTGAAGTAGGTGACGTTCCAAGAATAGCACCTGCCGTCATACCAACAGCGTCGGCCATCAAAGCGCGACCAGCACGTGGCATCTTGCCATCCTTCATGAAGCCAGCTTGGGTTGCCAAGCCAATCATTGTACCAGCAGTGTCAAAGAATGTCACAATCAAGAACGTCAAAACAACTGTCCACAATTGGAATGTGTTGATGTCCGTGATGTGTAAGATTGATTCACCGAACGTTGGTGCCAATGAAGGTGCGGCTGAAACAATGTGCGTTGGCAAGTCAATCAAACCTGAAATGATTCCCACGATTGCAGTTAGCACCATACCGATAAAGATGGCAGCTGGGACGCGTGTGGCAATCAAGATGAACGTCACAATAATCCCGAAGATTGCAAGCAATGATGTACCTGACGTCAAGTGACCAAGTGAGACCATTGTTGATTCGTTAGCAACAATCAAACCAGCGTTAGCCAAGCCGATGAAAGCGATGAACAAACCGATACCAGCTGCGATGGCAACCTTCAAGTCTTGTGGAATCATGTTGATGATGGTTTCACGAATCTTGAAGAATGTTAGCAACAAGAAGATGATGGCAGCAATCAAAACACCAGCCATCGCAGTTTGCCAAGGCACCTTCATCCCGATTACAACAGAGTAAGCGAAGAAGGCGTTCACACCAAGTCCAGGTGCGATAGCGATTGGGTAACGGGCAACTAATCCCATGAAGATTGTTGCGATAGCGGCAGCAACACCAGTAGCGGTGAAGACGGCACCCTTGTCCATCCCAGCGGCTCCCAAAACCGTTGGGTTAACGAACAAAATGTAGGCCATTGAGACAAAAGTCGTCAATCCGGCAATTAGCTCAGTACGGAAGTTTGTTCCGAGTTCGCCAAAACGGAAATATTTTGCAACAGAGTTCATCTGTATCTCCTCAAATAGATAGAATAAAATAAGTTCTTTCGTAACAATTTCATAGTTTAGGCGATGAAACGTTCGTTGTCAACGAAATTCACGAACAAATGACGAAATGTAAGTGTAATCTTTCGCAAAATACGAACGTTTTCAAAATTTGAGCACATTATTAGGTCTAAGTAACGGAAATTGTTAAAATGTAACTGAGAAGAGATATGCCGACGAAGAGGAGGGCCGACATATGATATATCAGGAGATGTTAACGCAAGTCATTGAAAAGATGCGGGTTCAACCCGATACGGGGTTAACCGACGCTCAAGTTCAAGAGGCGCGTGAAAAATATGGGGATAACCGTTTTGTAGAACCGCCAAAAGAGGGGCTGGTTAAGAAAGTTATTCGGAGTTTAAGTGATATTACAACAATTATTTTGATCATAGCAGCGGTCATTTCATTGGTGACAACTGTTATTCAAGGGCACGGCGATTACTTTGAGAGTTTCTTGATTATTGCCATTGTTGTTATTAATTCCGTCTTGTCGATTGTGCAAGAGGGACGTGCCGAGAAGGCTTTGGATTCATTGAAGGGCTTAGAGCGCGAAGAAGCTAAGGTTCGCCGTAATGGTGAAGTCATATTTGTACCAATGACTGATGTGGTTGTTGGGGATATTTTGGTTCTTGAAAATGGGGTGAAGATTCCAGCCGATGCGCGTTTGCTGAAGACGTCTGATTTACGTGTCGAAGAATCTGCGTTGACTGGTGAAAGCCAACCAATTGAAAAGGACGAAGATTTTATTACTGGTGAGAGCGTGCCGTTGGGCGATCGCTTAAACATGGTTTACCGCGGGACAACCATTGTTAATGGGCGTGCCGAAGCGGTTGTTGTGGCAACTGGTATGGAAACCGAAATGGGTAAGATTGCCGGTTTGCTTGGTGCCGAAGAACGTGAAATGACACCAATGCAAAAGCGTTTGGCGCAATTGGGTCGTCAATTAACGGTTGTGGCCATTGTCGCAGCGTTGATTGTCTTGGTATTGGGTATCATGCAAGGAGACCCAATCATGGAGCTGTTCATGACAGCCGTCTCATTGGCCGTCGCGGTGGTACCTGAGACGCTGATGGTTATCGTGACGATTACGTTGGCACTGGGTGTGCAACGAATGGCTGCCCGCCACGCGATTGTGCGTCGTTTGCCAGCCGTTGAAACGTTGGGATCAGCGAGCGTGATTGCATCGGATAAGACGGGGACGTTGACGCAAAACAAGATGACAGCGCGTCAAGTTTGGGATGCAACCAAAGATGAAGTTGTGCCAGTCGACCAAGTTGATACCGTACCAGATGCACTTCGCTTTGGTGCATTATCAACTAATGTGACGGTGCAAGATGGGCAACTAAGCGGTTTGCCAACTGAAATCGCCTTGGTGGCTGGTATCGGTGGCGCTGATGCTTATCGTGACTTGCAAGCTGAGTATCCAAAGGTTTATGAAATTCCGTTTAACTCAACTCGTAAGCGTATGACCACGGTACACAAGGTGGCGGATGGTTACTTGGCAGTTACCAAGGGCGCCTTCGATGTCTTGTTACCAAAGTTACCAGCAGATGTTCAAAGTCGCGCAACAGAAATCAACCAGCAATTTGGTGATCAAGCATTGCGTGTGATTACGGTTGCGATGACTAAGTTGGCGACGATTTCTGAAGAACCGACAGCCGAAGAGTTGGAGCAAAACCTACAGTTGCTCGGACTGGTTGGGATTATTGATCCGCCACGTCCAGAGTCAGCGCAAGCCGTTGCGGAAGCCCGTGCGGCTGGTATTAAGACGGTAATGATTACCGGTGACCACGTGGCGACAGCAAGTGCGATTGCCCGTGAAATTGGCATTTTGTTGCCAACTGATAAGGCATTAACGGGTGCTGAATTGCACGCCATGTCAGATGAGCAGTTGGATGCAACAGTCCAAGACTATGCCGTATATGCCCGTGTTACGCCAGAGGATAAGATTCGAATTGTTAAAGCCTGGCAGAAGCGTGGTGATGTGGTGGCGATGACTGGGGATGGTGTGAACGATGCGCCAGCCTTGAATGCTGCTAATGCCGGAATCGCCATGGGTCAGACTGGAACCGATGTTGCCCGGGAAGCGGCTGATATCGTCTTGACCGACGATAACTTCGCGACAATCGTGCATGCGGTTGAAGAAGGCCGTGGCATTTACGGCAACATCCGTAAGACAATTAACTTCCTGATGAGTGCTAACATGTCAGAAATTATCGTGATTGTCATGGCGATGATCTTCGGCTGGGGCAGCCCGTTTATGGCAGCCCAGTTGTTGTTCATTAACTTGGTATCTGATGGTTTGCCAGGATTCGCCTTGGCTAAGGAGCCAGCGCACGGTGATGTGATGAATGAGAAGCCAATCAACCCAAAGGCCAGCGTATTTGCGCATGGATTGGGTATTCGCATTGCCTTTAATGCCATCATGTTCGCCGTGATTACGCTGTTAGCCCAAGGGTACGGTGTCTGGACGGGTAACGTTGAAGCTGGTCACACAATGGCGTTCGTTGTCTTGTCGATGACGTCAATCTTGCACGTCTTTAATATCCGTAGTGAAAAGTCGATGTTCCGCATCAAGTTTTCAGCAAATCGCAGTTTGGTAATGATGGCCATTTTGGCAGCAGTATTGAGTTTGTTGGTTGTGACGGTACCGGTGACGCAAGAGATTTTCCACTTCCACGCCTTGACGACTGCACAATGGATTATCACTGCAATCTTATCAGTGATTCCGAATATTGCCTGGGAAATCATTAAGATTGTCAACCGCAATAACCATTAATGTTAAAGCGATATACTTCGGTGTATCGCTTTTTATTATGCACAAAATGTAATGAATGTTACGAAAACACGAATAATCAACAGTGTGAATTAAAAGTAGTCGTCAAAAATCGAACTTTAACGCTAATTAGTGTTGAAACTTCAAATGTTTGTTGATAAAATAGATTTTGTGATAAAACGTTTTGAAATGTTCGTGTTTTGCGAACGTTCCAGTAAATTAAGGGGGCCATCATGGCAGGAATCGTAGTTGTTGGTAGTCAATGGGGAGATGAAGGAAAGGGAAAGATTACAAACTTCATCGCACAGAACTCGGATATGGTAGTGCGTTACCAAGGTGGTAACAATGCCGGCCACACGATTTATGTTGACGGACAGAAGTTTGAGTTGTCAGCTATTCCTTCAGGGATTTTCAACCCTAACCGTTTGGCAGTGATTGGTAACGGGTCAGTGGTTAACCCTAAGGCATTGTTGGAAGAGTTGCGCGGTATTCAAGAGAAGGGTGTAACGACTGATAATTTGCGTATCTCAGATCGTGCGCACGTTATTTTCCCTTACCACATTTTGATTGATCAATTGGCTGATGCACGTAAGGGTGATGGCAAGATTGGGACGACTGGACGTGGTATCGGACCAACTTATATGGATAAGGCTGCACGTACTGGTATTCGTGTTGTGGACTTGCTGGACGAAGCTGTGTTGCGTGAGCGTTTGACGACGGTTTTGGCTGAAAAGAACGAGTTGTTGGAAAAGATTTATAATCATGAACCACTTGATTTGGATGAATTGGTAGCCGAATTTACTGATTACGGTCAACAATTGAAGCCATACATTACGGATACAACAGTGATTGTCAACGAATACCTAGATAGCAATAAGCGTGTCTTGCTTGAAGGGGCGCAGGGAGCCATGTTGGACATTGACCACGGGACATACCCATACGTAACGTCATCTTCACCAGTTGGTGGTGGCGCAACGATTGGTGCTGGTATTGGCCCAACGAAGATTGATCGTGTTGTTGGTGTCGCTAAGGCTTATACGTCACGAGTTGGGGATGGACCTTTCCCAACGGAATTGTTTGATGAAGTTGGTGATCGCATTCGCGAAATCGGTCACGAATACGGCGTAGTGACGAAGCGTCCACGTCGTATCGGTTGGTTGGATACAGTGGTTTTGCGTCACGCTGCCCGCATTGGTGGCTTCACGCACTTGTCATTGAACTCACTTGATGTGTTGTCAGGTTTGAAGACGTTGAAGATTGCGGTGGCTTATGAGTTGGACGGTCAACGCATTGAGCATTACCCAGCAAGCTTGGGAGATGTGCGTCGCGTAACGCCAATCTATGAAGAGTTGCCAGGCTGGGATGATGACATTACTGGGGTAAAGTCACGTGAAGAATTGCCAGCTAATGCAGAAGCGTACTTGAAGCGCGTTGAAGAATTGATTGGTGTGCCATTGTACACATTCGCAGTTGGTCCTTCAAACGAGCAAACGATTATTCTATTCGATATCTGGAACGAGGGGTAAAAACATGGAAACAATGACGTTGCAACGGACTGTTTTGGGAACTGAAGAAATCGCTGCGATGGTTGAACGCGTCGCAGCTGAAATCAACGATGCAACGGCACATGTTGACCGACCTGTTTTTGTGGGAGTCATGAAGGGTGCCTACATTTGGATGGCTGATTTGCTGCGTGCGGTTGGCCGTGACGTTGAAACGGATTATATCGATGTGTCGAGTTACGTGGGGGATTCGTCAACTGGTCACATTACGATTCAACGTGATTTGAAGGTTGACCTAGCCGGCCGTACCGTCGTTATCCTAGATGAAGTGATTGATACGGGATTGACGTTGCGTTATCTAAAAGCTGACTTTGAGAAGCGAGGGGCTGATCAAGTGTTGGTGGCGGTAGCGGTCGACAAGCGTGATGATGTGTCCGCCGGGGGTATTACACCTGACTTTGTGGGAGCGAAAGTACCAAACGAATTCTTGGTTGGTTATGGCATGGACTATAACAACCACCACCGCAACTTGCCATATGTTGCGGTGCTATCATTAGAAAAATAGTATCACCTAATATTCACCGCCCTAGCTAGTCGTAATGACTGGCTAGGGTTGGTTTTGTTCATAATCGCAATAAGGCGTCCGCTGAATTTTTTTGGTGACAAAACGAGCCGGTTTGACGCTAATTTGGTCTCAAGATATAGTTGCGGTATCAAATATTTGGGGGACTGAGTTATGGAAAAGAATGCTGTTATTGCGGTGTTTCCGAAAGATGAGCAAGCTTACAAAGCGTTTATGGATTTAAAAGAAAACGAGCGGATTATTTCAGCTGGCCTCGTGACGGTTCAAGGAGAACACGACTTTAAATTAAAGGATTCATTTACAACCCGCGATGATTCGGGTTGGTTGACTGGGTCAGTGTTTGGTTCAGCAATTGGCTTAATTGGTGGTCCGCTGGGCGTTTTGTTCGGCGGTACGTTGGGAGCTTTAGTGGGGGCTGATTCGGATGTTGCACAGGTGGCATCTGATCAGGTGTTGCTGGCGTTCATGGCAACGCGCCTTTCTGAGGGAGATACGGCAGTACTAATTGTTGTTGAAGAGGATGATGAATGGGCTTTGGACCGTGAGTTAATCGCAGCAGGTGCAGACCCAATTGCTCGTCAGAGCCTCGACACATTGATTAAAGAAGTGGCGCGTGCTGAAATGATTGCAGGTGATGTGGCAAATCTTGTACGTGAAACAGAAAAAGCTGAAAACAAGTTAGCACGTGAAAAGAAAATTAATGAAAAAGTTGCGGAATTAAAGGCGCGTTTCAATCTGGATTAGAATAAACAAAAAAATTAGCATTTTTAAAAACTAAGACAAAATATGGCAAAACGACCTGGCTGGTAATCAACGAGTCAGGTCGTTTTATTGCTTACTTTTACACATTTCTATATAATGATTGAACTATGGAAAACGAATGGAGTTGATGAAGATGCCAGTATTTGGGTCATTGTCTGTACGCCACATGAAGGTTAATTCAAATTAATTATCATCGCCGGCGTAGTCTGTGCGATGTGTATCTTGAAATGGAGCGTAAACATGGACAAACAATTACAACCGCACGAATTCGTTGCAATCAAAGAACAAGTCATCATCTTGAACAAGGCGTTTAACTCAGTTAACGATAAGAACGTTAAGTCTGTCGTTCAGGCCGATGTTATTGAAACAGTTAAGGCCATTTTGCCAGACACGGATGTCGCCAATGAGTTCTTGGCGCAATTGCCTGAAATTGCACTGTCAAAGCAACGTGCTGAACATGCATTTAAGCAACTTGCCGAATTGGTGACGCCGTTCCCTGAGTTGAGCGCAAATCAACTTGGCAAGTTATTCAAGAAGGTTAAGAAGCTACCTGAACCTAAGTGGGAAAACATGAATCGTCATGAAATGACCTACTTAGGATGGAATGACAATGGTAGCCAAAAGAAGTACATCGTCGCACCACGTGACGGTAAGTTGGTGGGCATCTATGGTGATTTCGATCCAAAGCCGTTGAACGGATTGTGCGCCATCTGTCACCAACTAGGAACGGTTTCAATGTTCCTATCAAAGGTGAAGTCACGAGGTGCTGAAGGTAATTATACGAAGCGCGGTAATCTTATTTGCCGTGATAGCTCACTTTGCAATGCACAATTGAGCAGCCTAGACTACCTTGCAAGCTTTGTAGAAACGACACTTGTTAAGTAAACAAAACACAGCAAAACGCCCAGACTGGTACAAGACTAGTCTGGGCGTTTTGTGTGCGACCGTGGTATAACTAACGTAATAAAACATTGGAGGCATCATCATGAAAGCTGTTGTTTTGCATCGTTTTAATGATTTGGACTCATTAACAGATGAAGAAGTGCCAACGCCGGTAATTGGACGTGACGAAGTGCTCGTTCAAGCGCAGGCTCAGGCGGTAGATCCAGTTGACTATAAAATTGCAGAAGGTATGTTAGGTGGCCAAGTGCCAATGATTCTCGGATCAACGGTTGCTGGTGAAGTCATCGCGGTTGGCGAAGACGTGACGTCCGTTACTGTTGGTGACCGAGTGGCGGCGCAAGTTCGCGGCGGCGCGAACTATGCCGAACAAGTTGCGGTTCCAGTTCATTTAGCGGCTATTATTCCAGCAACTGTTTCATACGAAGAAGCGGTATCAGTTGTACTTGGCGGACAAACGGCTTATCAAGTAATCGAGCGTGGCTTCAACTTGCAAGCAGGACAAAAAGTATTGATTAACGGCGGTTCTGGTGCGGTTGGTTATGTGGCCTTACAACTGGCTTGGGCAAAGGGAGCCGAAGTTGCGACGACAGCATCTGGCTGGGGCGCTGATATGTTACGTCAACAGTTCCCAAAGGTACAAGTGTTTGACTATAAGCAAGACGATTTTACAACTGTGCTTCATGATTTTGATGCCGCATTAGACACGGTTGGCTCGGAAAAAGTATTAGCCGACTCTGCTAAAATTCTGACACCAACCGGTAAGCTAGTCTCAATTGTTGCGCACCAAGCAGATGATCCACGCTTTATCAGCTTGATTAACAAGCCAGCTGGTGAAAATCTGGCACATTTATTTGCGGGATTGGCTGATGGGTCATTGCGAACAATCATTGACCAGACATTGCCATTGAATGCGTCAAACGTTAAAACTGCTTATGACCGGATTAAGCGAGGCGGTTTGCACGGCAAGATTGTTTTCACGCGATAATAAAAATGAACGCTCCTGACTAGCTAACTGTTAGCCGGGAGCGTTTGCTGTATACTACTCTTAATTAAAGTAGTTGAGAGGGATAAAATCATGCAACTCAAATTAGATCAAGATGGTTTTATTGATGAAGTGCTTGTGGATGACGTACGGGCTGGTTTATCAACGGCCGGAACGGCGTTGGGACCAATCAACAAGCGGACGTTGAAGCGTAATCGCCAACAATTTAGAGACTTAACGGCATCATTCGCCAAGCAAACGGAGTGGGTGAATGCCCAACAAATGAGCGCAGCGATTTTGGATGATGTGTATTTGGTAACTAACAAGCCAACGATTGCATGGGATGTCGAAGATGTGTTGTTGGGATTGACCTTTACGATTGGGTCGCATGACCAATTTCAAGCGTTGGATGATGAAACGATAATTGCATTCACGACAGATTTGCTCCAATTCTTGGCACTGAATGGCATGGCACAAGTTGATTTGGCGCCGAGTCTTGCTGAACAATGGGTGATTGATGAATTAGCAGCTTATCGAGATAACTTAGCGAATGAGACGCTGGCCGATGAAACATCACAAACGACGGACAGTATTAAGCCGTTGTTGACTAAGTTGGCAAGCCAGCCACAATTTGAAACATTGGACGGTACGATACAAGAGTCAATGGTGACGACCATGCTGCCGTTGTTTGCTGATATGATGCGTGAAATTGCACATGAACCATTGGGTAAGTGGACGACGACTGGCCTGAAGCGTATCCTATTCAATTATTTTGTACCAACGGTAGTTTTGACGGTTGAGCAACAACAACACTTACCTGATGTGATTGCGATGTTTGTGGATGCTAATCCGGCCATGGCAGTTGATGCGCCGACCTTTATGACGACTGCCCAACAATTGGCTTGGCAGTTTGAACATGAGGCGTCATACCCAGGCTATTATTCAGCAGATAAGCGGGTGGCGACGGTCGCAACTGAAGCTGGCATCAGTTTAAATGACCAACAGGCATTGGATGAATTCGCAGATGATTATTGGGCTAGCAAGGCGGGACAAGAGAAGTTTGGCGCAATTGGCCGAGGATTTGGTGGTCTATGGGATTACTTGGAAAATGAACGTTTGTTCCAAGATATCAAGTTGAAGAACCAAGATGCGCGCTTGTTTTACCAATACATGGAACCGTTCTACATTCAAAGTTTGGATCCGGATTGGGAAGCTGATTATGACTTTGAACGTTGGCAAAAAACAATCGCCCACAATACACAGTTGGCAGTGTTAGATGCACTATACGGCCGAACGAAGGTGCAGATGATCAAGCATATCGCGATGGCGTTTGGCCACCAGTCATCGGATGAAGTCCAGCACCAGGTTCAGATTTGGTTGCAACAAATTAATGATTTGCTGGGTCCAGTTTTACAATTGAATGACCGTAACCAAGTAGTCTTTGATGATAAAGAACGTTTATTGCGAGCAGTTCAGGAGGAATTACATCCAACTGAATTGGTAAAGCTACCAGTATTGATGGCGACAACACCGGCTGAGTTGCGCGAGTCAAATCATAACCAAGTCGACATCTTTATTGAGAAACTACAGATTCAATTGGGGGATGTATTAGAAGCTGATCAAGTTCGTTTAGCTGAAGAAATCCTTGATAATCTCACAGAAACGGCTGGCGGCCAATGGCAAATGCCACTACAAAAACTATCCGACGAGGAATTCACGAAGTTGTTAAGCAGTGAATTGTTTGGCGTGTTAACAATGCGCCAAGCTTATTTCGGGTTACAAATCATCATCGCCTTCCTTGATAACTCACGTGCTTTAGCAGAATTAACTAAGCCACGTTTCGATGAATTTGTCCGACTCATTAAAACAATGCAAGACCAGCAAGTGTCACAATACTTGTTAGATATCGCTGAGCGAATGACGCTTGAAACGCCGATTTAAATGACAATGAAACTCCTAATTAGCGCCATGCTAGTTGGGAGTATTTTTTTGCGCTATTGAAACACTGACCTATGTTTTAAAATCGTCCTATATATGATATAGTTTTAGATACTAGATGGTTTAGTTATTAAACATAAGTATTTTGACCAGAAGGTCGAGGGGGAATTTGAAATGGCTAAAGTAAAAATTGTAACTGACTCAACAGCGCGTTTGACGCCGGAAGAAGTGGCTGCATATGATATTGCGGTTGTGCCTCTAACGGTGATGATTGATGGTGTGGTTTACCACGATGGGGTATCAATTACACCAAGCGAATTTATTGAAAAGATGGCGGAAGCTAAGGCATTGCCAACGACATCACAACCATCATTGGGTGCGTTTACGGAAGTTTATGAAACCATGCCAGAAGATGTTGAAATCTTGTCATTGCATTTGACGAACAAGTTGTCAGGAACGGTGCAAGCGGCTGAACAAGCATCACGCATGGTGCCGCATGATGTGGTTGTCCGTGATTCAAACTACATCGATCGTGCCTTGGCCATGCAAGTTTTGGTGGCTGGTCGCATGGCTGCAGCCGGTGCAACGCGTGATGAAATTTTGGCAGAATTGCAACGCGTTGAAGATAACACGGAACTATACCTAACTGTTAGCACATTGAAGAACCTAGTCGCAGGTGGTCGTTTGTCAAAGACGGCTGGCTTGATTGGTTCATTGTTGGATATCAAGGTTGGTGCGCACGTGCCGCTTGGCCAAATCACGATGGAAGTTAAGGGTCGTGGTAAGAAGACAATCAAGGCCTACCAAGACTTGATTTTTGAGCGCATGCAAGCAGAAGAAAACGGTATTGCTGTTATCGGTATTTCACACGCCGATGCAGCCGAAGATGCCGAAAACTTGGCAGCGCGTGCCCGTGAATTGTTCCCAGACGCGGTTGTGGATATTGCGGAAACAACGCCAATTGAATCAACGCACGCTGGTCCAGGTGCAATGGGTATTTCTTACTTGAAGAACTACGCTTAATTAATTGAATAAAGTTAAATACCGATGGTTGTTAAGCCATCGGTATTTTTTAATACAGCAGTTGCTTGTTATTCTGTTGAATATGGGCGAAAATGAATGAAGTTCTTTTTAGGAGGCTGGGGTTACATGGGACGACAACGTAATGAGCAAACAATTGCCGATATCCGCCGTGCGATTTGGGGATTGTTTGTTGAGCAGGGATTTGCCAAAACAAGTTTTTCGGCAGTTGCCCAACGCGCGGGACTGCAACGATCAATTGTGCAGTATTACTTCTCAAAGAAGGAAGATTTTGCCACAATTGTTAACGCACAAGTATCAGAAACGATCATGGCAGCGGTTGATGAACTGTATCCTGACGTTGATAAATTGTCACGTTATTACCTAGCCATTCAGATTTATTTTTACACGTTTTTCCATTCAAAAGAGATGCGTCAATTCAATTTAGATATTCTTGAAAATCGTCGGTTAGCTGATGCTGCCATGTTCCAACAAATCAATTGGTCGTTAGAGTTGTTATCTGCGCACAAGGTTGTTGAGCCGGCGAAGCTGGACATTAATTTGATCGATGCGTGGGGTGGTTTTACTGAAGTGATGTACCATGGTTTGTTATACCAACGTGAGATTGATATTCCAGTGGGAGTCGCAAAGTTAGTGAAGTTAGTGGCCGCTAATTCTGGTTATGATGAAGCGATTATCGATGCCACTATGCAACAATATTGCTTATCAGAGCCAGCCATTAAGCAGGCGCGTGACCTGGTCACGAAAACAATTGAAGAAAAATAATACGAAATACCGTTTGGCTGCTATGCTAAACGGTATTTTTTAAATTGCTTTGACATTGTAAGTGCCTTGTGATAAATTTATCAATGTTAATTAGTTGGTATGCGTATAGGAAATGTGCGTAAGACGACTTATGGAGGTATAGAGATGTTTAAGTTGGATAAGCCGGTCGCTAGCTTGAAGGAAATTATCCTTAAGAGTGTGTGGTATGGCTTTGTTGCTGGAATGATTTCCGGCATGGTTAAGATTGGTTGGGAGAATTTGTTGCCACCGCGTACAATTGCGCGTAATTTGACGAATCCACCACAAACAATGATGGAACAGTTTGGTGTGCCACACAGTTTGACACACGCATACGTATATTATTCACATGATCAAAAGGTCTTTTGGTTTACATTGATTTTGCACTTCTCATTTTCTGTATTCTTTGCCATGGCCTATGTATTTATTTCACAATACTGGTCAAAGGTTGGGTTGTGGCAAGGTGCTGCTTACGGTATCTTCCTATGGTTCGCTTGGCACATCGTTTTGATGCCAGCAATGGGAACTGTGCCAGCTCCTTGGAACCAACCATTTGATGAGCACTTCTCAGAATTCTTCGGCCACATTGTGTGGGCATGGTCGATTGCGGCAGTTGTATTCTTTATGATTGCTAAGGACAAAAAGGGCAAGTTGGTTAACATTTAAATTTATTGAAAAGGATTCTGTGGGACGGAATCCTTTTTTATTTATTACCGATTGAGCTTTTGAACGAGCCAATCTGATCAATTCTGGTATGCTGAATTCATAGAACGCCATGCAATTCTAGTGGAGGGGCACATGAAAAAATTAGTACAGTGGGGAATTGGTGCTATAGGTGTTGCTGTAGCGGTTGGGGTTGGCTATGTGGGGATGGGGATGATTAGCGATGACCATTCAACAAACAAGGTCACAGTGAACGCCAAGCAACAATCAGCCAGTGAGAATGAGGCTGAGAAACCTAAGCAACAGAAAACGATTTTTCAACAAATTGCTGGTCGCGACTTTTGGTTCACGTCTGGAGCGGGTGGCTGGCGCACGGTCATGACCATTAATGAAGATGGTACATTTTCTGGTAAGTTTTCGGATTCAGATATGGGTGACGTAGGGGCGGATTATCCCAAGGGAAGCATGAAAATTTCAGAATTCACAGGCCGTTTAGATAATGTCCAAAAGGTGTCCGATACGGCTTACACAATGACAGTGTCACAACTCGATTATGATCCAGCAAATGCGACGACGATTGTTGATGGTGTGCGTGAAGTCACAGCCGAACCATACGGCATTGGTCTAAATGATGCCATTACGATTTATTTGCCCGGTCAGAAAGTTAATCGGGACGACGCTACGTTCCGCATGTGGTTGGGAACTGGTGGACCGTATGGTGACACCACGGCTTTCATTCAAAACGAGAAATACACGTTGCCGGCGCTATTTGACACAACGCAACATTACGCCTGGATTGTTTATCCAGCATCACAAGTATAAATATTCTGAAAACACTGAGCGGGTCAACTGTTCAGTGTTTTTTGCATGAAAGGCAGGGCTTCATCCCCACAATATTCAAATTCGCTCCGTAAGATAGGGTAAATAAAGTTATTGAGGGGGTAACTATGGTCAAAAAACAGTTTACAGACATCAATGGTAAACCGTTCAACCGTAATGCAATGGTTGCGGTGCTGTTGATTGGAACGTTTGCCGGAGCCTTGATGCAGACATCGCTCGGGACCGCCATTCCAACGCTAATGCGAGATTTTGATATTACGTTGGCAACTGCACAGCAGGCAACCACCTGGTTTATGTTGGCGAACGGCATTATGATGCCAGTGTCAGCGTTCTTATCAACTCGCATACCAACGAAGGTGTTGTACATCACAGCGTATTTACTGCTATTCATCGGTATGACGATTACGTCACTGACACCAGCCCAGCACGATATGTGGTGGATGTTCCTGGCTGGTCGAATCATTGCCGCAATTGCCGTCGGTATTTCAATGCCGTTAATGCAAGTCGTCATGGTGAATATCTTCCCGGCTGAATCGCGTGGTACGGCCATGGGATTGAACGGTATCGTTATCGGATTGGCACCGGCGATTGGACCGACGTTGTCCGGCTGGTTGCTCCAAAAACACGGCACGGTGATGGGCTTGAACTTAAACGGCTCATGGCGCTTAATATTCCACTTGCCGATGGCCGTGCTGGCACTGGTCATCATTGCGGCGCCATTCTGTATTAAAAACGTCATTAAGAATGAACGCATGAAACTTGATTTACCATCACTGGTTATTTCAACGGTCGGATTTGGTTCGTTCTTGTGGGCGTTTACCAATGTTGCAACCGACGGCTGGGGCAATGTAAAGACGGTTATCGCACCAATGATTATAGGTGCCTTAATTATTGTGCTATTCGTGCTACGACAGTTGCGTTTGGATGAGCCGTTTGTGGACGTGCGTGTGTTTAAGAACCGGCAATTCACGTTGACGACCATCTGTGTGATGATGTCGATGAGTGCCATGATGGGTGTTGAAATGATGCTCCCAACGTACTTGCAGAACGTGCACTTGCTAACACCGTTGCAATCCGGCTTAACGTTGATGCCGGGTGCACTGATGATTGGTATTATGGCGGTGTTGGCAGGACGTGATTATGATCGGATTGGGGCTAAGCGCTTGACGATTACCGGCTTTACGTTCGTTGCAATCGGGACGTTACCATTCCTATTCTTGTCACCAACGACACCGACGCATTTCATCACGACACTTTATGCGGTACGTATGTTTGGAATTGCGACGGCATTGGTGCCATTGACGGCGATGGCCATGGCGGTGTTGCCGAAAAATGAAGCACCGCACGCAACGGCAGCTAATAATACTGCTCGTCAAGTGGCGTCAGCAATTGTGGTGGCCTTACTGTCGTCGGTAACACAAAACGTTATTGCGCATCACGAACCGACCAAGCATTTGGAGACGACCAACCCATTGCAATATGGGGCTGATTATTTGGAAGCGTCGATGAAGGGGTTCCATGTGTCGTTTGCAATCGGCTTGAGTTTCGCGATTATCGGTATTATCGTCGCGCTCTTCTTGAAGGGCGGTAAGATTGTGCCAGTGGCAGCAACAAATGAGGAGGATGCAGCATGATTATTCCGATTTTAGCAGTGGTTGCCATTTTGACATATCTAGCGTGGATTCGTATTGAACCGTTAGCTTGGCGTGTGCCATTAGGGTTGATTAGCGGGACAGTTTTCGTGGCATTGGTGATGTTATTGCTCGTTAACTTTGATCGTCATTACGGTATGGAAAAGGTAACCAAGACTGAGACGCATCAGATTTATTCAGCGGTTGGTGATAAGCTACCAATTGGCGTATTAGTGACCAAAGAGTTGGGGACTAAGGCAGATAACTATGTGCTGGTCTATGCTGATAAGAAAGATGCTAAAGCCACCCCGCATTTTGTACCTGACACCAAACATATGGTCCAAGCAGTCAAAAAGAGTGCAACATACCGAGAAGCCAATGTTTCACAAGCGACCGTTACGACAACAACGACGCGCTGGGAATGGCGAAACAAGGTCTTTGAATTCCTCCTTGGTTTTGGTGGTGAGGGTGGTACAGTTGCCAAGCAAAGTTCAGTGGTCACGATGCCAAAGTCGAGCTGGTTAGCAGTAACTGACAAACAGGCAAAGCAACTAACAAAGTTGCAAGGCGCCCAAGATACAGCACAACAACAAGCGTTGCAGCAGGTGGTGGCTGAACAAGTCATGGCTTATCGAGAAGCGAATCCAATGGCCACGCCAGCGGAACTAGCCAAGGTTGAACAAAAGGTGACGACTGAAACGACGGTGGCGGCGGTTAAAAAGATGTTAGCTGAAAACTAATACCCTTTTTCTAAACACCTTGGCGAAGTGGTCGTATCATATTGCGTATGAAGTTGAAAAGAGGTCAGAACGATGTCATTTTTACACGAAACATACACACTAAATAACGGCATGTTGATGCCAAAGATTGGCTTGGGAACTTGGCAACAAACTAAGCAACAAGCTCATGATTCAGTTGCGGCTGCTTTGGCGGCTGGCTACTTGTATGTTGATACGGCGCAGATGTATCAAAACGAAGATGCGGTGGGGGCTGCGATTGCAGAATCTGGCATCGATCGCGACACATTGACGATTTCAACGAAGATTGACGCCAGCATTAAGGATTACCGTCACGCGGCTACCTCGATTGATGAGTCATTGGCAGCGTTGAACATGGACTACATTGACTTGTTGTTGATTCACGCGCCACGTCCTTGGAATCAAATGGAAGTGCCAAACGTACGTCCAAGTCGTGGTAATAACTACTACGAGGAAAACTTGGCGGTTTGGCAAGCCATGGAAAAAGCGGTACAAGCTGGTAAGGTGAAGAGTATCGGTGTGTCGAACTTCAATAATGAAGATGTGAAAAATATTTTGGACAACGGGTCGATTACACCTGCGGTTAACCAAATTATTTATCACATTGGGATGACGCAAGATGTGAACCAACCATTCGATGAAGCAAATGGTTTGCTAGTTGAGGCGTACAGCCCAATTGGCACGGGACGTTTGTTGCGCATGCCAGAGTTGCAAGAAATTGCTGCCCACTACGATCGCTCAGTGGCCCAATTAGCCATCCGTTATGCATTGGCCAAGGGCACGTTGCCACTACCAAAGGCTAACCACCCGGAGTATGTTACTCAGAATGCGGATGTTGATTTTGAAATCAGTCCAGCTGATATGCAACTCTTGGATGCGATTAAGATGCCATACTAAATTGCATGAAAAAACGCGCTTATCACAATGTTGTGATAAGCGCGTTTTGTGTTATTCGGTAGTTGAAAGGTAGAAAGCAGCAGGTGTGATATTAGTACCTTTGTCCGGCGTGATACCGGCAGCGATAAATTGCAACTTTTGATAGTTGAAATCATTTGAATCGGTTAGCACAATAAAGTCACCGGACTTTGAATCACCGGGTTCAAGAATACCGGTGTTGAATTGATCATACATGTAATGACCAACTCGCATATCAGAATGCGTAAAGGATTGCCCGTTGCCATCAATTAAAGTCCACCCAGCGACATTGGTGTTCAAAAGGTTAATGGGCTGGGTGCCGTAATTAGTGATTGTGACATCAAGTGTGACGCGATAAAACTCGTAGGGTAATGACACATCAGCTTTAACAAACGCCTTTTCAGCTGGCGAAAAGAGCGATTCAACGTTGGTGGTATCCAAAATGTTGATATGTGACACGGTGAATTTCAAGTTGTTAGCCGTGACAGACATCGTATGCAAGTCTTTATCCAAGAACGTTGATTGATAGTCTTGGTGGTTGTTGGCTGGTGCCCGTGAGTAATCGATTGCTGATGAACTTGAGTTAGATGACGATGAGGTCAATGGTGCCGACGGTTCACTGAAACTAGGGCTGGTATATCTGGTTGCTTTTGGTCCATAAATAGCGATAACATAGAAGCCAAGTAATAATCCGCTGAAAATCACGAGTATTAAGATTTGACGGGTTAATTTAGTCATCATTCGGCTCCTGTTGTTTAAACAGTATACACCTAGTTTAAAAGGGACGACTAGTGACTGACGTAGAAAACGAGGGAAGCTGATGTTGTTAAATCTTAGAACGCTAACGGCGGTTGAATTGCGTCGCAATAAACTGATTGCCGTTTTTTTGATGGGTGCGCTTGGTTTGGAGTTAACGACCGTTGCACCGCGAGCTAGCGTTGTCATTTTAGTTGGTGCTGTCATGGCGGGAATTTTGCCGAATGATAAGGTGGCAGTGCTATGGTTGATGCCGGCGACTTTATTAGTCGGTGTTTTGTTTTTAACGCAGCCAACCTGGCAAATGAAAGGTATTTTTGCGGTCGTTGTTTTGCTAGCACGGTTTGGCTTGTTACAAGATAAGCCGGTTGTGCAGAGCGCAACCTTGCCCACCAAGTATACTTATGACCTGACTGGGTTATCGCGTAAGGATAAGCAAGCCTTCCAGACAGCGTTTGCCACGGGTTATAACGATATCCAAATTATTAATGACCTGGTTAAAGCCGATGCGCAACTCCAAGCAATCGCTGATCGATACCAGTTCGAACTATTCACAGATAACATAATTGCAACCTTGGCTGAGAAGCCGGAACGTTTGGTACTGGCTGATGAGTTTCTTTATAACCACGTGCCGAATGCGTTGAAAATTATCCGTATGTATATGACGGTGCAAAAGCAGACGGCGGTGTCACAATTTGCTGATGAACAGTTGGAACAGGCGCAAAACACATTGGTTGCGTTGTTTAAGGAAATTAAAGTGGATTATCACGTCCTGACGCAAGTGGATTCACAAGCGTTATCAGAGCAAATTGCTATCGCGCAGCAAACAATGTACAACCGAAATTGAATCAATGATGTTGAGCTGGTTTTCCAGCTCTTTTTTTCTGTAAAAATTCAAATTGACCCAGTATGATAGGGGGCAAAGGGGGTGGCGAATTTGGATGAAAAAGATAAAGAGCTGGATCAACTAATTTATGATACTTATGGCATTGTTGAGCCAGAATCAGATGAACCAAAGCCGGCCCCTCGCAAACCGCGGCACCGGCGCAAAATTATTTACACCAGCATCATTTTATTGTTGGTGTTCGGGTCGGTCGGGAGTAGCTTCGAGCCAATTATGAGTGCGATTAACTATAGCTCGCAGCGTCGACAGTTGAATAATTTGACAATTAAACAAGCTGAGACTGGCAATGAAAAATTACTCCGAAATGGTGGTTTTGGACCCACAAGTGATTCACTGGGGATGTACACCGGTAAAAATGGTGAGTTAACCGTCGCAATTGTGCAATCGGATTTTCAAACAACGACGCCGAATGTCCAGCGCGCACTCAAGGGGGCCATTAAGTTTTGGCGGGTGAAGTCCCATGGCAAAATTAATATCAAGGAAGTGCAACAACGTCAAAGTCCAGATGTGCTTGTGCGAGCAGGTGCGATGGGTGATGAAGGCACCGATGCTGGTACGCATGCATTGGCTTGGATGAATCCATCAACTGGTGAACTACGGGTTTCTGGCGATGTATTGTCATTGTCGAATCAAAATACCCTAACGAAAACGCTGGCGCATGAGCTCGGCCACGCGCTTGGATTAGGGCATACGACAGATGGCCATAATATTATGAGTGCGATGCTGTCACCAAAAGCAGATGATGTTTCGACAAATCAGTTAACGCATATCGAGACGTTCCAAACTGAACGTTGAACCAAGGTGAAAACAACACATCATGCTAGAATTAACTTATCAATATGAATGAGGTGATAGGTCATGGATGAAGCATTGGCAAATGATGTGCAACGATTTTTTTTGGCACAAGAAAACGCAAACAGCTTTCAAACGGCGGTTGACGAATTGACGGCTGGCAAGAAGGATTCACACTGGATGTGGTGGGTATTCCCACAATTACGTTCACTAGGTTCAAGCGAACGTGCGGTTTATTATGGTCTAGCAGATGCGGAAGAGGCGCGTGCTTATTTGGCGAATGAAACGCTAGCTGAGCGCTTGCTCCATGTGACAAAGATTGTTTTGGACTTGAAGGCTGCTAACATTGTTGATGTCTTCGGGGATGTTGATGCGCGCAAGTTGCAAGCATCATGGACATTATTTGAAGCAGTCGCAGACAACAAGGTGCCATTTGCTGAAGGATTAGATTTCTACTTTAATGGGGAACGTCATTCAGCAACGTTGGCCGAATTATAATCAGAATTGGCACTCGAAATTCGAGTGCCTTTTTTGTGCCCGCAGGAAATCAAAGTGTTACCATTTAGGTGTTGAAAAGAAACGAGGCTTATTAGTGATGAATCAAACAGTATTAAAAGCAGTAGAACGTGTAACTTGGAACACAGAACACCACTTCTTGCATATTAAGAATCAACACGAGTTCAAGCGCCAACTAGCGGTGCAATTCGAAATGGGGTATTCGGATGCCCGTTTCATTCAATTCTTCTTGGAAACGCAAGAAAGCGATGACGATATCTGGCAAACCTTTACGGATGCCTTTGAAAAGGTGACAGCATTTGAATACGCGTTTATCGCAGGTGGTTTGGAGGGCTTCAATGAGCAATTTGGGGATCAAATGGCTGCTTATGATGAGGCACACCAAGAGTTACTAAGTATTTTGGAACAGGTAAAGTTGCTAGCAGCAACGTTTTAGGGGGCAATAACAAATGTTTGACTACAAGGCATATTTCAAGGAACGCACCATGCGTGATTATACGGTTGCCATGGTTTTGCGTATGATGGCAGATAATGGTTACATGGGACAACATGCCGTTGATGTGTTGTCTGAGACGAATGCGGAAATTACATCAGAACCATTCCCAGGCGAAGCTGGTCTACGTCAATTATATGTCCACATTGATGGGCAACAGTTCGTCGTTCGTTTCAAGGTGAACCTAGAGACTGGTGACACGACCGTACGTGACGCTTGGCGCAATGATGAGCAAACTCACGTTGATGAGTTGAACTTTATCGACTACTGGACCCAACTTACTTCCCTGAGGGTCAAGTTGCTGATCGTGTGAAGGATTGGTATGCAGTTGCTGATGCCAAGTTACAATTTAAGGCTTAATGACTAAAGACCTGTAAAAATTTTTACGGGTCTTTTTTGGTGCAAAATTTGTCAATCCGTGGGACTTTGTATTTCAACAACGTCCAAAATTGTGGATAGCACACAGAAAACCCGGAAAAAGGACACAATTAAAACAATGAATGCGATTTCAAGGACACGACTTATTCAAACAATCGCCTAAAATTAGAAGATTATATAGGGTAGACTGTAAATAACTTGGAACAACATTGTGAACTGTGGTGGCTCATGAAAAGTTTTTTCAGGGTATTGGACGGAGAAAGGGCACTTTCTTTTTAGAGGAGTTAAACAATGAAAAAACGATCAGCAATTTTATGTTTTGTCACCTTCATGGCAATGAATCTAGCGACACAAGGAGCAGCAAACGCAGATGCTGTCCGCCCGGTGGTTGCACAATCATCTTTGATTGAAAAGTTTGATGAGATGATTCAAGGTGTTAAGGACAAGTTCAGTGGGCACACAGAATCCGACTATAACGAGCCGATTATTGAATCACCAGATGGTGAAATGAAGCCAACGCAGGTAACGGATATTTCAGTTTCGGAAAATGCAAAATCAGAGCCCGTGATTGTCGGAGCAGTTGATACGCCAGACTTAGAGAACCGCCGTTGGGCCCGTGATGTGAACGCTGGCCGTACGGAAGAAGGTGTTTGGCCAGTTCGCATGGCTAAGAACCACCCAATTGTCTTTTTGCTAATGATGTTAGTCATTGGTAATGCATCAGCTGTCTTTGTTTATCGCGTTAAGCGCCGCCCAGTTACAACAGAAATCTAAAAAACGCCCTCGCACTAATTTCGTGCGAGGGCGTTTTGCTATTTTTGTTGTAAGAAAATCACTAGAACCGTGACCGCTTGTAGCAAGGAGAAGATCCCCATGCGATATTTTGGCTTCAAGTCGAGGTTAATCAAAACCATCCACGTGAAGACGATGATGACAATCGCCAATAGTGTCCATAAGTTCCATGGCAAGGTTAAGACATCCAACAAAAGAATGATACCAAATGCCAAAGATGTAGCACGCTTATTACGACCGGTTGGTACGAAAATACTACTCATGTAGTACAAGTAACTGAATAGCAACGGCAACAAACTTAGAATAAAGGGCAATGTTAAGAATGTATTTTGTTGATAGAATATGACAACCGGCATTGCGAGTGTTGCAACCCCAGAATACATAATTAAGCCCAGGATGTTTTGCAGGTTTAACCACTTAACGTTAATGAGCAATAGCGCAAGGGGAAGTAATCCTAACAAAATAATCTGTTGAATCGTGACTTGCTTGTATAGGAAGTACAAGAACACAATCGGAATCAAGATGACCGCAAAATTCAGCCAGCGTGAGAAACCACGGTTGAAAGTTAGGAAAATTGCTAATGCCAAAATTAGGCTATAGGTCATTAAGAGGGGATTGTGTTGCCATTGACCACTCGTTAAATTTTTTGAATAAATGAGCGGATAAACCCACCAAATTGCCAATTGTGAGACGACAGCGAATAGAATTGAAAACCATTGGATTTGTTGCCATTGTGGTCGGTTATCAACACGCTGTGGTCGCCGTTGTGGTCCGCGGTGAAGCGGCTCTGCTGATGAGACAGTCGCTTGGGGTCCATCCAATTGGTTAAGTCGATTTAAACTGGCTTGATAATCGTCATTCATGAACGGCCTCCTTTATCATGATATTTTTCATATAAATGTAATTAACTAAACTAACCTTATAATTGTAGCAAATTCGGCGCAGTCTCGGACAGTTTGTTATAATGACTTTTAGGTAAAAGAGTGAATTAATTGTGAAAGGGAAGCAGAACAATGACGATTAAGTTAATTGCAACCGATATGGACGGTACATTGCTACGTGATGATCGCACATTTGACTATGCACGAATGGAGGCATTGTTAGATCAAATGGACGAACGTGGCATCCGCTTTGTCGCAGCAAGTGGGAACCAATATAAGCAATTGCGTTCTTATTTTGAGCCGGTTAACCCTGACCGCATTACGTATGTGTCAGATAACGGTGCGTTGATTACCCACGAGAATACGGTATTGGCTGAATCAGCATTGTCACCAGACCAAATTTCTCGTGTGTTGCAATGGAATGCTGAGACACATGCACACATGGATAATTTGATTATTTTGTCAGGTACAAATGGGGCGTACGTCTCAAACCACGCCACCCCTGAAATGATTGCAGCTGTGAAGACATTCTATCCAACGGTTCACCAAGTTGAGAAGTTTATGGATGTGGAAGATAGTATTTTCCGATTCTCACTTGTTTGGGACCAAGATGTTGATGTACATCATCACGTGCAACAATTGCGTGATGTCTTTGGCGAAGAGCTACACACCACAGGTTCAGGGTTTGGATCAGTTGATATCTTGGCACCAGGCGTAAACAAGCGTACTGGCCTTGAGCAACTAGCGGCCAAGTGGGATATCAAGCCTGAAGAGATGGCAGCCTTTGGTGACAATGGTAATGATTTGGAGATGCTTCGCTATGTGAAGTATCCATTCGTTATGCCAAACGCTGAGGACTTTATGAAGGTTCGTATTAATAATTTGGCCGTAAACGATAATAACCACAACGGGGTTTTGGACACAATCGAAGCCTTGTTGGGCGGTGCGTTTGATGACGATGATGAGTCAGTTTTTACTAAGTAAGCGTTATCGTTGTACTAAAAGCCTATACGCGGTCTAATAAACTGCTATAATGGATAGGAGTGACATGCGTAACTAACTATTGGTTGCGCATTTTAGATTTATAGAGGCGGAGGAAACGTTGTGTTTTTCAAAAAGCGACGAGTCATCGATTCAGAAACAACGACACAATTAGATAAGACGCGTATTCCTAACCATATTGCGATTATTATGGATGGAAACGGACGCTGGGCTAAGCGACAAAACTTGCCTCGTGTTGCCGGTCACCAACGTGGTATGGAAGTGGTTAAGGACATTACCAAGACGGCCAGTGATTTGGGCGTTAAGGTACTGACACTGTACGCATTTTCAACTGAAAACTGGAAGCGTCCTGAGACTGAAGTCGGGTTCTTGATGAAATTGCCTGGAAAGTTTTTTGATACCTTCGTACCTGAGTTGATTGCAAACAACGTCCGTGTCAACGTGATGGGGTATGTCGATCAACTACCCGCCGATACGCAACGTGCCGTTAATGATGCGATTGCGCAAACTGCTAATAATACAGGGATGGTTTTGAACTTTGCCTTGAATTATGGTGGTCGTGCAGAAATCGTGACGGGCGTGCAAACGTTGGCCCAACAAGTCGCGGCTGGTGAACTTAAGCCAGAAGAGATTGATGAAGCGACGATTAGCAACGCAATGATGACAGCACCACTTGGCGAATACGCAGACCCAGATTTGTTGATTCGTACTAGTGGTGAAATGCGTTTGTCTAATTTCTTGTTGTGGCAATTGGCATATGCTGAATTCGTCTTTGTCGACGAACACTGGCCTGAGATGACACAATCTGTTTTCGAAGGGGCCATTGCAACTTACCAAGCACGAGATCGTCGTTTTGGTGGGATTGCAGAAAATAAAAGTGATAAAAAATAGAGGAAGTTTAGGACTATGAAGACACGTGTCATTACGGCCATTGTCGCATTGGCGATTTTCTTGCCAATCTTGTACGTGGGCGGTATTTGGATTCAAGTGGCAGCATCAGTACTCGCAGTGATTGCGGCTGCCGAAGTCGTCTTGATGCGCAAGACGTTGTTAGTTGATTTTGGAGCAATTTTGACGATGGTTGGTGCCTTGGTAATGACGTTACCAGTTGGTTTGTGGGATGCCATCCAAGCACCGGTTGTCTTGCACCGCTCATCATTGTTGTACATCTTTGTTATCTTGATGTTGTTGCACACGGTAATTGCTAAGAACAAGTTTAGCTTCGAAGATGCTGGTGTATTCACATTGACGATGATGTATGTTGGTATGGGATTTGGCATGATGGTGGCTGCCCGTAACGCTGGGCTAGATACACTAATGTTTGCCTTTTTGATTGTTTGGTTGACTGATTCAGGGGCCTACATGATTGGTCGCAAGCTTGGTAAGCACAAGCTAACGAAGATTTCACCAAACAAGACTTGGGAAGGTTCAATCGGTGGAACGGTGGTTGCGGTTATCGCAGCGGCAGTTTACACGTACTTCTTCCCACAAGCGTACAGCTGGCCAGTCATGATTATCATCAGCATCGTGCTTTCTGTAGCCGGTCAATTTGGTGATTTGATTGAATCTGGTTTGAAGCGTTTCTACAAGGTTAAGGACTCAGGAAACGTGTTGCCTGGTCACGGTGGTATCTTGGATCGTTTCGACTCAATGTTGATTGTTTTGCCATTGATGTACTTGATTGGTTTGTTCCACTAAACTAAAAGATTCGTAAGCCTGGGGGAAATTAAAGTTTCCTTCAGGCTTTTGTTGTATACTAAGGCCTAGCATAATGGGAACACGTGGAGAGTTTAACTGATGACAACAATTATTACGTTTATTTTGGTGTTCGGCCTGTTGGTGGTCGTGCACGAATTTGGACATTTTTATTTTGCAAAGAAGTCCGGTGTTCGTGTCCGTGAGTTTGCAATTGGGATGGGGCCCAAGTTGCTACAGACACGACGCAACGGTACAACCTATACAATTCGTATCTTACCTGTTGGTGGTTACGTGCGTATGGCTGGACGTGCAGAAGCTGAAGAAGAAAGTATTCGCCCAGGTATGACAGTCGTTGTCGTTGAGACAGATGGCGTTGTAACCCGTTTGAATTTGTCAGAGCAAACTGAGTTAGTAGGTGGTCGCGCCTTAACGGTTAACCGCATTGACTTAGTTGATGACATGTTTATTGAAGGTTACTGGGATGGGGATGAGTCAACGCTGGTTAAGTTGGCTGTTGATCACGATGCGTCGGTGATTGAAGCTGACGGCACTGAAGTCCTAGTTGCGCCACGTGATACGCACATTGAATCGGCTAAGTTGTGGCAACGTGCCTTGATTAACTTCGCCGGTCCGATGAACAACTTCATTTTGACGTTGGTATTGTTCCTTGGTTTGGCGTTTGCGATGCCAGGTGTAACAACGACGACATTGCAGTCAATCGCACAAGATTCACCAGCAGCAAGTGCTGGTTTGAAGAAGGGTGACACGATTGAAAAAATTGCCGGCGTTAAAATGACATCTTGGCAAAAGATGCAAGATACGATTCAAGCTTTGCCAGGTAAGAAGACGACCGTGGTGTATGAACGTGATGGTAAGCAATTGACCACAAAGGTGACGCCTAAGTCGGTTAAGAATGGTGGTATGACGATTGGTCAAATCGGCGTGACACCAACCACAACCAAAGCGGCTGGTCCGCGTGTGGCGTATGCGTTCCGTGCCACGGGACAAGCGATGACGCAAATCTTCCGCGCAATCCAGAATTTGGTTCAAGGGTTCTCACTGAATAAGTTGGGCGGCCCAGTTGCCATCTACAAGAATACCGAGCAGGTTAGTTCATATGGTTTCTTGGCGATTGTGTCATTTGCGGCATGGTTGTCAGTTAACTTGGGAATGATGAACTTGCTACCAATTCCTGGTTTGGATGGTGGTAAGTTGCTATTGAACGCGGTTGAGGCGGTTATTCGCCGTCCGGTGCCGGAGAAGATTGAAACGACAGTTACGTTGGCTGGTGTGTTGTTCTTGGTGCTCCTAATGGTGGCAGTTACCGGAAACGATATTTTGCGTTATTTTTTTAAGTAAGTGAGTAAGGGATGCCAATTTGGCATCCCTTTTTCTATACTTTGTGCGAATGGGTAGGGTAGTTCTTGGGTAACTGTGGTAAACTAGTAAAAGAATTTTTAGTGACGTTATGTCGTCAAGATTAGGGACGAGGGAAGTTTTCCATGAAACAATCAAAGGTTTTTATTCCAACTTTGCGTGAAACGCCAGCCGATGCTGAAGTTATCTCGCACCAAATGATGTTGCGTGCTGGTTACATGCGTCCGGTTTCAGCCGGTGTTTACGCATACTTGCCATTGGCACAACGCGTTTTGAACAAGATCAACACGATTATTCGTGAAGAGATGGAGAAGATTGACGCGATTGAAATGTCAGCACCGATGCTTTTGCCAGCAGAAATGTGGCAAGAGTCAGGTCGTTATGACACGTACGGTCCGAACTTGTTTAAGTTGAAGAACCGTCACGACCGCGACATGATTTTGGGACCTACTCACGAAGAGACGATGACGACGTTGATTCGCGATGACATTAAGTCATACAAGCGTTTGCCATTGACGGTTTACCAAATCCAAACGAAGTTCCGTGATGAAAACCGACCACGCTTTGGTGTTTTGCGTGGTCGCGAATTCATTATGAAGGATGCCTACTCATTCTCAGTGGACCAAGAAGGTTTGGATGAGTCATACAAGAACATGGAATCAGCCTACATCAGCATTTTTGATCGTATCGGTTTGGACTACCGTGTAATTGTTGGTGACGCGGGTGCCATGGGTGGTTCAGACTCAAAGGAGTTCTCAGCTCCTGCTGAAGCTGGTGAAGATATCATCGCTTACTCAGATGAGTCAGATTACGCAGCTAACTTGGAAATGGCGAAGGATTTGTACACACCTAACAAGTCACACGCACAAATGGCTGACTTGGAAAAGATTGCCACGCCTGAAGTTAAGACGATTGAAGAATTGGCAGAATACTTGCAAACGACACCTGACCAATTGGTTAAGACGTTGTTCATGTACGCTGATGACCAACCTGTTTTGGTTTTGGTTCGTGGTGACTTTGAAGTGAACGAAGTTAAGGTACAAAACTTCTTGCACGCTGACGAGTTGCGTATGGCAACTGAAGAAGAAGCGCAAGAAATCTTGGGTGCACCATTTGGTTCATTGGGACCAGTTGGTGTTGGTGAAGACGTTAAGATTATCGCCGACGAATGGGTAACTGACATGGTTAACATTACGGTTGGTGGTAACGAAGCTGGCTTCCACTACTTGAACGCCAACGTTGATCGCGACTTCCGCATCGATGAAGTGGCTGACGTTCGTACGGCTCGTGAAGGTGATTTGGCAATTGACGGTAAGGGTCACTTGCAATTTACTAAGGGTATCGAAATTGGTCACATCTTCAAGTTGGGTACACGCTACTCAAAGACGATGGGCGCACAAGTTTTGGACGCTAACGGTCGTCAAGCTGATGTCATCATGGGTTCATACGGTATTGGTGTGTCACGTTTGTTGGCAGCAATTGCTGAGCAAAACGCTGACGAAAATGGTTTGGCATGGCCAACATCAGTTGCACCATGGGATGTTCACTTGGTACCAATGAAGTACTCAGATGAAACGCAAAAGGCATTGACTGACGATTTGAACGACACGTTGGTTGCAGCAGGTTACGAAGTTTTGGTTGATGATCGAAACGAACGTGCCGGTGTTAAGTTTAACGATTCAGACTTGATTGGTTTGCCAGTCCGTGTCACGGTTGGTAAGAAGGCCGGTGAAGGTATCGTTGAAGTTAAGTTGCGTAAGGCTGACGAAGCCATCGAAGTACGTGCTGAAGAATTGGTTGCAACGCTACAAATCTTGTTGCACCCTGAAGTTGATGCGCAAGCTTAATGACAGATAACTAGAAAGCTACTCGGCTAGGGCTGGGTAGCTTTTTTATTGATCGAGGTTGGTAACGCTTTCATAAAATGGACACATTTGCATGCGATACTAGTAAGTATCAAAGATAAGTGAAGGAGGGCGACCGTATGCGCAAGTTCTTGTGGGCCGTCATTGCTGTGCTAACTGTATTGGCATTTACGCATTTTTAATAGGTGTTTATTGTTGGTTTAAGTTTGCGTGCGTAATATTAAGGATGTCGATAAGGGATACAGGGATATTCATTCGACAACCCATAAATACTACTCATAACCTACAGGTCTAACCAACCTGAAACCTACTCCTTAAAAATTTATGATGTGCTGAGACATGTCATAAGAATAGATCGCCGAATTGCCCGTTCGGCTTGATCCGCTAAACGCTATCCATTAAGTTGGATGGCGTTTTTTGTTTGTATGTTAATTCGATACGTTGTTGTAACTAGAACAAGGTATAATTAAACGCATATTGAAAAATGAGAGAAGGGAGCACCTAACATGGCGTTGACCGCACAAGAACAATTCCAAACGCTATTGCAGCAATTGCAATACGAGGAAGTCCCTGCTAGTTTGCAACAAACTGCGTTGACCAAGCTAGCCGTGCACAAACAGTCTAAAGTCTGGCAGTTCCACTTGGAAATGCCCGCTCTACCACCGGTGCAAGATATGGCCGCTTTGGTGGCACGTATGCAAACGGCTTTTGCTAACATTGCGCAGACCACTTACCAATTGCATTTGACGACACAACCAGATGCCCAACAAATCGTTGATTATTGGACGTGGGTGTTGCAGCAACATCAAAATGAACCGGGTGCTTTCCGTCAGGCGTTTGCCCATGTGTTGCCACAAATCGCTGACAACCAATTGCGTTTGACGTTCGATACAGCAGTTTGGGCGAATTATGCTCGTCAAACTGGTTTGCCAATTATTGAAGGCACATATAAGAAGCTTGGGGTTGGCTATCAATTACCATTTAACATTCAAGTTGATGAACAATTGGCCGCTGAATCACACGCACAAGTCATGGCGCAACGTGCTGCTCAAGACCAACAACTAGCCGAAATGGCCAAGGTGCAAATTGAACAAGCAGCTAAGCAACGTCAATCTGCACCACGTAATGGTGGTGGTAGCGGTGCGCCAGGTACCCTTGGTCGCAAGATTGCTTCTGATGCAGAAATCACTAAGATGGCGGACATCGAGACTGAAGAACGTTCTGTTATCGTTGAAGGATATGTCTTTGACGCTGAAGTGCGTGTTTTGAAGTCTGAACGTCAACTGTTGACGATGAAGGTGACTGATTACACGAGTTCATTTATCTTGAAGAAGTTCTCACGTGATGAAAATGACGAAGCCTTCTTTGCTGACTTGAAGCCAGGTACGTGGATTCGTGCCCGCGGTCCAATCCAACAAGATGATTTTGTGCGTGACTTGACGATGACGGCCTACGACATCGAGGTTATTAAGCATGCGCCACGCATCGATCCTTATGAAGGGGAGAAGAAGCGCATTGAATTGCACACGCACTCCGTTATGTCGACAATGGATGCCACTAACGGGATTGGTGACTACGTGAAGCAAGCTGCCAAGTGGGGCATGGACGCCATTGCTGTGACTGATACAGCTGGTGCCCAAGGATTCCCAGAAGCAGCATCCTCTGCAGCTAAGAATGACATCAAGATGATTTATGGTGTTGAAGTTAACTTGGTTGAAGATGGTGAGCCAATCATTTTCCACCCAAATCACACGAAGCTTGATGAAGCCGAATTTGTAGTATTCGACGTCGAGACGACTGGTCTTTCAGCTGCCTATGATCGGGTCATTGAATTGTCAGCCGTCCGCATGGTTAAGGGAAACGTGGTTGCCGAATTCTCTGAGTTCATCGACCCTGGGTTCCCACTAAGTCAAACCACGGTTGATTTGACGTCAATCACGGATGATATGGTGCGTGGTTCTAAATCAGAGAAGCAGGTCTTCGAAGAGTTCCGTGAATTCTATGGGGATGCCATTCTGGTTGGGCACAACGTCACATTTGATATGGGGTTCATGCAAGAAGGTTATGCCCGTCACGGGTTAGACCCAATTTCAAACCCAGTTATTGATACGTTGATTTTGGCCCGTTTCCTATATCCAAATATGCGTTCATACCGTTTGAACACGCTGGCTAAGCACTTCGGTATTGTGCTGGAGCAACACCACCGTGCCATCTTTGACTCTGAGACGACCGGACATTTGAACCGTGTCTTCTTGGAACAAGCACGTGAAGAATATGGCATTGAATATGCTGACCAATTGAATGACCACATGATGGATAACGATGCGTGGAAGCATGGTCGCCCTAATCACGCGGTTGTGTTGGTTCAAAAGCAAGAAGGTGTTAAGAACCTGTATAAGATGATTTCTGAATCAAACACGAAGTACTTGCAGCGTGTGCCACGTGTACCGCGTTCTTTGTTGAACAAGTACCGTGAAGGATTGCTTCTTGGAACTGGTGATAGTACTGGTGAGTTCTGGGAAGCTTTGATGCAGAAGGGGTATGCTGCAGCTAAGGCTAAGGCAGAATACTACGATTACATCGAAATTCAGCCATCAGCTAATTATGTGCCGGCTTTGGAAGGTGAATTGATCCAAGATGAGGCTCGTTTGCGTGATTTGATGATGCAAGCGGTGAAGATTGGGGATGAATTAGGCAAGCCAGTTGTTGTGACTGGGGATGTTCACTACCTCAACCCTGAGGATGCCATCTACCGTAAGATTTTGATTAGTTCCCAAGGTGGTGCTAATCCGTTGAACCGTTATAGTTTGCCGGATATGCATTTCCGTACGACACAAGAATTGTTGGATGACTTCGCTTGGATGGGTGAAGACCTAGCTAAGAAGTTGGTCATTGATAATACGCACGTTGTTGCGGACATGCTTGATGAGGTCGAGGCGATTAAGGGTGGAAACTATCCACCTAACATGCCAACAGCCGACGATGAAATTCGTGAAAAGTCATATGCAACGGCCTATCGTATGTATGGTAATCCGCTGCCTGAAATCATTGAGGCGCGTATTGAGCAGGAGCTACGTTCAATCATTTCCAATGGGTTCTCGGTTATTTACCTAGTTGCCCAACGTTTGGTGGCTAAGTCTAATAAGGACGGGTACTTGGTTGGATCACGTGGTTCTGTTGGATCATCATTGATTGCTTTGCTTGCGGGAATTACGGAAGTTAACGCGTTGCCACCACACTATCGTAGTGAGAGTGGTGACTATGTTGAGTTCGTTGACCCACGTGAATATGAATCTGGTTATGATTTGCCGGAAAAGCTCAGCCCAATTGATGGGACGAAGTTGATTGGGGATGGGCACAATATTCCGTTTGAGACTTTCTTGGGATTTAAGGGAAACAAGGTTCCCGATATCGATTTGAATTTCTCAGGTGACTACCAACCATTTGCCCACAACTATATGAAGTCACTGTTTGGTGAGAATAACGTATTCCGTGCTGGAACAATTGCGACGGTTGCCGATAAGACAGCGTTTGGATATGTGAAGGCTTATGAGCGTGACCACGATATTAGTTTCCGTGGTGCTGAAGTTGAACGTTTGGCGATGGGAGCAACCGGTGTTAAGCGTACGACTGGGCAACACCCGGCTGGTATTTTGATTGTGCCGGACGACATGGAAATCTATGACTTCACACCAATTCAGTTCCCGGCTGATGATTTGTCAGCTACTTGGCGCACGACGCACTTCGATTTCCACTCAATTCACGATAATATCTTGAAGATGGATATTCTGGGACACGATGATCCGACGATGATTCGTGCCCTACAGGATATGTCAGGAATTGACCCACAAACAATTCCGATGAACGATCCGGGTGTTATGAGCTTGTTCTCATCACCAGAGTCGTTGGGTGTTGAAGAGGACCAAATATTCTCTAAGACGGGAACGTTGGGTGTGCCTGAATTTGGTACCGCCTTTGTTCGCGGTATGTTGGAAGAGACGCACCCTAAGAATTACTCAGAACTGCTACAGATTTCTGGTCTGTCTCACGGTACTGACGTTTGGCGTGGTAACGCTGATGAGTTGATTCAACGTGGTGTGGCCACAATCGGTACAGTTATCGGAACGCGTGACAAGATCATGACCGACTTGATTAACTACGGTGTACAACCTGAATCATCATTCCAAATCATGGAAAAGGTGCGTAAGGGTAAGGGAATCTCAGATGAGTACCAAGCAGAAATGCGTGCTGCTGGTGTACCGGAGTGGTATATCGAATCTGGTTTGAAGATTAAGTATATGTTCCCGCGTGCCCACGCGGCAGCGTATGTCTTGATGGCGTTGCGTATCGCCTACTTTAAGGTGTACTTCCCAACGTTGTACTACGCAGCCTACTTCTCTGTGCGTGCAAGCAACTTTGATATCGTGGCGATGTCTCGTGGATTGAACACGACCAAAGCACGTATTCAAGAGATTCGTAAGATGGGAAATGAAGCATCGGCTAAGGATAAGGATTTGATGACCGTGCTAGAGCTAGCTAATGAAGCGCTTGAACGTGGTATTAAGTTCAGCATGGTTGATCTTTATAAGTCTGATTCAGAACAGTGGTTGTTGGACGGTGATACGTTGATTGCACCATTTAACGCCGTACCAGGTTTGGGAGATAACGTTGCCAAGCGTATTATTGCTGCGCGTGCGGAACGTGAATTCTTGTCAAAGGAAGATCTTGCCCAACGTGGTGGTGTTTCTAAGACGTTGATGGATTATCTTGATGAAAACGGTGTGCTTGCGGGGATGCCGGATGAAAACCAACTGGCTTTGTTCTAATAGAAACTACTATATATAGATATAAAACAAGGGACTCTCAGTGATGGGAGTCCCTTTTGTATTGTTCGGAAAATATTCGTAAATCTTAGCAGTTGACGAACATTCCATTTAGGGGTATATTATTCAAGTACCAAATAACAGGTACGACGCATGTGAACAACATGTGAACAGAAAGTGAAATTAGTTGTTGACAATTGATTATGACTTCTGTATTATAGATTAAGTCGTCAAGGCGACGACGTAGGTCATTGAAAACTGAAT
>JQAY01000010.1:0-6799 GCA_001436895.1 Weissella confusa
TGTAGCGGCACCT
Source organism: Weissella confusa (assembly GCA_001436895.1). Lineage (GTDB taxonomy): Bacteria > Bacillota > Bacilli > Lactobacillales > Lactobacillaceae > Weissella > Weissella confusa. The sequence goes on from JQAY01000010.1 coordinate 14, forward strand.
TGCGGTGTCGAAAAAACCTGTCCATAATCTTGACAGCAGCGCCACAATGGTATCGGTGGCATTAACACAGTTATCCATACGTTCGGTGGTAAGAAGGAAGCCATCGGTAAGATTCCTAAGTTTGCCAATGGTACAAAGGGTGCCCCTAAGGGGTTGGCAATTGTTAATGACGCCCCAGGAGAGCATTACCAAGAAGCGATCATCGATAACTCTGGGCGTGCCACTGTGCTTGAAGGACGTAATCGATTGGTTAATTTCTCAGGTGGTGAAACAGTTATCCCAGCCCATGCACTACCTAAGTTTGCCAATGGTACTGATAACTGGCTTGATACTGCAATCGGCTGGATTTCCGATAAGTGGGACAAGTTAACGGAGTTCATTGCACACCCAATCAAGGCTTTGGGTAATGTTATGAATAAAGCAGTTTCTGGTATCACAGGAAGCCCTCTGGTAACGAACATCGCACCAGCTATGGCCAATGGGTTGGTTCAAGGTATTGCAGACCCAATCGTTAACATGTTCAAGTCTTTGAAGAAGAAGCACGAAGATGAAGACGTGGTTGCACAAGCTGGTGAAGGTGCTATGTCGAAGGAGTCCTTCAATAAGACAGCTCGTAAAGCGGCCAGCATGATTGGAGAGCACCTATCAGGCGCAGACTTAGCACAGCTATGGTCACAGGCTATGTTTGAGTCAAACGTTAACCCAAGTATCAATACAGGTTACGATGACCATGATGGTACTGGTAAGCCACGAGGGCTGTTCCAATATAAGGTTGGGACGTTTAACGCTTGGAAGTACCCAGGCCACAACAACATTCTGTCAGCCTTAGACCAGTTCCTTGCTGTGTTTAACATGGTGGATTGGCGTTAAGCTTTGGCACCAACTGGTGTTAAGCGTGGTTGGGGGCCTTGGGGAGCCAAGAGATTTGCCAATGGCGGTTGGATTAACTCACGTACGTTTGCAGAAATGGGTGAAGAAGGGTTCCCAGAAGTGGTTATCCCAATGAATCCATCACGTAAGCCACGAGCCAACCAATTACTTGCAGAAGCTAACCAACGTATCAATGGATCACAAGGACAACAGGTTATGGTTCAGTCTAATACAGCACAGTTGGAGCAAAAGTTTGACAACGTAATCACGTTATTGTCACTCATGCTTGGCGTTAACCAAGACCAGCTCAAGGCAATGCAGGCTCAAGGTGGTATAAACTTACCCAACCTGATGAATCAAATGGGCATGGCTCAAGCAACACACAATTATCAATCAATTTAATGAAAGGATATGCCTGTTATGAAATTATTCGTAAAGCCATACGGTGGCCAAGAATATGACTTGACGGCCAGACTTCCATCTGTCAAGTTTCTGGATATGAAGTCATCAGCACCCCAGTTATCAGGTGACTGGCTAACCATAGCCGGCTCAGATGGCCAACGGTTACAATCAGCCACCTATGGATCCAACCAAGTCACCGTGTCATTGTTTATTAAGGGGCGCAACATGGCTGATTTCAGGTTGCTTAAGGCAGAGTTGAACCGTGTCTTTTACCAGCGTGGCCTAATGCGCCTTAGAAGCACGCTGGAACCATTTAAGACGTTTTGGGTAATGGCTAACCCAACTAACATCACACCGATTCAAGCTTCATCACAAGGGACGGTAGACCTTGTGTTCACCAATCCAAGTGGACTGGCACAGAGTTTGGTCAGGTCAGATAAGTTACCTGATGACTTAGGCAGTTTGGGGTTCGGTATGAATCTACCAGCCAGGCCGTTGAGCTATGTTAGTACCAGTAATCAGTTCAACATTTACAACCCTTCAGATGTGGCCATTGACCCATACGTCAACCACCATGATCTGGTGATTACGGTAAAAGGTTCGGGTGCATTTACTTTGACAAATCAGACGAATGGCACCAGTATCAAGCTGAATAAGGCGATGACCACCAGTGACACGTTCGTATTGAATGGTGTGGTACCAACGTTGAATGGGTCAACTGACGTAGATACGGACTTTGGGCACATCGAATTGGAACGTGGAGATAATGACATTCGTTTAAGTGGACTAAGCAGTGCCAATGTTACCTTCAGCTTCCCATTCTTGTACTTCTAAATGGCATACAGCAAAGATAAGGTAGTTATTCAATCGAGGGACGGTAAGTCCACACAAGCGTTATCCTCATTGAATTTCAGCACGTTTCGGCTCACCCGTACGAAGAATGAAGCTTACCAAGTTGATTTCCAAGCGTATGACGATGGATCACTTGGGTTTGCCTTGTTACAAGTGGAGAATCTGGTGCAATATGACGGTCAAACCTACGTGATTAAACAGGTGACTGATGACAACACTGGTGGTGTTCACAACGTAACAGTTACGGCAACACACATTTTTTACCAGCTCAACAATCGGTTCCAGTACAACGTTAGACGGGGTGATAATTCGTTCAGTTTGACTGACGCCTTAAACTTTATACTCACAGATATTGGCGATGGATACTTATATCAGATTCATGGTAAGTTAGATAGCAACAAGACGCTAATGGATTTTGGTAACACGTCAATTGTCGAAGGGTTGTCGACAATCAAGAGTGCATTTGGTGTATATGCCATCGTACCTAATAACAAGGTCATTCACTTGTACGACAAAGATTCATATGTGATCAATACCCGCAAGGTATTCAGGTATCGTAATGATACTGCCGCAGTACAACTACAGTATGACGCAACCAGCATTGTGAATACCGTGCAAGCTGTATCAACCATGGAACAACCAGCATTTACACCCTTCAAGGTACAGGACGCAGATTCAGTTGCTAAGTGGGGTGTCAAAGAAGGCGCCCGTGTTGAAAGTGACAAGATTACCTCAACAGACGCCATGAAGAACTTGGCTTCCCAGTCGTTTGTCTTAGAGCCATCGTTGGCTATGACAGTTACATCAGCTGGGAATGAAGACGTTGCTTTGGGTGAAAATTGGACAGTACAGATGCTTGATAACGGGTTCCAGACTTCCGTTGAAGTGGTCAGCATTGTCAAAGCACCGTTTGCGACAACAGCGGTACAGATTACCTTGAACAATACCCGCAAGAATTATCTGGACGCACAAAAGGTACAACAATCAGCCATTAACACGGCAAAAAAGAACACAGGGACAACAGGTAACATGTGGGTTATCGGAAAGGTGGACAGCTAATGACATTAAATGGAATCGATATATCAAACTGGCAGGCTGGCATTAACCTAAGCGCTGTCCCAGCTGATTTCGTCATTATTAAAGCCACCGAGGGAACTACCTATGTATCAACCGAAGCTGATACGCAGTACCAAGGCGCTAAGTCAGCAGGCCGGTTGTTAGGTGTGTACCACTTTGCAACTGGTGATGGTGCTGTGGAAGAGGCCAAGTTCTTCCTGAGTATCATTCGAGGGTATCTTGGAGAGGCCATCTTGGTGTTGGATTGGGAAGGTGCTGTTGTAACGCAAGGTGTTGGTTACGCTAAGGCCTTTTTGGATTACGTGTACCAACAAACTGGAATCAGGTCCCTGATTTACATGAGCAAGTCAGTCACAAACAGTTACGACTGGTCAACGGTGAGTGCCAATTATGGTCTCTGGGTCGCCCAATATGCAGATTCAACCCCCACTGGGTACCAAGATGATCCATGGACGGACGCTAAGGGTTATGGTTCATGGAGTGGACCAGCAATATTCCAATACGCTTCAACGGGGCGCCTAAGCGGCTATGATGGCAATCTGGATTTGGACAAATTCTATGGTGACACCGCAGCATGGCAAGCCTATGCTAAGTCGGACCATATGACACCAGACCCTGAGCCAACACCAGAACCACCTAAGAGCACGCCAATCGTGCAATATGCTGATCCCGATGGAAATAAGGCCTATGCGTATACCCACTGGCAAGCTATTGAAGGTAAGCCTGACTTGAGCACAGTGGTGTTGACCAGCCCGAATGGTACCAAGTATCAGTTGCAGGTTGACGATAAGGGAGCGCTGACAACAAAGGTGGTGAGTGAATGATTTTAGATTTACCAAAGCGTATTTCTGGGGCTGATGATACATCTCGCCAGATTTACCAAGCGTTCTACGATGTGGGCATGATTACAGATGTGCCTGCACCAATGAATACACTGAACATTATAGAATACAACGAGCAAGCATTCTCAGAAATTGGGAGTGCTTTAATTTTGCTCAAAAATAACCTCAATCGATTGGTGGACATCTTTAATGAGTACCATTTTGTCGATATGGAGGGCATACAGGCCAAAGGACATGAATACTGGGGCAGCGATCTAAGCGGTTTGGGGGAATCTTATGATGATTTCAACAGCCACTTGGTTGCTATGGAAAATACATTGCAAAACATGGTTGAGATTATGATTCTCAACGGTTTAATCGAAAGGAATTAAGAAAATATGGCTAATCAAGCACAATCACAAGGTCGCTATGCCGTTGTCAACACGTTGCTAGACACAACAGATGTGACGTTGATTGACTCACTATCAGGACGTCAGGGTGACAATGGGCGTATCGTTTACTTTGCTATCAAGGACGGCAACTTGCCACATAACTTAGACGGACAAAACGTTGTTCTTACAGCAAAGGATTCAGCAGGTAAGGTCAAGCAAATTTCTGGGGTTCACGACATGATTTCAGCCACTGGAGGTTTGTTTTCAATGCTAATCCCAGGAGAGATGTACCAATCAGCTGGTGACATTGAAGAGGCTTACATCAGTGTTCAAGACGGCGCTGGTACGGTTATCAGCTCAATCCCAGTAACATTCACGGTTATCGCTAACAACATTTTGTTTACGTCTAACGCTTCAAAGGACTACATCGATTCAGTACAACAGGCTATTGATGAAGCCAACTCAAGTATCAGTGGTTTGAATGACAATATCAAGGCACAACAACTTGCTTATGAAACGTTGAAGACCTCAGTTGAGAATCTGGCAGGGCAAATCGACTCCAAGCAAGTAGCTTTGCTGAACGTTGAAAATCACTTCACTGAAACAACTACGTTCGACAAGGGTATTACAGCAAGCAATGTAACTTCTAACGGTGGAGTTACGGCAAAGACAATCAGCACGCCTAACTTTAAGTCAGACGGAACTTCTATCCAACAATCAAGGGACGGAAAGACTTGGCACAACTTGGCGGACGATGACGGTGTTGTGCATAACTCTGGAAATGAAGTTCTTGCAGGGGATAAGACGTTCACCGGTAACACGACGATGGCTAACCTTAAAACGTCAAGTATCAAGACCGGCTCTGTTACTGCAAACGGGTTAAGAATGGACTTCCGAGAGTTTGCAGCCGGCGTAGAGGTTTGGTTTACTGGTACCTTCACAGGTGATGCGTCGTATTCATGGCACAACTTGGGTCAAATGCCTAGCAACATAACAAAACCTTTCAGCTACGTAACGGCGGTTATGGGCGGTCGTAGTGGGATTGGTGGGGTTTCTACTCAAACAGATCAACTTCTTATGGTCCACATTACTAACACAGGGCAGATTCAGTATCAATTGCGCCACGGTGTTGAGAATAACACCACAGACTACAAAGGTATTGTTTTATACGTTGAGGGCTCTGTCAGCTACTTTAAGTGATAAAAGAAAGGCGTATGATATGGGATTTTTTCCACACGACTTAGCGGGCTGGCTCACAGTTCTGGCAACCCTAAGTGGTGCAATGTGGTTCGTGATAAAGATGACCTTTGTTAAATCAATCGACAGCTTGAATAAGACAATTGCCGGTTTGCAGGACACTTTGAAAGGCTATGATTCACGCATTGATGACCACGAGAAGCGTATATCTATAATCGAAGATTGGAGGGAACATCACGATGACAATGAATAACTTAATAAACCTTGTAGAAGCGTTGTGGGAGAGTGGAATCTTACCAGCGCTTTTAATTTTGGGCATTGGTTGGCTATCAGCACGATTTGCCCGCAATAAGAGGCTCACAGCCTTGTTAGATATTGCAGAACATGCAGTGAATTGGGCTCAGGTGACCTTCGATGGTGGCCAAACGCAAAAAGCACAAGCCATCACGATGGTTACAGATTATCTTATGAAAGCTGACAAGGCACACCTGTTCACTGCTAAGCAGATTGATGAAGCTATCGAAACTGCCGTGAAAGACATGAAAGGACAAAAATAAATGACAGTATCAGTAAGTTTTGACACACCGCAAATTCAGGTAAATAACAGCAGTACGGGTATTCAACTATCCCAGGTAATCTTGCCTTATTCAATCCGTAACTCAAAAGACTTCAGCCAATACTTGGGTGGCCAAATGACACTAGGACAATCCGATGGAATTAAGTTGACTGACAACACGAAGGACTGGGAACGCCTTGGCCTGGCTAAGATCAAGAACATGGTGGCTGACGCAGAAATCTATGTGTCAGACCCAATCATTGAAGTTGCTGAAGAACTACCAGCAAGCTCAGCGACAGAAGCACCAGTAAATTCAGCAGATGATTCAGTAACAAGCTCAGAAGCTCCTGTAGCAAGCTCAGCATCTATGGTATCAAGTTCAGCTTCCGCTCAGATAACAACAACACCTTCAGAATCAACAACGGAGGAATAAACTCATATGAATAAATTGCTAAAAAGCGCTTTGGCTTCGGCTGGGGCGCTTTTAATTATGGGATCAGTACCATCAGTACATGCTGCCAAAGGCGACCAAGGTGTTGATTGGTCGATCTACCAAGGTTCACAAGGTAAGTTTGGATATGGTCAGGATAAGTTCGCAATCGCGCAAATTGGTGGTTAT
>JQAY01000010.1:7046-91983 GCA_001436895.1 Weissella confusa
TACAGATTATGCAACTGCTGATAAGGTATTGGACTACTTCCTGCCAAAGGTACAGACGCCAAATGGTTCAACCGTTGCACTTGACGTTGAGAGTGGCGGACAGAACACTGACGTAATCATGCACGCCTTGCAACGTATTAAGGACGCTGGATATACGCCTATGGTCTATGGTTACAAGAACTACTTGCAAGATTCAACTGACTTGCAACGTATCGCTAATTCATACGAGCTTTGGCTTGCTGAATATCCAAACTATGAAGTGACACCAGAGCCTAATTACAACTATTTTCCATCGTTTGATAACGTTGGACTGTTTCAATTCACATCGACTTATGTTGCCGGTGGGTTGGACGGTAACGTTGACTTGAGCGGTGTTACTGATAATGGATACAAGAACGGTAATCCTAGCAAGCCAAACACGGACACGCCAGCTGTGGTTGCCGGTAAGGAAGCCGACAACACTCCAAAGTCAGATATTGCAGCGGGAATGACCGTAAAGGTTAACTTCAGCGCAACACACTATGCGACTGGTGAAGCTATTCCTGAGTTTGTTAAGGGTGAACCACACAAGGTGTTAGAAGTTGATGGCGACCGTGTGTTGCTTGATGACATCTATTCTTGGGTATCAAAGAAGAACGTCGAAATCTTGGACGCTAACACGCAAGATGACTCGGCAGAGTTTAACGGTGTATTCGTACTAGATAGCTGGCAATACGAGTTGGGTGGTGTGTACGTTCGAAACAATGACATGTCAATTCCTGTGGCAGACTACCACAACGATATGCCGGCTGTATCAGTAACGTTGACCGACCGTCATGGTAACCCATTGGCGGACCAAAACGGCCTTGGCAACAACGGAGTTCCGGAATACTTCACTTTGAATGGACGATACAAGGTATTGCAACGTGTTGGATCATCAATTGAAGTAGAGATGAATGGTGAGGCGGTCTGGTTGAAGTCTGCATTCGCTAACTAGTTTTAAATTGGACCAACCTGTGACATTGAAACAGATACGCAAGTTGGCCCATATATAAATTAAGCCCGCTGGATTTGGATGAACTTCCTTGTCTGGCGGGCTTTTCTGTATTAAAATTGACATTCAATATGGTGCCGCATATAATGAAGGCATATCAAGTCCCCGGGCAATTATGTTCGGGCTTTTTTTATAGTAAAGTTGGAATTAAAAATGAATATACAAGATGAAGATCAAAAACTTGTAAATGTTTTTAGTGATCGAAAGATGACAATCGATTCTGAAAATGCAAGTATCTACATTAAAAATATCGGATACTATAAGTTAAAAGAATACGCAAAGCCATTTGTAAGGGATGGCCTATATGATGGACTACTATTCAGCAGTGTGTTAAAACGATATTTTTTTGATAAAAACCTAAGAATACATTTATTACATATTATTGAAATGATTGAACTAGCCTTTAAAAACAGTCTTGCCGAGCTAATAGGTAATGACTCTGGCCCATTTGGATATTTGGACTTTTTAGTTTGGGCTGATCAAGGACGTTATACCTCTGAGTATATTATTGGAGAACAATCTTTGATAAAAAATACAATTTTGAAAATGATTAAAAATATGAGTGAATATTCAAATCCAGAATATTTTGACGAAAAAAATTTCACTTTAAAAGATAATAAATATAATAAAGTAGAAAATGGTTCTCAACATAAGAAGTATCCTACCGTTTGGCTAGCATTTGATTTATTGTCATTTGGACAATTACATCATATTTACCAACTTTTACCGTTGGAAAGTAAAAATAAAATTGCTAAAAATTTTAATTGTGGTAGTTCTGAATTAAATTCATGGATTGGGGCAATGGTTTTAGTTAGAAACGTTTGTGCACACAGTTCTAATTTAATTGATATTGAATTTAAAACTTTGCCAAAATCTAAAGTCGAATGGAGAGAATATTTACATGTTCACGAACGAAAAAATGGTAAAACTGAGATAACTAATAAATTAGCCAGCATTATTATTCCGATAGTTTATTTGGCTCATAATATAGATCAAAATTATGGCTTTGGAGACATCTATAAAGATATTCAAAACGCCATAAAGCCTGTAAGAAAAAACGGTGAAAATCAAGCGCAAGCATTAGGCTTTAGTAGCAAGAAAAAAATGATTAAGTTCTTTTCCACTTATTTTCAATAATAACCTTAGTTGATTTACTTGAAAAAAGCCCGCTGTACTTGGATTAACTTCCTCGTCTGGCGGGCTTTTTATTGTACAATAATTAGGTGAGAAATGTCGGGCCATACCCTGCAAACTAAAATTGGATCCAGATTAGTTTGCGCCACTAAATACGAGGCTTAATATTTGCGCCAGTGAACTCTCAAACTACTGGTGTATAAGCATTTACACATTCCCACGTACAATGAACCGTTTGTGGCCATAAGTTAATATAAACATTAATAAACCGCTGAAAACAGTCGTTATAACTGTTTTCAGCGGTTTTTTATAGTCGTAAGTTGTTTTGGTTGTTTGTTTTTCTTCTTTCGACGACCTATAACGAATAGTGCTAGCAGCCAGAACCAGGGGCGTAGCCATAATGGGCGGTTATCATTATTATCCATATTGCAAATCCTCCTATATTGTTTAGCGTACTCTGAATATGACCATCGCGCAGACGGAAATATGGGGGTATAATAGAAAAATCGAAAAGTATGGGGCACATGCTTTCAAATTTTAGTTAGGGGAACGTATGACAGATAAATTGAATTTTGCAGCGTTTATGCAATCTGGTACAACGAGCATCAGTAACTATTTACTACAACATTATCGTGACCTTGGCATGACAAACGAGGAACTGCTTGTTTATGTACAAACTAAGGCAGGCATCGATCGTGGCGAGCTGGAACCTAGCACGCAAAAAATTGGGGACACGCTTGGATGGGATGCGCAGACAGTGTTTGGACATCTTGAGGCCATGCGTGCCAAAGGATTGGTTAATTTCGTTAGTATGCGTGATGGCGCCGGCCGTGTTAGCACGCAATTGGATTTCCAACCGTTATACGACAAGTTGGTTTCCGAACCGGGCAGTGATGCCATGACGGCAGCGCAACGAGTGGCCACGCAAGGTCAACCGGTCACGCATCAAGATGATTTGAGTCGTGCTGCGATTTATAATTTAATCGAGCAGGAGTTTGGTCGACCATTAAGTCAAATGGAGATGGAAACTGTCAAGAATTGGTTTGACGTTGATCATTTTAAGCCAGAGTTTATCAAGTCAGCGGTGCAAGAAGCCGTGCTTAATGCAGCTTTGAATCTCCGATATATTGAGACAATTCTAGTTGCATGGCAGAAGAAAAATTATCGATCTGTCCAGGAAGTTCGCCAAGAGCGTCAGAAACGTACGCAGTTTAAGCAGCTTAATTCAGATGAAAAGGTTAACATTCCGACTAATGTCGATATTTTAAATACTGACTGGTCACAGTTTAAATAGCTTATTAATCAGTTAATAAGTGAATAACTATTTATTTAATAAAACCGTTAAGTCCGTTGATTTAACGGTTTTTTTGCTGCCGTCTGCATTTTTATATTAGAGAAATATTAAAAAAAGACTTGCTAAAATCACATTTTAGTCATAATATGATGAAATCAATCATGGAAAGTAAGGGGAATGTTAAATGAATGATTCGAATTTGCTAGTTGCTAAAGATGTGAGTGTTAGTTTTAAAATTCGCGGAGAGTTCGTGACGGCCATTAAGGATGTTAGTTTATCGGTCAAAAGTGGTGAAGTATTAGCCCTTGTCGGTGAATCTGGGTCGGGAAAGTCAACGTTTGCGACCTCAGTGATTGGGTTGCATGACCCAAGCCAAACGAAAGTTACCGGGAATATACATATGGGCGAACGCGACCTTCTGGCATTAACGCCAGACGAATGGCCAGCGATTCGCGGTGCCGACATTGGCATGATTTTTCAAGACCCGCTGGCCGCACTAAATCCACTGGCAAAGGTTGGTGATCAAATTCGTGAGGCTTTATCGGTGCACAAGGTTTATCAGGAATCTGAGTATGATGGTCGAGTAATCGAGTTGCTAAATCAGGTTGGCATCCCGTATCCAGAACGCGTGGCCAAGGAGTTCCCACATCAGTTGTCTGGTGGCATGCGTCAACGTGTAGTGATTGCGTTAGCGATTGCGAATAAACCACGCTTGATTATAGCCGATGAACCAACCACAGCATTGGATGCAACTATTCAGGCCCAAATTTTGGATTTGCTCAAGGATATCCAAGATGAAAATGGTGCGGGCATTATTTTAATCACTCACGATTTGAGTGTCGTGGCTGAGGTGGCTGATCGTGTGGCGGTTATGTATGCGGGGCAAATAGTCGAGGATGCCGAGGTCGCTGAGTTATTTGCGAATTCGTTGCATCCCTACACACGATCATTATTACGATCGAATCCGACCATTGATGCTGATACGGATGAGTTGTATGTCATTCAAGGCACCGTTCCAGGGCTGAAGCATATCGATTTTCATAAAGATATGTTCCTACAACGAACACCGTGGTTGCCGGAAGATGTTCGTAATGAAGTTGACCCCCAATTGGAAAAGGTTGGCCCAGAACATTGGGTGCGTGGCAATTCCTGGCGAGTGTTTAGGTTTGATGATGAGGTTTAGGGGGAAAGTATGGCAGAACTATTACGGGTAGAAAATTTAAAAGTTCATTATCCAATTCGAAGTGGTTTTTTTAATCGTGTAACGGACTATGTGTACGCGGCTGACGGTGTGAGTTTATCAATTGAAGAGGGTAAAACGTACGGTTTGATTGGTGAGTCAGGTTCGGGGAAGTCGACAATTGGTAAAGCCATTGTTGGATTGGAGGAAATTACAGCCGGTAAGATCTTTTTTCAAGGAGTTGATGTGACTGATGCTAAGAGTCGATCACGCATTAATTACAACAAAGATGTGCAAATGATTTTCCAAGATTCAATGTCGTCATTGAATCCGCGTAAGACAATCTTTGACATTATCGCTGAGCCCCTCCGTAACTTTTCTGGTTACAAAGAGGAGGCGCTTAAATCAGAAGTGCGTCACTTGCTTGAAATCGTTGGATTACCCGAAGAAACGATGTATCAATTTCCGTTCCAATTTTCCGGCGGACAACGACAACGTATCGGAATTGCGCGGGCGGTTGCCACAAAACCCAAGTTGATTGTTGCTGATGAACCGGTATCCGCGCTTGATTTATCCGTTCAAGCGCAGGTGTTGAACTACATGAAGGCCATTCAACAAGAATTTGGCATCGCCTTTTTGTTCATTTCTCACGATTTAGGGGTTGTCCGTCACATGACCGAGAATTTAGCCATTATGAATAACGGCCGTTTGGTAGAGGTTGGCACGAGAGATGATATTTTTGATCATGCTCAACACTTGTATACCAAGCGATTGCTCGCAGCCATCCCAGAGATTGATGTGCCAAATCGGGCTGAAAACCGAGCACATCGCAAGGCGATTGAAGCTGAGTTCCAAGAACATAAGGCAGCATACTACGACAAAGACGGTCGAGCCTTTCCACTAATCTCAGTAAGTGAAACACACGCAGTAGCGTTACCAGAAAATTATTTAGAAGCGGAGGACTTTTAGCATGTGGAAGACAATTTTAAGACGTTTGCTAATCATGATTCCGCAATTGTTTCTTGTGTCAGTATTAGTTTTCGTACTCGCAAAGGCCATGCCTGGTGATCCGTTCACAGGTAAGTTTGGGCCAAATACGGATCCCAATGAAATTGCAGCTTTGCGTCAAGCGGCCGGATTGAATGACCCATGGACTGTGCAATATGCACGTTGGATTGGAAATGCCTTTCATGGTGATTTTGGTCAATCATTCCAATTGCACCAACCGGTTGCTCGCGTAATCGGTGGTCGTCTGGGAAATACGGTCTGGCTGTCATTGCTTGCGTTGGCTGGTACATATTTGGTTTCAATTACGATGGCTTTGGTGGCCGCGCGTCATGAAAATTCACGCACAGACCGCTTCTTGTTGATTTATAATTCAATGATTTTCTCACTGCCAGCCTACTTGTTCTACTTGTTCGGTATCTTTGTTTTTGGATACACCTTAGGTTGGTTCCCAACCTCGGGTTCAGTGTCTGCCGAGGCATCTGGCTTCTTCGGAACGCTGGGCAGTCGAATTTATCACATGATTTTGCCAGCGTTGATTGTTGCGTTAATCTCTACAACGAGTACGTTCTCATACCTACGTTCTGGTATTTTGGATGAATCAAAGCAAGAGTATGTGAAGTTGGCTCGTGCAAAGGGTGTCCCAGAAAATCGCATCTTTTCACGTCATATCTTACGTAACGCATTTTTGCCAATTGCTTCAACCATGGGGTACGCGATTACTGGCATTTTCGGTGGGATGATTATTGCGGAAACCATTTTCTCGTTCCCTGGTGTAGGGTCTTTGTTCGTGCAATCTGTGCTTTCACGTGATTATCCGGTTGTAACGGCGTTAGTTCTGTTTAACGGTGTGTTGGCGGTCCTTGGTGGTTTGTTCTCAGATATCATCATGAGTATCGTTGACCCACGTATTCGAATTTCTTAAGGGGGAGATTTTTCATGGAAAAAGCAAAGAAAAATGTGCCTACTCTCCGGAATGCATTAAAGCGTGAATTCAAAAAAGATCAAGTGGCCCAGTTCGCCCTGATTTTATTAGCGCTCATAACGATTGCGATTTTTATTGGTGCTTTATTCGTGCCACGCGCATCGTTTACTGATGTGAATATCATGGATCAGTACTTGGCACCAATGACTGATGGTCACATTTTTGGAACTGACAATGGTGGTAAGGATATTTTTGCCTTGCTACTTGTAGCGGCACGCAATTCGCTAACCATCGCCTTCTTTGTGACGGTGCTAATTTTAGCGATTGGAACTATTGGCGGTCTTGTGACGGGGTACTTTGGTGGTAAGTTTGATTTGATCTTTATGCGTTTTATTGATTTCATGACCATTTTGCCTGTGATGATGATCATTATTGTGTTAGTGACGGTTGTACCTAACTACAACATGTGGACGCTGATTGTTATTATGACGCTATTGGGGTGGTTCAACACAGTACGTTTGATTCGTGCGCGAACTTTGGTAGAGACCAACCGTGATTATGTGCGGGCGTCAAAAACGTCGGGAACTTCGAATATTAAAATTATTTTTCGCGAGATTTTCCCAAATTTGTCGTCATTGATTATTGTTGAAGCAACATTGATGTTTGCAGGAAATATTGGTTTGGAAACTAGCTTGTCATTCTTGGGATTCGGATTGCCTGCAAGTACGCCGTCTCTAGGAACGTTGATTAATTATGCGACGGATCCAGAAACAATGACGGCTCGTCCGTGGGTTTGGGTACCTGCAGCGGTCGTTATCTTGTTGTACACGTTGTTGATTATGTTGATTGGACAGGCATTACGCAGAGTTGCTGACCAACGTCAAGCTGATTAAATTAAAATAAGATTAGAAAACTTATTGACTTTTAATAAACATGGGCGTAAGCTGGTTCACAACAAGCAGTTACTATTTGTTAATGGGGGATATTTTATGAGTAAAGCTGTAAAATGGCTGCTCGGGCTAGTTGTTATCGCACTAGCTGCAGTGGCAGCATTCTTCGCATTCGGGCGCAACGGTGGTAAACAAGCCGACCAGGATGATGCGAAGGTGGGTAAGTTGAATGTGGCGTATAACAATCCTGAAAAGCCAATTAAGGGTGGCGATTTAAAGATTGCGGCAGTTTCGGATTCGCCATTCCAAGGATCTTATATTTCGCCTCTGGCCGATGATGCGTTGACATCAGAGTTGTTTCAGCCAACCGGTCAAGGAACATCAGGTATTTTTGCCACGGACAAACAATTTAAGATTAATGATAAGGGTGCTGCCACAATTGATTTTGATAAAGATGCTAAAACAGCCACAGTCACCTTGAATAAAAAGTTGACGTGGTCGGATGGTAAACCAGTGACTGCGAAAGACTATGAAATGACTTATGAGGTCTTGGCTAACCCAGCATATGGTTCATCACGTTGGACGGATTCGTTGGCAAATATTGAGGGATTAGAAGATTTCCACAATGGCAAAACGAATACGATTTCTGGTTTGACGTATCCAGATGGTGAGTCTGGTAAGAAGGTTGTCATTCACTTCAAGGAACTCAAGCCAGGAATGCCATATTCGGGAAATGGTTATTATCTTGAAAGTGTGACCCCATATCACCAAATTAAGGATATTGCGCCAGAAAAATTGGTATCATCTAAGGCAAATACAACCGAACCGCTAACATGGGGACCGTTCAAAGTTGATAAGATTGTGCCTGGTGAGTCAATTCGTTTGACGCCAAATAAGTACTATTTTGGTGATAAGCCAAAATTGGCTTCAATTACGGAGCAAATTGTTTCAACTTCTAAAATTGCTGCTGCATTGAACGCACACAAGTATGATTTGTCAATTGATAATGTCTCATCCTTGTATAAGGAAGTTAAAAAGGCCCCTGGTTATACGATTACCGGACAAAATGATTTGTATGTGTCATTGAAGTACTTTAACTTGGGACACTATGATGCTGATAAGAGTGAAAACGTCATGGATCGTGATACGCCTTTGCAAGATAAGAAGGTTCGACAAGCACTGGGGTATGCGCTTAATACACAACAAGTTATTGATAAGTTCTCTAACGGACTTGGAAGTCGTGCAACCTCTTTGATTCCGCCGGTATTCTCTTCTGTGCAAGATAAGTCTGCTAAGGGCTTCCCATTGAATATCAAGAAGGCGAAGACATTATTGGACGAAGCCGGTTGGAAGGTGAACAGTAAAACTGGTTACCGTGAAAAGGATGGCAAGGAGCTTGATTTGACGTACTTGGCGCGTTCTGGTAGCCCAACGGCGGAGGCTGTTACACAAAATAACATCCAACAATGGAAGAAGATTGGTGTGAAGGTTGGCTTGTACGGAGGCCGTTTGCAAGACTTCAACACTTGGAGCAAGATCGTGCAAACTGGAACTGATAACAAGTGGGATATCTCTGATGCCGCATGGGGATTGTCATCTGAGCCATCACAAATGGATTTGTTCTCTAAGGCAGCGCCATATAACTTGGGGCACGCAACAACGCCTGAATTAACGACAATTTTGAATGACATTGATTCACAAAAGGCAATGGATGCGTCATACCGCAAAGACGCCTTTAAGAAGTATCAAGAGTACATGAATGATGAAGCTTTTGTTATTCCAAGTTCGTTTGCGATTAAATACACACCGGTAAACAACCGTGTGTCTGGATGGACAATGGCCTATGACTCATTTGATTTGTGGGCTAAGATTGGTGTCACCTCAGATAAGTTAGCAACGAAGTAGTTTTAAAATGATTTGAATCAGACTCGTGACCTAGTCGCGGGTCTATTTTTTTAGGAGGGGTTATGCGACTGTTTTTTCGTTTAAAATGGTTTATCAAGCAGGAATGGCGTTCCTATCTAATGGGCATTTTGTCGTTGATTGGGGTAGCAATTTTTGGATTAATGCCACCTGCGATGATTGGAAATTTTGTCAATTTATTGGCAGATAATCGTTTCACATGGGATGCGATGTGGCAGATTGTGGGTTTGATTTTATTGACAACAATCGGCCAGTATATCTTGCGGTTTGGCTGGTCGTATTTTATTTGGGGAACTTCTGCTCGCTTAGAACGGGTGTTACGTATTCGATTGTTGTCGCATTACCTTGAGATGGATAAGCCTTTTTTCCAACGCTACCGAACAGGTGATTTATTGGCACACGCAACGAATGATGTAAGTCAATTACAACGAGTAGCTGGTAATGGTGTGTTGCAATTGTTTGATGCTATCATCACCGGCATTTCCGTAATTTTGGCAATGGGGGTGATTGTAAACCCTTGGCTGACGGCTATTGCGGTCCTACCGCTATTAGGCATTACGCTGATTGCTCAGTTGCTAGGTGGCAGTATTCATAAGGCGTTCACGAATGTTCAGGATGCCTTTTCACGGCTGAATAATAAGACGCAGGAATCATTAATGGGTATCAAAGTGTTAAAAACACTTGGCCAGAGTCATGAGGATATTGCGGATTTTGAAACTCAGGTGAATCATTCAATTCATGTGACGCGACGTGCAGCGCGATTAGATGCGTTATTTGATCCGGCCATTACAGTCTTAACGGGTATCTCTTTTGTCGGAACAATTATTTATGGTGGTTATTTAGTTCAAACTAGCCAACTTTCAATAGGGCATTTGATTACGTTTGTCACCTATCTATCTCAATTGGTTTGGCCATTTATGAGCTTGGGCTTCTTCTTTAATAACTTGCAACGGGGTAATGCGGCCTATGATCGTATTATGAATTTGCTAGCTGAGCAGCCAGATACCATTAATGCGACGGGCGTTAACGGCGTGCCGAGTGGTGATGTTTTCATAGATATCAAATCATTCACATACCCCAATGCGAACGAGCCAGCGCTGCGCAATGTGCGGGCTAAAATCAAAGCGGGCGAAACGTTGGGACTAGTTGGTAGTGTTGGGGCCGGTAAGAGCACTTTAATTCAGTTGCTGTTACGTGAGTATGATCAATATAATGGTGCAATTACAGTAGGCGATGCTGATATTCGTGATTACAACAAGGATACCTATTTACCAGCAATCGGGTATGTGCCACAAGATAATTTTTTGTTTTCAACCACTATTTTGGAAAATATACGGTTTGCTGATCCTAGTGTTTCTGAAGAAAAGGTCCGCGAAGCCGCAAAATGGGCCGCATTGGATGAAGATGTATTGGGGTTGCCAGATGGATATAATACCCAGGTTGGTGAACAAGGTATTTCGCTTTCCGGTGGGCAACGACAACGTTTGGCCATTGCACGGGCGTTAATTATTGACCCGGAAATTTTAATTTTAGATGATGCGCTGTCAGCAGTGGATGCAAAGACAGAGAAAAACATATTAGCGGCAATCAGGGCACAACGCCAAGGCAAGACAACGATTATTGCCACGCATCGGTTGAGTGCGATTGTCGCAGCGGCTGAAACACTTGTCTTTGATCATGGCGCAGTTGTTGAACGAGGTAACCATGATGATTTGATGGCACAAGCGGGTTGGTATGCTAAAACATATGCCGCACAACAAGTTGCTGAAAAGATGGAAAGTGAGGTTGAATAGATGGATAAAACGGAGTCTGTTTGGACAAAGAAGATGGGGCCTCGCGAACAGTGGCGAATTGTCCGGGCGTTGTTCGGCTTTATGCAACCATTTGCCAAATATTTTTATTCGGCGCTACTATTGGCGGGAATAATTTCAGTGTTGAATGTGGTGATGCCGAGAGTGTTACAAGATTTTATGAACAATCATCTTCACAGTACGAGTCCACAGTGGCGAATTTTGGTGATGTTTGCGCTCATCTACCTGGCCTTGACGTTAGTTAAAGCAGTGATTCAATTCTTCCAAGATTACTGGTTTATGTCTGCTGCTGAGTTCATGGTCGAAGCAGTCCGTATGAAGCTTTACCGTAAGTTACATACACTTGGAATGCGATATTTCGACCAAACACCAGCTGGTTCATTAGTGTCACGCGTTACGAATGATACAGCAACTTTTGAATCGTTTTGGCAACTCTTTTTAACTTTAACAATCGGTCTTTTTTCAATTGTGTCAGCGTTTATAGCGATGTGGCTAACTAATGTACAAGTTACGTTGGTGACGTTGATATTCGTGCCACTTTTAATTGGTAGTATTTGGCTATATCAGGTGTTTGCGACAAGTGCGTATCGCAGTATGCGTGAAAAAATTTCAGCGCTAAATGCCCAGTTAGCAGAAGCAATCACGGGTATTTCCGTCATTCAACAATTTAGACAGGAGGACCGTATTGCCACTGAATTTGATACGACGAATGAAAGTTATTATCGCTCGCGTGTTCGCATGGTCAAGACAAATTCATTGTTACTTTCACCAATGGTTGATTTACTATATGGTGCAGCGATAATCGCGGTGTTGTTGATGTTTGGTTGGACTAGTGAACGCCAAATCGTGGCAGCCGGAACCGTATATGCCTTTTTGTCATATGTTGGCTCGTTTTATAATCCAATTGATGCAGCGATGGACTCATTGTCTGCTTTTCAAGATGGCATCGTGGCAGGAAATCGAATTTTAGCTATTTTGGCGGACGAGACTGTGGAACCCAAGCAGTTAGTAAATGCTTCAAATGTGGTTCAAGACGGTAAGGTTGAGTTTAAACATGTTAGTTTTTCATACGATGGTCAACAGGATGTTTTAAAAAACATTAGCTTCGTTGCTGAACCAGGGCAGACAGTGGCGTTAGTTGGACACACTGGTTCGGGTAAGTCGTCTGCCATCAACGCGATGATGCGCTTTTACGAGTTTCAATCTGGAGATATCTTAATTGATGATCAAGATATCCGGTCGCTTGATTTGGCGATTTTCAGACGTGAAGTGGGCCTTGTGTTACAGGATCCGTACTTGTTTTATGGGGATGTTATGTCGAATATCCGGATGTTTGATGAGACGATTACTGATGCGCAAATCGAAGCAGCAGCGACATTTGTTCATGCGAATGAGTTTATTGACAAATTACCAAATCGATATCACGAAGCGGTTGCTGAACGTGGCGCTGGATTTTCATCGGGGCAGCGACAGTTAATTTCGTTTGCACGTACAATTGTGAGAAATCCTAAAATTCTTGTGTTGGACGAAGCAACGGCTGATGTTGATACTGAAACAGAAACAATCATTCAGTCGTCTTTGGCGGCAATGCGTCAGTCTAGAACGACGATTGTGATTGCCCATCGCTTGTCTACCATTAAAGATGCCGATTTAATTTTGGTATTAGACAATGGTGAAATCGTTGAACGGGGTACCCACAATGATTTGTTGACACTAGGTGGTCAATATGCTGATTTATACAAGATGCAGACAGGAACCATATAAACAACAAAAATAAAAGCAACCGAGAATCATTAAAGATTTCTCGGTTGCTTTTTTGCTAATTATTCATCTTGTTTACGTTCTTGCGAAGAAGAACTAGCAGGTGTTGAACTTGAGCTTTGAGCTGATGAACTAGCAGGCGTTGAAGAGCTTGCTGGTTCACTTGATGAATCAGATGCCTCTGATGAGCTTTCAGCAGGTTGTGATGAACTACTCATTGCGGAACTTACCGTTGGCGCAGAACTAGATGTAGAACGTGAAGAGTATGAAGGTGTGGACGTTGAGGCAACACCGACTGTCTTTTCATTCGCTACGTTAGCTCCGGCAACTTGGTATTCCTTCTTTCCATTAACAGTCACTTGCTTAACAGTAGAAGGGACTGTCCAGTCCGTGCCATCCATTGAAGAATCAGACATAACGTAATCCATCAACGCACCATAGACCTTCAACATGATGTATTGTTCGTTACCAGTCAAATCGTGGCCAACCTCGTTTGGATCGTCATAACCTGTCCAAACAGAAATGGCAGCACTCTTAGTGTATCCAGTGAACCAAGTATCCATTGCTGAATCAGCTGACATGTTTGAATCTTCGCCATAAGCGACTGTTCCTGTCTTACCAGCTTGATTATAAGCATCGGTTGCAATCATCTTGGCGTATGAATCGCTGATAACCGACTTCAACATGCTTGTCATCATGAAGGCTGTAGAAGACTTCATAGCCTCTGAGCCCTTAGAACTAAACTTCTTCACGGCACCACTACGGTCGGTAATCTTAGAAATATAAGATGGCTTGTAATAAGTACCACCATTTGCGAATGCTGAGTAGGCAGCTGCTTCTTGCTCAGTTGAAATGTCGATTCCAATGGCGTTTGAGGCAACCATCTCCTTAGGATCTTCGTTAATACCGAGCTTCTTAAGGAATGCAGAAGATTTGTCATAACCAACTTCTTGCAACGTTTGAACGGCAGGGATGTTACGAGATTGTGCAATCGCTGTACGCATTGAAATCGTACCAAGGTAACGGTGGTCAAAGTCATTCACGGAGATGTTTGTGCCAGGATACTTGTAGGCATTGTCATCAACGGCGTGGTTCGTTGACCAGTTCATATCTTCGATTGCTGGACCGTATGCGACCAAAGGCTTAGCTGTTGATCCAGATGAACGCTTGGTGTTAGTTGCGTGGTTGGTACCAAATAGGGTTGTTTCTTTACGACCACCAATTTGGGCAATCACATCACCGTTGCGAGGGTCGGTAACTGTCAAACCAACTTGCATCTCATCATCAGGCCAAGCAACGTAGTTTTCTGTGTTAACAATGTTGTAGGCGCGGTTCTGTACCTTTGGCTCAAGATTCGTTTGAATCGTCAAACCGTCAGTGTCAGGATTGTAGCCAAGGCTCTTCAATTCAGCATTAACCGATGTGATGTACGCTTGGTTAATCTTGGTCTTTTCTTCAGAATTTTCAAGTTGATCAGAGTGGGTTGATACCAAACCATCATCAATTGGCGTCTTCATATACTCGTTGGCCTTGGCCGTTGAGATAACCCCGTTTTGAGCCATTGCTTCAAGTACTTCATCACGTCGATTCTTGGCATCCTTGGGGTTGTTATATGGATCGTAACCAGTTGGTGATTGTGGTAAACCAGCCAACAATGCCATTTGAGGCGTTGACAATTGGTTAAGCGACTTACCGAAGTAGTAATCAGCCGCTGTCTTCATACCATAAACACCGTTACCCATATAAACCTTGTTCATATAAAGTGTCAAAATTTGATTCTTTGAATACTGCTTTTCAAGCTTCAAAGCCAGCCAAGCTTCTTGCGCCTTACGCTTCAACGTTTGGTCACTAGCCGCTGTTGAGAAAACAGTCAACTTAATCAATTGTTGCGTTAGGGTAGAACCACCTTGCAAACCAAGTGATGAACCAGTGAAGTTAGCAAATGCAGCGCCGAGAATACGGCGAGGATCAACACCGTGGTGCTTGTAAAAACGACGATCCTCGATTGAAACTACGGCCATACGCATTTCTTGTGGAATCTCAGATTGCTTGGCAATCTCACGCTTTTGTGAGCCACTTGTATAGAAAACGTCACCGTTCTTATCCAAGTATTGGGTTTGTGAAGTGCCGACAAGAGCAGCATTTGTCACTTTAGGTGCTGATGAAGCATAGTAGGTGAAAGCACCAACTCCGGCCAATGTGCCGGCTGCGCCAAGCGTCACAAGCGTTAGCAACGTATACTTTGTATAGCGCTTCCACTTTGAAGTTGGCTGGGATGTCTTCTTTTTTGAGCGTAACCTTTGCACGCGTGACATCTCTTCTGTCATAACAAATAGTTCTCCTTATACTTTACGTTGATTAAGCAATTCATCAATAGCGGTTAAGTAGGGCGTGGTTGGGTTGATTCCGAGGGGAACTAACGCACCTTCTGCCTTAATAACGTCGTATGGAATCGACTTTCGTTGGGTTTCTTGATTATCCCAATAAGTGAATAATAGCTCTGCCCAAATGACGTATGTCTCATTTAGGTTGGAAAAGCGAATAATCATGAAAGCGAGTCCATGCTGTGTAACCACTTGCTTCAAATGCTTAATCTGATGTTCATGGACATTTTTCAAAGGAAATGACTGCTTATTGGTCGTTTCCTTCGCATCGAAGTCGATATATTGCCCATTATAAACACCATTGTAATCTGTGGTAGAAGCCTGTCTAAAATATGCTTCCGTAATTTTCGCAGCTGAACGGGCGGGGTAGCTAACGTTAACAATTTGAATAGGCGTGGGCTTTTTATGAATCACAGCCGTATCTGTTGCTAGGTAGTACGCATTTGCGTCGTTCAAATCATTTTCCAATGACATGCCACGATTACTTTGGGAAACACCTTTTGAGACCGGCTTTGAAAACGCACTCGGATTAAATTGGCGTCCATTTGGATAGTTAATAGCCATTTCGTACTCCTGCGTCTTAAGGTATCCTTTATATTATAGCAAAATGACAATTATTCTGACAAACTTTCCTATAATGTAAGTAATACGTAAAGAGGTGATGACGTTGACAGTTGATGGTGAATTGCATCGAATTTGGATTACAGGGTTCCGCAGTTATGAGTTGGGCGTGATGGGGACAAAAGACCCAAAGTTGATGGTAATTAAGTATGCATTGCGTAAAATTTTGGAAAACGCGATTCAAGATGGTACTGATTGGTTGATCACTGGTGGCCAATTAGGCATTGAACAATGGGCGATTGAAGTTGCGTTGGAATTGCGGGACGAAGCTTACCCTGAGTTCCAGATTGCGTTGATGACGCCGTTTAGTAAATTTGGTAGCCAATGGAATGAAGCAAATGCCGAAAAATTGACGCAGCTAAAGTCATCAGTCAATTTTACAAGCGCTGTTTCGCAGGGTGACTTTGCAGGACGCAATCAAATGGTGACTTACCAGAATTTTATGTTAACGCACACTGATGAAGCTGTTATTTTCTTTGATGAAGAAGCAACTGAATCGAAGGCGCGATATGATGATGTTGCCATCCACGATTTTGCGGAAAACCACGATTACCCGGTGCGCCGGGTGGATTTGGACCGTTTGCAAGACTACGCAACGGAGTACCAAGAAACGCTTTGGGAAGACTAGGGCACAAACAATTCACATAAAGTGCTTTTGTAACTGAGTTTAAAACCTGTTAAACTAATAATACGAACAAAACGGAGGAGTCCTAGTGATGGAAAACGTGCTACACAACCGCGAGGAAATTTTGACGAAGGAATTTAAGAAGACGCGTATCGGTACTGGATACGATATGACGGATGTCGATGCTTTCTTGGATGAAATCATGTCAGATTATCAAGCGTTCCAAAGTAATATTGATGAATTGACGACACAAAACGAGAAGTTGAAGGCGCAAGTTGCTGAATTGACGAAGCAAGTATCAGCTGCGGCAACGGCGCCTAAGGCATCTCCAGCGCCAGTGGCAAACACAAACATGGATATTTTGAAGCGTTTGTCTAACTTGGAACGCCGTGTATTTGGTACGGCTTCAGAAGCGCCAACACCAGTTGCTGAAGAAAAGGCTACACAAACGGCTGAATAAGTGTATAATAAGTAAATACGATGTATTAGCGGGTAATTGCGTATGGCTTATGCCGTATGAGGAAAGTCCATGCTCGCACTGACTGCGATGTCAGTAGTGTTCGTGCTAGCTGAAAAAATAAGGCTAGGCAGCCGACTTGTCGGTTGACGGCCAACGAAAGACCTACGGGTAACTATGGTTGAGTAGTTGTTAAAGTGCCACAGTGACGAACCGTCAAAGAAATGCGACGGGTGGAACGCGGTAAACCCCTCGAGCGGGCAACCCAAACTTTGGTAGGGGCGCTTGACCTAACAAATTGAAGTGATGGTCGGGGAGACAGAAATGTCTGAGATAGATGATTGCCACCGGGTATTGACCGCCAATCAATATTCGGTACAAAACATGGCTTATAGCTGATGCATCAGGCAGCCGACGTCCTTGTGGCGTCGGCTTTCTTTTTGCACTTAAACCCAGGAAACTGGGATACATAAATAAGAAAAAAGGTGACAATTATGCAAACATTTAAATTGATGGCCACCATGGGAGCAGGACTTGAAGCCCTTGTTGCTCGTGAGTTGAAGGACATGGGTTATGCAACCCAAACTGAAAATGGACGCGTTTTCTTCCAAGGAACGGATGAAGATATTTACCGCACTAACTTGTGGTTGCGTGTAGCTGATCGTGTCAAAATTGTGGTGACTGAATTTGATGCCAAGACTTTCGACCAATTGTTCGAGAAGACGAAGGCATTCCCATGGGAAGACTTGTTGCCATATGACGCTGAGTTCCCAGTAAACGGGCGCTCAAAGAACTCTATTTTGCACTCTGTACCAACTGTACAAGCAATCACGAAGAAGGCGATTGTTAACCGTTTGACGGATGCCTATCACGCGCGTGGCTACTTGCCAGAAACGGGAAACCGTTTTGTTTTGGAAACGGCCGTTGATAAGGATCACGTCATGATTACGCTGGATACGACAGGTGATTCATTGTTTAAGCGTGGTTACCGTACTGAAAAGGGTGGTGCGCCACTAAAGGAAACGATGGCTGCTGCGTTGGTTAACTTGGCTCACTGGTTTACCGACAATCCATTTGTTGATCCAACGACTGGTTCAGGAACTATTGCTATTGAGGCTGCGTTGATTGGTCGCAACATTGCACCAGGATTGAACCGTGAGTTCGATATTACGCAATGGGACTGGTTCGACAAGAAGATTGGTGAAACGTTGAAGGCTCAAGCACGTCAAATGATTGACTTTGATGTTGAGTTGGATATTGAAGGATTCGATATCGACGAAAACATGATTGAAATCGCGAAGGCAAACGCTGAAGCTGCTGGTGTTGGTGATGACATCACCTTTAAGCAATTGGCTGCTAAGGATTGGTCAACTGACAAGATTAATGGTGTGTTGGTTGCTAACCCACCATACGGAGAACGTTTGGGTGATGAGGATGCTGCTCGCCAACTTTACAGTGAGATGGGTCACATCTACAACAACATGCCAACGTGGTCAAAGTACATTTTGACGTCAGATGAAGGCTTTGAAGAAGCTTTCGGTGCTAAGGCTACTAAGAAGCGTAAGTTGTACAATGGTGCATTGAAGGTTGATTTGTACCAATACTGGGGAAAGAAGATCCGCTAATTTTTAAAGATTGAAAGGGGCAAACACATGAGTTCACTACTTGATGGCATGAACGACAAACAGGCAGAAGCGGTTATGACAACGGAAGGTCCGTTGCTAATTATGGCTGGTGCCGGATCTGGTAAAACACGTGTTTTGACGCATCGTGTCGCCCACTTGATTAAAGATTTGAATGTGATGCCATGGCGTATTTTGGCCATCACATTTACGAATAAGGCTGCCCGTGAGATGAAGGAACGTATTGGTCAACTAGTTGATGCTGAAGATGCGGATGCCGTTTGGGTCTCAACGTTCCACGCGTTGGCAGTGCGTATTTTGCGTCGCGATATTGATAAGTTGGGTTACAAGAAGGACTTTTCAATTATTGATGCCGGTGCGCAACGTACATTGATTAAGCGTATTTTGAAGGATATGAACGTGGATATCGAAAAGTATGATCCACGTTCAGTGCTTGGTGCCATTTCAAACGCAAAAAACGCGATGGAAAAGCCTGAGAAGTACGAAGAATTGGCTAATGGCCCATTTGAAGAGATTGTTGCGAAGGCGTACAAGGAGTATCAACACCAATTGGCGTTGGCGCAATCAGTCGACTTTGATGACTTGATCATGTTGACGATTGAATTGTTGCACCAAGAACAAGAAGTTTTGGAATTCTACCAAGAAAAGTTCTTGTACGTGCACGTCGATGAGTATCAGGACACCAACGATGCGCAATACGAATTGGTCACGTTGTTGTCAGCTAAGCACCGTAACCTGGCCGTAGTTGGTGACTCAGACCAGTCTATCTATGGTTGGCGTGGTGCGAACATGCAAATCATCATGAACTTCACCAAGGATTATCCAGATGCGAAGACAGTTATGTTGGAACAAAACTACCGTTCAACACAAACTATCTTGGATGCGGCGAATGCAGTTATTGAACACAATAACGAGCGAATTGCGAAGAATCTTTGGACGGACAACGGAATGGGTGAAAAGATTACCTATTACCGTGGTCAATCTGACAAGGATGAAGCCTTGTATGTCATTGCCCAAATTCGTGATGGTGTTAAAAATGATGAGCGCAATTACCGTGATTTTGCCGTTCTTTACCGTACGAATGCGCAATCACGTGGAATTGAAGAAGCTTTGGTGAAGGCGAACATCCCTTATACGATGGTCGGTGGATCAAAGTTTTATGAGCGTAAGGAAATCCGTGATGTGTTGGCCTACTTAGCTTTGGTGACGAATCCGGCTGATAATGAAAGTTTCTTGCGTGTCGTCAATGAGCCAAAGCGCGGTATTGGTAATACATCAATCGAACGTTTGCGTTCATTTGCCTTACAACAAAACTGGCCATTATTGGATGCTGCTCAAAATGCGGTCATGATTCCAGGTTTGACGGCCCGTGCAGCTAACCAATTGACGCAATTTGCTGATTTGATTAGCTCGCTTCGTCAACAAATGTCATTTGATTTGAGCATCACTGATTTGACCCGTCAAATTTTGGAACGTTCTGGTTACGAGGAGCAATTTAAGACATCCCCAACCCCAGAAAACCAAGGCCGTCTAGAAAACTTGGCCGAATTCCTGTCAGTAACGGAAGAATTCGACAAAAAGTATGAGCCAACCGAAGAAAGCGTCTCAAAGTACGTGGACTTCCTTGGTGAATTGGCGTTGGTTTCTGATTTGGATAGTGTCGATGAAGATGCAGACAACCAAGTGACGTTGATGACGTTGCACGCTGCCAAGGGATTGGAATTCCCAGTCGTCTTCTTGGTTGGTATGGAAGAAAACTTGTTCCCATTGTCTCGTGCTGCAGCTGATGACGCCCAACTAGAAGAAGAACGTCGTTTGGCTTATGTTGGTATCACGCGTGCTAAGCAAAAGTTGTTCATTACGAATGCTTATTCACGTTTGCTATACGGACGAACGACAAGTAATATCCCATCACGTTTTATTGATGAGATTAGTCCAGAGTTGATTCAACAACCAGCTGGTCAAACGTTGTCAACGACTGCCAATCGTGATGGTGCTTTGCCATTTGCCCGTCGCACACAACAAGCGACGGCGACGACGTTTGCTGGTCGTCAACGCCAATCATCAGTGGCGTCAACGCCAACTCGCACAACATCTTCCATGACAACTAACAACCCAGGAACTGGCGCTGATAAGGCGGCTTGGACAATTGGGGATGCGGTTAGTCACAAGAAGTGGGGTGTTGGTCACGTTGTGAAGGTGTCAGGAACTGGTGAAGACCAAGAATTGGACATTGCGTTCCCAGATCAAGGTATCAAGCGTTTGCTGGCTGCCTTTGCACCAATCCAAAAAGTCAATTAACAAAGAGGGACTGTTGAATGGCAGATATTAACACGGATATTAAAGATCTTTCACAAGAAGACGCGGCGACTGAGATTGCTGCTTTGCAAGCTGATTTGAAGCAATGGGCACGTGAATATTATGAGAACGATGCACCGTCAGTTGAAGATTCAGTTTATGACGTTGCTTATAACCGACTAGAAGCTTTGGAAGCTGCTTTCCCGGCGTTGGTGACGGCTGATTCCATCACGCAACAAGTTGGTGGGCGTGAAGTGAAGTCAGATTTGCCAAAGGTTGCCCACCCGGTACCAATGTTGTCACTGGGTGACGTCTTTTCATTTGAAGAGTTGGCAGACTGGATGGCTACGACACAAAAGTCATTCCACGAACCGTTGGCATACAATGCGGAATTAAAGATTGATGGTTTGGCCATCAGTTTGGTCTATGAAAATGGGTCACTTGTGCAAGCGTCAACACGTGGGGATGGTAGCATCGGTGAAGATGTGACCGCTAACGTCCGACAAATCAAGCGTATCCCTAAGAAGTTGAACGAACCACTGACCGTTGAAGTCCGTGGTGAAGTGTACATGCCTAAGGCTGCCTTTGTGACGTTGAACGAGGAACGCGAGCGTGACGGTTTGCCAACGTTTGCAAACCCACGTAATGCGGCAGCTGGTTCATTGCGCCAGTTGGATGCCAAAATCACAAAGCAACGTCAGCTAGATGCATTCTTGTATTTTGCGGTTGATGCTGAAAATGTTTTGGGTGTTACGACGCAAGCTGAGCTGTTAGCTCGCATGGCAGAACTTGGTTTGCCAACCAATCCAACCAATGCGGTGGTAAGTTCAGAAGCGGATGTTGAAGCTTACATTACGAATCAAACAGCGACTCGTGATGACTTGGCTTATGGTATCGATGGTATTGTCGTTAAGGTTAATAACTTGGCTTACCATGAAGAACTTGGGAACACGGTGAAGGTGCCACGATGGGCCATTGCCTATAAGTTCCCACCAGAAGAAGCGTTGACGGTTGTTCGTGATATTGAATGGACGGTTGGACGTACTGGGGCGGTCACGCCAACTGCGGTGATGGACCCAGTTCAATTGGCCGGCACGACGGTTTCACGCGCCTCTCTACACAATCCAACATACCTTGAAGCAAAGGACATTCGTATCGGTGATACGGTGACGTTGCACAAGGCTGGGGATATTATTCCAGAGATTGGTCAAGTGATTTTGAAGCAACGTCCGGCGGATTCAATTGAATATAGTATGCCGTTGGGTTGCCCGGCCTGTGGTCAGGAATTAGTACACGTTGATGGTGAAGTTGCCCTTCGTTGCATTAACCCATTCTGCCCGGCACAAGTACAAGAATCATTGACGCACTTTGCATCACGTGATGCCATGAACATCGATGGCCTTGGACCAAAGATTGTGGCACAGTTGCTTGATAAGAAGATGGTTGATCAAGTGTCTGATTTGTATCGTTTGACGTTTGAACAATTGCTTACGCTGGACAAGTTTGGTGAAGTGTCAGCAAACAAGTTACTAACGGCCATTGAAAATTCAAAGGCTAATTCAGTTGAGCGCTTGTTGTTCGGACTTGGTATCCGTAACGTTGGTGCGAAGGCTGCGAAGACGATTGCGGCTAAGTTTGTCACGTTGGATGCCATTGCTCATGCAACGGCCGAAGAAATTTCTGAATTGCCAGGCATGGGATTGATTATTGGCCACAGTATTGCGCAATATTTCGATACAGATCACGCCCAAGAGTTAGTTCGTGATTTCGAATCACTTGGCGTTAACACGCGTTATACGCAAGCGGTTGAAGTTGCAACTGACACGGTCTTTTCTGGTAAGCGTGTGGTTTTGACTGGAAAGCTTGAGCTGTTTAGTCGTTCAGATGCGACTGCATGGCTTGAAGCGCAAGGTGCAACGGTGAGTGGATCGGTTTCTAAGAAGACTGATTTGCTGATTGCCGGTGCAGATGCGGGTTCAAAGTTAACAAAAGCCCAAGAACTTGGCATAGAGATTTGGTCAGAATCACAATTGCGTGATAGTATGGAAAGTAAATAATAATCAAAAACGAAACCGCTCGATGTAGTGTCGAGTGGGTAAGAGGAGTTTTTCATGATGCGTGCACTTAAATGGATTGCTGCACTAGTTGTTGTGGCAGTTTTGGCTGTAGCATTGGTCTTCTTTGGTAACTTTTTCTCAAAGAATTCGTCATCAGTTAATAATTCTGGTACGACGAAGACAACGAGCTCATCTTCATCAAAGAAGGGTGTTCAGGTTACTGGACAAGCTGACGACTCAGTTTACAAGACTGTCATCAAGGACGGTAAGTATTTGACGAGCAAGACCCGCGGTTTGACGGCCCAACAGAATGCCGGTAACACCTTTAACCTGGTTGGTTTTGAAGATGGGTTGCTTGACTTTTCTAAGGATCATTTCAGTACGTCTAAGTACGTGTTCCAAGAAGGTCAATATTTGTCTACGAAAACGGCTATAGATTGGTTGAATCGCAAGGCGGGCGATAATCCAACAGGACTAAATCCTGAGGATAATGGTAAGACTGACGATTCACGTGCACCAATCTACTTGCAAACAATTGAAGAACAAGACTTCATGACGCAAGACGGTGATAACCTGAAGTTGGCTGGTATCGTCATCGGTATGGGAATGAACACCCAAGACGTTTATCAAAAGGAAAAAGATGGGCCTAGCTTTACGCAAGATATTGATAAGGCTGACCGCATTGCTCACGGTAAGGAAATGGCTGCTGAAGTCGTTAAGCGTTACCGTGCAATGAAGGATATTCCTGCTGATGTCCCAATCTATGTGGCGATGTACGCCCAAGCCAAGGATGATTCATTGGCTGGTGGTAGCTTCTACAGCTGGAACGTATCTAAGTCAGGTGATGCACTTGGTTCATGGACTGACTTGAATAATCAAACGGTCGTGTTGCCAATGCAAGAAGGTACGACGTCATCAAAGTCGGTTGCAAGTTCATTGAACACGAGCTTCACAAACTTTGTCGACAAGGTACAAGGATTCTTCCCTAACTTGGCATCTGTGACTGGTCAAGCCGCCTACCGTGATGGTACGTTGCGTGGTTTGAATGTAACAGTCTCAACACAGTTCTATTCAGCAACCGAAATCCAAAGCTTTGCTAATTACATTGCGCAAATTGCACCAAGTTACCTACCAAATGGGGTGCCAGTTCAAATTCGAATTGAAGCGTCAACAGGTATGCAAGCTTACGTGACGACGGACGCAAAGGATAACAAATACACAGTTACGATTCTAGGATCATACTAATTATTTGAAACCAGACCAATTTGGTCTGGTTTTTTGCTTGCATTCATAAACCTAAACAAGTATAGTAGTAAAAATATATTTTTTTGGGAGGATGAATGAAATGGGGATGCATCAATATTTATCAGGTTTGAATGAACTTGAAATGATCACACGCGCACCGGGGTACTTTAAGTATCAACCTCATTCAGTGGCCGCCCACTCATGGAAGGTTACCGAGGCTGCACAGTTCTTGGGTGACATCGAAGAACAAGCGGGTAATGATGTTAACTGGCGTATGCTTTACGAAAAGGCTTTGAATCACGATATTACGGAACGTTTTATCGGTGATATTCGCACACCAGTTAAGTATGCGTCAGCAACCTTGCGTCAAATGTTGGCTGATGTGGAAGACTCATTGTCAGATAACTTTGTAAAGACTGAGATTCCAGTTGAGTTGCAGGAAGCATACAAGCGTCGTCTTCACGAGGGTAAGGATGACACGCTTGAAGGACGTATCTTGTCGGTGGCTGATAAGGTTGACTTGTTGTATGAAGCATATGGCGAATTACAAAAGGGTAACCCAGAGCCTGTGTTCTTGGAAATTTACAAGGAAAGCTTGGAAACAATTTTCGCTTTCCGTGACATGCCAAGTGTGGCTTACTTTATTCGTGAGGTGCTGCCAGAGTTGCTGGACGAGCAATTTCCAGGTTCAGAACAATTACAACGCATCTACATCGGCATCTTCAATGCAAAGTAGTCATAAGTTGTTATAATGATAAATAGAGAAGTCCACTGTTCTCAGTGGGCTTTTGTGTTTGTTGAGAGAAAATAACTATTAATGCAGAAAGTGAGTAGGCGAATATGATTAATCGTGATGACAGCCATACCTACGAGGTTGTGTCAAAGTATGAGCCAACTGGGGATCAACCCACAGCTATTGATAAGCTGGTAACTGGCTTGAAGAATGGTGTTAAGGAACAAATCTTGTTGGGAGCAACCGGAACTGGAAAAACCTTCACCATTTCAAACGTCATTGCCCAGGCCAATAAGCCAGTTTTGGTTTTGTCACACAACAAGACCTTGGCGGGCCAATTGTATGGTGAGTTCAAGGAATTCTTCCCAAATAATGCGGTTGAGTATTTCGTGTCTTACTATGATTACTACCAACCCGAAGCGTATGTGCCATCTTCTGACACGTATATTGAAAAGGACTCATCAATTAATGATGAAATTGATAAACTTCGTAATTCAGCGACGGCATCATTGCTAGCGCGTAACGACACCATCGTGGTGGCTTCAGTCTCATCTATCTTTGGTTTGGGTAGTCCTGAACAATATAATGATCACGTTATTAACGTTCGTGTTGGTGACATTATCGAGCGTAATGATTTGATGCGTCGCTTGGTTGATATTCAATTCCAACGCAATGATATCGACTTCCAGCGTGGTCGCTTCCGTGCGCGTGGGGATGTTTTGGAAATCTTCCCAGCGTCATCTGACGCGAAGGCGATTCGCATTGAATTCTTTGGGGATGAAGTTGATCGCATTCGCGAAGTGGATTCGTTGACTGGTGAAGTGACGGCTGATTTGGATTTGGCAACCATCTTCCCAGCAACCCACTTTATGACCAATGATGAGATTCGTGAGCGTGCTTTGAAGACAATTCAAGCCGAGTTGGACGCCCAATTGAAGGTGTTTGAAGAAGAAGGTAAGTTGTTGGAGGCGCAGCGCTTAAAGCAACGTACTGAATACGATATTGAAATGATTCGTGAAATGGGCTTCACCAGCGGTATTGAAAACTATTCACGTCACATGGATGGTCGTGCACCAGGTGAGCCACCGTTTACGTTGCTCGACTTTTTCCCGGATGATTTCTTGATTGTTGTCGATGAGTCCCACGTGACGATGCCACAAGTACGTGGTATGTATAAGGGTGATCGCGCTCGTAAGGAAACGTTGATTGATTACGGATTCCGTTTGCCATCAGCGTTGGATAATCGTCCGCTCCGTCTGGATGAGTTTGAAGAACACGTTAACCAAATTATCTACATGTCAGCCACACCGGGTGATTATGAAGAAGAACGTGTGTCAAACAAGGATGTTGCGCAACAAATTATTCGTCCAACTGGTTTGTTGGATCCTGAAATTGAAGTGCGCCCGGTTATGGGGCAAATTGATGATTTGTTGGGTGAAATTAACGAACGTGTCGCCAAAGATGAACGTGTCTTTGTGACGACGTTGACGAAGAAGATGGCCGAAGATTTGACGGACTATCTTGAAGACGTCGGTGTGAAAGTTAAGTACTTACACTCAGACATTAAGACGCTTGAACGAACTGAAATCATTCGTGATTTGCGTTTGGGTAAGTTTGACGTCTTGGTTGGTATCAACTTGTTGCGTGAAGGAATTGACGTGCCTGAAGTGTCATTGGTAGCCATTTTGGACGCCGATAAGGAAGGCTTCTTGCGCAATACCCGTTCTTTGATTCAGACGATTGGACGTGCAGCTCGTAACGAGAATGGTCACGTCATTATGTATGCGGATGATGTGACGGCCTCAATGAAGGCGGCTATGGATGAGACGGCCCGCCGTCGCGCTATCCAAATGTCATATAATGAGGAACACGGTATTACACCACACACCATCAAGAAGGAAATTCGTGGTTTGATTGCGGTTACCCACGAATCTGACGATAACAGCAACAAGTCTGCAAGCTTCACAGAAGTGGCCTTCAAGGATATGGCGCGTCCAGATCAAGAAGCCATGATTGCCAATTTGGAAGATCAAATGCGTGCAGCAGCTAAGCGTTTGGACTTCGAAGAGGCAGCTAGCTTGCGTGATGCGGTGATGGAATTGAAGTTGCAACTTGGGGTTTAACTCCTTTTCTGCCCGAAAAGGCCTGTTGAGATGTGATATACTTGATATACGATGTTTATAGAAATTAGGGGTATATCATGAGTTTGAATTTAAGCGATATTCAAGCATTGATGCATGATTTTGAGCAGAGCTCATTACGTGAATTCAAGCTAGATACTGAAGAAACACATCTTTATCTCAGCAAGAACGACCAAGCACCAATAATGATGGCACAACAACCAGCTGCCAACGTGGCAACTCAGACTGACGAATCAGTTGTTGTGGATACAACGGTGACGATTAAAGCACCACTTGTTGGTACCGTTTATTTGGCCCCAAAGCCAGAAGCTGCGAACTTTAAATCAGTTGGTGACACAGTCGCTGTCGGTGAAACGGTGGCCATTGTTGAAGCCATGAAATTGATGACGGAAGTAAAAAGTGACGTTGCTGGTGTTATTACGGCTGTTAATGTCGATAATGAAGCTGTCGTTGGATACGATGATATCCTGTATACGGTTCAACCGGCATAGTTTGAAAGGGGTTGGAAATTTTTCCAGCCTCTTTTCATTTGATGGAGTTAATTATGTTTAAAAAAGTTTTGGTGGCGAACCGTGGCGAAATCGCCGTACGCATTATTCGCGCACTGCATGAGATGGACATCAAAGCGGTGGCCATTTACAGTACGGTCGACAAAGAAGCGTTGCATGTGCAATTAGCTGATGAGGCAATTGCGGTTGGTGGCCCACGACCTCAAGATTCATATTTGAATATGAAAAATATCGTGAGCGCAGCCTTACTAACAGGTGTTGATGCCGTTCACCCTGGTTATGGATTCCTGTCTGAAAATGCGATGTTTGTGAATATGTTGACGGATGTTGGCATCACGTTTATCGGACCACACGCAGAAACAATTGCCTTAATGGGTGATAAGGCGCAAGCACGTGAAACGATGCGTGCGGCAGGTGTGCCAGTCATCCCCGGTAGTGTTGGCACGTTGACCGATAGCGCCGAAGCAATTGCTGTTAGTGATCAAATTGGTTACCCAGTCATGTTGAAGGCAGCCGCTGGTGGTGGCGGTAAAGGCATGCGTTTGCTAAACAATCGTGAAGAGCTGGCGCAACAATTTGAGCGCGCACAGGCTGAAGCAAAATTAGCTTTCGGTTCAGCTGATATGTATATTGAGAAGGTGATGACAAATGTGCGTCACATCGAAGTCCAAATCATGCGTGATCAACAGGGTCAGACGGTCTTTTTCCCAGAGCGCGACTGTTCAATTCAACGTCACCACCAAAAGATGATTGAAGTATCACCAGCGGTTGGTGTCACGAGTGATATGCGTTCAGAGCTCGGTGCGTTGGCGGTCAAGGCGGCGAATGCCTTGTCTTACGAGAATACCGGAACGTTTGAATTCTTGGCTGACCGCGATAATAACTTCTATTTCATGGAAATGAATACACGCATTCAAGTGGAGCACCCGGTTACCGAAGCGGTGACTGGTTTGGACTTGGTAAAGATGCAGATTGCCGTTGCAGCTGGGGAACCATTGCCAGTCCAACAACAAGATATTCAAATTAAGCAACACGCGATTGAAGTTCGTTTGAATGCTGAAGACCCGATGCATGATTTCCGGCCAAGCGCTGGCCAAGTCGACTTTACGTACTTGCCATTTGGCGGCCCGGGCATCCGGTTTGACTCAGCGATGTATGCGGGTGATACCGTGCAACCTTACTACGACTCAATGTTGGGTAAAGTGATTGTTTCAGCGGATAACCGTGATGATGTCTTTAAAAAATTGGCACGTACGCTAGATGAAGTGGTTGTGCGTGGCGTTTCAACTAATCTAGCGGTGCAACGGGCATTGGTTAAGGATGAACGTGTCCACCAAGGCCTTGTACCAATTGATTTTGTAGAGACGGACTTTTTGCCTGCGTGGTCAAAGGAAGAGGTGCAAGCGCCATGACCCAATTATTTGATAATCAAGCTGATAAGTTTAAGCATGCGCCTAACCCAGACGCGTTTGATAAGGTCCCGGCCGGTAGTTGGGTAACTTGTGCCTACTGTGGTGCCCAACAATACCAAGAAGAATTGGGTGAATACCTGGTTTGTGGTGTTTGTGGTTACGGGTTCCGTTTGGGGGCGCAACAACGCCTTGATTTGATGACGGATAAGTTTTCTGAATGGTACGCGGATGTTGAAATGACAACGCCGGACTTTCCAGGTTATCCTGAGAAACTTGCCAAGGCGCAAGCAATCACAGACATGAAGGAAGCGGTTATGACTGGTGAAGCGGTTATTGATGGACGACGAACTGCAGTTGCTGTGATGGATGCGCGTTTCATGATGGGATCATTAGGCGCGAAAACGGGTGAGAAATTAGCCCGCTTGTTCGACGATGCCACAGCCAAGCACTTGCCAGTTGTCCTATTTTCGGCTTCTGGTGGTGCGCGCATGCAAGAAGGTATTATGAGTCTCATGCAGCTTGCCAAGGTTTCAGGGGCCGTCGCACGTCATCGTGAAGCTGGCTTGTTGTATGTGGTTGTCCTAACTGATCCAACAATGGGTGGTGTGACAGCGTCATTTGCTATGGAAGGCGATATTATTTTGTCTGAACCACACGCGTTGGTTGGCTTTGCTGGTCGTCGTGTCATTGAACAAACGATTCATGAAACCCTACCAAAGGACTTCCAACGCGCTGAGCACATGCAAGCAAGCGGATTTATTGATGCGATTGTGCAACGACCTGAGTTACAGTCATACATTGGCAAGTTATTGCGTGTGCATCAAGTACCGTTGGAGGCGTAATCATGAGTGAATTAACACCAATTGAAATTGCGTGGGCCGCCCGTGAAGACCGTTTCTTGGCGCGTGATTTGATTGCTAATATCGTGACTGATTTTCAAGAATTTCATGGTGATCGTGCACAAGGTGATGATCCAGCCGTGATTGGCGGTGTGGGGATGCTCGGTGAGCAACCGGTCACGATGATTGCGATTAATCGTGGTGATGAGATGGCTGAAAAGCTTCAAACCCGTAATGGTTCACCTGAAGCGAGTGGTTATCGTAAGGCGTTGCGTCTGATGCAACAAGCTAACAAATTCAATCGACCAATCATTACGTTGATTAATACACCTGGTGCCTTTCCTGGTAAAACAGCGGAAGAAGGTGGTGTCGGCCAAGCAATTGCGGAAAGCATCGTGCAAAGCATGTCGTTCACCGTACCGATGATTGCCATTATCTATGGTGAAGGTGGGTCAGGTGGTGCTTTGGCTTTAGCGACAGCGAACCAAGTTTGGATGTTTGAGCATTCCATTTATGCGATGCTGTCACCTGAAGGGTTTGCTTCAATTATGTTCAAAGATGCCAAGCGTGCACCAGAAGCAGCAGAACTATTGGGGCTGACCCCACAAGAACTTTTGGCGAAAAAGATTGTGGAACGAGTTATCCTTGAAGGCGATGATCGCGACCTGTTTTATGAAAACCTGCGTCGTGATTTGCTACAAACAATTGACGATTTGTTCCAGTTGGGTCCAGAAGAAATTAGGACGCAACGACAAATGCGATTTGATAAATACTAAAAACGAACCGTTTGGTTGACGCATGTCTGCTGAACGGTTTTTTCATACTCTCAGCACCTATGTTGACGTCTTAACTAAAAGAATTTTTAACGTTGGTAAGGAAATGTTTGTCAACGGAAAAGTCGTGCTATCTTTGAGAAGCTTCAAAACACGTCCAGACTGGAATGACGTAAAAAGCTTGCGAGGAGGAATAAGAATGGCAAAGTACGAGAAGGGTAAAAAGCCGTTATACAAGCGTATTTCATTTTGGACGATGCTGGTGATAGTGGTAGCTGTAATCGCAAATATTTCAGGCGGAAAGTCGTCTGAAAAACGTGCAAATACACCTAGCACAACGGAAACCAGCACAGCACCTGTTCCAAACGATGCAACGAACGAGCAAAAAAACGCTTTACGTCAGGCAGCATCCTACGCCGGTCATATGCACATGTCTAAAGCGGGCATTTTTGACCAATTGACATCTGAGTATGGTGAAAAATTCAATCATGATGATGCAACATGGGCGATAGAACATTTAAAGACTGACTACAACAAGAATGCACTGGCTAAGGCCAAAGACTATGCGAATCAACAATATATGTCTAAAAACGGCCTTTATGATCAACTGATGTCTGAGCATGGCGAAAAGTTCTTAAGTGAAGAGGCGCAGTATGCGGTCGACAACTTACAGGCAGACTATAATGAAAATGCGCACAAGAAGGCCGAACAGTATCAAAAGGAGCAAGGCATGTCTTCAGACGCCATATATGACCAGCTGAAGTCAGAGTACGGCGAAAAGTTTACACCAGAAGAAGCGCAATATGCGGTAGATCATTGCAAGCCTAACGCTCACAAAGAATAGCTAAATCAACCAATAAAATGGCATATTTTAAGCACGGACGTTTTCTATAATTGGACTGTATAAAATAGTATGCTGTCTAATTAAAATGAGGATAAACCAATGAAAATTATTGTTGCCGATAATTATGCTGAAATGAGCCGTTTAGCTGCCCATAAGTTGCTAGCAACGATGCTTAAGCCTGGTCGTGTAAATATGGCGATAACGGCTGGAAATACGCCTAAGGGAGTTTACGAGTTGTTGGTTGAAGAAGTTGTGGGACGTGATTATTATGAGAACGTTCATTTTTACAACTTTGATGAAGTGCCGGTCAACGGTGAACCTGAAGGTGTGACGATGACTAATTTACGTCGTCTATTCTTTACGCCGGCAAAGGTGTCTGAATCACAAATCGAGCGCCTGACACCTGAGAATTATCAAACGTGGGATGAAAAGCTTACAGCGGATGGTGGTTTGGACTTGATGTTGATGGGCCTTGGCGCTGACGGTCATTTCCTTGGTAACGTGCCTGGTGCCACCAAGTTTGGCAATCAGACATATCGCGTTGAAGCTGATGCGACACCAACCTTGCGTGAGGTGCTAGTTGACGAAGTTGGTGGTGATGAAAGTAAGGTACCTGACTTCTATGTTACGATGGGGCCACAGTCTGTTATGACCCAAGTGCGTGATGCTGTCATGATTGTGAACGGTAAAGGTAAGGCGGCGATGGTTAAGCAGGCTTTCTTTGGACCGGTCACAGAAGATGTGCCATCAAGTATTTTGCAGCTACATCCTAATTTCACGTTGATTTTGGATGCCGATGCGGCGAGCGAACTGAATCTATAATACAAATACAACCTCAGTGGCTGTTCTTGCGGCGATTGAGGTTGTATTTGTTTTTTATCGGTTGAAGCTCGTATACTGACTGAAACTTGGTTTTACGGGGGTAATGGGGATGACTTTAATTGAAAGAGTAACTGACTTAGATAACTTTGAGAGCGAGCGCTTTTTGTATCGACATGCTACTGAAGAAGATGCCGCTGATATGTTTGAAATGTTTCATAATCCAGAGGTGCTAAAGTGGATTCACGTACCGATGCCGGAATCAATCGCACACACTTTAGAAATCAGCATAAAGAAATTTCATTTAGCTGATCCACTGGGCAAGTACGTCATTGTTGAAAAAGCAACTAACAAAATGATTGGTAGCATTGATATCCGACCAACCGAGAAAAATAATTCGGCTGAAATTGGGTACGCCTTGAATCACGCTTATTGGGGACAAGGAGTTATGACTGAAGCGCTACGGACGGTAATTGCGGTTGGGTTCGAACAACTAGAGTTGCACCGCATTGAATCATTCCATGCACCAGAAAATATTGGCTCTGGACGCGTAATGGAAAAGGCTGGCATGCAATATGAAGGAACGCTGCGTGATTATGAGTTGCTACCAAATGGTCGATACGTTGACAGTAAGGTCTATAGTATTTTAGCGACTGACTATTTTAAGGTTGAAGTTTAATTGTTAGATAACCATGCGTAACGCCAATATTACTTGTGATTAGTCACGACAAAACGTAAGATGGAGATAAGTATTATTCAGTTCAAAGGAAGTAATAAACATGTCAAAAACGCTAATTGTGACACACACTGACCTAGATGGCGTTATGTCAGGCTTAGTCGCTAAGTATGCGACGGCAAATGAATCGGATATTCGTTATGCAGATGCTGGTGCTGCTGGTATTGATGCCGTGCTGGAAGATGTTTTGGCTGGGGATGATCAATATACCCAAGCAATCTTCTTGGACAACACGCCGTCAGCCGAAATGTTGGCTAAGTTCCATAACCAAACCAACTTAACCCCAACAGTTTATGACCACCACGTTTCTAATCAAGACGTTTGGGAATCAGCCACTGTTGACGCCACGTTTGTTACGGATCAGACTGGTACGTCCTCTGCGACTGAGTTGGCGTTTAATGACAATCAAACTGCACTGGCAAAGTTACCATTCCTACCAGTCTTGGTTAAGTTGACTAACTTGTACGATACGTGGACTTGGCAAGATGAGCGCTATGCTGATGAGCAACAAACTGGTCAACATGCGCAAGTCTTCAATGAAGTACTCAATTTCATTGGTCGTGACCGTTTCAGTGCGTTTATGGATGAAGCAGCGAATAAGACGTTTGCTGAAGCTGATGTGCCAAGTGCCGTGCTAGCAACGATCTTCTCAGACTTGATTATGGCGCTGGTGTACGAACGTATTAAGTCTAACCAAGACTACGTTGCTAAGAAGGCAGAAAAGGCTGAATTTGCTGATTTAGTTTTGCCTGACAAGACGTACCACTATGCTTATACAACAGCATCTAGCCAGATGTCAGAAATCGGGAATGCGTTGACTAACTTACCAGATGTCGATTTCGGCTTGGTCATTAATAACGGCAAGTTGTCATTCCGTGTTGCGAAGGATAAGGATGTTGATGTCTCAGTCATTGCTGGCTACTTTAATGGTGGTGGACATGCTAAGGCATCGGGTGCGAAGTTAGTGATGGATTGGCCAACAATCATTCAGAATGCGCGCAATAAATAAACTGTTTGTAGGGATAGATTGGTTGTCGCCAGACTATCCTTTTTTGCTGTATAGCCATTCAAGGACATACAATCCGGAATATCGGTCCACTGTTTTGTAAGCGTTTTCAAAATATAAAGACAGCCAAAGCCAATCTTAGGTATACACTTACTATATGGAAGCGAGTAACGAAGTTGTTTTTACAAATAGGGGGATTAAAATGACTTACAACGCAAGTACAGCAGAAGAAAAGTTAGACATTATTGACTTGCCACGTTTGCGGGCTTTAGTCGAGTCACGAACGGAGGCAGGGGCATTTGGTTATGTTGATGGTGGATCATCGGATGAGCAGGTGCTCCAGGATAATGAAACGGCATTTCGTCATTATCAGTTGATTCCGCGAATGCTTCAAAACATTGCGGAGCCTGATATGACGACAACGCTTTTTGACATTCCGCTTGGGATGCCGATTATTGCAGCACCAATTGCTGCCCAAGGATTGATGCACGAAGGTGGGGAAAGCGTCACTGTAAAGGGTGTTGGGGCAGCAAAATCTATTTTCAGCGCGTCGACCTATGGGAATGCCAGTGTTGCAGCCGTTGCCGAGGCGTCACCGGAAACACCAAAGTTCTTCCAACTGTATATGTCGCGTGATGATGAGTTTAATCAATTTTTGATTAATCAAGCAGTTGAAACGGGGTATAAGGCCATTATTTTAACGGCGGACTCGACGTTAGGTGGTTATCGAGAAGCCGATATTATTAATAACTTCGAATTTCCGTTGCCAATGGATAATTTAGCGGCCTTTTCTAATGCGGCTGGTACAGGTGAGGGACTTAGCATCGCTGAAATATACGCGCGCGCCAAGCAAGACTTAGCGTTGTCTGATATTAAGAAGATTAAGGATATGGCAAGCGGTTTGCCAGTGATTGTAAAGGGAATTCAAGATCCAGAAGATGCATTGGCAGCCATTGCTGGTGGTGCAGATGGCATTTGGGTGTCAAATCACGGTGGGCGTGAACTGAACGGTGCACCGGCTTCGATTGACGTCCTTGCTGACATTGCGAAAGCCGTTAATCATCGTGTGCCCATTATCTTTGATTCAGGCATTCGTTGGGGTGAGGACATTGCAAAAGCAATTGCGCTTGGTGCAGATGTCGTAGCGTTGGGACGCCCAATGCTATGGGCGCTCAATCTTGGCGGGGCTGCAGGAGTTCAGTCAGCTTTTGAACACTTGGCGGAGGAGTTGAAAATTGTTATGCAGCTTACGGGTTCCCACACAGTGGCCGAATTGAAGCACGCAAAAATTATTGAAGCGAAATTTTAGTTTGTAACTAAGAATTGTCAGGGATAATAATGCATTTAAAAAGGATCGAATGTATATTCGATCCCTTTTTAGTGTATGTTGATGCCCAGGCTCTGAATAAGCAAGGCGGATTGATACGTATTAATTGTCATACCAGCAGCTAGGGCTAGATCAAATAATAAGGTTTCAAAATTTGCATTTGATACATCAAGGTTTGCCAGCTTACTACCAGCAAAATCACTGTTATCAAGGTCACTTTCGACAAAACGAAGTGATTTTTTAATGCGAATGCCGTGGAAGAAACTATCACGAACACGTGTGTTATTGAACACGACGTTTTGGAAGGTCGTCCCGCTGACGTTGATGAAATCAGCCAATGAGTTGTTGATTTCGGTATCGCGCCACTCACTTTGCAGACCTGAGAAGTTAACCCCAGTTAGCTGGGTGTTATTAAAGCTAGTGCGATAGAAAATGGCGCTGGCGAAATCAGTATTTGATAAATCAACGTGATCAAATACGACATCTGACCAAGTGCTATCTGAGAAGTCATCTTGGTCGAACGTCACACGTTCAAATGTGACATCCTGTATGTTAATGGCACGACTAGAGTAGGTGAAGTGAACATTACGGTAGGTATTGTTTGGTATAACATCATCCAAACTAATTGTGGTATCAGAAATAAGCATGAAAACTCTCCTTAAGACTTAAAATTTTAAACCATCCCCAGCCAAAGTAAAAGCCTCACATCAACTAAGGTGCGAGGCTTCATTTGTTATTCAGCAGTTTCTGTCAAACCTTCACTCAAGGCTTTAATCTTCTTGGTTGCGAACCACAAGAGTAATCCAG
The DNA here is from genome assembly GCA_001436895.1 of Weissella confusa. GTDB lineage: Bacteria > Bacillota > Bacilli > Lactobacillales > Lactobacillaceae > Weissella > Weissella confusa. Next base: position 43,279 of record JQAY01000010.1, read on the forward strand.
CAACAATCGTGATAATACCGATAATCAAGAAGTAATTGATTTCAGTAGACTTTGAGTAAAGTTGTACCAATTGTGCGTTAGCCGCTTGCGCCGTTGCGTCAGACAAGTTCCAGACCGTCAACATTTGCGCTTGGAAGGCAACGGGTGCCATCTTAGCAGATGCTGACAAACCGACTGGTGAAATCAACATCTCACCAACTTCAACCAATGCCCATGAAGCAACTAGCCACAATGGATTGAATTGGTGATTAACACCAAACATCATGCCTGGCACGGCCATCCAAACGAATGACAAACCAGCAAATGCCAAACCAAGTGAGAACTTTACGCCAGTTGAGGGTTGCTTATCGCGCAATTTCTTTGACCAAAGCCAAACGAAGAATGGCGTGAACAACATGATGAACAATGGATTCAATGATTGGAACCATGAAGCTGGCATACCGTGTAGCGCCGTTTGATTTGAAGCGAACAAGGCCAAGACAACTGAGCCCTGTTCCTCAATTGACCAGAACAGCATTGCCGCAATGAACAAGGGAATGTAGGCCCAAACACGCTTACGTTCTGCCTTAGTGGTCTTCTTTGAGGTCAACATGACAACAAAGTAAATCACTGGCACAAGGATGGCGACGAACGTCAACAAGTTAATCACACTGTTAATTGACAAACTGTGCGTACCAGCCATAATGCCGATAATGGCAATGAATGCGATAACGATTCCGGCTAACTTCCACATCAATGGGGCGATTTCATTAGGTTGTAATGGGGATGGTGCTTGGTGTGAGACATCCTTAAGGTGCTTACGACCATCCAATGAATATTGCACCAAACCGAAGAACATGCCGATAGCGGCTAACGAGAAGGCAACGTGGAAGTTAACGTGCACTTGGAACCAACCAACTAGCAACGGTGCGATAAAGGCACCGAGGTTGATACCAAAGACGTAGATTGAGAAACCGGCGTCACGACGTTCATCATTGGCGTCATACAAGTTTCCGACCATTGTTGCCACGTTGGGCTTTAAGAGTCCAGTTCCGAGCGTAATCAAGGCAATTGAGCCAAACAACCCAATTTCATGCAATGGCATCGCCAAGGCAATGTGACCGAACATGATCAAGACACCACCGTAGAAAACGGTACGCCATGGACCAAGGACACGGTCAGATAGATAACCACCAACAATTCCCGATAGGTAAACCATTGACCCATAAATCGACATGATAGCAGCACCGGTGGCTTCGTTAAATCCCAAACCGCCTTTGTCGGCCGCATAAATCATGTAGAAAAGTAAAATGGCACGCATGCCGTAGTATGAAAATCGCTCCCACATTTCGGTGAAGAACAAGGTCATAAGGCCTCGAGGTTGGCCGAAGAAGGAGGTGTCGCGTTTCTGTTCCATCAGAAAAAACCCTCACTCTTACTGGTTATATTTTTGTCTAGCGAAAAATTGTTTCCGCAATTCGTCATAACGATAGAAACTAGTCTACGCCGATTATGAGCTGAAATCAAATGATAAATAAGTATTTTCTCATAGTGCAATAAAAAATAGCGGTTGTCGCCTGACAAACCGCTATTTTTGTTCTCATTAAACTATTAAAGTGTGATAGTTTCAGCTTCTGCAGGTGCAACTGCTGGTTGTGGCAAGATTTCTGCCGCAGCTTCACGATCCAACAACAACGTGAAGTTAGGGTGGGCTTGCAAGATTGAAGCAGGTACATCTTCACTGATTGGGCCAAAGAAAGCTTCCTTAACGATTTGTGCCTTCTTCTTACCGAAAGCAATCATCAAGATTTCCTTAGCACTCATAATTGTCTTAGGACCCATGGCAACGTAACCCTCAGGCACCTTGTCTTCTGAACCAACCGTGTGAACCAATGCAGCGTATACTTGGTCGTTAGCTTCAGAAGGGATGTAGCGCGTACCGTCTTCAAACTTCGTGACACCTGGCAAGTTACCAGCGTAACGACCATCTGAACCAATTCCAAGCAACATAAAGTCCAAACCGTTTGCTTCGGCCAAACGCTCGTCCAATGTATCCCAGTTTGACAAGTCCAAACGGTGGTAAAGGTAAGCAGGCATTTCAGCAGGGTTCAAGAAGTACTTACGCAATGTTGACGTCGTTGTACCTTCTTCAGAACCAGCTTGTGGGACTTCATCAAAGTTCCACATGTGCAACTTTGGCATGTTAGGATCGTGGATACGCTCCGTGAACTTTTCCAAGCATTGCTCGTATGAAGCAACAGGGCTTGTTCCAGCCGTCAAGGCAATGTTTTGTACCTTACGATCGTAAATCTTGTTCAATAGAATCTTTGATGTCTCGTTCGTGACATCTTGCTTTGTGTCTACAATTTCAATTCGCATATTTTTTAATTTCCTTCTCTTATTAACTGTCAGTTTGACTTAACACTAACTAGTTTATAGGGGAATTTTGAACAATGTTTGAATTAACCACCGGAAATTATGTGAATTGGTATACATTGGTATATGATGAAAGCGCAAACATTGCCCGAACAACGTTTGCGCTTTCGAGTGTCTTAATGCTTTTTTAATGAATTGAGTGCATCTTGGATGCGAGTTTGTGCTTCCGTGATACGTTCCAAACGGGGCTTGTTCTTGAAATTCATTTTCTCAACTTGAATTTGAACATCTTTCACAAGTGCTTGCACGGCTGGCAACTCTGCTTGGACATTGGCAAGGGATGCCTTCACATCCTTAGTCGCTGATACTGTCCGCTTTGTGTCCGCCGTGAAGTTCGTGACTTGCTGCTTCAAGTTGGTAAACCAATCCTTGAGTGCGTCCATACTTAGTCCTCCATATGACTGGCGATGTTAGCAGCCAGTGCCTTGTAAGTGTCTTCGGCTGTTTGTTCACTGTGATCAGGCATTGGAATATCAAAACCGTCATTGGCATAACGTGGAATCAAGTGGAAGTGAGAGTGGAAGACAGATTGTCCCGCAGCTTCACCGTTGTTTGACAAAATGTTCAAGCCAATAATGTTTTCGTCGCTGGCCTTAATTGCACGGGCAATTTTTGGTAGCTTTGACAAAATACGCGCAGCCAAAGCTTCATCATATTCAAAGATGTCCGCCACGTGCGTCTTTGGCACAACCAATGTGTGACCAGGCGTTACTTGGCTAAGGTCTAGAAAAGCCAATACGTCATCATCTTCATAAACCTTATAAGCAGGAATATCACCTGCAACAATCATATCAAATACATCTGCCATGGAAATGCCTCCTAAATATCATCTGTTATCTTCATTATACCCTGACTGCTGTAAACTGTCCGTTGTTAAATTTCGATAAAAATTTGCTATTATATAAGTACATAGAAAAATCGAGAGTGACATTATGACATTAGAAATTGAACACTTATCAGGTGGCTACGGCCAACTAACTGTTTTAAATGATGTCTCATTCACTGTACCAGATGGTCATCTAACGGCTTTAGTTGGGTTGAACGGATCTGGTAAGTCAACGACAATCAACCATATCATTGGTTTGCTTGCACCTAAGCAAGGTTCAATTGTCTTGAATGGGGTAACACTACAGACACAACCAGAAGCATTCAAGCGTCAAATCGCTTACATTCCAGAACAACCTGTCCTATATGATGAGTTGACGTTGCGTGAGCACTTAGCCTTAACAATTTCAGTTTATCAATTAGATGAAAAGACGGCTTGGCAACGCGCTGAAGAATTGCTTACAACTTTCCGTTTGGATAATAAACTAGATTGGTTCCCAACTCATTTCTCAAAGGGAATGCGCCAAAAGGTTATGATTGTGATGGCCTTCATCACGGACGCGCCATTCTTTATCATTGATGAACCATTCCTTGGACTGGACGTTATTGCGGTTAACGACCTGTTAGCGCTAATTGACCAACGCAAGCATGCCGGTACGAGTTTCTTGCTAACCACGCACGTCTTGACGACGCTGGCTGACCACGCGGATGAATTTGTTTATTTGCGGGATGGTGAGGTCGCTGCGACTGGGCTGGCAAGCGAATTCGCCGAAAAGGTACCTGAATTACAACAAAAAGAGGTGTAAGGATGGCTATCGATCATTTATTTAAAGAACGTTGGCAACGGGAATGGCGTCAATATAGCAAATATTTACGTTATGTCTTTAATGACCACGCTATGCTAGCCTTGCTGTTTCTATTGGGGGCAGCTGGATTGGCGTATCGGCAATTGTGGGAGAGCGCGCCAGTTACTTTTTGGACACGGAGCTTATTATTACTTGTTTTGTTACTAACGCTGGCATTGTTCAAGACACCCGCAAGTTTTGTAAAGGGTGCTGATCCAGTATTCTTTATGGGAAACGAAGGGGTACTGCGTCGTTTGTTTCACCAAGCCACGATTTATAGCGTCATTGTTAACGGTGTGATTCAACTAATTCTAACCGTGCTACTTTGGCCAATGATGTTTCGACTACTCACGCCAAAATTTGTGACGATGTTATTGGTCACCATCGCGCTAATGGCGGTTAAGATGCTGTTTGTCTTTATGAAAGCTCGTCGGACAACCTTGTTTGATACAACGGTTGGTAATAACTTAATTGACTGGCGTGCCGTGGTGGCTGCCGAGGATAAGCGCCAGGCAGCAATTTTTAGCTTCTTTAATTTATTTATTGATGTACCAGGAATGAAGCCTGCCGTTCGTCGTCAACGATGGGCTGATCGTTTGATTGGACATTGGCCAAATCAGTCACGAAACCCATTGGTCCGATTGTTAGTGACGACGTTTGTTCGTCAAGGACAATATTGGGATGTATGGGGACGTCTAAGCCTGATTGGCTTGTTGGTTGCGTTTGTGACAACTGGGTGGTTGCAAACAGTTTTGTTTGTTATCTTGTTCTACCTATTGGTATTGCAATTACTACCATTGGCAAGCGCACACCAATCATTGGTGTTTGACCACTTGTCCCCGGTAACGGTGGCACAACGGCAACAAGCATTTCGCAATGCACTTATCCCATGGCTTGCGGTAACCGGCCTGATTTGGGCGATTGTAGGTGGTGTACTCGCGGGTTCTATCACACTCTTATTACAAAATGTCATAGGACTTGTCGTAGTAGGTGGTATTTTGTTATTCTGGTATACGAACCGCATTATTGCAAACACGTTTAGAAGGAGAAATTCACGTGCGTTTACGAAATAAAAAGTGGACTAGCCCATGGCTGGCAGATCACACGGACTTGGTTATTACACAAGACCGTGCGACAGGTCTACAAGGAAATTGGCAAAGCATCTTCGAAAAGGTGCAACCATTGTACGTAGAAATCGGTACAGGTAAGGGTCAATTTATCATTGGTATGGCAAAGAAGTACCCAGAAATTAACTTTATCGGTATGGAAATTCAAGAAGGAGCCGTTGCTGTTGCAGCACGTAAGGCGGATGAAGATCCAGTCGACTTGCCTAACTTGAAGTTCATCTACGGTGATGGTGCTGGAGTTGAGACATACTTTACAAAGGGTGAGGTATCAAAGTTGTTCTTGAACTTCTCAGATCCTTGGCCAAAGTCACGTCACGAAACGCGTCGTTTGACGTACAGGTCATTCTTGGAAGGTTACCAAGCTGTTTTGCCAGCTGGTGGTGAACTAGAATTCAAGACGGATAACCGTGGCTTGTTTGAGTACTCACTATACTCATTTGCAAACTTCGGCATCGAATTCTACAAGGATGGTATCTCACTAAACTTGCACGAAGACGAAGAAAAGATGAAGGACAACGTTGAGACGGAATACGAGCAAAAGTTTGCTTCTCAAGGTTTCCCAATTTACAAGTTTACGGGAGCTTTCAAGTAACCAACAAAAAACGCATGCTGACTAACCAAGTCAACATGCGTTTTTAATTTATTCAGATAGTGTCGCTGGAGCTTCAGTCATAACAGTCAACGTAACAGCTTGCTTTGATGCTTCCCATTGTGCCTCGGCACCAAATCCAATTTGTTGTTGTGTTTGTTGGGCGATAAACCCAGCTTCCAATGCAAAACTAGCCTCTGGGTTTTCGCTAAAGCGGGCTTCTACGATTGGTCCGTCTAGGCGCCACTTTTGCATCGTTGGCTTTTGCGTTGTGAGGGTTAATGTTCCAAAACCGGCCTCTTGGAAAAAAGCTTCGATAGCTGAGATACCGTGTAGGTCAACATCTCTTGCTAAGGTCTTTCCGGCCCAGTAGATAATTTCTGACTGATCATCTTGTAGTAATTCAGGTAACAAACGATCACGTAGCAAGGTTAACGCGAACACGTCAAGACCTGGCGTTTGTGCTGATTCCGTCATGATGAACTCCTTTTATTACAGTTTCATAGTTTTAATTATAGTGTATTTGAGCTTGGTTTGCCAATAATTTACGTTAGTGTTACAATTAAAGCCTTGAAAGGATGGATTTTGGCATGACTTTACCTGATAATCCGTTAATAAATAGCACGCTAGGATTAATCAATGGTGACCTTTTTGCACAAAAAATCATCATGGGTGACGGTTCGCAGTGGGGAAGTGATTCTTCACTAACCCTTGCAACCATTGCAAGTCTTTCTAACGGCTATATATTAACCGACATCATGACCCAGTTCTCTTACTGGTACACGACCGGCGCCTATACGGCTGACGGTGCACCACAAACGGCTGGGGATGTAACAAGACTCGCAATCGAAAACTTCCGACAGACACAAGATCCGTTCACGTCTGGTGGTCGCGATGTACAGGATAACGCCAATGGCTCACTGTTGCGCATTACACCGGTTGTACTGTTCTTGTATGCTAAGTATGGCTCAGACTTCATTCACGATGATCCAGCCATGTTAACGTTGCACCAAATTGGTGGTTTGACACACAACCATCCGCGTTCATTGATTGCATTGGGGATGTATGCCATGCTAATTAATGGCTTGTTAACGGGGATGAAGCTACCTGAAGCGTTCGACTTTGCAATTAGTAATGCGTATGAGTACTATGCAAAGCACGCGGTGTTTGCTGATGAGCTAGAGGCGTTTGAATCATTGAACACGCCCGACTTTGAAAACATGCCAATCAACGAGATTCACGCTTCTGGGTATGTCGTGGATACGTTTGCGGCGACGGTTTGGGTTTTGCTCAATAGCGATAACTTTGAGGATGCCTTGACGCTGGCGTCGGGGATGCCTGGTGAGCCAATGCGTATCATGCCACTAGTTGGTGCGGTTGCTGGACTAATGTACGGCAAGGATGCGTTGCCAACGGCATGGTTGAACAATCACGAGAAAGATATCGTGACGCGTATTTTGGAAACAGCTGACCAAAGTGGTGAGTTTGTTTGCCCAACACCTGAAAATTAAATATCACGAAGGGGTTCTATCGTTTTGGTAGGGCCTCTTCTTTTTAGACACGGAGAGGAGCTTAGAAATGGCAACGATTATACACAGTATCTCAGGGGTTCTAATGATTTTGGGACTCGTCGCAGTTGGGTATGCTTTGATAAAGTTGCGAATCTTTAACGATGACGATGGCAGATTGAGCAAATTCTTATCTGGATTTGTCACTAAAATCGCAATTCCAGCTTATTTGATTGTTAGTATTCCGCAGGACTTTACACCGGCTAGCCTCGTCGCTTTGGGGCCTAAATTGATTCTGCCGGTGGGTAGTATGTTAGTGCTATTCATTTTGTCATTTGTTGTAGCACGTTTAATTCATGTAAACCCAACCCATAAAGGTTTGTTTCAGTCGCTTTTGTTTAATTCAAATACAGTGACGGTCGGACTACCGGTTAATATGGCACTGTTTGGTAAGGAAAGCTTACCGTATGTGTTGGTCTACTATATGGCTAATACCATTGTTTTTTGGACGTTGGGTGTTTATATGATTGAGAGCGATACGAAGACGGGTAAACATTTCGACTTAAAGAAGACGCTGAAAGGGGTGTTTACACCGCCGATGATTGCTTTGTTGGTTGCGATTGTACTCGTTATTTTCCAAATCAAGCTACCGGAGTTCCTGGTAACTGATTTGACGGATCTGGGGAATACGAACGTACCGCTATCATTAATTTTTATCGGTTTTTCAATTGCTGAGACCCAACGTGCTGATCTGATTCCTGATAAAGAAAACATCACGTTGGCAATTGGACGCTTTGTTATGGCGCCAACTGTTATGGCGTTGATGATGATGCCGTTTGACTTGCCTAAGTTGTTGAAGGTCGTGTTCATCATTCAATCGGCCATGCCAACCATGACGAACGCTGCCGTGATGGCACGTGAGCTGAACGGTGACTATAAGTTTGCGTCTGTGTCAATTACACAAACCACGCTAATGATGTTGGTGGTTATTCCAATATTGATGGTTATCGTTAGCTAATTTTTTATAAGTTTGCGCGATTTTCAAACAAGGCGACGCAGATAAACTTGCTATCATAAGCAGATATTTGAAAGAATGGAGTATCTACTGTATGAAACAGTTTACTAAAATTAGTCTTGTGACTATATTATCTTTTATTGGTGTTATATTGACGGTCATGTTTCGTGATGTTGTCTTTCAGGCGGTTGGTCCAGCTATTGGACTGTTTGAAAATGGGCAACCGACGCCTGTGGCTGGAACCACAGTCTTATTTTTCTGGGGTATGTTAGTTGCGATGCTACCGTTGTTAGCCGTAAGACTCAAATGGCCAGCACGTTTTCACTTTCAAATCCGCAACGATGTGAACTGGAAAACGGTGTCACCTGCAATCGTTGCCATAATTTGGGCAATGTCACCACAACTTTGGGATACAATTAAAGCCTTACCGACTGCCGGCTTTACGACGATTTACCACAACTTTATGGACGGTTTCCAACCAGGGTTCTTCGAAGAACTTGTGGTGCGTGGTGCAGTCTTGATGGCATTCTTGTTTGCAATGAACCGTGGTAAGTATCAAGCACTCGGTGCGGCTTTGGGATCATCAATTATATTTGGTCTTTTCCACTTTATTAACCTAACTGGTGGACAGCCATTGGGCGATACTATTCAACAGGTTGTTTATGCAACTGGATTTGGGTTGGTATTTGTCGCCATTTATTACCGAACGAATTCTTTATGGATTCCGATGATTTTGCACGGGTTAACAGATTTTACCGGTGATTTTCAGGTAGGCACTGCAGGTGAAGGGTGGCTAGATATGGTTATTTATATTCTGCCATTTACACTGATTGCGCTCTGGATGTTACGTCCATCGATGAATGACTACAATTTGAAGTCATTCCCTGAGGTCAATGACCCATCACTTAAATAGTAAATTAACGCTGCAGGTGTTGCCTGTGGCGTTTTTTGATGGGCGAGAGTAAAGTTGAGAGAAAAGCAGGGAGACTAGTATCATGGGATCACGACTTATGCATGCGGCGATTGCGGCGTTGCTGATGGCGAAATATCATCAGTTAGACACGACATTCCTGGTTGGTAACGAAGCACCTGATGTCGATAAAATCAGTCAGATGAGTAAAGACGAAACGCATTATTTAGTTCCTAGTAATCGAGGAACTAGACGAATTGATTTACGGGCTTTTTTACAAGAGCATCCAGAAACGTTGTCAGATTCGTTTACCTTGGGCTATTACACACATTTATTGGCTGACGAGGTTTGGCTTACAGACGTCTTCATGAAAGTCGTTCCACCACAAGATGATCCACGACGTCCAGCAGTGCTAGAACGCTACTATGAGGATTTTAAAAAGCTCAATCCGTATCTTGTTCATAAGTATGGTTTACAACCATTACCATCGACAGCTACTGAGGCTGTGCCGGCGGATTTCGCAGATAAGGCGTGTGTTGAAAAGTTAATTCAAGACTATAATGCTGACTTTACGGGCGAAACAATTGGTGATCTTGAAGTACTTAGCATTACACAAATAGATGTCTACATTGCCAACGTGGTTAATTTGATGACTAAGGTCATTGATTCGGGAATTTTTGTCGAAAAATAAAAACATAAAGATTGATAGGTCACCGGTAAGCACGTATTATGGCCAGTGAACTATTAGAAATAAGGAGAACAACATGACGTTCTATACCATAGAATATTTATCACAACGTCATTCTTGGATGGAGACAGCAACGACAATTGTAATCGCTATACTGGTGGCTATATTCGCAATTTTTGCGGTGTTGTATTTTAAGAATAATCTGAAGTCTAAATATCGTGATTTAAGCGTGATGATGTTGCTGTTAGTTGCTTTCGTTGTTGGGCTTCAATACCAGGACATGAATCAAATCAAAAGTCAGTCAGCACAAAAAGAACAGGTTGTGAGGCTCCTAAAGCATGTTGCCCATGCAAAGGATGTTAAATATAGCCAGGTGTCAATTAATAGCGTTAATCTGAATAACAATTTGATTATGAAGGTTGATAACGTGTTCTACCGGGTTAATTTAAGTGCAGATCAATCGAATTACACGCTTGAAAAGACGAATTTACTTGATGAGAACACAGTGGTTGAGGTGAAATAATGGATGCAAGTTATGCAACGATTGCTTTGAAGCTAGCAATTGGAATCATCGGCTTAATTATCCAAATTAATATTCTGGGTAAAGGTAACTTAGCGCCGATATCAGCAATGGATCAGGTGCAAAATTATGTACTCGGTGGCATTATCGGTGGTGTTATCTACAATAGCGATATTACCGCCTTGCAATTTGTGTTGGTATTGATTGTCTGGACGTTTTTGGTGCTGTTACTGAAGTTTTTGAAGGAACACAATTATTGGGTTAAGCGCGTGATTGACGGCGCGCCAGTGACAGTAATTAAAAATGGTGAAGTTGATGTGGCGACAACTATGCGTGTTGGTCTATCAGCCAGCGAATTAATGTTCAAGTTGCGCGCTGCTGGTGTTGATGAAGTTCAGATTGTGCGTCGTGCCGTCCTTGAACAAAATGGTCAGTTAACGATCATTAAGTACGGTGAAGAAGCGATTAAATACCCACTTATCCAAGATGGACAGGCAAATTACGACTTGCTCGATGTGTTGGATAAAGATATTGATTGGTTACGTGCAGAAGTTTCTAAACAGAAAATGGGTGGTGTGGAAGATATTTATCTGGGTGAATTTATCCACGGTAAAGTTATTCTGCATCCGTTCGCTAAGTAAAAATGGTAGTCATGACAACGATGTGTCGTGACTACCATTTTTAGCATACGTATAAGTGTTTATGCAGTGAACAACCTGGATTAAAAGGTGTTTCACATTGGTCGCATTGATTAATTTCGTCATAACGGGCGTAGGTCATCTGATGACCACAGACGCCACACATGACAATTAATTGGTTGCTGCGTTGATTATAACGGCCAAATGCGTGATTTTCAGTATTGTTATGGCATTGGTAACAAGCATATAACTTGCCACAGGTCTCGCAACGATTGGCGATAACGTCAAGTTTCGAATGCCAGTGAACACATCGTCCATCAGAATCGACCAATTCACCATATATTTTTTCTTTTTTCATACTTATATGCTGTCATAAATAGATTTACTAAGCAAGTCTGCGCGAAAAAATGCCGATAACAGTTAAAAGTTAGTCTAAGAATATCGAGTAATCTATATTTTCGGACAATTCACTATGTAATAATAAGTAGCTGGAGGTGGCATATGAAAGCAGCAATAATTAACCAGTTTGGATCTAGTGATGAATTAACGGTCGTTGATAATTATGACGAACCAATCATTTCAGATAACGAAGTTCTGATTGAAACGTTTGCAACAAGTGTTAATCCGATTGACTACAAGGTCCGTGAAGGTGCTTTGCGAGGTATGTTTAATTGGACCTTTCCAGTGGTCTTGGGTTGGGACATTGCGGGTATCATTACTGAAGTTGGGGCAAATGTTACCGAATTTTCGGTGGGTGATCGCGTTTTTGCACGTCCGGATATGGATGCAACCGGTAAATTCGGCTCGTATGCAACGTTTATGGCAGTAAATGTCGATAAAGTGGCAGCGATGCCTAATAACATGACGTTCGCTGAAGCTGCAGCCTTGCCATTAGCTGGGGAAACAGCTTTACAGATGTTACGTGAGTTACGAGTGACAGATGGTTCTAAGGTTCTAGTTCAGGCCGGCGCTGGTGGCGTTGGTATCGTTGCGATTCAATTAGCTAAATTGATGGGTGCAACTGTTGCAACGACCGCAAGTCATGCAAACGCGGAATTTGTCCGTGAACTTGGTGCTGATATCGTCATTGACTATCACGAACGTGCGATTACCGACGTGATTAGCAATTATGATGCGGTGCTAGACAGTGTTGGCGATATTGATGCAGGCGTAGATGTGTTAGCGCCAGGTGGCCGATTAGTGACGATTTCGGCTAAGCCAACTGATGAACAATTGTCAAACGCTGAAAAGGCGAATAAAACGCTAACGGCGGGGTGGCTACAACCAAGCGGCAAGGATTTAGAGGAATTAGCGGCATATTATCAAAACGATCAATTGAAAATCGTGATTGATTCAAAGTTCCCATTCACGACAGAGGGCGTTCGATCAGCGCATGAACGTGTTGAATCGCATCATGCACGTGGTAAAGTCGTGATTGAAATGAAACCGGAATAGTTATGCAGAACACAACGATGGTCTTCTGGACATATTGTTGTGTTTTTTGGTGTATAAAGACACTTGATTTCCCATTAAAAAGAATAAAATTAGCGGTTGAATTAAAGTGCTATACTTACTGATAATAAATGGTTGAGGGGTATTAAACATGGTAAGGATTATTTTTAGGCCACATGATTTGATTGCGTTGCCATATGTGGTTTTTATGGCCACAATTGGGCTGTTGATGTTCATCGATAGTGCTGCAGGACGTATTCTTTGGGGTAGTATTGGACTATTTGTCGGTCTAATTAGTTTAATTGGTGTGAATGCGATGGTACGTAATCATCCAAAAGACGAGTTTGACGAGCGTATTTAAAGCGTTTGAGAACGGTGGTATGAAGTATGGTGGAACTGACAATCGTTGTAGTTGTTTTCGTAATATTTGTCGTCGTAAGTCTCATCTCTGTTTTGATACAAGTGCACACAAAATATCGAACTCAGCAACATAAGTGGCGCATTGCTTTTAGACGGTCATTCGGTTGGATTGGTGATTTCATTTCCAATGTAATTTTGTTTTGGTGAGGCGTCAGATGTTTGGTAAGAAAGTAAATGTGAAGCAACTGGAATCACTGATTGATGCGGCTTTGGTAGTTGAAAAAAATCCAGAAGTTGCATTAGAATTGCAAAAGTTAGCAAACCAATTAAAAACGTCAACTAAAATCCGAGAAACTGAGAAAAATGGCTATTTGGCAATTACAAAACTTGCGAATACGTCAGGATTCAGAATCAGTACGGCATTGTTTACGTTAGTTGAAGGTTGAGCTTAGATGTGTATGGATCGGTCCATCAATTCAATGTGTTTTAAAAGAAAATAATTAACGCTGCAAAGACTAAATGTATTTTTGCAGCGTTTTTTTAATTGGTAGGTTGGTAACTAGTTTTAATGACTCAGGTTTACATTTATTTTAGTTTACATAATATATATTATCGTGAGTTGTTATTTTAATAAGGAGGTGGACCGTTTAAATATCGTTATCTATGATACACTGTCCGATAATACATTTTTGGGAGGTTCTACGATGGCTATTCAACAAATTGATACACAACTTGCAACCGACTTCATCGTTAATCAATTAAATACACAGCAACAAACTCTTTTTGAAGTTGATCATCTACCCGAATCGACGATAGCGTTTGCTGACGTAACTGATGATGTTGTTATTGGCGCCTTGGTGCTTAAAGTTTTTGGCAATACTGCTCACATTTCATTGCTAGCCGTATCATCTGAGTATCGCGGTCACGGCATCGGCCATAATCTTGTGGATACTGCCATTAAGACTTCTAAATCACTGAATCTGCTACATATCACGGTTAATACACAGGATTATCAGGCGCCCGATTTTTATCAAAGTTTTGGCTTTAGTATCTTTGGTCAGCTTGCAGACACACCGTTTGTTGGCACTACCAAATACTATCTACAAATGACGCTGTAGTTGCTGACGAATCACAGTTCACAAGCTTATTTTAGTGCCATGAAATTTGTGAATACTGATACCAAAAATGCGATCGCAAAAAAGCCGAAAAATGCTAATTGCCATTTCTTTTTGCCGTCAATGTACATCATTAGGTATGACAAGCTTAAAGAACCCCAAACAACAAGGTTGTTAATTCGAGATGGCCAGTCCATCAAGATGCCACCTAATAACAGAATCAGTGCCAATGCCGCGAAGATACCGGCGGTGATTTTAAATGTTTTTGTGTTTGCCATGTTATTTAGCCTCTTTTATTAGTTACTGTTTGTGATAATCGTAACGTACTTTGCTATTGTTTATAGCCGTTGTAATTATTTCCTAAACGAAATATAAATGTTATAAGTCGCTATTACAAATGAAAACGATTACAATTAAAGCATATATTGATTGACCTGGATATGAAAGGAGCTTGCAAATGCTGTACATCATATTAATCACAACAATATTTGTGTCTGTTTATAGCTTTCGTCATACGAAACGCCATCTCGCAATTTTCAACAACCCACGAATGGCATTTGGCTTGCTGATGGGACTTACGACTTTTTACATCTTGGCACCAGTTTGGGTAATTGTATTGGCCCAAATCAACATTCTTTTGTCACTGATTCCGATCATCGCAATGCTTGCAAATGCCTATTTCACAAAATCTGCTGTTAAATACTACAACGATCATATCAGTAGTTAGGAAGGAAAAGGATATGCTAACACTCCTCTTCGGCCTGTTGATGCTCGTTTTGGGTGTACTGGAACTCTATCTGACAAAACAAGCAGTTAAGACCTATGAACGATATAACCAATCACATGCTACCCCTTTCAAGTTATGGGGAGTAAGCTACGGTTATTACATCGGTGCAGCGCTCATTTTATTATCCCTGGGACCAATCATCACAGGAATATCATCAATTATTTAGAAAAACGACCGGGAAAGCCTCAGTGGTACCTTTCCCGGTCGTTTTTTGATTGTATATGTTGCTATTGAATACTTAGTTCCCAGGGTATAAAGCCTTAATTGAATCGATGCATCGTGAAATAACAGTCTTTTTGATTTGACTTTGATTACGTGGTGTATTGCGTTCAACAAACGTGCCGTGTATTCTGTGACGACTGTTAGTCTCTTTCGCAAGTTGCTTGAAAATAGCAATTCTTTTCTTGACTTGAAGTTGCTTTTCTTCGGTTGTGAGATTATCAAAAGCGTTCATGTCTGTGTAGACACCGTGTTCTTTGAAAAGCTTTCTTAATTCGCCTACTGTACTCTCGCCCACACCTTTTTGCCCTAGGAATCCTATTGGATTATCTTGCTTCACCCGATTCTCATCCCGGGAAGTAAAGTAACCACCGCCTGATGAAACGATGACATACTGATCATCAGGCGCGTTGCGGAATAAATCGTCCTGGGCAGTTGCTTCATAAGCATTAGCTTTCGCGATGGTCGGCACACTGGCCAGCAAAGCGACAGTTGTTAGCAATAGTAATAATCGGTACACGTTTTTAGGCATTTTGGATTCTCCAAGTCATAAGGTAATCAAAGCATAACATGAGACAAAACACATATTCAACGAGGCAAAAATAAGTAAGATCTAGTAACAACGCAAATGTTACTTACATGAATAATCCTAACAAACTGAATACACCGACTACCAATGCGACACCGACGACAATCTTCTGAACCATCGGTGGGAACTGCCAGCGTGTTGGTAAGCGACGCATGGCCCACCACATGACAGCTAAGTTAGCGGGCAACATTACTGCTAGACTGTACTGTGCCACGATGATCAGCTCTGATAGTGCCTGCTCTTGGCCGTGGTACAAAAAGACGATGATAATCACAGGCACTAGCGTAAATGCCCGTGTGATTATACGGCGCCATACCATTGGCAAACGCCACTTTAATAATCCAGTCATGACAATCTGACCAGCTAATGTACTGGCAATTGACGCGATCAAACCGGTAAGCAAAAGCGCAATCGCAAAAATTGGTGCCATGACGGTCGGCTTCAACGTATCGTACAGTGCGCTGAACATCACATTACTATGTCCGATTTCAGTAAAGACGAACCATCCCATCAATACCAACAGCACGTTGACAACCCAAGAACCAAGTAAATGGATCGTTGTATCCCACTTTGCCATTCGGAGCATGTCGCTTACTTCTGCATCGTTTTCACGGTTGTATGGCCGCGCTTTAGCCAATTCAGAATGCAAATACAAGTTATGCGGCATGATGATGGCGCCAACCAAACTAACACTTAGCCAACCGAACGAGCGAAATGGTTCGTGTACTGGTTGGGTCTCTGCCAAACGATGTGGTTGTAGCACAAAAATAAAGCCAATTGTGACAACAATCATCACGGCGACGGCTAGTAACTCGATACGACGGACACCGAACTTAAACAACCACAGAAAAATAATAATATCGAATACAGTTAATAACGTGGTTACTTGGAGTGACCAACCAAACAATAAGTGTAATGCAATTGCAGTCCCAACTACGGCCGTCAAATCAGTTGCAATCATCGCTAGTTCATTGAATGCCCAAAAACCGATTCGGACTGGCTTAGACAACGCTGGTGCAACCAATTCAGCTAGGTTTTTGCCCGTAACAATGCCTAGTCGCGCACTAACCAATTGCAAGACAATCGCAAATACGATAGCCAAGGTCATAACCGGTAGTATCCACCAGTGAAATAGATTACCACCGACAATCGCAGTCAACCAATTACCAGGATCCATGTAGCCGATTGCGACTAATGACGAAGCACCGGCGTATGACAAGAACCGTTGAAAAAATCGCTTATCGAACATAATCACTCACAATGCTTTCGTACATTTTCGCTAATGCTGGATCGGCATTTAGCGGTGATACTAAGCTGAAGCGGTCACCACCCGCCGCCTTGAATGTTTGCGCAGCGGTAATCTTCAATTCGTTCAGCGTTTCGAGCGAGTCGATTACAAACCCTGGTGTTGCAACTAGTACGTTTTTGTCACCGTAGATAGGTAACTCTGTCAAAACGTGGCTGGTATATGGCTTTAACCAAGGCGTTGGTCCAAATTTTGATTGGAATGTTTGAACAATTTGATTGTCATCCAATTGCAAGGCTGTTTTAAGGGCTTCTGTCGTCGCGTTTACCTGCTTTAGGTAATCATCCCCCTGCCGCACATAGCTCGTTGGAATACCGTGATATGACAACATCAACTTATCATAGCTGTTTGATTGCCAGTCCACCTTAATCTTCTCAGCTAAGGCTTCGATGTAGGCTGGATGTGTCTCGTACGAGAGGATAATCTGTGCATTTGGATCAGCAGCCGTCGCTTTTTCAACGATTGTCTTTGTCGTCGTTGTTGAGTATTGTGGGAATAATGGCACCACGATAATATCATCGGCGCCATTTTCACGTAATTGTTGTAGTCGATCCGGAATTGTTGGTGAACCGTACGTCATTGCGTAGTCAACCAGCCAGTCTGGTCGTAAGTTTCGCAAATTCTCAGCTAACTTCGCTGTGTAAACAGTTAATGGCGATCCCTCTTCTAGCCAGATTTCACGATAAAAGGTCGCTGATCGCCAGGTGCGTATCGGCAAAATAAATCCGTTTAAAATCACTTGCCAAATCGGTTTTGGCACATGAATGACATTCGGATCCGATAAAAATTCTTTTAAATATGGCTTAACGTCAACATTGTTTGGACTAGCCGGTGTTCCTAAATTTACCAACAACACACCTGTTGTCATGGTTGTATCCCCCAAAAATATCGTAATTTAATACATAACTATTTTCGATTGTACGATATTTTGTAGAAATGTTCACATGTATTTTGATAGTAAAAAACCCACATCTTTAATGTGGGTAGAAAATTTTTTACGGGCTTTGTTGGTATTAGATTATTCAGACTATGCCAAGAAGTTGGCTAACAACATTGGTAACATCGCTGATGCGGTTGGGAATGCGTAAATCGTCTTGTTAAGGTCGTCCTTTGTATATTTATGGTTGATGATTGGGACGAGTGTATTAACAAGTTCCGGCGCTGCATCGCCGATGATTGCGGCACCAACCAATTGCTTATCACGATTCAAAACAATTTTAACCTTCGCTTCCTGATCGTGATGACTTGCAAACATACCGAGTTGCGCAAAATTAATATTGTGAACTTGATACTCATCCGAAGCATTGGCTTCAGTTGTAGAAACGCCGATTTGTGCCATGCGTGGCAACGTAAACGTTACAGTCGGTACAGCTGGGTACTTGATTGCTTCGTTTTCTTTACCTAATAAAATGTCCGCAATGTACAACGACTCGAAGGTAGCGGTCGGCGTTAAACGTGGCGTTGTTTTTGCGACGACATCACCACTGGCATAAATGTGTGAAACGCTAGTCTGCATGTAATCGTTTACGACTACCCCGCCCCGATTCGTTTCAACACCGATGTCTTCAAGATTCATATGATCGATATTTGGTATACGACCAGTTGTATCAAATACCATCGCAGCTTCAAATTGATTACCTTGCGCAGTCGTCACAATGTATCCGTTGTCAGTTGCTTTGATTTCGTTTACAGCATTACCAAAAGCAAAGTTGATACCCTTTTCTGACATAATTTCAACAACACGTTGTGTGTATTCAGCATCGAAATTTGCCAAAGCACGATCAGCATATTCGATAATTGTGACATCGCTACCAGCCGCATGGGCAATAGAAGCAAACTCCATCCCAATGAACCCGGCGCCAATCAAAATCATCGATGTTGGCATTTCGGGTAAGTCTAGAAAATCTTTACTGTCATACGTTAATTCCGTACCAGCCACTGGTAGCTTAGCAGCACGTTGACCCATTGCAAGCACAAAATTATCAGCTGTATATGTTTCATCAGCGACAACAACCGTGTGTTCGTCTACAAACGATGCGTGCCCAAAAATGATATCAATACCATCAACGGCCAAAATGCGTGCCATAACATCGTCCATTGGATCAATAACTTGGTGCTTGTAGGCCATCAACTCTGGCCAAACAATGTTTACAGCGTCGTTGATACCAATGCCGTGATAATTATGCAAATGATGCAATAATTCAGCCGGGCCATCTAACAAAATTTTGGCGTTGCAGCCAAAATTAGTACACGTTCCCGACACTTTTTCTTGTTCAATCAAGGCAACCTTTTTACCGGCACGTGCTAGTTCTTGGGCGCCGTGCCAGGCGGCGTGACCACTTCCAATATAAATTACGTCGTATGTCATGATTTCACCTTTTCTATATGCGTACCAAATATCGTACAAGTTAACGATATCACTAACAAAAAATCAGGTCAAACCAAACACAATTGGTAGTATGTTTTTATTTTTAGTAGAAAAAAGCCCATACAGGTATGTATGGGCAGAAAGCGTTATTTTTGGGCAGCAACCCAATCGCGATATTCGTTATGCAACATCCCCATGAAATAAGAATCGTGATATTGCCCTTCAGCAAAGAATTGCTCAATCAACGTTCCTTCTCGTCGGAAGCCCAGCTTTTCGTAGATATGAATCGCAGAGGCGTTTTTAACGTCAACATACAGGTATAGCTTGTGCAAATTTAGGTTGTTAAACCCATAACGTACACCATAAGCCATTGCCTTTGTCGCATACCCATTGCCCGTAAAAGCGCTGTTGATATAAACCTGAATCTCGGCAGTCCGATGTAGCAAATCAATATCCATAATCTCAACAACACCAACTGGCGTACCGTCGTCTTCTTGGACAATAAAGCGTCGTTCGCTTTGATCCAAGATGTGCTTATCATAAAGCAGGCTGAGTTCATCGAATGACGAATACGGTTCTTCAAACCACAGTGCCATGGCATTGCGCGTGTTTTCTTGTTGGTAAATAAACTCCAAGTCTACTTTTTCTAGTGGTCTTATTATCATTGGATTCCCCTCGTTAATAACAATTATTGCCATTATTATAACGATGATAATTAACGCTTTGCCACTCTCAACCACTCAAAATAAAAAGTCCACCATACTGGTGGACTTGAAATCTTGCTTATTTAGCGGCTGGTGCACCGGTCACCAGGTCAAAAATCTGATTAACCAGCGTGTAGTTTTCTTTGCTCTGCGCCGCATTTTCATTGCTCAACCAAATGACCATTGTTTTACCGTCCTTGGTTGTTTTAACAGAAGGTTCAAATCCTAGCAAAACGCCGTGCAATCGGTAGGCATTGCCATCGTCGTACATGCCTGATGCGTAGTTTTCGTTTGGACCTGTGACCAACATTTGGTGCAACAAGTTTTTACTAATCAGCTTACCAGCTAGTTCTTCATGTAATAACTTGTACAAATTTCCGGTCGTCATCTCAATACTACCGGTACCGACTTCGCGGTTAAAAATACTTGGGTTATCAAAGAACGGCTTCCCGCCAGCGCCATAATTTTCAACACGATTAGGACTATTGACGAAATCATTATAATTTGTGTAATCGATGCCGAATTGCTTTTTGAAAGTATTGTCTAGTAGCTGCTCATATGACTTGCCGGTCACCTTGTGTAGGATGCCAACCAAGGCTACGTAATTACCAGCTGAATAATACCAGGCGCCACGTTGATCCATGGTCAGGTGCTTTAAACCAAAATCAACGTAGCCAGCTTCATCCAGCTTGGCTTCGGTTTTACCAACCTGATTATAACCAGCTGTCATGTTCAACAACTGCTGAATAGTGACCGTGTCGGCGTCAGGTAATTCTGGCAAGTATTGGCTCACTTTGTCAGTCAAGTGTAGCTTACCAGCTGCAACCTGCTGCATGACAAGGATGGCCGTTAGATTCTTCTGAATTGATGCGATACCATACAGAGATTTAGCGGTTGTTGGCGTATTGGCTGACTTATTCGCTAAACCAAACCCTTGATTAAGGATTATTTTGCCATTTTGGGCAACCAAAAGTGTGCCACTGTGATGACTATCCTTTGCCCGCTGCGCAATTTGTGCCCCTAGCGTACCAGATGGCGCGATAGTTTGATTAACATCGACCTTTTTAATCTTTTCATGCTTCGTAGTTGGTCGTTTTTCCTGTGCTACTTTATTTGGTTCATTCAGACCAATAAAAGCCCCCAATGCGACAATGACAATTAAACCAATGCCTAAGTGTAGACGCTTCATGTTATCCCCCTCATGACTAATGCTTATTTATGGTAAACCCAAGCTGGATTTTGCGTTTGGCTAGTTTTCGTTGCTAAATTAAACCCAAGCGGATTACGCAACGCCTTATATGGCAAAGCGTACTTATTGAATGTTTCGGGATCGATATAGACAATACGATCCACGACGGCCTTTGTCTTAATACGGTACACCGGTGTCGCACTCTCAAATAAGGCGTAGAAGCGGTCTGTATCCCCGTCGTAATTAACGCCTTCCAAAAATGGTGGCATGGTGACATACATGCCATTGGTCATTTTGCCGTCATCCCCCTTATCAAAGCGCACCAACTTTGAATCAGCATTACTAAACGATGATGTAATCATCACGTGATTCGTATTAGCTGAAATGCCCTGCAACTCAGGCACGCTTTCATAAAACTTATTCCCGGCAACGATTGATGGGTCTTTATCGCCCACTGGTTGTCCAACCATTAACGTTGCGTTTGAATCCCCGTTAATTGCAAACTTTTGGATGTTACCTAGACCGGTACGCGTAAAGTATCCAACCCAAAGTGCCCCATCATAATAAGCCACAGTTGAGGCATTAATCGCAGTTTTAAGTGTGAAATCCTGCTGATAGCCAATTGGCAGCTTGGAACGAATGTCATAGCTATCAATATCCGTCTGAGCGATGCCGTATAGCACAGAATCTTTACCGTTGTGACCGGCAACCCAGAGTAATTGATGGTCAGGATCGTATGAAATGCCACCAGCGTGATCTTGATATTGTAGGACTAATGTCTTGATGTAACGACCAGTCCACTTGTTAAGCACATAAATAACTGAATTTGCTTTGTGTGCGTGATCATACGCAGAGATAAAAATTTCATTACGACCAACTGCGATGCCCTGTGGATCCAATGTATCGACCTTAATCAGTTGGTGCTTGTCAACTGATGCTTGCCCCGCTTTTAGCGACCAGGCGCCCTGAAGACCAGGTAGCGCAATTGCATATTGCAGATCGTCATGCATCACCGGATATGGTGACATACGATTTAAAAAATCTTTATCTGAATACAGTGGTTTTTGTGAGGCACCCCCGTAAGGCACCTTCACATCATCGCTTTTAACTGTATTTAAGTCGGAACTAATATGTTGATGCGTCGTGAGACCCCAAAAAATAAACGCCCCCATGATTATGAGGACGCTAAAAATGATACTGACGTTTTTTCGCATATCCCAAAACCTACTCACTTTTTATTAACTCTTATATTATACAAGAGGAATGAGATTGCGTTGATTGCTACGGTTTTAAGAACACCTTTTCTTAAGGTGGTGTCAGTTATCTTTATTTTCATGTAATTCTTTGGCTTCGGCTTGTTGTAACTCGCGTTCGGTTGGTAGCTGCGGACGACGTCGCTTTCCGACCAACGTGATTGAAAATGTGATGATGCTCAATAAAATTAGGCCGATTAACGGTAATAGTAGTCCATGCATAGTGCTACCTCCATTGACGCGTTATTAGTTAAGTCTAAGCATAATGAGTCCCAACCCAATAAGCAAGTAGATAATGAGTAGCACACCATTGATTAGCATCGCGCGTAGTGGAAAGTGCCATGATTGATCGCTTGTATGTTGTGCAAATTGGCGCCAAGCGAGTAAGTTGGCCAATGATGCAATCAACGTACCCAACCCACCAGTTGTTACCCCGAGGTACAGTGGCGAAACGTGGCTAGTGAAGTTTGATAACAACACGGCTGCCGGCACGTTACTAATGAATTGACTTGAGATTGCTCCTGTGATGAACGTCATTGCTGGTGTTGTCATACCAAGCTTAATCATGTCGGATACCCATTCAATGCGGCTTAATGCACCAACAATGATAAAGAACTCAACGAACATCAACAAGATGCCATAATCGATTTGGCCAAAGGTTTGGCGGTTGAGTAGCAATGCTGTGACGATGCTGACCAACAAGGCACCCCAAATTGGAAAGAGATTCAAAATGCCGGCTAGTACTAATAGGGTGCTAATTACCAAGATAATGACAGTTCGTGTCTCTATTTTTGTCGTAGTTAGTTCGATGTCATGGATGGGCACGTTTTTAAAGGCAAACGGACTGAGTAACAAGAACACTAAGTTAATCATGCCGATTGGTAGTGACAGCTGCAAAAAATGTCCCAGTGTTAAATGATAATGTGACGCTAGATAAAGGTTTTGCGGGTTACCGAACGGCGTGAAGGCACTCCCTAAGTTCGCAAAAATCGTGATAAAGATGACTGGTAACACCATCTTTAATTCAAGTTTGCGGGCAATTGTCACAAAAATTGGTACCAACGTTAGAATGGCCACGTCGTTGGTGAAAATCATTGATCCAAAGAATGACAGCAATAGCGTCACTAAAATAACTTGGCGCGTCGTGCGACTCTTTTTAATAATGGTCGTTGCGATGGCAACCAAGACCCCAGTTCGCTCATAGACACCAACTAGTAGCAATAAAGCGGCTAAGGCTACAATGGTATGGACGTTGATGTCCGTCCAAGCCACTTGGCCAAAAAGTAATGCAAGAACGCTCAAGATAGTCGTAATCGCTAAAGTTTTGTCAGATAGTATTTTTTTGATGAATGTCGGCATAAGACACCCCACTTTTCTTATAGTCAGAGTATTAGTATACGGCAAAAATAAAAGCAGACCAACTGCCGTTTGGCAATTAATCTGCTTATTTTTACGTGATTTAGTTTTGACGACGCTTGCGTGATTGCATGTAGAAGTACAAAGGCAAACCAGCTAGTGTCAAAATTAGCCCAATCATGGCGAGTTGGAACTCTGAAATCAAGGTCATGACAATGATGAATACTCCACCAGCGATACCAATGATTGGTACAACTGGATACAATGGCACCTTGTATGGTCGTGGCAAATCAGGTTCGGTAATACGTAACTTAATAACGGCAATGAATACCAACGTATAGAACAGCCAGATAACGAAGATCAACATGTCGGTTAACATGTCGAAACCACCGATAAACATCAAAGCAACTGCCAAGACAAGTTGGAAGATACCAGCCACATATGGGATTTGGTAACGGTTCAACTTAACCAAGTGCTTTGAGAATGGCAACTCGTTTTCTAAGGCCATGGCATATGGCAAACGCATTCCGGTCATCGTGTATCCGTTCAGCGTACCGTAGATAGAAATCAAGATACCAATCGTGATCAACTTACCACCGAAGCCACCGAAAATGTGTTGTGCCACATCACTAGCGGCGTTTTCGTTTCCTGAGATAGCTGACAATGGCAATGAGTGCAAGTAAACAAAGTTAACAAGCAAGTAAATGACCATGATACCAATCAACCCACCGGCGATTGCACGTGGCAAGTCCTTTTGTGGGTTCTTCATTTCACCGGCGATGTTACCAACGTGAATCCATCCATCGTAGGCATACATCGTGGCCAAAAGTCCGGCACCGACAGCCGTTGCCCATGAACCGGCTTGTGAACCTGGTTCAACTGGGAACAAGCTGACATCCACCCCACCTGGTTGTAGCAAACCAAAGATGATAATCAAGGCCAATGGGATTAACTTGAAGAACAACGTGATTGATTGGAATTGTCCAGCAATCTTAGATCCAAGCAAGTTAATCAAAAAGACTGATGCGACCGCGATGATTCCCGCTGGAATAATCGCACTTGTTGGCAAGTGGAACAAATTAGCAACTTGGGTACCGAAGATAACCCCCTTTGCCGCCACACTGGCTGGGAAGTACACAACAATTTGTGCCCACCCTAGTAAGTAACTTGGTAACTTACCATAAGCTCGTTCGATGTAGACTAGCATCCCACCAGTTTGTGGCAATGCGGCAGCAAGTTCAGCACCGGTCAAACCGGCAGCCAGACTAATCAAACCACCCAAAATCCAAACGAATAGAGACATACTGGTTGAACCAGTTGATTGTGCAACACTAGATGCTTTAAAAAAGACACCCGCTCCAATAACAGTTCCCATGACAGTCGAAATGGCTGGCAAAAGCGTCATTGTACGATTCAGTTTGTTTTGATCGTTCATTGGAAGCCCCTTATTTAAAAATTTCAATAATGTCTATCATACCAGGTTCTGCTGTAAAAAGATAAGGAATACGGGACATATATTAGTAAAAAATAAAAAACGCCCGAAATTTAATTCGAGCGTCAGCAACTACCTTACTTTGGCAGAGCGTAATTTGCTATTTGTAACCGTTTCTAGCTGACGCAAAGTTGCTGCATCAATGTGCAAGCCACTCGCAATCTGCCCGAACGTCCAAGTTGGATGACGTTCGCACAAATCCAGATAGTGTTCGATGAGTTTGTCATTAATTTTTGGTTGAACGACTTCAGCCACCCCGTTCACTGCAAAATCTGCAGCGTTGGCTTTTTCGAACGTGTAATGCAAGGTGCTTGGGCCCATTTCACCAGTAGAGTAATCCATATCTACATCCCCCGTGTTTTTATAATAGACGCTTTCTTTCCTTCATGAGATTTATATTAACATTTAATTAACTAATTAAAAATAAACAATCGACGGTCATTTCCGAAAAAAACAAATAATTTCGTGTCTATGTTGACACAGTTTTGTTCTCATGGTTGCAAAATGTTACAATCAGTAAGATACATTTTTGGGAATGTTAGGAGAAATAATGTCAACGAGACAAGATTTAATTCGCAATTTTGCAATTATTGCGCACATCGACCACGGTAAGTCTACTTTGGCCGATCGTATTATGGAAATGACAAACACAGTATCAGAGCGTGAAACCGAAGCTCAACTGCTTGATGATTTGAGCGTTGAAAAGGCTCACGGTGTTACGGTTAAGTCTCGTACTGTGCGAAACTACTACATTGATAACAACGGGACTGAATATCAATATAACTTGATTGATACGCCAGGCCACGTCGACTTTAACTATGAAGTCTCACGCTCATTGTCAGCGACTGATGGTGTGTTGCTTTTGGTCGACGCGACTAAGGGTGTGCAAGCCCAAACGGTTGCTAACTACCGTCTTGCTAAGGCTGCTAACCTTGTGATTATTCCAATCGTGAACAAGATTGATAACATGGCTGCTGAAGTTGATAAGACTATCGAAGAATTGCTTGATTTGAATGAGTCATTTAAGGAAGAAGACATCCTAAAAATCTCAGCCAAGAGCGGTTTGGGTGTTGATGCAGTCCTAGAGGCAATTCGTGACCGCATCCCTGCCCCACAAGGCGACGAAACTGGTAAGTTGAAGGCCTTGGTCTTTGATTCGAAGTTTGACCCATACAAGGGTGTCATTGTGCAAGTACGTTTGTTTGATGGGCAATTGAAGTCTTCAGACAACGTGTTGTTCATGGCTAACAAGATTAAGTCGCAAATCAAAGAAATGGGTGTCTTCTCACCTTTGATGACGCCACTTGATACGCTTAAGGCTGGGGATGTTGGGTTCATTGTGACTGGTATTAAGGATGCCAAGGCGGTTCGTGTCGGTGATACGATTACACTTGCTAACGATCCGGTTGCTGAACCCCTTCCTGGTTATCAAGATGTTGAGCCAATGGTTTATGCCGGTCTTTACCCTCGCGGTAGTGAGTTTAAGGACTTGAAGATTGGTATCGAAAAGCTTGGCTTGAATGATGCCGCCTTCCAATATGAGCCAGAGCAATCTGAAGCTTTGGGGATGGGATTCCGTGGTGGATTCTTGGGAATCTTCCACTTGCAAATTATTCGTGAGCGTTTGCAAGAAGAGTTCGGCCTGGATGTTTTGACAACGATGCCAAATTCAACGTACCGCGTAACGGTCAAGAATGAAGATGAGCCGATTTACGTTGAAAACCCAATTCAATTCCCTGATTACGGTCAAATTGTAAAGGTTGAAGAGCCTTACATGTTGGCTAAGATGACGTTGCCAAACGAAATGTTGAATGACATTATGCGCTTGGCTGAAGGTCGTCGTGGTGAATTGGTGGATTTGGCAACGATTGGTTCAATGTTGATGGTGACTTACCGTATGCCAATTTCAGAAATCGCCTATGACTTCTTTAACGAATTGAAGTCAGCGTCACACGGTTTTGCTACCCTTTCCACAGAGTTTGATTCATACCAAGAGTCAGACTTGGTCCGTATCGACATTGCGGTTGATTACGCTAAGGTTGATGCGTTGACATTCGTTATGCACCGTTCAAAGGTTGATCGTGTTGGAACTGAAATTGTTTCTAAGTTGAAAGATTTGATTCCACGTAAGTTGCAATCAATGCCAGTTCAAGCCATCGTTGAAGGTCGTGCCATCGCCCGTGCTGATGTGCCACCACTACGTAAGGCAGCTGCTTCTGGAACCAAGGTATCAAAGAAGCAACAACAATTGCGCCGTCAAGGTCAAAAGAAGAGCGACATCGAATTGCCACAAGCAGTCTTTGACGCGATCCTAGACATGAATAGTAATTAATAAGATGAATCCCCGGACAACTCGATCTAAAGTTGCGTCCGGGGGTTCATTGCTTTCTCTTGCTTAGAGTATATATTTACTTGAAGAACGTCTTGATTTCCATACCACATTTTTTTACACTAGGCTTATTCACGTCCAGATTGGAATGACGTAAAAAGCTATGGGAGTATTTTTATGGGACCAGAAAGTAAGTTTGGCCGTCAATCTTTTTTTGATGGTGGGTTGCTGTCGTTAATTGGTTGGAGCATTTTGGGGTTTATTGTTACGGTCATCTCACTTGGAATTCTATATCCGTGGGCATTGGTGATGGTATATGGTTGGAAGATTAACCACACTGTTATTGACGGTCACCGCATGCAGTTTAACGGATCTGCAGTGGGCCTATTTGGTAACTGGATTAAGTGGCTGTTACTGATGATTATTACGCTAGGTATTTATGGCTTCTGGGTTGGTATCAAATTGGAAGATTGGAAAGCCAAGAACACGCGTTTTTTGAATTAGTCTCAGATATGACAATTCAAAAAATTGCTATATAATAGTGGCATGAATAATCTACAAACGATTCGTGAGTTCTTTCAATTAGGAACCACTGAAGTAAGCACTGCACTACAACTGTCACCAGATGAATTACGCGCCTATGAATCAGGTGAAAAGCAACCTGAAATCTTGATGTGGCAACGTTTTTCTGAATATTACGCGGATAAATTCCACGTACCAGCCCTACCTGACATGGTTGAGCCAATCCACTTCCGTCTTAGTGTGGACTACTTGATGAATATCGGACTAACGATGAACGATTTGATGGCGTTTAAGTGGTACTTCGATAACACGCGTCAAGAAATCGGCGAGTTCACGATTGCCTTGTATGAACCAGGTACAACCAAGATTGAACGTCGCACGACTGACTTGCCGGCTGTTCTTGATGAATACGCTGGTTACATCTTGTTAAACAATGATGGGTCACTTAACCAATTTATCGATGAACGTAATAACGACAAGATTAGCGATTGGCGCTTGTTATTGTACAAAAACGACAATTTCATGGTTGATGTTACACCGGATTTGATGTATTTCGAATACCTGGTAAACATGACCGTTATGTAGAAAAAAGGAGATCTCGTATGAGGTCTCCTTTTTGGCATGCTATTTAATTGTCCAACCACCATCAATGGTAAACACTTGCCCTTGCACATAACTTGATTCTGGACTTGTGAGATATAGCGTCATATCAGCAACTTCTTGCGCAGCTGCCCAGCGTTTAACCGGGGTTTCAGCAGCGACCTGCTTGGCCATTGCGCCGTCACCAGCGAAATCAGCCGCGTTCATTGGTGTGTTGATGGCACCGGGTGCGATAGCGTTAATATGGACGCCTTGATCAGCATAATCTAAAGCTAATTGTTTCATCCAGCCGACTAAGGCGTGCTTTGACATCGTGTAGGCCGCCCCGCCACCGCCAGCAATTTGACCGGCGATTGAGGCCATGAACACCATTTGTCCAGCTTGGCGTTTCACCATATGTGGTAAGATAGCCAAACTTAATTGGACAGCCGCGTTAACATTGACGTTCATCAATTGTTGAATGGCTGTAAAATCGGTGTCTAAGGCCGGTGTGAATGCATCTAATACACCAGCGGTGCTGAGAAAGATATCAACGATGCTTAGTTCGTCGTTATGCGACGCAATCCACTCGCCTAGCTGGGTCATATCACTTAAATCTAGTTGATATGGTGTCAAACGATCGTGCGTAACGGGTATTGGTTGCTTATCAATTGCGATGACCGTCGCGCCGGCATCTAAATAGGTGTTTAACTGGGCCAATCCAATCCCTGATGCAGCCCCAGTTAACAAAATGGTTTGTTTTTTATAGTCTTGTGTAATCATTACTTTTCCAAATCAACGCGCTTGCTCAAAATGTAGAAGATAACAGCCCCGATAATCAAAGCTGCCAGCTCCCCAAGCGCCGTCCAAGCAAATGTTGCCCAGAATGGCGTCTTGGCCATAAAGTACAACTCGGCGGCAACAACCCACATCATTAATGCATCGATAACGGTACTAATAGCCAAACGCTTAATCACGCTTTTAACCTTGCGCGTCGCAAAGTAAGACATCGTGGTCATGGCTAAGGTGCCAGCCGTACCGACAATCATGTCGACGATTCCGTATGGTGACCAGATATTGGCAATAAATACCCCGATGGTCAAAGCGATGATGTAACGCTTGTTGAAGACGACCAAATGGTTAAAGCCTTCTGAAAAGCGTAGTTGGAATGGGCCGTACGAAGCAAATGGCAAAGCCACGGTTGCGACAGCGTACAATGCTGCGATAACGGCAATTAGTGAAATATCACGCGCTGAAAAAGAGCGTTTTTTCGTGTCCATATTTAATTCTCTCCTAGTTTTTTTGAGTGGGATGGTTACGAACCACTAACTTACAGCATAGCAAAATCACTCCTTATCGGCAATAAGCGTTTTTCAGGACGACCTTGTCAAAATCCTCCCAGTTATGGTAGTTTGGAAAAATACTTATTTTTTCCACGGAGGATTTTTGATGAAACGCTTTTTTGAACGATCATTTATTTTGGGAATTGTCACAACGTTGATGATGGTGACAATTATTAGTATTTGGAACGGTACTTGGGTTGCAGGTTGGCATGAGAAAACAATTCTTGCGACACTAACCATTGTACCGTTGACGTTCATGCTAGCGTTCTTACTGAAGGAAAACGTAACCTTGCCATTGGTCATTAAGCTCCACGATGTCTTGCCAGCTTGGTTTAGTCGTCTAATTCCACGTCGTCATTCGATGGCGGTGTTCATTGTCACCGGTAACGTTTCAATCATGTCATTTTATGGGCTGTATATGTCTCACCATTACGACACGCACCATTTGATTCATTCTTACTTTATCCAATGGGCTCACACGCTACTATTCGCAATTCCGCTATTGCTTTTCGTGGTTCGGCCACTTGTGAATGGCGTATTCGACCTTGTTTGGCACCAAGAAGATGCAGCTTAAATCGTAGTAACGACAGAATATAACTGCTAAAGCCTGATTGTCCTAAAAATCAGGCTTTTTTAGTTCTAAAAATTAGATTTATATGTGAACTTTTGGTAAGCTGTTACTCGTACATGTACGAGGAGGTCACATGAAAAATTCAAAAAAGGCCAAGAAAATCGGGTTATTCCAGCTTGTTATGCTGGGACTTGGTTCTCTAATTGGGTCAGGTTGGCTATTTGGTGCTTGGGAAGCTTCTCAAGTTGCAGGTCCAGCCGCTATCATATCCTGGGTAATTGGCGGTATCGTTATCGGAACAATCGCCTATAACTATATTGAGCTTGGTACGATGTTCCCACAATCTGGTGGGATGAGTAAATACGCACAGTATACCCACGGTTCATTACTCGGATTCATTGCTTCATGGGCGAACTGGATTTCTTTAATTACGTTGATTCCAATTGAGTCAGTTGCGGCTGTTCAGTATATGAGTTCATGGCCTTGGTCATGGGCGAAATGGACGCAGAGCTTCATGGCAAATGGTTCAATTACATCTGAAGGATTATTAGCAGTTTTCTTTTTCATCGCTGTGTTCACGTTGTTGAATTACTGGTCAGTGGAGCTATTAACGAACTTTACGAGCTTAATCTCAGTCTTTAAAATTGGGGTGCCGTTGCTAACGATCATCATGTTGACGATGTCAGGTTTTCACCCAGAAAACTACGGGACATCGTTACACGAGTTTATGCCGTACGGTACGGCCCCAATCTTTGCAGCCACGACGGTTTCGGGGATTATTTTCTCATTTAACGCCTTTCAAACAGTTATCAACATGGGAAGTGAAATCGAAAATCCCAAGCGAAATATCGGTCGCGGTATCGTTTATTCACTACTAATTAGTGGTGTATTGTATATTTTGCTTCAAAGCACTTTCATCACAGCTTTGAAGCCGGACATGATTGCAGCTAGCGGTTGGCACGGCATAAACTTTGCATCACCGTTTGCTGACTTGGCAATTTTGCTTGGTATTCATTGGCTGTCAGTGTTGCTGTATATGGACGCATTCGTTTCACCGTTTGGTACTGGTGTATCATTCGTAGCGTCGTCTAGTCGTACATTGGCGGCCATGGTTTCTAATAACCATATTCCAAAATTCGTCGGTAAGATTAACGAAAAATACGGTACGCCCCGTATCGCAATGGTGGTTAATGCCATTCTAAGTATGCTGATGGTGTCTATTTTCCGTTCATGGGGAACGTTGGCTAGTGTTATCTCAACGTCAACATTGATTGCCTACCTAACCGGCCCTGTCACAGTTATTTCATTACGCGAAATGGCACCTGAATTCAACCGCCCATTCCGCGGTAAGATTCTAAAGGTTATGGCGCCACTATCATTTGTTTTGGCGTCGCTAGCGACTTACTGGGCGATGTGGCCCACGACAGTTCAGGTTATTTTAGTTATCTTGCTCGGATTGCCCTTCTACTTTTACTACGAGTGGCGCACTGGTTTCAACAAGACGAAACGTGCGTTTGAGGGTAGTTTCTGGATGATTGGCTATTTGATTTTTATCTCAATCATGTCATACATCGGATCGAAGGAATTTAACGGTCAAAATTGGATTCATTATCCATTTGATTTCATTGTCATTATTGCTGGCTCACTGTTGTTCTATTATTGGGGAACTGTTAGTCACGTGATGACCAAATACTTTAAGCAAGCGCAACGCGTTAATGCGAAAGTGAAAGTTAAAAAGTAACTGAAAAATGCCGGATGATTCAAGTCATCCGGCATTTTTTAATGTGAGTTTTATTTTTAATATTAAGCGCGCCACTTGGTCAAGTACTCGTTAGCGGCTTCAACGTCAGGCACACGCAAACGTTGGCCAGTCATTGACTCAGTGTTCTCAAAGTGCAACGCACCGATTAGTTCACCAACCATCTTTGACGTCACGTAACTACCCTTGCGGTACAAAGATGGACGAACACGAGTGTTAACTGGGCCAAGAATCAATGAGTTAACGTTAAATCGACCGGCCATTTCAACAGCGTAAAGCTCACTCATCATGAGAACAGCTGCGCCAGCTGGGGCAACTGGACCTGAGAACTTACTGAAAGCAGCGTCTTCTGCGGAAACGCCACTAATAAACGTGTAGTTTGCACCTTGGCGGAGCAAAGGCATCAAGGTCTTGCTGGCAACAAAGTGAGCCGTCAACAAACCTTGCATCAACTCTTCCCATTCAGCCTTAGTAATGTCAGTCAAGGCAGCGCCTTGCCACCAACCACCAAGTGATGACACCATTCCGTCTAGTTGTTCGAAGTTATCAACAATCACATCGTGCATCTTTTGTGCGTCATCTTCGTTTGAAATATCACCGAACAAGTAAAACACGTTCTTACGGAATGGTTGATCAACAAACCCTAATGCATCCAACGCTTTTTCTTCAGAACGTGATGGCACTAGTACGGTTGCGCCATTCTCTGCTAAATACTTGACGATTCCCTCACCAACGGCCCCGGTTCCACCGGCGACCAAAATAACTTTACCCTCGTACATATTGTTTGCCTCTTGTTTCGTTAATTCGTATGGCTATCATACCTAGTTTCGGCGCGCGGGTGTTGCAAAAAGGGAACATTTTTAAATGAATGAACGCTTATTTATCAGTGTATTCGCGGATGACCTGCAAGATGTCAGCACGGGCGTCGTTGACATGGACGCTTTCACGGGCTAGCAGATAGATGTCAAATGTTGGTAAGTCGTCATTTAATAACTTGATAAAGTGCATGTCACGATCAGTTTCTTGTAAGGCTAACGTCGTAATTAATGTCATCCCAAGTCCTTCCTTCACTACCCCTTTCAAAGCCTCGACGTTTGAAGTTGTGTAGAGAATGCGTGGAAACGTTTCGGTGTTATTTGTGAGTTCTTTAAACACGCGACTATGAATGAAGCCTTCGTTTAATAGAATGAAATCTTCATCAGCAACATCTTCAAAGTACATTTCATCAGGTAAATCTTTGTTTGTTGTTGCGAGTACAAATGGGAAGGATGCGACCTTTTGGGCAATAACGCCAGGAATGTGAACCTGATCAATCGAGGCGATTAAACCAAAATTTAGTTTACCGTCCGCGATTTGCGCCATTAAATCCGCACTACCCATTTCGACCGCTTCGAAATTAGGCAGCAAATGACGTTTAGCTAACTGACGGGTTACCGGCATAAAATAGTAAGTTCCGATAATTGGCGGTAAACCAAACCGTAATTTTTTCAAGGAATGCAGACGGACTTCTTCCTTAGTGAACGCAATTTCACTTTGGATTTGCTTGGCTAGTTCCAAAACTAGTTCCCCAGTACGCGTCAGTTCAACTGATTTCTTTGAAGCGTGGCGCTCCAACAATTCACTGTCGAATTCTTCTTCTAATCGTTTGATTGCGTACGTGATGGTTGGCTGTGTGACACCAAACTGCTCTGATACAGCTGTGAACTGCTTTAACTCCGCAAGGGCAGAGAAGTAAGACAAGTCTTTAAAGTTCATTGCGACGCCCCTTCTTTCGTTAATATAAATTAATTTTATCATATCTGTTTAATTTGACTATAAAAATTTATAGGTAGTAGACTGGGCACCGTTAAGAAATTATTTATAGATTTAAGGGAGATGTTTACACCATGCGTGGACAAGAAATTTTAAACAACCCCTTCTTGAATAAGGGTACTGCCTTTACTGAGGAAGAGCGTGCAGAACTTGGTTTGACTGGTATGTTGCCAGCCCATGTTCAAACGATTCAAGAGCAAGCTGATCAAGCTTATGCCCAATACCTAACGAAGGTTAACGACGTTGAAAAGCGTATTTTCCTTTCAACGTTGTTCGACACGAACCGCACATTGTTCTACTACTTGGTAGATCAACACGTTGCTGAGTTCATGCCAGTTGTCTACGACCCAACAATCGCAGACACGATTGAAAACTACTCAGCATTGTTTGTGAACCCACAAAACGCTGCGTTCTTGGACATCAACCACCCAGAGAACATCGAGGCCACGTTGAAGAACGCTGCTGATGGTCGTGACATTAAGTTGTTGGTTGCCACTGATGCTGAAGGTATCTTGGGAATCGGTGACTGGGGTGTCCAAGGTGTTGATATCGCTGTTGGTAAGTTGATGGTTTACACGGCTGCCGCTGGTATCGACCCTGCTTCAGTTTTGCCAGTTTCTGTTGATGCTGGTACGAACCGCAAGGAATTGTTGGAAGACCCACTATACTTGGGAAACCGTCACGAACGTGTTCGTGGTGACCAATACTTCGAGTTCATTGATAAGTTTGTTAAGACGGCGCAATCATTGTTCCCAGAGATGTACTTGCACTTTGAAGACTTCGGTCGTTCAACGGCAACGAAGATTTTGAACACGTACAAGAATGACTGGCCAACGTTTAACGATGACATTCAAGGTACTGGAATCGTTGTAACGTCAGCTGTTTTGGGTGCCTTGGCTATTACTGGTGAAGACATCAAGTCACAAACGTACTTGACGTACGGTGGTGGTTCAGCTGGTACGGGTATTGCTAACCGTGTCTTGGCTGAGTTTATGCAACAAGGTTTGTCAGAAGAAGAAGCTCGCAAGCACTTCTACATGGTTGACCGTCAAGGATTGTTGTTCGACGATGACGAAACGTTGACGCCTGAGCAAAAGCCATTCGCCCGTTCACGTTCAGAATTTGAGAACGCTGACGAGTTGACGGACTTGTTGTCAGTTGTTAAGGCTGTTAAGCCAACGGTTTTGGTTGGTACATCAACTAACCCTGGTTCATTTACCAAGGAAGTCGTTGAAGCAATGGTTGCCAACACGGATCACCCAAAGATCTTCCCGTTGTCAAACCCTACGAAGTTGCACGAAGCAATGCCAGATGATTTGATCAAGTGGTCAGATGGTAAGGCATTGGTTGCAACTGGTGTGCCTGTTGACCCTGTTACGGCTTCAAACGGCGTAACGTACGAAATCGGACAAGCTAACAACATGTTGGTTTACCCTGGTTTGGGATTGGGTACGATTGTTGCCAAGGCTAAGGTCTTGTCAGATGGTATGATTTCAGCTGCTGCCCACGCTTTGGGTGGTATGGTCGATGCCTCACAACCTGGTGCCCCTGTTTTGCCACCTGTTTCACGTTTGTCAGAAATGTCATTCCGTGTTGCGGTTGCCGTGGCTAAGCAAGCGATTGCTGAAGGATTGAATCAAGTTGAAATTGACGACGTTGAAGCTGCTGTTAAGGCTGCTCAATGGACGCCTGAATACTAATCGAATATAGGAGATATTTGGGAAATGTCTGCATTGCTAACTTCAATCTCATCTGTTGTTGAGATTATCTTCGTGATTGCTTTGGGTTACTTCCTCCGCAACGGTGGTAAGTTCCAAGACTCATTCAAGCACGATATCGAATTCTTGATCATGAAGGTTGCGTTGCCTTTGAACATCTTCGTTGGTGTTTTGGACAACTTGACCCGTTCAAAGTTGATTTCACTTTCTGGTTCATTGATCTTTGTGATTATTTCTTTTGCCTTTGGTTACCTAGTAGCTTGGCTTTTGACAAAGATTATGAAGGTGCCTGCCGGTCGTCGTGGAACGTTCATTAACATGTTCGTTAATGCCAACACGATTTTCATTGGTTTGCCTTTGAACTTGGCATTGTTTGGTGAACACTCATTGTCATTCTTCTTGGTTTACTACTTGGCTAACACGGTTTCAACGTGGGCCATCGGTATCTTCTTCATCCAAAACGACGGTCCTAAGGTCGCTGACAAGAAGTTCAACTGGAAGAAGTTGTTGCCTGCCCCATTGCTAGGATTTATCGTGGCTTTGGTATGGTTGTTGCTAGATTTGCCTTTGCCTACGTTGGTTGATAAGACGTTCTCAATGGTTGGTGGTGTCGTAACGCCATTGTCATTGATCTACATTGGTATTGTCTTGGCTGACGCTGGTTTGAAGTCAATCCACTTCGATCGCGACACAATCGTTGCTTTGCTTGGTCGTTTCGTCTTCGCTCCTGCCGTTATGATTGTTATCATGATGATGTTTAAGGGTGCGATGGACATTCCATCAGTTGAGCAAGGTACTTTGATAATCCAAGCTGCTGCCCCTGGATTGGCTGTGTTGCCTATCTTGGTCGGTGAAGCTAAGGGTGACGTTGAATACGCAACAAACGTTGTGACGACGTCTACTGTCCTATTCGTGATTGTTGTGCCAATCTTGATGCAAATCATCACGATGTTGTAATTAAATACTTAGGGATGTGGCCTGTGCGCAAACGAACATGCAGAACACTTTTACTAAACTAGTGCATGTCACATCACCTATCAAAAAGACCTCGGAATTTTGGTTCCAAGGTCTTTTTAGTTATTTCAAAATTTTCACAGTCAAGCCTAACATGACCGCAACCAAGATGAAGCCAATTAGTGGCATGGTTGTTGCCCCCGCTGCTTGATAAACCCAACCAGTGATTAGCGGTAAGACCACCATCCCAGCTTGGCAAAAAGCTAGATTGCGACTAACCATCAACTTGGCCGTTTGATCATCGTGTCGTTCATACGGCACCATCCCACCGAACGTCAGTACGATATGCCCTAAAATCAATTGCTTGTTTGAGAACCATTTCGTCGTCAACCCAGTTAGGAAACGGCCGACCATTAAGCCGGCCCAAAATAGTGTGGTGGCATTCGCTGCTAATGAGTCAGATAGTTTCAAGCGATCGACTGCATAACTAGATAAGTACTTACCCACAACCAATTCAACCGAATAGAAGAAATAGAAGATTGGTAATAGCCAGTCAGCTCCCCTTAATTTGCCACCAGTCTCAGTTGCTGTATCAGAACCATTATCTTTTTCTGCAAATTCTTGTCGTGTTTGATAAACAAACAGCATAATCAACAGTTGCAAGACACCAATGATTAGGACACCGATGCGCCAGCCAGTTGGGAACAATAGACTAATGGCGAGGATAAGCGAACTCAACGTGACACCGACACCATACATGCCGTGCAAAATGCTCATCAAGCCACTTGTAAAGTGCTTGGCGGCGTAGTCGTTTACAGCGATATCAATTGCCCCTTGTCCTAAGCCGAGCGCTACAGAAGCTAAAATAAGCAGGATTGTGGCCTCTCCCCATAGCAACAGCAAAATACCAATCATGACAAATCCCATACTCATGAGCATGATTGATGCCATCGTCATTGCTTTTGCAAGTCTAGGATAAAGCAACGTCGATATGAAGGAGAATGCCAGGCTAATCATTGTCAAATACCCAACGTAGTCAACGTTCACGTGGTATGTTTGACGGACAGCCGGCCAAGCACTACCCATAATGGCATCTGGCAAACCAAGCCCGATATAGATTAAAAAGTTCACCAGAATAATGAACGTTCCGATTTTAACTGGTTTTGTCATGAGTCGCTCCTAAGTGTGTTAATCATCGTTAGTTTACGATAAAACTATGCCCAAAATATGAAAACACGAGACCTGACCCCAGATCTCGTGTTAATACGTGCACTATTACAATTGACCCCATGCAGATGATGAAATTGATGGGAAAAGGTAAACCATTCGCTCAATTTCAGCAGGACCAAACTTAAATTCAATTGCTGGCAACAAGGTGTTAATCACATCGTCGGCCTTGTTTGACACTTCAGTCGCACCAACTAACTTGTGAGCCTTGTCGAAGATTAAGATATTGTCGCCGATTGTCTCCTTGTCAACTTGGCGGTACCAATCATCAGGAATGTGGTTCGTTTCAATCGTGTACAACTCAGGATTAGCTTCCGCTTCAGCAACGGTGACACCCACCTGAGCCAAACGTGGTGATGTGAAGACAACAGATGGGATTGCTGGATAAACAATCGGTTCAGTCGTTTCACCGGCAAATGTGTGCATCAAGTAGAGTGATTCAAAGACAGCCGTTGGCGTTAGCTTTGGTTGCACCTTATCAATCACATCCCCAGACGCATAGATATTTGATACTGATGTCCGCAGGTAATCATCTACCGTGATACCAGCCGGTGTGTAATTAACACCCACTTCTTCTAAACCAAGATTCTCGACATTTGGTACACGACCAGTTGCGTCAAGCACCCAATCAGTTTCGATGTTCAAGTCTTGTCCACGAACAACCAAGCCTTCTGCCCCTTGGACAATTGCTTCAACGGCAGTTTCGCGAATAAAGGTCACACCGTGCTTTTCCAAATCAGCGATGATTTGTTCAACGAATGGTTGGTGATAAGCCTTCAATGCTTCCTTGCCACGCAAAATGACCGTCACATCTGAACCGGCTGCATTTGCCATCGTGGCGAACTCCATAGCGATGTAACCACCACCAATGATTGTTAGTCGTTCAGGCATGTCAGTCAAATTCAAAAAGTCCTCTGAATCGTGTGCCAAGTCTGAACCAGGAATTGTCAAACGGTGTGGACGAAGCCCAGTTGAAATAACAATCTTATCCGCAGTCTTCGCTTCGCCGTTCACCATCACCGTGTGGGCATCAGCCAACGTACCACGACCAAACAGAACATCAACATTAGTTGAGTCCATCAAACCTTGGATGAATGCTGGCAAGCCATCAATCACCTCATGCTTGTGGGCTTGGTTTTCAGCCCAATCAATTTTAGTTTCGCCGTTAACAATACCGTGCACTTCTTCCAAGTGACGTTGCATTGCAACTGGTGAATCTAAGACAATTTTCGCGTTGCAACCGCGATTTGGGCAGGTACCGCCGACCAAATCTTGTTCAACAACGCCAACCTTTTTCCCTTTCGCTCCCAATGGAATTGCACCATCAAACGTTCCGTGTCCTGATCCAATGTACAGCACATCGTAATCGTAGTTTGCCATGATTCTGCCTCCTAAAGGGTGTGTATGCGATTTTCAGTATTCCGTGTCTCTCACCTACGGAACACATCTATTGTATCTAAAATGTAAGTGAATTGCATATTATCTGCTTGTTCTTTAGAAGTTTTTGGCAAATGACGCAAAAAAGCACCTCAGATGGGCCATCAGAGGTGCTGAAAGTTACTTAAACAACGCACGGGTTGCAAGTTGGATAAGTGTATTAAGTTCATCTTCACTAACGCTCAGATTATTACGCAGACGTGACTGCATGAGCCATTGCATTGGCTGCAAGGCCTGGGCTACGATGATATCCACGTTGGCAGTGGTTAGCAGTTGTTGCTGATACGCTTGCTTGATAACCGTTAACATAGCAGGACTCAACAATGACCCTTCGCCTTGCATATCGTCAGGCAAAAATTCAGGATTGGCGACCATCGTGGCCATGAAAGCAACTTGTTTTGGATGCTTCTCGAAATTAGCCGCGTAATCACGCATCAATGTTGCAAACTGATCTTGAGGCGTGAGCGTTTGATCTGGCATTGGTAGTTGCGTGATTAAATTTTCTTGTACTTTACTGAATAGTTGGCCCAATAAATCAGCCTTGTTTTCATAATAAATATAGGTGGTCGCAACCGATACGCCGGCGCGTTTTGCTAGTTTATTGATGCTTAAATTCGCAATTCCTGATTCTTCCACTAAATCAAACGTTGCGTTTTCTAAAGCTTGAATCTTATTCTCATCTCGTGTTCGCATACATTATTCCCTATCAATTGCTAAAATCGTTACTCCCCAGTAAATCGATGCTCAGCAAAGTCTTTTCTATCTCTTAATCGTAACGGTTATGACGCAAATGAGCAACAATAAAAAAAGAGGGGCGCTCCCCTCTTTCTCTCGCTATCCTTTACCGGTGGTTAGCTTCAAGCCAACTGCTCCGACGATAATCATCGTGATAAATAGAATGCGCTTCCAATCTTTAGACTCTTTGTACAAATACATGCCGACGATAGTGCCACCGGCCGCACCGATACCTGTCCAGATTGCATAACCGGTTCCCATTGGAATCTGACGCAAAGCCAGACCCAACAAGCCAATGCTTAACGCACCGCCAATAGCCATACCAGCTGCAGCCCACCAAGCTTTACGTCGTTGCCATTCGTTAATCATGATAACGCCAGAAACTTCCATTAAACCGGCGAGAACAAGAAATACCCATGCCATTATGTGTGTTCCTCCGTGATCAACTTAAGTCCAATTACACCACCTAATAAGATGGCTAAGAAAAGCAACTCTGGTAGGTCTAACTTGTCCCCAAAGACTAGCCAACCAGTCAAGACAGTTGCAGCAGAACCGAGTCCGACGAATACGGCATACACGGTACCAACGGGCAACTTGTCGACAGCGGTCATGAACAAAAGAAATGATAACCCTAAGGCAATTAGGGTTAGTCCCCATTCCCACCATTGGTTGGCGTGTTTTAGACCGACGACCCAACCATCTTCAAAGCCAATGGCTAGCACGATTTTTAACCAAGGATTCCTCAACATACGAGGTCCTCCCTTACTTTAATTCTGTTTAACTATTCCAGTATACCCAAAAGCAACTAGAAAGTGTGTTAATCAGTCCGTATTAGATAGTTTTCCGTCGACAATTTTGTAGACGTTATCAGAAAACTCTCGCAGACGATCATCGTGAGTGACGATGACGACTGCTTTTTCCTCGTCATGCGCAATATTGGCAAAAAGTTGGCCAACTTCTTTGACACGCGCCGTATCCAAGGCCGCCGTAGGTTCATCGGCTAGGATGATTGCCGGGTCTGTATACAATGCTCGGGCAATCGCAACGCGTTGTTGTTGCCCGCCAGACAATTCGCCGGGGTATTTGTTTAATAATTTTTGAATGCCTAGCGTTTCAATAATTTTGTCAAAGGCATCTTGACTGAGGTTATTGTTAGGCTTCACCTGGTCTACAAGTTTGAATTGGTCCGCTACGGTTAAATATGGCACGAGATTGTATGCCTGTAAGACGAACCCGATTTGTTCAAGTCGTATTTTTTCGGCTTCTTTGGTACTCAAATCACTGATATCGTGACCATTCAAACGAACTGAGCCGTCTGTTGGTGTCTGTAACCCACCTAAAATGGTTAGCAAGGTACTTTTACCAGATCCTGAAGGCCCAATGATAAGCGACACCTCACCAGCTTTAAACGCTAAACTGACGTCTTCAAGTGCCGTAACTAAATTGGTTTTCTGACCAAATTGTTTCGTCACGTGTTCAAGGGCTAGTTTTTCTTCACGCATCTTTTTAACCTCCAATTACTGATACCGGATCAATCTTACTAATCACACGAATCGGAATGATTGCACCCAGTAAGCCGGTTACCATCAATCCGGCCGCAATGAGTCCCATCAATCCCCAATCAAATGCCATTGGTACGCTATCCGGAATCCCAAATTCAGTTAATGCCGATAGTACGGCCCCAACGACGATACCAGTTGCCATAATAAAGAACGTCTCAAATAACGTATTTTGGGCCAAGAAACGATTTGGAATGCCTTGTGCACGCAAAACTGCCAAGTTAGGCAATTTTTGAACCGTTAGAATGTAGAGGAAGATTGTAATCACAATCAATGAAATGACAATCAGGAAGCCAATCATGAGACCAAACGTCGCTTTTTGCGGTGTATAACCTGGCAATTTATTGATAAAGGCTTGGTATGAATAAGTCTTTAATGCTTTGTCATCGACCGATTGTGACGTTTTTGAAGCAACGACGCTACCTTGGAATTGATCTGACACGCCCTTAATGACACGCCATTGCGCTAACTCACCATAAATAACAGGTGCGGTATTATACGTGGCATTTTTCACATAACCCACGATTTTATATTTCGTATCAGATAACCCAATCGAAATTTTATCCCCCATACCGTAAATATCCTTATCAACTGAGTCAGCGAGGACGACTTCGTTAGCTGCCTTTGGCAAGTGCCCCTTGGTTAATTGTAGGTTTTTAGCGATGTACTCGTCGTTATTCATCCCAACGAATTGGGCGGATTCACGTTTTCCGCCAACTTTCATATTAACTGGTGTAATGCCAAGTGTTGCGGTTTTTTCGCCACTTAACTGATCAACCTGTTTCGTTGTCAGTAATGACTGTCCGGCATTGCCATTTGCGTCTTTGGTCATTACAAAGGACTTAGACTGCCAGCTGTCCACCGCAGCGGTGTTAGCTGTCGCCAGCCCAAGTGCCAGGGCACTTAAAATGAAAATCAAATAACTGATTAAGACGACGACTGTCAGAATCAAGCCGTACCGTAGTTTTTCTTTTTTAATCTCTCTAATTGCTAAAAACATTTGTCCCTCCTGTATTTGTTGCAGTTCAGCAAACTTACTATACACAAGTATACAAATGTGGATTGACTAATTAATCAGCAAAAGAAAAAGACTTCCCACTTGAACAAATGGAAAGTCTGATATCTATATTAATCGATGTGCGTACGTGAATAACGGGCCATTGCTGTGAAAAGACCTGCGACGGCACCGACAACAACCATAGCGCCTTCGACAATACGCTTCGTGGTATTATGCGCTATTGTTGATACCTTGGCATCAAACGTCTTAGGTTGATCGGGTGTCGTTTCAACTGTTGCAAGTTGCTTTGCTTGTGTACTAGCTTCATCACGTGTTGCACGAGCTGTTTGACTCGTCGTCGTATGTGATGATGTTTCGGATGCTGACGACGCGGTACTTGCTTCAGGTGAGGCGCTAGCAGCGCTACTTGCTGGTGCAGCTGAGCTAGCAGCTTGTGATGTCTGTTGACCATCAAATGCCGGATTGTCGATTTCACGACCATGACTGGCCAAGTCTGCCTTCAGCGCCTGGTAATCATGCGCTTGCCCACCAAGATGACCGTTTGATGGTGCCATCAAGGTTGAAGCTGGGTCATGATCCAACCCCAATGAGTGACCCAGTTCGTGCGTGATAACCGTTTGCAAATCTGCCCCTTGCTCAGTAATGCGTTGCTGATAAATATCAGTTTCGCCAGTTGGTGCAAAGGTCAATGCCAAATTAGGTGTGTTGTCACCATCTGGCACAGGTACATCCTTGATTGTTACTGAAGCGGCACTTGGATCGGTTGTGACACCAACCACAGTTGTGCCAGCCAAGTTATTCCAGTAAGCTGCTGCGTTAGCGACCTGGTTTGGATAGTCGGGCGAATAAGCCACGACCATGTTACTGCTGTTCAAATTACTTGTTGCCCATGTAACCGCATGAGCTGATGGTGTGTCCGCTAAAAGTGCAGCGGTAACTGCCACACCGAGCAGTCCTTTTGAAAAATTCATGATTCATATCCCTACCATTTTTAACTCACTGTATAAGTTACGCCTTACCAATTGTAAGTTAAAGCCAATAGTTTTATGTAAGCGTTTTTGTTATCAAACTGAAAAGTCAATGAAAAAAACTCCCAATGTTGCCATCTGGGAGTTTTAAAAATATGAATTACTTGGTTGCTAGGGCATCTGAAACTTTGTGAATAACGACCTTCACTTCTTGTTGCAGGCGGCCACTTTGGCCAGTTGTTTTTGTTTGCTCTGGCAATGATTCAACAGTCGCTGTGGTTGGGGATGCCTTGACGGACGTTGCATCGCGGGTCACCGTAGCTGAACCAGCAATTTGACTTGACGTTCCAGCATCCGCACTGGTTGATGTGTCCGTATCAGGTTGCTTTTGCTCCGAAACGGCTGCTGTTTCAGTTGACGTCGCTTTTTGACTTGATGCTGGGGTCGTTACAGATGAGCTGGCTTGACTTGATGCACCTGAATTCGTTGCCTCGTAAGCTGGGTTATCTAATTGACGACCGTGGCTGGCTAAGTCTGCCTTCAAAGCTTGATAATCATGTGCTTGCCCACCCAATTGACCACCGGCTGGCGCCATCAAAGTTGAACCAGCATCGTGGTCCAATCCCAAAGAGTGACCTAATTCGTGGGTAATGACGGTTTGTAAATCAACGCCTTGTGAAGCGATGCGTGACGGATAAATATCAGTAATCCCATTTGGTGCATAAGTTAGCGCCACGTTTGGATCGGCGTCTCCAGCTGGGGTATCCTTCTTTTCGATTGTGACCGTTGCATCAGCCTGATTATTCGTAACGGCAACGACGGTTGTTCCTGCGAGGCTGTTCCAATAAGCTGCTGCAGCTGCAGTTTGCGCTGGATAATCAGCTGAATACGCAACAACCGTTTCTGATGCGTTTAGATTGCTGTATGCCCATGTGGCTGCATCAACGAT
Source organism: Weissella confusa (assembly GCA_001436895.1). Lineage (GTDB taxonomy): Bacteria > Bacillota > Bacilli > Lactobacillales > Lactobacillaceae > Weissella > Weissella confusa. Next base: position 88,029 of record JQAY01000010.1, read on the forward strand.
GGTTGTATTAACTAGCAATGCTGTAGCCGTAATAATACCGGCTAGTCCTTTAATAAACTTCATTATGTCTCACTCACCTTGTGTCTCTAATTTGGCGTCTGCAGTCGCCTTTTCGATCTCTTGCTTGACTAGCATAAAGGTTACTTTGGGTAAGTGAAATGATATCGTTTTATGAAAGCGTTTTTGTTACACAATTGTAAAAAAGCGTTCGCGACAAAAAATGTCGCAAACGCTTAAAGATTTTTAATTTTCGCGGGCTGTCATGTAAGCTCGGCTCATTGGCAACCCTTGGCCGGCAGCGCCCTTAGTCATTAGGAACTGGATAACGTCAATGTTTCCTGATTCAAATGAAGCAGCACTACCTTGTAGGTATAAGTCCCAAGCACGGGCGAATGCTTCGCCACGCTCGGCAACTGTTTTGTCGTATACGGCGTGGTAATTCTCAGTCCAAGTTTCCAACGTCTTTTGGTAGTGTCGACGCAATGGTTCGATATCGTCCAACTGCATACCGGCTTCCATAATGTGTGTGACGTTCTCGGCGATGTTTGGAATGTAACCACCAGGGAAAATGTACTTTTGGATAAATGGATCAACACCGGCACCGTAGTGTTGACCAGTGATACCGTGAATCAACGCACGACCATTTGGTACGAGATAGTTCGCGACGTCCTTAAAGTACTCGCCCAAGTTTTCCTTACCAACGTGTTCAAACATCCCAACTGAAGTGATGTAGTCAAAGGTCATATCCACATCACGGTAATCGCGCAACATAACGTGGACCTTATCTTGTAGGCCTAGTTCTTGAATGCGTTGGTTCGTAAAGGCATATTGTTCTTCTGACAACGTTACGCCGTATGTTTCAAGACCGTATTCTTGGGCAGCCGTGATAATTAACGTTCCCCATCCAGAACCGATATCCAATAGCTTCTTACCTGGTTCACTGTGCAACTTGTCTAAAATATGGTGAACCTTAGCCATCTGAGCTTCTTCCAATGTCATCCCATCCTTTGGCCAGTACGCCGCAGAATAAGTCATTGATGGGTCCAACCACTCCTTATAGAAGTCATTACCAATATCATAGTGACTGTGAATGTCTTCTTTAGATTCATTCTTATCGTGGCCATGGAGCATTTTCGTCAACGTGCCCTTGAAACCGCTTTGATCAGTCAAAAAACTACCGGATTGACGGTAGGCGGAAGCAATCAATTCTTGAATGCTGCCTTCAATTTCAATGCCACGATTCATGTACGCCTCAGCGAGTGTCAATGTTGGCATCTTGGCTAAGGACTTCATGTTTGGTTTCTCATTCAACTTGATGTGAATTTTTGGCAAGCCGTCCCCGTAATTTTCTGACTTACCATCCCAATATGTCACCATAACGGGCACATCAAAAGCTTTTGACAAAAGCTTGCTAAATACTTGTTTCTCTAACATGTTATCCACCCTATCTCAATAATCTTACATATTAAAGTTTACACCCTTTTCAAACACCGACCAAAATAAAGGGCCTGTAAACTGCTGTTTACAGGCCCTTTTTAGTGACTTAAATTTTTAGATTTCTGAAATAACAATCTTGTTGTCAACAAGGTCTGCTTGCAAGTTCTTAGCGTCCAAGTGATCCAAGTAGAAGTCGGTCACGTTGTCACGGATTTGTTGCTCGATAACACGACGCAATGGACGTGCTCCCATGGCCTCGTCGTAGCCTTCATCGATCAACCAAGCCTTGGCTGCAGGCGTAACCGTCAACACAATGTCCTTCTTAGCCAATGTATCGTTAACATCGTTCAACATCAAGTCAACGATTTGGTTCAAGTCTTCCTTAGTCAAATGTGAGAACTCGACGATAGCATTGAAACGGTTCAAGAATTCTGGACGGAAGTATGGTGCCAACTTCTCCATCAATTCCTTGTCCTTAGCATCATCGCCCATCAAAGCTTCGTTACCAAAGCCGGCGTTTGACGTTGCAATGACAACAGTGTTCTTGAAGTTAACCGTGTTTCCTTGTCCGTCAGTCAAACGACCATCGTCCATCACTTGCAACAACAAGGTCAAAACTTGTGGGTTCGCCTTTTCAATCTCATCTAGCAAGACGATAGCGTATGGTTGGCGACGAACACGCTCAGTCAACGTATTGCTGTTATCATCGTAGCCGACGTATCCAGCAGTTGCACCGATCAACTTTGAAACGGCCGTCAAATCTGAGTATTCTGACATGTCCAAACGGATAACGTGATCCTTTGACCCAAACATATCCAAAGCCAATTGCTTTGCCAACTCAGTCTTACCTGTTCCAGTAGGTCCGACGAACAAGAAGCTACCAATTGGACGGTTGCCTTCATCGAAGCCGGCACGGTTACGACGGATGGCACGTGATACGGCTTCAACGGCATCGTCTTGACCAATGACCTTACCACGCAAACGCTCGTTAATACCCTTCAAACGTTCAATGTCTGAGGCACCCATTTGTGCAACTGGCACACCAGTCAAACGCTCAACAGATTCAGCCACGTCGTTAACCGTAGCCGTTACCTTCTTAGCCTCGCCGGCGTCGTCGATTTGCTTTTGCAATTCGTCAATCTTAACCTTGTGTTGGGCAGCTGACTCGTAATCCTCCTTATCAGCAGCTAGTTGTTGCGCTTCACGCTCGCGCTTGATTTGCTCTTCCAATGACACAACGTCAGTGACAGGATTCTTAGCTGCCAAGTGAGCCGCCGTCATATCCAACAAGTCGATGGCCTTATCAGGCAAAGAACGTTGTGGAATGTATTGGATTGAGTAATCAACCGCTGCCTTCAAAACATTGTCAGGCAATTCAACGTTGTGGTGTTGCGCGTACAAGTCACGCAAACCAAGCAAGATGTTAAAGGCATCCTCTGGTGAAGGTGCGTTCACCGTTACCTCATTGAAACGACGTGCCAAAGCAGCGTTCTTCAAAATCGTGTTACGGTACTCATCTTGTGTCGTTGCACCGATAACCGTGAACTCACCACGACTCAAAGCGGGCTTCAAAATATCTGCCAAGCCCTTTGATCCTGAGTCACCACCCATGGCACCGGTACCAAGGATTTGGTGAATCTCATCGAAGAAGATGATGACATTGCCGGCTTCCTTGACTTCCTTAATCAAGTTTTGCACGTTCTCTTCGAATGAACCACGGTATTGTGTACCGGCTTCGATGCTTGAAAGATCAATTGAGATAACTTCCTTGTTACGAATTGAAGCGGGTACATCACCAGCCACAATTGCTTGCGCCAAACCTTCGACAACCGCCGTCTTACCAACACCAGCGTCTCCAACGAGGACTGGGTTGTTCTTTGTACGACGGCTCAAAATTTCGGCCGTCTCTTGAATTTCCTTGTTACGACCGATAACTGGATCCAACAAACCTTCACGGGCCTCTTGCGTCAAGTTACGACCAAGCTTGGCTAGAATGCCATCCTTCTTTGGTGCTTGACCATTTGCCTCGACTTCTGGCAAGTCTTGGTTAGCACTGTTAGGTAGTTGACCCGTACGACGGTATTCTGCGAATTCTTCAGGCGTTACTTCGCGTCCGTTGATCAAATAACGAGAATTCTCTGAGTTGAAACCACCCATGCGTCCCATCATTTGGTTAAAGATATCATCCATGTTGTTAAAATCATTAAAGTTTGCCATTTTATTTACAATCCCCCAATATTCAATTGTTAAACTCGGTTGTAATGAGGAGGCCCCCACGGCCATCCCTCAACCTTGTAATCTAATTGTACAACTATTACAAAACCATTGCAAGTATTTTCTAGCACTCTCTTCGTTAGAGTGCTAATTATTTAGAGTGCCCGCAGTAAAACCGCGTCATACAGGCGTTTTAGTGATGAAAATAAATTAAAAAAGCTGGCATTAACGTCGTTAAATCGTTAATGTGAACTGAACCCCATGAGTTGGAGTAAATCTAACTCATGGGGTTTTCTTATGTTCT
>JQAY01000011.1:0-310 GCA_001436895.1 Weissella confusa
GTTAGGACGTTCGCCTGTCACGCGAAAGATCACGGGTTCGAATCCCGTTGTGACCGTATAATTAAATATTACGTCTCCATTTTAGGGGTATAGTTTAACGGTAGAACGACGGTCTCCAAAACCGTTGGTGGGGGTTCGATTCCCTCTACCCCTGCCATGGCGGTAGTGGTGAAGTGGTTAACACATCGGTTTGTGGTACCGACATGCGTGGGTTCGATTCCCATCTACCGCCCTGACGTAATGTTTAATAAATTGCCGTTGTGGCGGAATAGGCAGACGCGCTGGACTCAAAATCCAGTTCCCGCAAGGG
>JQAY01000011.1:533-83663 GCA_001436895.1 Weissella confusa
TTCAAAATGAAACGTCCGGAAACGGGCTTTTTATTTTGAACAAATCAATATCGGGACGTAGCTCAGCTTGGTAGAGCACCTGGTTTGGGACCAGGGGGTCGCAGGTTCGAATCCTGTCGTCCCGATCATTAGAGGTTTAGGTTCGCCTAAGCCTCTTTTTTTTGTACTGTCAGCACGCAACTTCTGTTGTAAAATGAACTTAGCATAGAACAAGTGAGGGATAAGATATGGCTAACGAACCAATTACAAATGAATCATATCAACAATTACTCGTTGATTTAGGTGTCGGTGGTCCTCAAGTCGGTGAGAAGAGTTTCAATTTAGCTGATGGCTTTCATGTCCGGGATGAAGCAGGGACTGAAGAGGTTTATAACTATTGGGATGTTATTCGCCGTGCTGACGAGACGTATTGGTCACCACTAAAGGGTGATCGTAAGACCCTATATGATATTACTGACTATCAAATTCAAGCCAAGTCTACGGGTGAATGGATGAGCATTGCTGACTGGTTTGCAATGGATCGTGTTTAATTAGAGGAGCAGCTTATGAAAGCAACATACTTAAGACAAGCGATGTATGCCTTCGCGATGGGTGATGCATTTGGCGTCCCTTATGAATTTAAAGACCGTGATACTTATGAAGTATCATCAGAAATGGTGGGATATCAAACGCATTCACAACCAAAAGGTACGTGGAGTGATGATACTAGCTTAACGCTAGCAACTATTAATGCTTTGTTTGAACCCTTTGATTTAAAGACGGTGATGGGGAACTTTGTTGACTACCTGGAGAATGGCGCATTTACGCCCTATGGTGAAGTGTTTGACGTCGGTAATGGTACGTCAGCCGCAATTAAGTCATACGAAGAGACTGGTGATACGGGTTACTTCCGTCCAGAGGATGAGCTGAACAATGGTAATGGTGCTTTGATGCGTGTTTGGCCAGTCGCTTTTTATGAGTTTGATTCTGATCGCACAATCGAAGAAATTAGTGATGAGTTGACAGGACTAACGCATGGTCACCGTCGTTCTCGTTTGGCATCACGGTTCTTTATCTATTTCCTACGCATGATGCCACGCGTACAAAACGTGGAACGTGCTCTAGACATGGCGATTCGCCGTTCTAACCGCACGGCGATGGAAACGGCAGCACTTGAAACAGAAGAACTAGGCTGGCTTGCCATTACTGATGAGCAATCATCAGCGGATATCATCTCGCGTCTTAAGGCTATGACGCGAGATGAGGTGCCTAGTTCAGGATATGTTGTGGATACGTTGCAAGCGGTTCTGTGGACCTTATTACACACCACGAGCTTTGCGGAAGCTGTTCAAACAGCAGCTGCACTAGGTGATGATACGGATACGATTGCAGCCTTAGTGGCAGTTATCATGACGTTTGCTGATCCAGATTTCCCAGCCGAGTGGATGGCTGATTTGGGTGCTAAAGAAAAGAGTGAACGTGAATTGTTACTGGCTGATGAGTCAGGAAAATTTGCTTAAAAAAAGAGATTAACACTTTACGCTGTTTAAAGGCGTAGGTGTTAATCTCTTTTTTTATCAGGTGCGTCTTTGGTCACGTCGAAGGTCTAAGACCACCGACATTCCCAGTCTGCTTTATTTCCGATAACGTTGTATGAATGTTGTTAGCACAAATAGAACGATACCGATTAAACTTAGCCAACGACCAATGATTAAACCTGGTGTCTCGTACGTTAATTGAATGTTGTTTTGACCACTGTGTAGGGGAATACCAATGAAACCATTATTGATTTTCTGAAGGTCGTAACCCTTGGCTGACCAACCTGAACTGTACGGAATGGTCGTTGCCAATACACGAGGCGTCTTTACTGACACCTTTGTTGTGACTGCATCATCAGTTAGATGAACACGTGGAGCGGTTGCTTGTGTTGCCTTAGCAACCTTAGTAAAGCGCTTATCAGTAGGAATGGCCTCAATTGAGACATCGAACTCATATGTGCCAGGTCGCGAGAAGGTTAGCGGGATGAATTGTTCCTGACTAGTTTTCGTTGCCTGCCCCAGATTCAACGTGACGCTTTGACGTGGGTTAAAGAAGGACAGGTTCGTTTGACCGGTTTGTGTTGTACTCATTTCACGATCCGCATAACCAGCGGCAATCGTATAACCACCGATTTCATTACCAGCATTCTTGATATTATGTTGGTACCAGTTCCATGAGTAGGCAGCCGTATTGTGACGTAAATCAGGCTCGTTTTGCGGGTTACGACTCGCTTGCTCATAATCATATTCGTACTGTGCCAAAGCCTGGTTATGTTGATCTGTTAACGACGCAGGGTGGTACGTGATATGTGACAAGGTTAAATGCAATTCCGTCCCCTTAAGTGCCTTATCAGCTGGTAAGAAGATACCATCGGGCAACAATGACGCATGGGTTGTATAACGGAAATGTACGCTGTTCTTCGCCGGTTTTGTTTGGTCGGTACGAACCTTAGCTGTTGTCACCTTTTTAGCAAAGGCTGAAGTTTCGCCTGATGTCACACTTGGTACAACGACACTATCGGCTAACGTAGCTTCTTTTTTTGTTGCAGATAGTTGGTTAAAGTCACGTTGCGCAATGGTATATTTTGGTAAATATACCAACGGATACGCATTCTGTGACGTTAAAACATTTTGACCATTGACCATGACATCTGACTGTTCTTCATACGAAGCTGGCGTCAGTGTGTCAGGGTTTTGAAAACGCTGGTTAATACCCAAAACGTTGCTTAAGACATCGCGATTATCGAGATTACCCGTTACATCATTGGGATTTGATGGGGCAACTTCCAACGCTGTCATTAGGTTACCAACTGCACCGTTTTGGAGTGACCAGTAACTTTCAACGTTATTAACATGGCTTAGGATAGGTAGATTAGTTGCCGGCGCAATACCGGTTGCGTTGCTAAGCTGGTTATCGACAAAACTACGTTCGAACTTGTTTGAGGTTGGTTCGTAGTTTTTTTGATTGGCCAAAAGCTTTTTCACCGACTGAGTAGATAACATGTCACTTTGATTTGGGTTGGTGTTATCAGTGTGGTTACGACTCGTAATTAACACAACGTTGAATAACGTTAGCCCAACTAACAGCCAAGCGAGCTTTGGGCGTGATAGGTGATGTTGTGTGAACCACAACACAGCGACCGTGCCGAAGAACCAAGCAATGACTAGCCCAAAACGCATGTTCAGATTGAAACTACTCATGATAAACAGTGAAGCGGTTGATAAGAGTCCAACTAGTGAAAATGCTAGATAATCACGAGCGGTAAGTTGTTTTAACTGGCCAAGCATAACGATGGTCATCAGGCTAATTGGTAACGCCAACATGAAAATCCAACGGTTGGAAGGGGACGAACCACCATTCAAAAGACCAGCGAAAACGGGTAGTAAAACTCCGATGAAACTGATTAGCCAAATACCAGCATATGGCTTGTATGCTCGCCACCGACGAATGCTAAAAATAATTGCCATGACACTGAGGGCGCTAAAGCCACCAGTCAACCAAAAGTCAGGTGTCGTTAAATTACCGATCAAGTTACCCGGTAAGCCTAAGTAGTAATAGGCGGGGTAGACCGTTAGTCCGTTAGCTAATGACTTACCAGAACGAGCGGACTGTAGGACTGCCATGATGCTTGGAAAGAATAAAATCATAGGTAATAATGCACCAATGATAGCATTGGCTAACAAAGCTAAGTGTTTGCGCCAATTCAACCAATTCTGATTAAGCCATTGATAGCCCAACCAAAAGACAATAGCACCGATGGCCATCATAAAGGCAAAATAAAAATTATTCCATAACGTCCACGCAACTAATACAGTGAACCAGCCATAGCGGTGTTTGCGCAATGCGCGATGCAACGTCAAAATCAGCAATGGGAAAATAATTAATGGGTTTAAAAAGAACGGATGTTCAAAGACAGCAAAGGCGGTATATCCGAAAAAGATATAACCGAAAGTCCCGATTAGATATTGCCAATTTTGCTGTTTGGGCACGAAATGGCGTGCCGTGACAATAAAACTTAAACCAGCTAAAAAGAGCCGGATGACAATACTTAAGTTGTAATAGGCCAGCACATGCGCTTTGCTGACTAAGGCAACCCCGTACGTGAAAATATCACCCATCGTGTAATAAGCAAACGTTTGGAGGTAATCCGCGCCAAGTCCGACTTGCCATTGCCAGGCGTTCGGCCATTCATGATTGAATAGCAAGTTTTTCAAATCGCCTTGCCATTGCACCAAAGCCGGAAAGTGTTGTGCAATCCCATCTGATTGCCAGACAAGCGACGTTCCGGTTAAGTAGTAGGGCAAAAAAATAGCCCCAGCGGTTAATACAAATAAAAGTGTGTATTCGACAAAAAGATTTTGCCACCACCGAAAGGTTTGTTTCATATTTAAATCTCCTTGAAAGAAGTCCCTTCATTATATCATCATCGCCAAAACATGATTTCGTAAAACGTTTAACGGTTACTGGATGTTAGGAAGCCTAACAAAAAGACATACTTTGGGCATAAATACACGGTACACTAGTCAAAATTTATTAAAGAGGTGACTAAATAAGATGAGACACGAGAGCGATTCTTTAGGAACAGTTTCAGTACCAGCAACGGCATATTACGGGGTGCACACACAGCGTGCCGTTGAGAATTTTCCAATTACAGGGGAACTGGTTAACCCGGAATTAATTCGCGGACTGATTGAAATCAAGGAAGCTGCCGCGTTGGTTAATGCGGCAGCTGGCGACTTGCCAATTGAAACAGCTGACGCCATTGTGGCAGCGACTAAGCAACTTTTGCAGCAACCAATCGACTACACGATGTTCCCTCTTGATCCAATTCAAGGAGGTGCTGGCACAAGTATGAACATGAATGTGAATGAAGTTGTGGCTAATCTGGCGTTGGAATTGTTAGGGGATGAAAAGGGAAATTACGCCCGTATTAATCCAAACGATCACGTTAACCGTGGTCAGAGTACAAATGACGTTTACCCATCAGCTGGTAAGTTAGCCATGATTCGTTTGATGGCACCACTGTTTGATGAGTTGGAAGCTTTAATTTCTACGCTGGGGGCGAAGGCTGACGAATTTGCCCGCGTCTACAAAATGGGACGTACGCAACTACAGGACGCGGTACCGATGACGCTTGGAAATTCATTCCACGCCTATTTGAAGCCATTACGTCGTGATTTGCGTCGTTTGCAAGATGCGGAAGCTGCCTTGCATACTCTGAACTTGGGTGGCTCAGCAATTGGTTCAGGCATTAATGTGTCATACCACTACCAAGTACACGTTATTCCAAAGCTGGAAACCGTGACTGGCTTAGAATTATTCCAAGCCGTCGACTTGTTTGATGCTACGCAAAACTTGGATGTGTTTACGACGTTATCAGGTGCTTTGAAGACGCTAGCGGTTAACCTATCAAAGATGAGTAATGATTTGCGTTTGCTAAGTTCTGGCCCACGATCAGGCTTGAGCGAAATTAACTTGCCTGCGCGTCAGGCGGGAAGTTCAATCATGCCAGGAAAGGTTAACCCAGTTATTCCAGAAGTTGTTAATCAGGTTGCCTTTGAAGTGATTGGCAATGATGCCACGATTACGGCGGCTGTTGAAGCAGGACAATTGGAATTGAATGCGTTTGAGCCAGTTTTGTTCTATCGTATGTTTGCATCAATCACGCATTTGACGTCGGCCATGAAAACGTTCCGTGAATATGCCATTGCTGGTATTACTCACAATGAAGAACGCTTGGCCAAAGACATTGATTTGTCGGCATCGTTTGCAACAGCGATGGCGAACATGGTTGGGTACAAGCAAGCAGCCGAGTTGGCGAAGGAATCGCTTAAGACGAACCGTCCATTGCGTGAGTGCGCGATTGCATCTGGCATCTTTACGGATGAGCAACTGGCTCACATCTTTGCAGTTGAAGAAATTGTTGTAAATGCGCGTACGCCTGAACATGGATTGGTGCTAAAGCGCGCTGGTTATACAAGCTAAACAAAAACAAGACTTTTTTCATAAATAAAACACAGTAAATATTTAATATCGATATTATGCGTTTTACAGGAAAATTCATAAAATTGTAACGTATTTCCCTGAAAGCGTTTACATATGAACATATGTAGGGTACAATTTGTTTTGTACCTAAGGGATTAATAAATTTAAGGAGCGTGGCAATTATGGTGAATTTCATTATTGCTAGTCACGGCGAGTTCGCTGCCGGCATCCGTCAATCAGGTCAAATGATCTTCGGGGAGCAAGAGAACGTACAAGTTGTAACGTTTATGCCAAACGAAGGTCCAGAGGACTTGATGAAGAAGTATGACGATGCGTTGGCAACGTTTGAGCCAGAGGGACAAGTTTTGTTCCTTGTGGATTTGTGGGGCGGGTCACCGTTTAACGCGGCAACTCGTATTCAAGCACAACACGAAGATCGCATGGCGATTGTGTCAGGTTTGAACCTACCAATGTTGGTAGAAGCATATGGTGCTCGTTTCTCAATGGAAACGGCTGCCGAAATTGCACACTACTTGGTACCAGTTGCCAAGGAAGGTGTGAAGTCAATTCCTGAAACGGAAGAGGCAACACCAGCTACTGAAGCTACTTCATCAGATGAAGCAGCACCAGCGGTAGCTGCGGGGGATATTAATGAAGTAAAGCACTCTGGTGAGCGCCAAATTGACGTTCGCTTGGCTCGTATTGATTCACGTTTGTTGCACGGACAAGTTGCAACGGCTTGGACGAAGTCAGTACAACCAAACCGTATTATCGTTGTTTCAGACGGTGTTGCGAAGGATGAGTTGCGTAAGACATTGTTGGTACAAGCTGCACCAGTTGGTGTAAAGGTTAACGTTGTGCCAATTCAAAAGTTGGTTGATGTTTGGGATGACCCACGTTTCGCCTCAGTTAAGGCCTTGTTGTTGTTTGAAACACCTCAAGATGTCGCTGCAGCGGTTAAGGGTGGCGTTAAGTTGGACAAGGTTAACATCGGTTCAATGTCTCACTCAGAAGGTAAGCGCATGGTAACGAACGCCGTTGCCGTTGACGACGAAGACGTGAAGACGTTGGAGTACTTGCGTGACCAAGGTATCACTTTCGATGTTCGAAAGGTGCCAAGTGATCAAAGCAAGGATATCTTCGACTTGTTGAAGTAATCACAATTGAATAACTACTATATTATTGCTAAGAAATTATTTGGGAGGATGAACGCATGATTTCAGCGTTTTTCGTAATTCTAATCGCATTCTTGGCCGGTGTTGAAGGAATTTTGGACGAGTTCCAATTCCACCAACCACTGGTCGCTGCAACGTTGATTGGATTGGCAACTGGTCACCTAATGGAAGGTGTTATCCTTGGTGGAACGTTGCAAATGTTGGCTTTGGGATGGATGAACATCGGAGCCGCTATCGCACCCGATGCCGCTTTGGCATCAGTTGTTTCAGCTTACTTGGTTACTGGACCTGCACAAGTTGACATCAAGACTGGTATGGCCATCGCTATTCCTTTGGCCGTTGCCGGACAAATCTTGACGATCGGTGTTCGTACGATTACGGTTGCCTTGGCTCACGTCGCTGACCGCGAAGCTGAAAAGGGTAACATCGCAGGTGTTGAGCGTGTCCACTGGTTGGCTTTGGTCTTCCAAGGATTGCGTATCGCTATCCCAACGGCAATCGTTATGGCCGTTGGTGCCGGACCTGTTAACGCCGCTTTGAACGCTATCCCAGAAGTGATTACTAAGGGATTGGCCGTTGCCGGTGGATTTATCGTGGTTGTTGGTTATGCCATGGTTATTAACATGATGGCAACTGCTGAGTTGTGGCCATTCTTCTTCTTGGGATTTGCCCTATCAGCTGTTACAGAATTGAACTTGATTGCAATGGGTATCATCGGATTGGTACTTGCATTGATTTACCTACAATTGTCACCAAAGTTTAACGGCGGTAACGGTGGTGGATCAAACGGCGGCGGTTCTGCCGGCGGAAATGGTGGCGACCCAGTCGATGCCATTTTGAACAACTACTAGGAGCAGGGGGAATAACATCATGTCTGAATTAGTAAAGAATGAAGTTCACTTGACTAAGAAGGAACTTCGTGCAACTTGGTGGCGTTCATTCTTCTTGCAAGGTTCATGGAACTACGAGCGTATGCAAAACGTTGGTTGGGCATTCGCCATGATTCCTGCAATCAAGAAGTTGTACTCATCAAAGGAAGATCGTGCCGCAGCTTTGAAGCGTCACTTGGAATTCTTCAACACACACCCATACGTAGCTTCACCAATCTTGGGTGTTGAAATGGCTTTGGAAGAGCAACGTGCAAACGGTGCTGATATCGATGACGAAACGATTCAAGGTGTTAAGGTCGGAATGATGGGACCTTTGGCCGGTGTCGGTGACCCAATCTGGTGGGGAACTGTTCGTCCAGTGCTTGGAGCCTTTGCAGCTGGTATGGCGCAAGGTGGTTCAATCATGGGACCAATCATCTTCTTCGTTGTTTGGAACGTCTTGCGTATGGGATTCTTGTGGTACACACAAGACCTTGGTTACAAGCAAGGAACTAACATCACGCAAAACTTGGCCGGTGGTGCCATGCAAAAGATTACGATGGGTGCATCAATCCTTGGTATGTTTATCATGGGTGTGCTGGTTCCTCGTTGGACGACGATGAACTTCCCATTGGTTGTTTCAAAGGTTAAGGTACAAGACGGTGCTGGTGTTGATATGGGAAGCTTGGCTTCACAAATCAACGACGGACACGTTTCAGTATCAAAGTTGATCGAAATCGTACAACAAATCCAAGGTGGTCAAACTTTGGGTGCTTACAAGATTACGACGTTGCAAGACACGTTGAACCAATTGATTCCTGGTTTGGCACCATTGCTATTGTTGTTCTTGGTATTGTGGTTGCTACGTAAGCGCGTATCAGCTATCACAATCATCTTCGGATTGTTCGCCGTTGGTATCCTGGCTTACGCACTTGGTATCATGGGATAATCATTCGAACGATATAATGTTTGCTAAAATGGTAGGAGGCGGAAACGCCTGCTACCATTTTTAGTTAGAAGAGAGTTGGCGGACATACACCACCAACTAAATTAAAACAATCCCCTAACTAAGGGGATACATATCAATAGTAGAGGAAAAAGTTATGGTACAAGCACTTAATACAAAAATTGATTTAGAGGGTAACGCAAATGCGATGATGTCACCGGTTAACATCAAACAGGGGCGTATGTTTTATGGTGACCGTGGTATGGAATTCCGTGCTAACGCTGGTGGTGGTTATGTCCAAATTCCTTGGGATAATGTTGAATCAGTCAGCATGGAAATCTTTTTGAATTTCTATTACCGTGGTTTCTTTGTTAAGACAACGGCCGGGCAAGAGTTTGAATTCGTTGGCGCTAAGGCAAAGCAAGCGGTTGAAATTTTCCGTTCACACCTTAAGCCTGAACAAATTCGTCGCCGTAAAGGTGTCTTGGAACGTAAAAAGTAAGTTTGCTATAATGGCGTTGAAAGGACGGTTAGCATGAAGACAATTAATTTGATCGTTGTGCGTCATGGTAAGACGTACTTTAATCGCTATAACAAGTTGCAAGGATGGGGAAACTCGCCACTGACTGAGGCAGGGATTGCTGATGCACAACGCGTTGGTGAGACGCTGGCGAACGTTTCATTCAAAGCAGCTTATAGTTCGGATACAACCCGTGCGATGGATACAGCTAAGTATATTTTGGCAGCCAACAAAGCGTCTGGGGATGTCACATTGACGACGTCTTGGCATTTCCGTGAAGAGTTCTATGGCAGCTTTGAAGGGAGCAATATGGATGTCGCTTGGACGGCAGCCGGGGCACCAGTTGGTTTGACGACGTATGCGCAAATCGTTGACGCATATGGGGTCGATAAGACAAAGGACTTGCTGAAGGACGCGGATCCTTGGCATGACGCTGAGAATGCAGCAGAGTATTGGCAACGTGTTGATGACGGTTTTGCACAAATTTTAGCTAACGAGCATTTGCAAGATGGTGATACAGTACTGTTAATCAGTCACGGAAATACACTTATCTCATTAGCTGACCGTTATGGACAAGGCAAAATTCAAGTGCACGAGCGACCTGAAAATGGCTCAATTGCACACATGGCGTTGTCTGAGGCTGGCATTGAAATTACGCAATATAACAACAAAAAAGTGAATTAACATTCGGGACCGAACAATCTTTATTTTAGGATTTCGGTCCCTTTTTAGTAAATTTACGAAAAGGCCAAAAAATTAAACTCCAAGAAAAGGTAAAATTTATGGTTCATTTATGAATACGTGCTAAAATAACAAATGAAACTTTTGTGACATTTATGTTGCGAAAAAGACAGAAATATGTGTGAGAGGTTTAGATATGATTGAAAAGCTGGTGGCAATGAGTCAGCAGCCAGTTGTGAAATTTGTTTTGCAAACGCTGTTTTACGCAGTTGTATTGATGATTTTGTTCTATTTATACGGCTATTCAGGTTTAGGCCAAGGACACTTTATTTATAACGAATTCTAGAGATAAGAGATTTATTGGGGGCTTAGTAACATGCAAGTTACGAACATGTTGAAGACGATTGATGGATACGCACAAACACAACCAGATATGGCTGTCTACAATGTGCTAGGTGAGACGCACTCATATGCTGATTTGAAGCGCGACTCAGATGGATTGGCAGCGTATGTTGATTCGCTTGATTTACCAGACAAGTCATTGGTTATGGTGTTTGGTGGTCAAGAATATGAAATGTTGGCAACTTTTGTTGGTTTGAGCAAGTCAGGCCACGCATATGCACCGGTTGATGTTAACTCAGCCAATGAGCGTTTGCTAAACATTTTGTCAATTGGAAAGCCAAGCTTGGTGATTGCGGTTGATCCGTTGCCAATTGAGATTGCAGATGTGCCAGTTATTGATATCTATCAACTACAAACGGCCTTTAAGTCAGGTGCCTCATATGAGATGACGCACGCTGTTGAAGGCGATGATAATTACTACATTATCTTTACTTCAGGAACAACGGGATTGCCAAAGGGTGTGCAAATTTCACACAACAACTTGTTGTCATACACGAACTGGATGCTAAACACGGATGATTTCTCAGTGCCAGAGCAACCACAAATGTTGGCGCAACCACCATACTCATTTGACTTGTCAGTGATGTATTGGGCACCAACGTTAGCAATGGGTGGTACGTTATACGCGCTACCAAAGCACGTAACCGAGAACTTCAAGGAGTTGTTCGCAGTTTTGCCAGATTTGCCAATTCAAGTTTGGACGTCAACGCCATCATTTGCGGACATGGCCATGTTGTCAGAAGACTTTACGGCTGAAAAGATGCCACAAATTAAGTACTTCTACTTCGATGGTGAAGAGCTAACGGTAAGCACAGCAGCAAAGTTGCACGAGCGCTTCCCAGAAGCACGCATTGTGAATGCTTATGGACCAACGGAAGCAACGGTTGCTTTGTCAGCTGTGGCGATTACGCCAGCAATGATTGAAAAGGCTGAGCGTTTGCCAATTGGTTTCCCAAAGCCTGATTCACCAACCTTTGTCATGGACGAAGAAGGCAACAAGTTGCCAGTTGGTGAGCAAGGAGAAATCATCGTCTCAGGTCCAGCTGTGTCAAAGGGATACTTGAACAACCCTGAAAAGACAGCCGCTGCCTTCTTTGAATTAGATGGTCAACCAGCGTACCACACTGGTGACCTCGGCTTCTTTGACGAAGATGGTATGTTGCACTACGGCGGTCGTTTGGACTTCCAAATTAAGTTCAACGGTTACCGTATTGAGTTGGAAGAAGTTTCTCACGTTTTGAACTTGTCACAATATGTTGAGTCAGCGGTGGCTGTGCCACGTTATAACGATCAACACAAGGTGCAAAACTTGTTGGCATACGTTGTTGTAAAGCCAGGTGTCCGTGAGCAATTCGAAAAGGATTTGCAATTGACGAAGGCCATCAAGGAAGACTTGAAGGACGATATGATGCCTTACATGATGCCATCACGTTTCTTGTACCGTGATGACTTGCCAATTACGCCAAACGGTAAGATTAACATCAAGGCTTTGATTGCTGAGGTTAACAATCGATGATGGATTGGCTGAAAGCATTGCCAAATTGGCAGCCATATGGTGATCCACAATACTTTGGGTACTTAGTTTTGGCGTTAGTGCCAATTGTGATTGCCATGTTGTATGGTAAGCGAATTAAGTGGTACGAAGGCATTGTGTCATTGGCATTCATCGTGTTGATGTTTGCTGGGACACACTGGCAACAGTTCATCGCGTTGATTGGCTACATTATTTGGCAAATGGTGATGGTGTTTGGTTATGCAGCGTATCGCAAGCGAGCCGATAACAAGTGGGTGTTCTACGGGGCCGTCTTGTTAGACATCTTGCCATTGGCGATTGTAAAAATCACGCCGGCCATCGATAACGGTCAAAATTCTTTGCTTGGATTTTTGGGTATTTCATATTTGATGTTCCGTTCAGTCGGCATGATTATGGAAATTCGTGATGGGGTGCTGAAGGAATTTACATTGCCGCAATTCATGCGATTTATGTTGTTCATGCCAACCTTGTCATCAGGACCTATTGATCGCTACCGTCGCTTTAATGAAGATTATGAAAATGTACCTGACCGCGAAAAGTATTTAGGAATGCTTGAAAGAGCGGTTAAGTACTTGTTCTTGGGATTCTTGTACAAGTTTGTTTTGGCTTATATTTTTGGGTCATTGTTGTTGCCACCTTTGGAGCAACAAGCGCTACGTGTTGGTGGACTGTTCAATCTACCTACGTTAGGCGTTATGTACGCATACGGATTCGATTTGTTCTTTGACTTTGCGGGGTATTCATTGTTTGCCGTCGCCATTTCATACATGATGGGAATCGAAACGCCGATTAACTTTGATAAGCCATTTATGGCGAAGAACCTGAAAGACTTCTGGAACCGCTGGCACATGTCATTGAGTTTTTGGTTCCGTGACTATATCTTCATGCGTTTGGTCATGGTTCTGATGCGCAACAAAGTCTTTAAGAACCGTAATGTCACATCAGGAGTTGCCTACATCATCAATATGACGATTATGGGATTCTGGCACGGTGTAACTTGGTACTACATTTCTTATGGTGTGTTCCACGGTGTTGCCTTGGTCGTAAATGACTGGTGGTTACGTTACAAGAAGCGCCACAAGGGCCAGGTGCCACACAACAAGTTTACCGAGGCATTTGCCATCTTCTTCACGTTTAATGTCGTGATGTTGAGTTTCTTGTTGTTCTCAGGGTTCTTGAACCAACTTTGGTTCCACCAACACTAACAGTTACAGTTTAAAATGGGGTAAATAAAAATGGATGTAAAAGCAGAATTGATTGCCATGATTAACGATTTGTTCTTGGAAGATGTTTCCGACATGATGGATGAAGATTTGTTTGATGCCGGTATCATGGATTCAATGGGAACGGTTGAGCTTGTGCTAGAAATCGAATCAAAGTTCAACATTAAGGTGCCAGTTTCAGAAATGGGTCGTGACGACTGGAATACTGCAAACAAGATTATTGAAGGTATCGAGGAGTTGCGCAATGCTTAAGCGATTAGGACTGATCTTTGGTCCTGTCATTCTAGCTTTTGTACTTGTCGTTGCGGTGATTGAGTTGGCACCCATGTCAACCAACAAACACAATTTTCAAGATGAGCAGCGCGCTGCCAATGCCTTGACACCGACAGTTTTTAAAAATCAAACGTTGAAGCAACGTGCCTTGACGGATCCAAATCACCGTTTTGTACCATTCTTTGGTTCGAGTGAGTGGAGCCGTATGGATTCTTTGCACCCGTCAGTGCTGGCCCAAGCTTATGATCGTGACTATCGACCATTTTTGCTTGGACAACGTGGGGCGCAATCTTTGACGCAATACTTCGGTATGCAACAAATTAGCAAGCAAATGCAAGGCAAGCAAGCTGTTTATGTGATTTCACCACAATGGTTTGTGAAGCAAGGCGAGGATCCAGCTGCGTTCAAGTACTACTTCAGTCAGGCACAAGCGTTGACTTGGCTAAAAACAGCTGGTGACACACCAACTGATCGATACGCTGCCAAGCGTTTGCTACAAATGAACGTTTCGAGCGCGTTGACAGGTTACTTGAAGAAGATTGCAAAGGGTGAAAAGCTATCTAGTGGTGATCAGAAAATGATTGCTGTTCGATTAGACTTCATCAATCATCAAGATGCGTTGTTTGCGGACTTCCAATTGGGTAATAACTACGAAAAGAAGATTTTGCCTAAGACGAAGCTTTTGCCACAACCCTATGATAACCAAAAGCTTGATGCGTTAGCTGATAAGCTGGCTGCTAAGCGTACGACAAATAACCAATTTGGTATTGATAATGCGTTTTATAAGCAACGTGTTGCCAAGCACGTTAAGCAGTTAGCGGGGTCACAAAAGTCATTTGATTACACAAGTTCACCTGAATATGGGGACTTTGAGTTGGCTTTGCAACAATTTGCTAAGACGAAGACAAATGTTCTGTTTGTGATTCCACCAGTTAATGAAAAGTGGGCTAAGTATACAGGACTTGATATGAACATGTATCAAGATGCGGTAGCAAAAATTCGTTACCAATTGACCTCACAAGGCTTTACGAATATTGCGGACTTCTCACAGGATGGTGGGAAGGCACACTTTATGCAAGATACCATTCACTTAGGTTGGCGTGGTTGGTTAGCAATGGACAAGGAAGTGAACCACTTCTTAACAACGCCAAGCAAGACACCAACGTATGATATGAATGATCAATTCTTCGATGAAGATTGGACCACGGCGAAAAATGTTGATTCTTTTAAGTAATAAGCATTAATGAAAGCCGTGGTGGTAGAATAATGGCGATTAGATATGATGTCTAATCGCCATTTTTTGACCACTTATAATGAAAACATTCCTAGTTAAACGAAAGGATGGGAGGAGCATGAGAGAAAATATGCAAGCTGTCCGGCGTGCTATGCAACAAATGCTGCCACTTGTATTGGTGTTAACCTGGTTGTATTTGATGCAACAATTATTCCTGCGACCAGATGGTTATTTTGCGGTCACACTTGGTTATGGTCGTCATATCATGTCGTCGTTTGGCGAGATTAATCGTGTTATGACGCTGTTTTTAGATAAGGGCTTCCAAATCATGGGCGTGTTGGTCATCGTTCTTGCGATTCAAAAACGATTACAGGATGAATTTCAAGGCCATCAACAAACGATTTTGCTAACCCTGGTGACATTAGTGAGTTGGCAAATGCTGAATACGACAGCAAGTTTAATGAATCTTGCGATGTTACCTTTGATGGTGTTTGCCATTATGGTACCGATTCAATCGGTTAAGCCCAGGCATCAGTATCTTGTGGCGATTTTAGTCACGCTACTCATTGGTGCATATGCCGTGACGCTACATAGCTGGCTGAAATTATCTTTGTTTGGCTTGCTACAACAAGGTTTAGTTGCTTTGATTGGAGATGGTTCAACTGAGTTATGGCAAACTTGGTTGTGGGTTCTAATAGCTGTCTTGGGTAACTGGTTTGGGTTAAACGCTGTTGCTGGTGTTATTCGACCTGATATTTCAGCGACGGCTGCGAACGAAAACTTGGTGGCTGCCTTGCAACATCAGACGATTCCGCATGTGTTCTCGTTATACCCACTATCCGCATTTGTGTGGTTTGGTGGGGCGGGCTTGATGTTGGCGTTGTTAATCACATACTTGATTCAAGCCCGGAATAAGCCGTTGCCAGTGCTATTGATTTTAACCATTATTCCAACGTTCTTTGACCAATGGTGGGCGCTCGCGTTTGCGCTACCAATTATGTGGAACTGGCGAGTTCTAAAGACAATGCTCATGGCGTCCACGGTTAACCTTGGCATTGGTGCGCTATTATTAGCGCTTCATCTTGCGCCAGCTGTGTACTGGGTGCCATCAGGTACGCCGACAATTCTATTTGGTGGTTTGGCATCACATAATATGTTGTTGTATGTTCTTGTCATGATTGGTTTATTAGCGCTTGATGTGGTTATCTTCTGGCGTGTTGTACAAGAACTACATAAGAGTGGGGAGGTCGCCTATGCGTAGACGCTGGTTAATGTTAATACTAGGGCTGTTGAGTGTCCTCTTGATTACGATGGCGATTGTTGGTCTACGTTGGAGTCAAAGTAAAACGACGACGAATCAACGAATCTTCAACTCACGCATGACGCCCACAATTTTAATTCCAGGATCATCCGCATCACAGAATCGATTTGATCAACTGATTAATCAACTGAATAAGGGAAACAACAAGCACAGTCTTGTAAAGGTGACGGTTAAGACTGATAATTCAATGGTCACAACCGGTAAAGTGCGTAACGGTGATCTAGCACCGTATTTCGTGATTGCGTTTGAGAATAATCACGATGGTTATAGCAATATTAAAAAGCAAGCCAATTGGTTCAATGAAGCTTTGCAAATGTTGCAGAAGAAATATCGGTTTCGACAATTCCAAGCCATTGGCCACTCAAATGGTGGGTTAATTTGGACCCGTTTTTTGGAAAAGTACTATGACAGTGATACGCAGCACGTTCAAGTGTTAATGACCATCGGAACACCGTATAACTTTGAGGAAACGAACCCTAAGAATCGTACGCAAATGCTACAAGACTTCATTAAGGGACGCGAAAAGTTGCCGAGTGACTTAACGGTATACTCGATTATGGGAACTGAAACCTATGACGATGATGGCATTGTGCCAGAACAGTCAGTGCAGACTGGGAAATTTATTTTCCAAAAACAGGTCGCCCATTTTACAGAAATCACGGTGACCGGGGATGATGCCCAGCATTCTGATTTGCCACAAAATCAACAAATTGTTGATTTGATCCAGCAGTACGTCTTGCCTAACAATCAAGCAATGCCCGGTGATCGGAAATAGAAAAGGCGTGAACAAACAGTTTGTTTGTTCACGCCTTTTTAAGTTTAGTTCCAGAAAATTTGAACTTCACCGTCAGTGTGGAATGAGTATTCGAAATCTGAGTTATCCAAAATATCAGCGACGCCGCTTTGAACGAGCGTGTTGAAAACTGAAAGTGGCATTTCGTTTGCCAAAACAAGTTGTTCACGCAAAGCAGGGTTCTTGCGGAAATGGAATTGGTAGTAACCAATTACGACATCACGCACGAAGTCTTGCAAGTCGTGTAGGTTGACCGTCGCTGATTCGAAACCGAAATCGGCAACAGTTGCGATGATTTCCGTCAAACGCTTGGCGATGGCATCCTCAATTTGCGCACGTACGTCGGCGTGGGCAGCTTCAGGCTTCCAGTCGGCAGGGTGTGACAATTCTTGCTTTGCAATCAAGTTCTTGTTCGTCATAATGACATCCTCGTTTGTATTTATTGATTGCCCTAATAATACCAGATAACATGCAACTTTTGACAGTTCAAAGACAATATTAAGTAGAACTTACTGGTATAATAATATCTCAGGGATATAAGAGAAGGAGTTTTTGACATGGGACGTAAGCGACAAGTATCTGTAGCAGGTGTTGTGATTGCATTAGGCGTTTTTGCTTTGCAACAAACCGTTCTAAAGGACAACAATGGCACACAAGTAACGAAGACAAATTATGCACAATCCAGTGTAAAGTCTGATGCGAAGGTTAATTACGGTAGCACATCAGATGAGCACCCAAATGAGTCATTGGCATCATCAGTTTTGACTGCCAATGTGGTGAAGCAATTGGGCACGAATAGCGTGCGTTTTAATGGTAACGGTGCGTTTATTCTTAACGATAATAAAACTGATTTGAACGCTAAAGTAAGTTCAGCACCATACGTGCAACTTGCTAAGCAAGATTCCTTGGGACGTGCCGGCGTTGCCAATGCGCTACTAACAAAGGCGAGTCGCCAATATCAATCACGTGACCAGACGGGTAACAGCCGCCAAATGCAACCAGTTGGGTGGCACCAACTATCAATTGGTGGTAACTACAAGATGCTCTATAACCGTGGACATTCAATTGGTTACGCATTGGCTGGAAGTGTTCGTGGTTTTGATGCTTCTGAAGCAAACCCACAAAACATTACCGCACAAACGGCGTGGGCTAACCAAGCCTCAAATGGGAATGACAGCAACACGGGTCAAAACTATTACGAGACCCAGGTTCGACGCGCACAAGATAATCGTAAGACGGTTCGTTACCGTGTAACGCCGGTTTACGATGGTGATAACTTGGTACCATCTGGTTCACACTTGGAGGCCAAGTCATCAGACGGATCACTAGAGTTTAACGTATTCGTTCCTAATGTGGAGCCAGGAGTTGTGATTAACTACAGCACCGGTTACGCGAAGGTAGCTAAGTAATATATAGAAATAGAAAAAAGACCGAGATTTTAAATCTCGGTCTTTTTAGCATGCATGATGAACTTGGAGGGAATCGAACCCTCATCTCCGGAACCGGAATCCGACGTGATATCCATTACACTACAAGTCCAATACGTTATTTAGTATAGCCCAATTGTTTTATAGCGCGCAATAGCATAAAAAAGATTAGGTTTAACCTTGCATTTTGTTAAGTTTACCTTTAATATAATACCTATAAGACTGAAATAAACATTAAAAACACAAACAAGAAAAAGGTGAAAATTATGGCATCATCAGAAGGTAAGGAGATTATGGGGCGAAACATTAAGCGCCTAATCAAGCAACGAGAAATTACAGCGGCCCGTTTGGCTGAAATCGTTGGTGTGTCAACGGCAACAATTTCTGACTGGTCAAACGGTAAGACGTACCCACGCATCGATAAGATTGAAGCAATGGCTGAATACTTTGGTGTGTCAAAGTCAGACCTAGTCGAAGACCCAGATAAGGTTTCAACGGCCGTTGCAACTGATGAACCAGTTTTGATGGCAGCACACTGGGGCTTGGATATTTCAGGGCTACCAGACGAAGATCGTCACCGTGTTATCGACCGTGCCAAAGCGTATATTGAAGGATTGATTGCTGACTACGAGGATCGCAATGCGAAGTAATGATTACGATGATCTATTAATGCGCGTAGAGGATGATTTAACGCAACACGGGTTAGAACCTATCATTCTAGATACGATGCCATTAAAAGAAAATTCGGGATTAGACGGTGTTGCCTACCTAAAGGGGAACAAGGTCTATATCTTTATTGATCGTGAATTAGATACGTTTGATAAAGCGCGTACGCTGGTCGAAGAGTATCATCACGCTATTTCTGACTTAGGGGACCACTTGGACTATGATGCTGTCCGTGCTCATAATAATGAGGTTAACGCACGTGAAGAAGTCATTGCCTACATGACTTCGGAGGAAGAGTTAATGCGTATTGCCCGTCAACACTCAGATGAGCCATTTGCAGCTTGGATGTTAGAAGAACATTTGGGGTATCCAAGTGACTTTGCTGATGAGACGGTTAATTATTATCAGCGTCGTGGATTACTACCTGGCTAACATGTTGAAAGAAGGAATCGATTATGGCTTTACCATCTAACCAACGTAACGGTATGCATTTTCAATCAACACTATCAAATGTCTCAAAAGATAAGCAAAAAGCGGTTAAGTACGCCCAAAAGGGTGCGACTCGTCGAGACATGCTTGAGATTATTAATGCCTTTAATGCAGCCCACCCAATGGACCGTATTAGTTACCGTTAATTAAAACCTAACTTTAGGGTTGAAATTAGTTAAAACCTAATATATAATAAATTATGTCCTAAGCGATAGACGTTTAGGACTTTAATTAACAATGACAGTTAGGTTTAAATTAATCGTGGGAGGTAATGTTATGATTGCAGCATGGAATGGAGTATTTGTTTTGGGGATTTTGATGGCGATTGCATGGTTGATCTTAGTAACGTTAGCAACTGCGATTGATTTCATTTGGGATTTGCGTGGTGTGCACGTGCTACGAGGATTGGGGCGTGTGGCGCGTTATGCATTAGCTCGTTTAAGTGGTGCGAACGCTAGTCAAGCACACCGAATTGTTTTACAAAAATAAGCAACGTTTCTAACGCATCTGGTTCAGTGAGGCCGGGTGCGTTTTGTTTTGGGATACTCTACAATAAAAATTCACATTTTCTGGAATTTCGTCATAAATTAAGCCAAATAAATCAAAAATGTCTTGCTATTCTTTTACAAGAGAGAAATGGAAGGCATGAATGTTATGAAAAAGTGGCAAAAGGTTGGTATGGCAGTTGTGACATTTATTGTCGCACTAGGCATGCAAGTAACAGCATACGGGGAAGAGACGAAAGTGTTTGATACAAACGCACAAACGTCTGCTGTACCAATGGCGGATACGCCTGATAATGAAGAAATGTATACGGCATACACGACCGCATTGGGGAAGGTCGATAGTATGCGCGATCGCTTTAAGGCACAAGCTGATGTCGTAGATGCTTTGAAGAAGGCAACCCATCAATTGAGCGATCACCAAGGACAAATGGCACAAGGTTTGTTGTCTCTAGAACAAGCCGCCTACCAATATGTCGCTGATTACATCTTTTTGATTCACGAGATTCGTTTGCTAACGATTTTTGATAACGACCGTGATGGTTGGGAAGATCGTTTGAAGAGTGAAGAAGATCAATTGCAAGAAAACTTGCACGAATTCCAATCGTTGAACGACCCATTTACGTTGCAACAAATGATTGGTATGGCAGACTTCGATTTGATTAGCGAAGCTTTGTCAGAGGAAGAGGTTGTGAAGGCCTCTTCAATTTCATTGGCTAGCCGTGACGAACGTTCATTAATTGATATGACGGGGACATGGTTTTCAGTCATTGGAACGGTGACATTGCTTGTTATTTTGACGTTGATTGAATTGCACACGAGCTTCATGTCAACGACGTTCCGCCGTACAAAGCGACGTCTTGTAAATTCTATGAAAAAGTAACAAATGCCCAGGAACGAATCCTGGGCATTTTTGTTCTTAATCAAAGCAAAAGTGAGCTTTTTTTAAGCTAGTGGCGTATAATAGATATATCGATTGGTTGGGAGTTTTGATTTATTTCAGGACAAAAGATCGACTCGGTTCGTAACAAATTTCATATTTGTTGCGATGTTGAAAGCGCGTTGTTACAACTGTTTGCGAAACTTTATACAAAGTCGTATAATAGACAACGTAAAAACGTTTACAAAGAATTTCTGGGAGGAATCTTAATAATGACTGTTAAGATTGGTATCAACGGTTTCGGCCGTATTGGTCGTTTGGCCTTCCGTCGCATCCTTGAGTTGAAGGATACTGCGGACGACATCGAAGTTGTTGCAATTAACGATTTGACTAACCCTGCTATGTTGGCATACTTGTTGAAGTATGACTCAACGCACGGTACTTTGAACGCTGAAGTTTCAGCTGACGAAGAAGGTATCATCGTTGATGGTAAGAAGATCCGCGTTTACGCTGAGCGTAACGCAGCTGACTTGAAGTGGGTTGCAAACGATGGTGTTGAAATCGTTTTGGAGTCTACTGGATTCTACACTTCAGCAGAAAAGTCACAAGCTCACTTGGATGCAGGTGCAAAGAAGGTCTTGATCTCAGCTCCAGCTGGAAACATCCCAACGGTTGTTTACGGAGTTAACCAAGACACTTTGACTTCAGATGATCACATCGTATCAGCTGGTTCATGCACGACGCAATCATTGGCTCCATTGGCTAACGCATTGGACAAGGAATTTGGTATCGAGATCGGTTTGATGACGACGGTTCACGCCTTCACTTCAACGCAAATGATCTTGGACGGTCCTAAGGGATCAAAGTTCCGTTCAAACCGTACTGCTTCAGCAAACACGATTCCTCACTCAACTGGTGCCGCTAAGGCTATCGGTTTGGTTGTTCCTTCTGTTGCTGGTAAGTTGGACGGTCACGCACAACGTGTTGGTGTTGTTGACGGTTCTGTTACTGAGTTGACGACTGTATTGTCAAAGACTGTAACTGCCGAAGAAGTTAACAACGCTGTTAAGAAGTATGTCAACGACTCATTTGGTGTAAACGAAGACGAAATCGTTTCATCAGACATCATCGGCGACACGCACGGTGCTGTATTTGACCCAACTTTGACTAAGGTCATCACTGTTGGTGACAAGCAATTGGTTCAAACTGCTGCATGGTACGACAACGAATACGGTTTCACTTCAAACATGATCCGTACGTTGTTGCACTTGGCAACTCTCTAATTGCTAGTTTCTAGTAGATAGAGTAAAAACAGGTGGTTTAGACATTCTGAACCACCTGTTTTTTGATATAATATAGTTATTGATTTTTATTAAAAGCAATCACACACAGAAAGAAGGACTTTTGCAATGGCTAAGTTGACTGTTGAAGACTTGGAATTGAAGGGTAAGAAGGTTTTGATGCGTGTTGACTTTAACGTTCCTTTGAAGGAAGAGAACGGTGAAGTTGTTGTCTCAAACGACAACCGTATCGTGGCTGCATTGCCAACTATTAAGTACGTTTTGGATAACGGCGGACGCGCTATCTTGTTCTCACACTTGGGACGTATCAAGAGTGAAGATGACAAGAAGGGCTTGTCAATGAAGCCTGTTGCACAACGTTTGGCTGACTTGTTGGGTCAACCTGTTACTTTCGTTCCTGCTACTGAAGGTAAGGAATTGGAAGACGCAATCGCTGGTTTGGAAGATGGTCAAGTTTTGATCTTCGAGAACACGCGTTTCGAAGACGTTGTTAACGGTGAAGAAGTTAAGCGCGAGTCAAAGAACGATCCTGAGCTTGGTAAGTACTGGGCTTCATTGGGTGACGTCTTTGTTAACGATGCCTTTGGTACGGCTCACCGTGCCCACGCTTCAAACGTTGGTATCGCTTCAAACATCGCACAAACGGCTGCTGGATTCTTGATGGAAAAGGAAATCAAGTTCTTGGGTGGTGCCGTTGAAAAACCAGAGCGTCCATTCGTTGCTATCATCGGTGGTGCTAAGGTTTCAGACAAGATCACGATTATCGAGAACTTGTTGAAGAAGGCTGACAAGGTTATCGTTGGTGGTGGAATGGCATTTACGTTCGACGCAGCTAACGGTAAGGCTATCGGTAACTCATTGTTTGAAGAAGACAAGGTTGCCTTGGCTAAGCAATTGATCGAAGAAGCTGGCGACAAGTTGGTATTGCCTGTTGACGCCGTTGCAGCTGACAAGTTTGCTAACGATGCTGACACGTACATTGCTGAAGATGGTATCAAGGACGGTTACATGGGTCTTGATGCTGGTCCTAAGTCAATCGAATTGTTCAAGTCAGTTTTGTCAGACGCAAAGACTGTTGTTTGGAACGGACCTATGGGTGTGTTCGAAATGCCTAACTTTGCTAAGGGAACTTTGGCTATCGGTGAAGAATTGGTTAAGGTAACTAAGGAGAACGGTGCAACGACTATCGTTGGTGGTGGTGACTCAACTGCCGCTGTTCAACAACTTGGTGTTGCTGACCAATTGAGCCACATCTCAACTGGTGGTGGTGCTTCATTGGAGTACTTGGAAGGTAAGACTTTGCCAGGTATCGCAGCTATTTCTGAAAAGTAATTAGTTGAATAATAAAACCGCTTAATTCACAACTTGTGGATTAAGCGGTTTTTTGTGTTTAATGAGTTAATACAGGTAGGATGTAGGTCATCCATAGCCAGCTAAGTGGCATGACGATGATCATTGAAGGAATCATATCTGCAGTGGGGAACATCTTAACTTTAATCATACGGAATCCCGTGGCTAACATTAGCACGCCACCAACGGCCTTAAAGTCCGTAATCATGGCTGGGTTCGTTAGTGGGTAAATGAACCCAGCTAGCAAGAATAGAATAAAGAAGAAAATAAATTGTGGTACGGCAATTACTGAGACCACAAAGCCAAGGTTGGCCGCAAAAATCGTTGCCGTGAAGAAATCCAAAATTGACTTAGAAATCAAAATTGTCGCATCACCAGTCATACCGTTAACCAAAGAACCATAGATACCAGTTCCTGAGGCGGTGAATAGGACGATAACTGTCAACAAGGTTGCCATGAATTCATTCTCAGGCATGCTTGATTTCATTGGAATCACACGAGCAATTTGACGTTGCATAAAGCCAGCACCACGGTTAACCAGTTGACCAACGTGGAAAATCAACCCAAGTGATGTCCCGAGAATCAAAGCGAAGATGACCGGCGCCATGTTCTTAGTTGGCGCAATGGCGATGACACCCATTGTCATTGAGGCAACACCGAAAATCATGTTAATTTCATTTTTAAACTTGTCTGAAATGCGGTTACCGAAAAGGCCACCGACGATACCGCCCGCTAAAACGGACAAAGCATTAATAATAATACCAGTAGGCATATTCATATTCTCTCTTACCTCCATAAAACGCGATATTTCTATCTTACGCTTGATAAGTAAACGCAACAAATCCAAAAATGTGATAAACTATTCCAAAGAGTAATATTTAAGAGGACGTATTATGGATATCCATAAGTTTGAGGTATTTTTAGATTTGGCGAAAACGCTAAGCTATACCGAGACTGCCGAACGTTTATTCACGACGCAAGGTAACATCTCAAAACAAATCTTAGCGCTAGAAAAGGAATTGGATACGAAGCTGTTTGAGCGTAGTCACCGAACCATCAAGTTAACGGAGGCCGGGGGCATTACCGCTATTTATGCAGCTAAAATTATGTCCGAATATGATGCGATGTTGCGCACACTTAATCAGCACGCGGCAGAATCGGAGAATACACTAACGATTCATGCGATTCCATCAGTTTCTAATTACCGTGGGTTTGAGTTAATCGCCGCATTTCATCATAAGTATCCCGAAATATCACTGCACCTATCTGAAGTTGATCACGGCGTTATTACTCAGTCGTTGGACAATGGTAAGGCAGATGTGGTGTTTGGGCGTGACTTCGGTGATATTAATGAGAAGTACGAAACCATCGTCACAGATAAGGATCAGTTCGTTTGCGTTGTACCAAAAGACCATCCTTTGGCTGATGCGACACAGGTTAAAATTAGCGATTTACAAGATGAAGAATTCTTGTTGCTTGGGCGTGAGACGACGATTTATAATCGCGTCATGACGATGGCCCGTACCGCTGGGTTTGAGCCAAAGGTGGCGTATGAAGGGCAACGTATCGATATCATCTTAAATATGATCGCGAACGGTATGGGTGTCTCAATCATGATGGAAAAGAGTGTCGATATGTCAGCTAATCCTGATATCATCAAGCGTCCGATTAACCTCAATGATGTGAGTCAATTAGCCTTTATGCGTAAGAATACAGCACAACATTCAAAGGCAAGCGAGCTCTTCTGGGAGTTTGTTGGTCAGAACAAGTAAACATAATCAAAGCTCATGGTGCGCCCATGAGCTTTTTCTTTTATTATCCGAAAAAGGCGAGTAAACTAACGGTGTCTAACAGAACGTGAGGAATGATTATGTTTCGAATAGGAAAACGATATTTACAACCCATTCCAGTCATACTGGCGGTGTTGTTTTTAATGGTTCAAGTATCGGCGGATTTGTCTTTGCCGACAATTACGTCGAACATTATTAATAAAGGAATTGCCCAAAACGATATTGACTATATCTGGCGTATGGGTGACATCATGTTGTTGATTGCCATTGCCGGCTGGTCGGGTGCTGCTTTGAATGTGTTCTTTGCGGCGACTCAGAGTCAGCGTTTGGGGATGAAGTTGCGTAGTGCGTTATTCCGCAAGGTCACGTTTATGGATGCGAAAAACGTTGATAAGTTTGGAAATGCAACGTTGATTACGCGAACGACGAATGACGTCACGCAAATTCAGAACGTGTTCCAAACTGTCTTACGTATGATGCTGATGTCACCACTTTTGTTTGTGGGGGCATCCATCATGGCCTGGCGTTTGGACCACCGTTTAACGATGGTCTTCGCGGTCGCATTGCCTGTTTTGGCACTCGCTGCGTTTATCAATATGCGCATTTCAGTTCCTCGTTTTAAGACGATGCAAAAGAAGGTTGATAAAATCAATCTGATTTTCCAGCAGGGACTGACAGGTGTGCGTGTTATTCGTGCGTTTGATCGTGATGACTACGAGGTTGATAAGTTTAAAGAGGCGAACTATGACTTGACGCACACGGCGCGTGTCGTCTTCACAACAGTAGCGATGATGATGCCAGTGATGACAATCATTTTGTCATTCACCAACGTTGGGATTGTGTGGTTAGGTGCCAAGCTGATTGGCGCTGATCTGATGCCAATGGGAAACTTGGTGGCATTTTTGACGTATGCGACTCAAATTTTGATGAGTTTCATGCAGCTATCAATGGTGATTGTCATGGTGCCACGTGCCCAAGCGTCAGCGGACCGTATTAATGAAGTATTGGACTCAGCCGACACGATTACGGACGCTGATCAAACGGTGGCATTGCCTGATGGACCAGCATCATTGGCATTTAACGATGTGTCATATCGTTTTGAAGGTGCCGAACGCCCCGCTTTGAGTCATATCACTGCGCAGGCAACAGCAGGGCAAACAATGGCGATTATCGGTGGAACCGGTTCAGGAAAGTCGACGTTAGTTAATTTGATTCCGCGTTTGCTTGATGCAACTGCGGGTTACGTTGAACTATCAGGGGTTGATGTTAAAAAGCTGTCCCAACATGATTTGCACGAGGCAGTATCAATTACCCAGCAGAAAGCGACGTTATTCACGGGGACGGTTCGTTCAAATATGACGTTCGGGATGCCGTACGCGACGGACGAACAAATTTGGGATGCTCTGAAAATTGCGCAGGCGGATGATTTTATTCAAGAGCAAGGTGGCTTGGATATGACGGTTGAGCAAGGCGGGGCTAACTTCTCAGGAGGCCAGCGTCAACGTTTGGCGATTGCCCGTACTTTGATTAAAGACGCCAAGGTTTATGTGTTTGATGATTCGTTCTCAGCGCTAGACTTTGCAACGGATGCACGTTTGCGAGCTGCTATTAATGCTGACGACCGTTTGGCACCGGCTATTAAGGTCATTGTGGCGCAACGAATTGCGACGGTTATGAACGCTGACGTTATCGTGGTGCTAGACAATGGTGAATTGGCCGGCGTTGGTTCGCACGAAGAGTTGGCTAAGACTTGCCCAGCATATCAAGAAATCATGCGAAGCCAATTGTCTGAAGCAGATTTGAAGGAGGTGGGTGTCGATGCGTAGTTATACTAGTGGCGGTCGCGGTGGTGGCCGTGGCGGCATGGGACGCCCCGTTGAAAAGGCAGTGAACTTCTGGCCGACTGTGATTCGCTTGTTTAAGTACTTGCGTAAGGATCGGGCTGGGGTCATCTTTTCACTGATTATTGCAGCGGTATCGGTTGTGTTGTCAGTTCGTGCGCCAAAGGTTTTGGGTGAAGCGACAACAGTTATCTTTAATGACGTGACACGATCGGTGAAAATGCATACCGGGATTCACATTAACATGGATAAGGTATTCCAGATTTTGGTGTTCGTGTCGATTTTGTATGTCTTGAGTGCCATTTTCTCAATCACACAGCAATGGATCATGACCCGGATTGCGCAACGCACGGTCTATCAATTGCGCCAAGATTTCAAAGTGAAAATGACGAAGTTGCCGGTGTCGTATTATGATACGCACCAAAACGGTGACATCATGTCGCGTGTTGTTAACGATATGGATAATATCTCAGGAACACTAAATCAGTCATTGATTCAGTTGGTGACATCAGCCTTAACGTTCGTTGGGGTTATCTACTTTATGCTGACAATTAGCTGGCAATTGTCATTGGTCGCCTTTGTGACAGTTCCGATTTCATTGTTGATTGTGCGAACAATTGCGCCGTTGTCACAGCGTTTCTTTGCTCGTCAGCAGGCGTCGCTTGGTCTACTGAATGACCAAGTTGAAGAAACGTTTGCCGGCCACACCGTCGTAAAGACGTTTAACCAAGAGAAGAACGTCATGGTTGATTTTGATGCGCAAAACGAAACGTATTACAAGTCAGCTTGGAAGGCCCAGTTCGTTTCAACATTGATTTTCCCATCAATGCGTTTCGTCAATAACTTGGATTACCTCGCGATGGCCGTAATTGGTGGTATTAAGGTGGCGTCAGGTACGGTTAGCTTGGGTGATGTCCAAGCGATGTTGCAGTATACGAATCAGTTTAGTCAGCCAATCACCCAGATTGCTAACTTAACGAATACGATTCAAGCGACTGTGGCCTCAGCTGAGCGTATTTTTGAAGTGCTGGATGAGCCAGAGATGGATAATCCAGCACCAGTCGAACCGATTGAAACGGATGACTTGGTGACCTTTGAAAATGTGGCCTTTAGTTATGTGCCTGATCAGCCACTGATGACCGATTATAATATGTCGGTGAAGCCGGGTGAGATGGTTGCGATTGTTGGGCCGACCGGGGCAGGTAAGTCAACGATGATTAACCTGTTGGAACGTTTTTATGACAC
Organism: Weissella confusa; assembly: GCA_001436895.1. GTDB lineage: Bacteria > Bacillota > Bacilli > Lactobacillales > Lactobacillaceae > Weissella > Weissella confusa. Next base: position 29,000 of record JQAY01000011.1, read on the forward strand.
AACGTCAGGGACAATTCGTTTGCGTGGCTTAGATACGAAGTCAATGAGTCGCCAGTCCTTGCGTCATCACTTTGCGATGGTGCTCCAAGAAACATGGCTGTTCTCAGGAACGATTATGGATAATTTGCGGTATGGTCGTTTGGATGCGACGGATGATTTCATCTATGAAGCGGCGAAGATGGCCCACGCGGACGACTTCATTAAGACGCTACCGGATGGCTATGATACGGTGCTGAATGAAGAAGCAACCAATATCTCGCAGGGACAGCGTCAATTGCTAACAATCGCGCGTGCCTTTGTGGCGGATCCTGAAATTTTGATTTTGGATGAAGCAACAAGTTCGGTTGATACGCGTACTGAACGGATGATTCAGGATGCAATGGCCCGGTTGATGGCTGGTCGTACCAGCTTCGTTGTGGCTCACCGTCTATCAACGATTCGCTATGCAGACCAAATTTTGGTCATGGAGCATGGTAATATCGTTGAACGTGGTAAGCACGATGAGTTGTTAGCTGCGAATGGCGCCTATGCAAAGTTGTATAATTCACAATTTGCCGAAAATGTTGGCTAACTTCTTGTTAAGATTTAGATGAAAATGTAACCAGTGCGTGACTGCACTGGTTTTTTCATTCAGGGTACTGCTACAATAGACGTACGATTATGAGTTGGTAGGAAAGTGGGGATTAGCAATGATAGAACATTGGATAAATATTGCGGTAATCGTCTTGTTGATTGCGAATACGCTAGGAGCGATTGTCACGGTTTTCCGTGATCGAAACCGTGACATCACGACGGTATGGGCTTGGATGCTGGTGCTGTTGTTGTTCCCAGTTTTTGGGTTCGCATTTTACTTTTTCTTTGGACGTAAGCTATCAAATAAGCGCATTTTTGATATTCGAACGCAACGCGTCATGGGCATTGACCGTATTGCGAAGAAGCAAAAGAAGCAAATGGCGCACATTGCCACGGCTGATTATCAAGAAGAACAGGCATTCGTTCGCCTGTTCTTGAATAATGAGCAAGCAATTTTCACAAATGAAAATCACGTATCGGTCATCACGGATGGTAAAGAGAAGTTTGCCCAATTGTTTGCGGATATCGAACAAGCCAAGCATCACGTGAATGTTGAGTACTACACAATTTATGACGATGAAATCGGTAATCAGTTGGTTGATTTGTTGACGAAGAAAGCAGCTGAAGGTGTGCGCGTTCGTGTCATTTATGACATGTGGGGTTCAGGTGGCCGTCACAAGAAGATGTTTAAGCGCTTGCGTGAAGCGGGTGGCCAAATTGAAACGTTCTTGATTCATGATTGGCAGCCCTTTTCATTCCGTGTGAATAATCACGATCACCGTAAGCTAGTGATTATCGACGGTAATATCGGTTACATTGGTGGCTTTAACGTTGGCGACCAATACCTGGGCAAGAAAAAGAAGTTTGGTTACTGGCGTGATACGCATTTGCGTGTTGAAGGTGATGCGGTATTGGCGATGCAAAGTCGCTTCTTCATGGATTGGAATGCGACGACCACTGAAGAAAAGTTGCAGTTCAGTGATGATTACTTCCCAGACAACACACAGGCTGGGGATGTTGCGATGCAGATTGTCTCATCGGGACCGGAGTCGGACTCGAAGCAAATTTATCAAGGATACTTGCACATGCTGGCGATTGCCCGTGAAAGTATCACGATTCAATCACCGTACTTTATTCCGAACCAAGCGATTATGGATGTGCTATCTGTGGCTGCGCGTTCAGGGGTTAAGGTGCGCATCATGATTCCGAGCATGCCGGATCATCCGTTTGTTTATCGCGCGACAGAATACTATGCGCGTGCGATGGTTCGAGCGGGGGCCGAAGTTTATACGTATGACAAGGGCTTCTTGCATGCTAAGACGTTAGTGATTGACGATAAGATTGTGTCAGTCGGTAGTGCCAACATGGATATTCGTTCATTCGCTTTGAACTTTGAAGTGAATGCCTTTATGTACAGTCGTCGTTTGGCTGCTGAAATGAATCATATTTTCGAAAAAGATTTGCGAGTTTCAACACGTTTGACCCGTCAATACTTCGATAACCAGTCAGGATGGCGCAAGTTTAAGCAAATGTTCTCACGTTTGCTGACACCAATCTTGTAAACAAAAACACGGCAATTTTGCCGTGTTTTTTCATTACAGAAGCGTATAATACAGGGTATTAACGGATAAGATAACGAGGCAATGAAAATGGAGTTTCGAACATTAGCAAATGGGGTGAAGATGCCGGTACTTGGGTACGGTGTTGCGCAAGTCCAAGGTGCTGAAGCTACCCAAGCAGTCAAGGATGCCATTGCGAACGGCTATCGTATGATCGATACGGCTGTGATTTATGACAATGAAGGTGATATCGGTCGCGCAATTGCTGAGAGTGATGTCGACCGTCGTGACTTGTTTTTGACAACTAAGGTTTGGGTGCAAGACATGAGCTACGAGGGCGCAAAGGCTTCTGTTTCACGCTCATTGGAATTACTAGGAACTGACTACTTGGATTTGGTGTTGTTGCACCACCCAATTGGCGATATCTGGGGCGCTTGGCGTGCATTGGAAGAGGCATACAAAGCTGGTCGTATTCGTGCAATTGGTGTATCGAATTTTTCACCAGCATTGATGACGCAATTTGTGGCATTGAACGACATCGCGCCAATGGTTAACCAAATTGAAAACCATCCTTTCCACCAACAAGCAGACAAGGTGACGTACTTCCAAGAACAAGGCATCTTGGTTGAAGCGTGGGCACCGTTTGCGGAGGGGATTCATGATGTGTTCCATTCACCAATTTTGACTAAGATTGCTGAGAACCACGGCAAAGAAGTCGGCCATGTTATTTTGCGTTGGCTACTACAACGAGGTATCAGCACGATTCCAAAGTCAATGAAGCCGGCACGAATGGCATCGAATTTGGATGTATTTGATTTTGAACTAACGACTGATGAAATGGCGCAAATTGCTAGCATGAATACGGGTGAAACATTGTTTGGGGGCTCAGATGATCCCGATGTTGCCCATGTTCAAAAAATGTTGAATTGGACCGTAACACACTAGGAGAACAAGTATGTGGTTTTTGATTATTTTGATTCTGGTCGGATTGTTTGTTTACACGCAATCACGTAAAGCACGTCACGACCATGAAATGCGCAACAAGGCACAAGTCTTGGAAGGCGAATTCAAGGACGTGACCAAGAAGTAAGGTGAAAGGGGCTAATCTAGGCGGATTGGTCTCTTTTTGCTATCGTCAGGCACCGAAATACCCTGTATAATGGTAGGGACAGAAAAATTAGACAGAATAGGAGCGCGATAAATAATGGACATTCAAGAAATGAAGGCGCGCCAATCTCACATTCGTAACTTTAGTATTGTGGCTCACATTGACCACGGTAAGTCGACAATTTCAGATCGTATTCTGGAAGCGACGCACACGGTTACTGAGCGTGAGATGCAAAATCAATTGCTCGACACGATGGATTTGGAACGTGAGCGTGGTATCACGATTAAGATGAATGCGGTTGAAGTTCACTACAAGGCGAACGACGGCGAGACATACATCTTCCACTTGGTTGATACACCAGGTCACGTCGACTTCTCTTATGAAGTTTCTCGTTCATTGGCTGCGGCCGATGGTGCCATTTTGGTTGTTGATGCCGCCCAAGGTGTTGAAGCCCAAACGTTGGCAAACGTTTACTTGGCGTTGGAAAACGACTTGGAAATTTTGCCATTGATCAATAAGATTGACTTGCCAGCCGCTGATCCAGAAGCTGTCCGTGCTGAAATCGAAGATGTGATTGGTATTGATGCTTCTGAAGCTGTTTTGGCATCAGCTAAGCAAGGTATCGGTATTCCAGAATTGCTTGAGCAAATTGTGGCGAAGATTCCGGCACCAGAGGGTGATTTGGAATCCCCATTGCAAGCGTTGATTTTTGACTCAGCCTACGATTCATACAAGGGTGTTATTTTGACCGTTCGTGTGAAGGAAGGGGTTATGAAGCCGGGTGATAAGATTCGCTTCATGAACTCAGGAGCTGAATACGAAATCACAGAAGTTGGTGTTAACTCACCACACCCTGTGAAGCGTGACTTCTTGATGGCTGGTGATATTGGTTATGTCGCTGCTTCAATTAAGAACATTCGTGACGCACGCCCTGGTGATACGATTACATCAGTTAAGAACCCAGCGGCTGAAGCATTGCCAGGTTACCAACCAATGACGCCAATGGTGTACTCAGGTTTGTACCCAACGGATAACTCAAAGTACAACGACTTGCGTGAAGCACTTGAAAAGTTGCAATTGAACGATGCGTCATTGGAATTCGAGCCTGAAACGTCACAAGCGTTGGGATTCGGTTTCCGTACTGGATTCTTGGGCTTGTTGCACATGGACGTTGTGCAAGAGCGTCTTGAACGTGAATTCGATATGGAATTGATCACGACGGCGCCATCTGTAACGTACCACGCGTACACGACAGACGGTGAAATGGTTGAAGTGGCCAACCCATCAGAGTTGCCTGAAGCCAGTGCCATCAAGTGGATTGAAGAACCATACGTACACGCACAAATCATGGTGCCTAACGAATATGTTGGGGCGGTTATGGAATTGGCGCAACAAAAGCGTGGTGAATTCGATACGATGGATTACTTAGACCAAAACCGTGTTAACGTGAAGTACTACATTCCATTGTCAGAAATCATCTTTGACTTCTTCGATAAGTTGAAGTCAAACACGCGTGGTTACGCCTCATTGGATTACGAGATTTCAGGTTACCGCAAGTCTGACTTGGTTAAGATTGATATCTTGTTGAACGGTGATAAGGTCGATGCCTTGAGCTTTATCGTGCACAAGGACTTCGCCCAAGAGCGTTCACGCATTATTACGGCTAAGTTGAAGCAAATCATCCCACGTCGTAACTTTGAAATTCCAGTGCAAGCGGCAATCGGTTCAAAGATTGTGTCACGTTCAACGATTAAGGCATACCGTAAGGACGTTACCTCAAAGATTCACACAGGTGACCCTGACCGTCGTGCCAAGTTGTTGGATAAGCAAAAGCGTGGAAAGAAGCGCATGAAGGCGGTTGGTACGGTTGATGTGCCACAAGAAGCCTTTATGGCTGTGCTTAAGGCTGAAGATGATACAGAATTCGCAAAGGGTGCTAATCACTAATTGTGAATATTCTGCAAATTTCTTTGGTTGAGAGACTACCATTCTTTTCGAAGTTATGGTATTATATTCAGGTTAAATAAACTGACTCTGGTACGCAATGTACTAGGGCGATAAGGAGAAACACGATGAAGGCTGATATTCACCCAGATTACCACCAAGTGGTTTTCGTTGATTCAACTACTGGTTACAAGCTTTTGACTGGTTCAACTCGTACTTCAAACGAGACGATCGAGTTCGAAGGTGCTACGTACCCAATGATCCGTGTTGAAGTTACGTCAGATTCACACCCATTCTACACTGGTAAGCAAAAGTTTACTACTGCCGATGGTGCGGTCGACAAGTTCAACAAGAAGTACGGTTTGGCTTAATTTTAAGCTATTCAATACTGAAAAAACACCCAACTTTCGAGTTGGGTGTTTTTTTGTGCACTCATACAGAAATCGAGATTATTGACAACGTTTACAGAATTCTAGATTAAGCAGGTTATCAAATTTGGGAAATTCATGGCCACAAAAAGTTGGATGTTTTTGGCGATAAATCACTTATTTCTGAATCAGTACTCATATTTGGAAAGTTTTATGTAAGTTATTAATTTTTCATTAACATAATAACGAAGAACAAAAATTGAGTAATGAGACTTTGGGAGATAAATATGGAAAACAAGAGCTTTAAGCAGCCAACATCGCGTGAGGTAATCACCCGTAAGAAGATGTATAAGGATGGTAAAGTTTGGGCGGTTACGGGGATGACCTTTATTACTTCGGCCATTTTGTTGGCTGGGGGTGTACAAAACGTGTCGGCCGACGATAGTGTGGCGCCAGCAAATGCAGACACAACACTTGCAACCGATGATGGATCATCTGCTGCAAAGTCAGTAGTGTTGCGTACAAATACTACAACGGCATCAACCAATTCAGCCCAATCTGGCGATGCTGATAAGCAAACAATAGCGACGCAAAGTGGTCAATCTGATGCCCAAGCAACAGCAGTAGATGATGATAGCGCCGAGTCATCTACTACAATTTCTGTGGTTGATGATACAACTGGAAAATCACTTACTAGTTTCGTCATAACGGGCACTGCGGACAGTCGTATTATTGGCAGTGATGGATGGTCTGAGTTTAATCAGTTCTTGGACAAAAATGTTTCAGGAACCGAGGCACAGTATATGTATGCTTCAAATGGACTTCCGGATGCACTGGCCGAAAGAATTGGTGAACATCCTGTGGTTGAAGTGCATCTTGTACACAAACTTGTGCCAACGACTGATACAAAGACGGTCACTGGTACGATTTCATATACAGGGGCTGGAGATAAAACACCAGCAACCGTAAATCAATCCGTAACAGTTAACCACACTTATATGAAGGATGAAGTCACTGGTGAAGCTGTGTCGACGGAAGATGATAGTAAGTATTATCTGGATGCGCCTTTTGTTGATAACCGATACACGGTCGATACAACTAAGGAAACCGATGGAACTGTGGATGCCACAACAGGCGATGTGACCTTCAACACCGTTAATAACAAGTCGATTGATGGCTTTACACTGGATAAGCCAAGTGTAACTTTGAAGACTAACATTGCTAATCCAACAGTTGCGGATACTGTAACGTACTCAGAAATTCTACAAAAGGCACATGTTGACTTGGTTGATGATACAACGGGAAAGGTAATCACGTCCGTTGACTATCAAGGGGCTTCAAACTCTGGATACCTCGCCAATGGGGATGTCTACATGGACTGGTTAAACAATGTTGTTTATCCATTGTTGGGTATAGATCCAAATAACCCCCAAGCCACAGATATTAAAAACTATGCTCTGGTAAGTGAGAACGTCACTTCGGGTGTCTGGGATGATGATTCATCAGTTGATCAGAAGTTTGAAATTCATGTTAAGCACACGTACTCAACGGTTAAGGATCAAAAGAACGTTAACGAAACAATTCACTATGTATATAGTGATGGGTCGAAGGCTGCAGATGATGTTGTTAAGTCAGCCACGTTTACGCGTGAAAACGTTAAAGATAATGTAACTGGTGATGTCACGTATGGTGATTGGTCAGAAAATCAAATGCTAGATGCAGTTATCGCGCCACAAATCGCAGGATACACGGCTGATCGTATGTTGGTACCAGCCAAGGTGGTTTCAGGGGATGCGTCGGATATTGTTGTAACAATTACTTATTCTAAGAATGGGGCGGATCACAATAATCAAGGTGATACGACACCAAAGCCAGAGCCAGCGCCAACGGACACAACACCAAAGTCTGACACGACTGCTCAAACGGCAGACTCAACCACGACTAAACCTAGTAATGTAGTTCAAAATGAGCGACCAAGTGTTGTTGCAGCAGAAACTGTGGCAACTGGTGTCACTGTGGATTCCAAGAAGGCAACGACTGCTGCAACGGTTGTTCCAGACACTGAAGTCACGCAAGCGGGTGCCGTTGAATTGCCACACACCGCCGCCTTGGATCATAATCGTTGGGCTATTGTCGGATGGATGTTGTTGACTATGCTAGCTATTATGATTGGCCTAAAGAAAAAGTCAAAAGAGGATTAATGGAAGCGCAATGTCGCCCTGGTCAGTAACTAATAAAAAACTGATTAGGGTGACATTTTATTTAGTGAGTAGATTTTTAAATAAATAACACTTAATCATCATATTTTGATGAAACGTCACCATTAAGATAGGGACGTAAAGATACGATTAGTGAGTGTACTTTAAAGAGAGTAAAAATTAGGTATGGTAGTAAACGCTGAATTAATGACGAAAATTTCAGAACTACGGACAGAGAAATCTATATCTCTTGATGCGTTGGTACAAGCTGGAATTTCGAAGTCAAAGTGGTACCGCTACATTAACGGTGAAACTGATATTTCGGTTGCAGATCTTCACAAATTGATGGATTTGTTTTCTGTGTCGTTTGCGGAACTGATGGCTGATAACCGAGAGGCAAACTTGGTTGTGTTGAATATAGATGAATTGGCAACACGTAACGTCGCAGAGTTGCAGGCTTGCCAGGATGAAATTAAGGCCACATATGGATATAAGCATTTTGGGGCTTGGCAAATGGCGGTCGACGCAATTGACGTTTTGATTGCGCGAAGACAAGGACGGTCAACTGCTGTTCAGAGTCGCATTGTTTATGAAGAATTAAATGCTATAGATGCCTTCACAATGCATGATATGAAAATCGCTGCGTTGGTTGGGCAGGATTTAGATGTCGAATCTTTCTTTAATATATATCGTAAGTTTGTGGAGGGGATTTCAGCTTTCAAAGATTATATGCCAAGTGTATTATTCGAAATGAGTTTGATGATGCACCTGACGGCTTTGAACAAGTTTATTTTGGAACCGAGTGTGCCAAGGCGTTCTTTAATTGAGTTTGTGTTTGAAGCGTTGGAGTATCAACCTTCACGGTCGTCTTACGTTGAGATGTATATTCTTCGTCGCTTTGTGGAACGTTGTGCAAATTATATGTTGTCTGAAAATCCGTTAGTGTTAGAGCAACTGCAGGTTTTCATGGATTCTGCCGCACGTTTTGGTGTTGAAACGTTGACGATGAATGGCGTGTCAGTAAGTCTTTTGGATATTTGGCACAAGTTTAGTGAAAAAGATCAGGCGATTCTTACAGCGAATGAAGATGGTTTTGCAGTACCGACGTATGCCGAATTAAACCTTGCCCCGCGTGTTAAGCATCTTGGTGAATTACTGCACATTGCAGTACGTGCTAAGCATGTTAGGATTGCAGATTTGAATTGGCTTGGCTTTTCACGAGCTAAAATTTATCGAATGTACGATAAATCTGATGTTATTTATTTGGAAGATCTTTTTCCAATGATGCATATAACAGGGCTTGAACCAGGGGATATTGACGCAGTACTGACCTCGCTCCCTGATGCGGAGTACGCGTTGCGCTTTAATGTATCAAAATTAGCGCCTGAAATCATGCCGGAAGTAGCGGCCAAAGCTGAGTTAAAGTATCAAGAAACACATAAGCTCGCTGATTTAGAAACATATTTCGAAGTGCAAATGATTGCTGAAATCCAAAGAACTAGTAGCTGGTATGGCACAGATCGAGCGTTGAAGTTAGCAGAAAGAGCGGCTGATACCTTACAAGGACTTGATAAGTGGGATGAAAATGAATTACGGATTGTTAAGTTAGCCTTTATGGCTGTTGATAATGCCACTGGTGTTCGAGAGTGGATTCAAATGATCCACAAATCACCGGCTAACAGCTTTCACAGTGGTCGCGTCTATGTTAACTATGTTGTGGACGGCGTAGAATATGCGATTTTTCGAGCGATGTTTTTAGGAAACGGTGAGTTACTTCATTTGCTGATTAGTGAAGCACGTAAAGAAGCGGATAACGACGAACATATTGCGCGGTATACTGCTTGGCGTTGGCGAATGATGCTATATGATATTTATGATGGTTTTCTAGAAAGTCCACTGGGGACGATTCGAAAGTTAAGCTCTTTCTTTGTAGACTACGAGGTGCTTGTTGGCAGTAAGGTGACAATTCGACGTTATCAGCTATTATTTAGTGAACTGTGGCGACGTTGCAGGTAAAACGTGAGATAGCACAGAAGGTTAAGAAGTGGATTCAGCACGACGAAATTTTTACGGCAATCAGTCTAGGTACGTGATTGATTTTTCATAACAGGATTGCACACGTGGCAATGCACGTCTTTCGACCGATGGTTACGGTTACTAAGATAATTGTCAAACATGGTAGCAGTGAAGAAGCCAATTATGAAAAATAACAATATATAAGTAGAAACAGCCATAGTTAGTTCAGATATCTCTCTGTTCTAACTATGGCTGTTATTTTTTAACAAGAAGTACGGTTGGGTTATATTTTTAGCGTTAAAAGAGGGCTGAGATATCCTTTTGTTGGCGGTTCCTAAAATTATTTACAGGCCAAGATACAATGGTATAGACTTGTTGATAAAGTAAGACTAATGGACATGAGAGAGAAAAAATATGAAGTTTGAAATTAATCACGTCGTCGATAACATTTTGACAGAGCACGAAGATCCCTATGTGGGCTACCAAATGAGTGGGCAAGGATCCACTGAAAGCGCCGAGAAGTTTTTCAATCGTGAATTGATGACTGAGATTCGTCCGCTGGTCGACGAATTAAATGATGATTTAGACGGCACTGGGGTGTTTGAGTTGCACACGGTGCAAGTCTCATATAACGGGGATGAATTGGAATTGCGTTTCAAAGTGCCGGTTGATTTGACTGAAACGGCTACCTACTTTAACGACCTAGATGACGGGGAAGAACGGATTGCATCGATTACAACCACGTCAGCAATTCAACTTGCACCACGCACACACGACGAACAAATGCTTTACACGGTTGTTGAGCACCGTTTGCAAAGCCGCAAGCGGCGTGTTGTTATGGTAGGTGTTAATCTATCTGATATGGCCGAATTCCTAATGACCATTCCGATGAACTTGGCAAAATCATATGATGACGCGTTAGTACGTGGCCAAATCGGACGACGATAAGAGGAAAACCGACGATTAATTAGGCCAGCCAGAGCAGGTTTTTTAATAATTTCAAGACCTTACTTTTCGTTAGTAACAGCTATATAATAATGAAGCTTTAAAGAAAGAAGGAAAATTATTAATGGCTAAGACAGCTTTGGTTACTGGTGCAAACAAGGGAATCGGCTATGCGATTGCAACGCAATTGCTACAAAAGGGCTACACCGTATTGGTTGGCGCACGTGATGCTGAGCGTGGTGCAGCCGCTGTGAGCGAGTTGCAAGCATTTGGTAATGCAGAATTGTTGTTGGTTGATGTTGCTAACTTGGATAGCATCCATGAAGCAGTAGCAAACATCAACGCGAACTACGACGGGTTGGACTTGTTGATTAACAATGCCGGTATTTCAGGTGATATGGAACGTACGGCATGGGAGTTTGAAGCACAAGAGTTGCTTGATATCTATAAAGTTGACTTTATCGGTCCATACGAGTTGACGAAGGGGCTTTTGCCAGTACTACAAAAGAACAATGGAACGATTATTAACGTTTCAACGCCAATTGAGCCAGGTAAGTGGTGGCACCCACTTGGTTACATGGCTGCTAAGGCACCGCTTAACGTGATGACGAAGGACTTCGGTCTTGAGTTCGAACAAAAGGGTGTGCCTGTTGAGATTTTTGCCGTGATGCCAGGCGCTGTTTCAACTGACTTGAACGGCCACATTCAAGGTGACTTCGTTCGTATGACAGAAAATGCTGCTGAACTGATTTTGTCATTCTTATTTGATGATCAAAACCACAACGGTCAAGTTATTAATGAAGATGGTTCAGTCGTTAACTACAATCCACAACACTAATAAAGAAACCATCCAACTTTGCGGTTGGATGGTTTCTTTTTGTATACAATTGTTATCCTGAATTAAGCGTTTACAAGCATGAAAGATGTTATATACTTAAAAGGTTGTGAACAAAGTCTTTTTTTAAGGAGTAAATTTATGGACTTTAAGAGTGGTATTTTATCAAAACGTTGGGTTCAAGTTTTGATAGTTCTTATTGGATTGGGAATCCTATTTAGGTTAGGCATTTTTGGAGTGTTGATTTCACTAGGTGTAGTGGGTTACGCCGGTTTTAATATGTTTCAAACGTACAAGGCATCAGGTAAGTCGGCATTTACAAAAAAGCAATGGGCGTTGCTTGTTGGTGCAGCATTGGTATTGATTTTAACTGCATCGAACCTTGGTAATACAAGTGTCAAAGGCACAAAGGGGGCGGAATCTGCTAGTGAGAAAACTTCAGCTACTTCGTCTAGTAAGGAAACAGAGCAAGATAAGTCGGCTGCTAAGGAATCGTCTAAAAAAGCGGATTCTCTAAGTGAAAGTAAGAAGGCCGCTTTAGAAAGCAGTCGTGCAGCGTCTGAAAGTCAGGCGAAGGGTGCTAGTGAGGCGAAAGCTAGTTCCGAAGCTGAAAAATTAGCTGGTATGAATTATGGTTCGTATACGGGTCAAATGTTCGTGGATCAATTAAAAGCAGCGGGTGTTTCAAGTGTTAACATTGACGATGTTGAATTCTATACCGACGAGTCTGGCGCCGAGTATACATATCCAGCACCGAAAGCTGGAAAAGGTGAGTATTATAACGTCTTTGTTGAACCGTCAGGGAATGTGAAAGCATTACATGATCCTTTTTTTCACAAGAAGGCCAAGAAGATGGTGCTAGAAAATATTTCGTATGTTGAATCTGCTGCGAATTATTATTTTGAGCAAAATGGTTATACTTTAATTGGACACAGTATTATCGGCGGAACTAATGCAAGTTATGACGAAGATACAGATGAATTTTATGCAGATTTCAATGATGCTGAAGTGCGATTTGGTGGAGTTAAGCACAAACATCAACTTGTCACTGTCGCTTTTAAATTGAAGGATAATAAATTCAATACGGATATGCCTAATAGTGGTGTAGAACTTGTAAAAATTGAATTAAATGGAAAACAAGTATATTAGAACATCGTATTAATAGATAGAAAAAACCATAAATTGGATTGTGCCAATTTATGGTTTTTTCTATCTATAACGAATCAAGCTATGGAAACCTTCTTTGGAGCCAAAGACACCTTGATTTTGAACGGTTGTGTGGGTGACATCCAGGATTTCATACCCATCATCTTGCATACGGTTCAAAATGAGATCAATTTGGTTTGTGTATTGTGTTTCAACGCCGAATATTTGATTGATGAATTTACTGAAAGAGGTAATCATGATTACGTGAATCTTGCCATCTTGTTTAGCAAGATACTTCCGAACTTCTCGCTCATAAAGCGAATTAGCAGATAACTTGTTTGACGAATCAAAAAATCCCATAGCTGGTACTCCTTAGGTGAAATAGTTATGTTGTCATGATTGTACGATGCTATAGTGGTTCGTGCAATCAGTATTGGTTAATAAATTGAATATATACACCTCACAATGCATATACCGCAAAAACATGCACGAATATTCAAAAAAGAGTGCAAAAAAATACACCGGTGTGCTATGATATTACTCGTTGCTATTAAGGGTTTGCCTTTTGGCTGATGAATAAAAAGAGAATAAAAGAGAAAATAAATTTGTATATCATAGCAAATTTATTCAGAGGAGGGGCAGCGCATGGCAGACAAAAACGCCGCGCCTGATTCACTAAATCGTGGGTTATCAAAGCGTCACGTGACGATGATCGCGATTGGTGGAACGATTGGAACAGGGTTGTTCTTGGGAGCCGGAGACTCAATCAGTCTGACAGGACCATCAATCCTATTTGTTTACTTACTAACAGGAATCTTCCTATATATCATGATGCGTGCCATTGGTGAGTTGCTTTACGCCGATCCGGACAACAATTCATTCGTGGCCTTTGTGTCAAAGTACTTAGGTCCTGGGGCTGGGCACTTCGTGGGTTGGTCATACTGGATTACATTGATTTTGCCAGCCATGGCGGAGTTGACGGCCATTGGGTTGTACGTGCAATACTGGTTACCGAATGTACCAGCTTGGTTAATCGAAATCATCGTGATGGTTTTGCTGGTCGGGGTTAACTTGTTTGCAGTTAATTTCTTCGGTGAAGCAGAGTTTTGGTTCTCATCAATCAAAATTATTGCCATCCTAGGTATTATCGCAACGGGAATTATCATGATGTTAACTGGCTTCAATGCACCAGGAGCACATGGTGGACCAGTCTCACTAGGTAATATTACGCATAACTTCAAGTTCTTCCCAAACGGGGGGATGAGCTTCATGCAAGCATTCCCAATGGTCTTCTTCGCATTCGTTGGAATTGAATTCGTTGGTTTGATGTCAGCGGAAACAAAGAACCCACGCGAGGTGATGCCAAAGGTTATCAACACGGTGCTATTCCGTATCTTGATTTTCTACGTGGGTGCCTTGGCAATTATCATGTCAATTTATGATTGGCATTACTTGCCATCAAACCAAAGCCCATTCGTGTTTATCTTTAAGTTGATTGGTATTCACTGGGCAGCAGCGTTGTTGAACTTCGTGGTTTTGACAGCTGCGATGTCAGCTTTGAATACGTTGATTTACTCAGCAGGACGTGACGTCTACGCGTTGGCTTTGGAAAACACAGGGAAGTGGCAATCATACTTCAAGGTACTATCAATGAAGGCAATCCCGTCACGTGCGGTGTTGTTCTCAGCTATCTTGATTATGTTGACGCCAATCATCAACGCATTGCCAATCTTTGAATCAGCCTTTAACTTCTTCGCATCAGCTACGGCTGCGATTACGTTGGTTATCTACAGCTTGATTATGTTGGCCCACCGCAAGTATCGTACTAGTGCAGACTACATTGAAGATGGCTTCAAGATGCCATTCTACAAGATTGCTAGTCCATTGACGCTTGCATTCTTCTTGTTCATCTTCGGAACCTTGTTCTTGGACAAGACAGACATGATTGCGGCCTTTGGTGGTATCGCCTGGACGATTGGTTACGGTTGGTACAGCCACAAGAAGTACGGCATAAAATTTTAAAAATGATTGAACTCACTGACTCGTGTCGGTGAGTTTTTTTCTGGTTTGTTTTTGTATTAAAATTCGATTAGAATAAAGGAACGAATGAAAACGGAGGTTATGAGATGACGGACTCATACACAGGTGCGGATTTACGCGCGCTATTGAAAGAACAAGCCTTGTTGGAAGAAACAATGGCTTTGGCCAGCTGGGATCAACTAACGGGGATGCCCAAGGATTCAGGTGAATTCCGTGCGGAACTACAAAGTTATCTAACGGAAAAGTATTTGGGTGTTTCAACTGGTGACCAAGCCAAAGCGTTGGTGGCTTACTTTGACGAACATGCTTCAGAACTTTCTGACGATGAACAAGCTTTGTTTGCGAAGTTCAAGGAAGATTATGAGCGTGATGCGGTTGTGCCGGCTGACGAGTACATTGCGTTTAACAAGTTGAGTTCATCAGCGCAAGACGCGTGGTCAGAGGCTCGTGAGCAAGATGATTACAGCATTTACGCACCATACCTCCAACAATTGATTGCGTTGAAGCGCAAGTTTATCACGTACTGGCGCAAGGATGAGGCCACACCATATGATGTGTTGTTGAACCAATTTGAGCCTGGCTTAACGGTTGAAAAGTTGGACGCAGTCTTTAATGAAGTGAAGGCGGGTGTTGTGGCTTTGCGTAATCGTTTGGCAACAGAAGGAACTGAACCGGATGACAGTTTCCTCCACCGTGATGTCGCGATTGCTGATCAACGTGGGTACGTTTGGGATGCCGCAGTTCGCTTGGGCTACGATCCAAACAAGGGACGTTTGGACGATACGATTCACCCATTTATGCAAGACTTGAACCGCAATGATGCTCGTATTACGACGCGTTGGGCAACCGACGATTTCCAAATGGCCGTGTTGGGCATTCTGCACGAAGCGGGGCACGGGTTGTTTGCGCAAAACGTGGCGCCAAAGTGGGACTACACACCATTTAACAAAGCCATTGCGATGAGTATTCATGAGTCACAGTCACTCTTCAATGAAGTGGTTATTGGCCGTTCGGAAGCCTTTTTGCGTCATGATTACCCAATTATGCAAGCAGCCTTCCACGGTGTCCTAGATGATGTAGATTTTGAAACATTCTACAAGGGGTGGATGAAGACGCAAGCCAGCTTGATTCGTACGGAAGCTGATCCATTGACGTACCCATTGCACATCATTATTCGTTATGAAATCGAGAAGGCAATCTTCAATGATGACATCGATGTTGAAACATTGCCTGAGTTGTGGAATGCCAAGTATGAAGAGTATCTGGGTATTCGTCCACCGTCAGATTTGACAGGAATCCTGCAAGATATTCACTGGGCCGGGGGCGACTTCGGTTACTTCCCATCATATGCATTGGGTCACTTGTATGCGGCTCAATTCCGTCATGAGATGGCAAAAACGTTGGATATCGATGGCTTGCTAGAAGCTGGTGATATTCAACCATTGTTCGACTGGCGTAAGGAACATGTATGGCAATACGGGGCATCAAAGACGCCATCACAAGTATTGCGTGATGCTACCGGCGAAGACTTGAACCCGCAATACTGGTTGGACTTGCAAACGCGCCGTTATTTGCAAGCTTACAACGTTAAGTAAACAACTGAAGGCGATATTTAAGGCCGTGAATTTCTTGAAGCAGATTCAAGAAATTCACGGCCTTTATCACAGCAGCTGTTGGTCTAAAACACCTGACTTCAGTCAGGTGTAAGACCAAAGACGCACCTGATAAGGGCGACTTGGTCACGTCGGAGGTCAAAAGCCTCCGACATTCCCAGTCTGCTTTATGTTTAGTTTGTGCTTCACTGAAGTTTGGTTTTGGGTCGGTTCATTATGATTGCCAACAATCGAAAGAGAGGCAATTTTTATGACAAAAACTAATAATTCGGCAGCCGTGATTTTGATTCCGGCCTATGAACCAACAGAAAATTTTATTACCGTGATGATTAATCTGCAGGCAGTGACCAATCGTCCGGTTGTCGTGGTGGATGATGGATCAGGCATCCACTACCAAACAATCTTTGCGCAAATCGAAGAGCTAGGTGCCACGGTACTAGTACATGACCAGAATCGTGGTAAAGGTGTGGCGCTAAAAACAGGGATTAAGTATGTCCAAACAGTATTTCCCAACACAGCTGGCATTGTGACGGCCGATTCTGATGGCCAGCACGCTATAGCTGACATCATGCGAATCGCAGAAAAGTTGGAGGCTGGTACCGAAGATTTGATCCTGGGTGTCCGCAATTTTGAAAAGGGTGCCGTACCGCCTAAATCCTACTGGGGTAACAAATTAACAAGCAAGATGACGCAATTTGCAACGGGGCTAGTTATACCAGATACGCAAACCGGCTTACGTGGTTTGCCTCGCAACACATTATCAGCGATGAGCGATATTAGTGGTGACCGATTTGAATATGAAATGAACATGTTGCTGGAGTTACAAGAACGAGGCATCGGTCTAGCACTGGTGCCAATTCAAACCATTTACGAAGGCAACAATGAAGGCACCCATTTTCACCCAATTCGGGATTCCTTATTGGTCTACAAACGCTTTTTGAAATTTGCCTTCTCATCATTGAGTTCGGCGATGGTTGATATTGCGTTATTTGCAGTTTTGCTGCTGACCTTGTTTAAAGGGGCTTCCACAATGAGTTTATTAGGGGCATCAGTGCTGGCTCGATTCATCTCTGGTATTTTTAACTTCATCCTTAATCAACGATGGGTGTTTAAGTCACAAAATACGACTGGTGATCGTCGTCGCTATGTCGCATTATTCACCTTTCAAATGGTCTTATCAGCGGGCCTATTACAGTTAGTGGATACGTTTATTCCGCATCCAGTGCCGGTGAAAATAATGGTAGACACTCTAATATTTGTTGGTAGCTATTTAGTACAAAAGAAATTGGTTTTCAAATCACGAATGGAGAGAACGCATGAAGCGTAAGTTAACGTTAGTGACATCCGCAATTTTGACGGTTTATACGAGTTTTACACTGGTCGATACGTTTATGCTACAGCACAGTGGTACAGCAATTGCGACGAGCACACAAACTGTCAAGAAAACGGTGAAGAAAGATTCAAGTACGGTCAAAAAGACGGCCACGTCCTATGAGGATAGTCACATGAGTATTAACGTCACAACAGAGCGTGTTGATGACACGACGGTATACGTGGCTGATATAACCGTTGATGATCCGAGCCTGTTGCAAACGGCCTTGGCTAATAATACATATGGCCGAAACTACACTGAAAAAACGTCATCGATGGCAAGCGAGCATAATGCGATTTTTGCGATTAATGGTGATTATTATGGTTTCCGCGATACTGGCTATGTTGTGCGAAATGGCACATTGTATCGTGATACTGTGGCAACCGATACGGATGCATTAGTTATTGATAGCGATGGCAATATGAAGTCAGTTAATCAGAGCGATGAAACAGCGAGTGAACTGCTTAAAAATGGTGCTCAGCAGGTACTGAGTTTTGGCCCAACTCTGGTTGAAAACGGTAAAGTAACGGTCTCTGAGGACGCTGAAGTTGGTCAATCACAGGCTTCTAATCCACGTACCGCAATTGGACAGGTTGGTAAAAATCATTACGTAGTTGTGGTTTCTGATGGCCGAACGTCAGAATCAACAGGCCTGTCTTTGTACCAATTGGCGAATGTGATGAAAAAGCACGGGGCAACCTACGCCTACAATTTGGATGGTGGCGGATCATCAACTATGGTGCTTAACGGCAAAGTGATTAACAATCCAGTAGGCGGGTCTGGTCAGTCTAGTGAACGTGCGGTGTCGGATATGTTGTACTTTGGCTACAGCGAGTAAGGAGGAAAATATGGCAAAATATCAAACGGCGATTAAGTGGTTCGGTGTGACAGGATTTATCTTTATTTTCCACCTGATTTACAACCATTTTGGTCACGGGGTACAGTCGCCAAAAATGAATTGGGCATGGTTAGTACCGGCAGCGGTGTTGATTTGGCAAGTATTGGTGGTAACCATTAAGCCAGAAATTGCCCAAACCCCAAAATACAAAACGTTCTGGGCGTGGGGGAATTTGGCCACTTGGTCGGTCATCATTGCCTTGATCGTCGCTGGTATCTTAGAAATTGCAGGGACGGGCTCGACCTTTATTGTTGGGTACTATGTTATTTCAGCCTTGCTATTAATTGGTGGCGTATTTCAAACAATTAAATCGGCTTAACGGCTTAATTTGGATGGATCAGCCCAATGGCTGGTCTTTTTTAATTCACAAAATTTAAGTTTGACATCAGCTCCCTTGAGTGATCGTTTAAGGTTTGCCGGGCATAGTAATAGTACAAATTATCGAGGTGAACGACTATGATGAAAAATAAAAAAGCAGTTGCGACGATTGGTGTATTGGGTGTACTGGCGCTAGGTGGTGCAAGTTATGCAGCGTTGCAATCAGATAATGACGATGCTAATAACGAAGTCACAAAAACGGCTAGTGCTAAAAGCTCATCAACAGGTAGCGCGAAAAAGATTGCCGTAACGACTTATCCAACCACAGCGCAAACCGGTGATGCATCAAGCAAGGTGACGGCTGATGGTACGGTGGACTTATCTAAGATGAAGGTAACTGGTTCAGGCGTTAAGGTGTCTGATAAGACCATCACGATTTCTAAGGGTGGTACGTATTACATGACAGGTTCAGCGAGCGATGCACAAATTGTCGTTGATGCTGGTGATAAGGATGAAGTCACAATCATTATGAACGGTGTGAATCTAACATCAACGACTGGCCCAGCTATCTATGAGAAGAACGCGGATAAGACCATTATTTCATCAGCGAACAATTCAATTAACTTGATTGACGGCGGCACGATTGCTGATACCGACGAGGAGAAAGCAGCCATTTATGCAACGCACGACTTGACCTTTAAGGGTGACGGTGTGGTCGCGATTAATGGCGATTCAAAGGATGCGGTGTATACCAAGGACGATTTGAAAATTAAGTCAGGAACAGTGTTTGCCAAGGCAATTAAAGACGGTTTAGTTGGTCATGATTCGGTGCACATTACTGACGGTACGGTTAATGTGTCGGCTGGGGATGATGCGATTGAATCAAATCAAGACAATGATGAAAATAAGGGCTTGGTTGAAATTACCGGTGGAGACGTTACAATCGCCACGGGTACAGAAGATGGTAATCACGGTATTTCAGCCGAACGTAAGTTAGTGATTTCAGGCGGTAAGATTGCGGTTACGAGTTCATATGAAGGTATGCAAGCCAATGAAATCGATATCGATGGTGGTGAAACCACGATTAGTAGTACGGATGATGCGGTGAATGCATCAGGTAGTTACAAGACACCAATCTTGAATATTACGGCTGGTAAGCTGGTCTTCCTAGCTGGCGGTGACGGCCTTGATTCGAACGGGGACATCACGATGTCAGGTGGTACGGTAGAAGCGATGATTAACTCATCCCCAGACAACGAGGCGGTCGATTTGGATGGCACGTTGACCTTTACCGGCGGTACGATGCTCTACGGTGGAACGGGCACTGGTGCAACTTTTGATAATGCTTATGTGAAGTTGCCAAGTGGCGTTAAGCAGGGCGATAAGGTAACGGTGGTCGATGATGCAAACAAGACGATTGCAAGCTACACAGTTAACGCTGATGGTGACACGGTTGCCGTTGCGTCAACTGACATCAAGTCAGGGTCTACTTATAAGGTTACTGTGAATGGTACGACGACTGAAGTGACGGCCGGTACTGGTTTGACTGAAGGCATGGCTGGTGGCGGGCCAGCCGGTGGCATGCGTTAAGGCTGATTGGTGATAATATGCAAGTTTTCAATCGATATGAAGTGAAATATATCATTACTCAAGCGCAGTACGAGGGTATTTTGCAGGCGTTACTTGCAGCTAAGAATATGCGACTAGATCGGTATAACCAAACGGGAGAATCGTATCCGATTCAATCGCTCTATTATGCATCAGTGACAGATGCCGTCTCGCAGCAAGCGTTGCGATTAGAACCCAATGAATTTAAACAACGACTACGTGTGCGATCTTATGGGCCAGCAACTACGGATAAGCCAGTTTTCCTGGAGATTAAAAAGAAGTTTTTGAAGAAAACTTATAAGCGTCGCATCACGGTCGATTATGAAACGGCGAATCGATTTTTGATTGCAGGTGAATTACCGGACAATCAAATCGGTCGTGAAGTGCTAGCGTTAGCCCGCAAACAATTACAACCAGTGATTAAGGTGGCCTACGAACGAGTTGCGCTCCATGCGACGTCATGCGATAGCGACTTACGAATATCGTTTGACACGGACATCAGGACATCAACATTGGATTTAAATATTTCAAACCAAACGATTGGTGAGAATTTGTTACCAGCAGGAATGGTGCTGATGGAAATTAAAACCGAGTTAGGAATGCCGACGTTTCTGCGCCGAATAGTAGCTGATTATCAGTTGCGTCCCACGAGTTTTTCGAAATTTGAACGTGGGCTAAAACGCAGCTTCCAAGAGAGCAACGAGACTTACACAGATATTTTACAAAAGGAAATTGCACATGCTTAATTCAATTTTTACAACGAGCAGTTCTGGAACTGCCATCACATTACCAACGTTTATCATTGCGATGGTGACGGCCATGACATTAGGACTCGTGACAGCCTTGGTTTACTTGAAAACTTATAATTCACGAGTGTCACCGCAAAAATTTTCGTTCACATTGGTCTTATTGCCAGTCGTGATTGCGGTCATTATTATGCTGGTGGGGAATAACGTTGCCCGTGCCTTTTCATTGGCCGGTGCGTTCTCAATTATCCGTTTCCGTTCAGCGCCTGGTGATCCGGCTGAGATTACGTATGTCCTACTGACGATGGCCATTGGTTTGGCGTCAGGGTTGGGATACATTGCGTATGCTGTGATCGCCGCAACGTTATTGCTATTGGCCATGCTACTAATGAATATGGTGGACTTTGGTGGTCACGCAACGACTAATCAATTGCTCAAGCTAACGGTGCCTGAAGATTTGTATGATAAGCAAGAGGTGGAAGCAATTTTGACCGAATACACCGAAAAGTTTATTCTGAAGCGTATTAAAACGACTGAATTGGGGTCACTGTTCGAGTTACAATATTTGCTAAGTATGAAGCAAGGCATGGACGATAAAGCCTTTATTGATGCCTTGCGTACAGCGAATGGTAATCTTGGGATTGCGATGCAATATAATCTTATCGCCGATGAATATTAAAAAAATCTCATTTTAGTGTTGACAAGCACTCCTCTATTCCGTAAACTGAGACACATCAGTAGGACATAACATTGTACGTAAGAGAAGCCACGGTTGCTGTGAGTGGCGCAGGTGTTATGACTGAACTATTTACAACGGAATAGTCTGAAAGAGAGTGGCATGCGATTGTATGCGACTAATTTGGGTGGTACCGCGGATTTTTGCTAATTCGTCCCAGTAATCTGTTTTTGCAGGTTACTGGGACTTTTTTATTTTGTTTGGAGGATTGCACCATGGGGTATTTGATGTAACACATGGCGTTGGCGGACTTGTTCGTTATCGCAGCTATAACTGAAAGTTGAACTGACTAGATTGTAACGAACGAGGAGTATACATATGGAAAAGCGAACAACACCACGCTTTGGACAAGCGTTAGCACTTATTGTTATTTTGATTATTATTTTTGCCGGTAGTATTATTGGCCTTGGATTATCACCATACGTCCCATTGACGTTAAGCTTGTTGGTCACGATGGTCTTTGCAAAGTTGCACCGCGCGACGTGGGAAGACATTCAACGTGACATGTTGAGCGGTTTGCAAACTGCCTTGGCACCATTGTTTTTGTTCCTATTGATTGGGATGCTGATTGCATTGTGGATGGGCACAAACGTCATTCCAACGATGCTGTGGATTGGCTTTAAAATTGCGAATGCGGCGTGGTTCTTGCCAAGTGCAGTCTTGGTAACCGCGATTGTGGGTTCAATGATTGGATCGGCGTTCACGACACTTGCAACGGTCGGGGTGGCCTTGATGGGTGTTGGTACGGCGATGGGATTTGAGCCAGCGTTGGTTGCCGGTGCTGTGTTGTCAGGTGCAATTTTTGGTGATAAGAGTTCACCATTGTCAGACTCAACGAATTTGGCATCATCAATTTCAGAAACTGATTTGTTTGCGCATATCAAGAATTTGATGTGGACGACAGTTCCAGCGTTGGTTGTGTCATTCATTATTTTCTTTGTGATTGGTGGCGGTCATGCCGGTGCTTCAACCGCAAAGTTGGCGAGCTTAGCTAACTTGTTGTCACCAACCTGGTGGACGATTGTACCGCTGGTTTTGTTGGTGGGGATGGCCTGGGCAAAGGTGCCAGCTATTCCAACATTGCTAATCAACGTGGCCGTGACGGGCGCATTCTTCTTGCTTAATCACACGCCAGCAGTGCTGGGTGATATCTTGTTGAACGGTTTCAAGACGACGGCTAAGAATGAGATGCTACAAGCGCTTTTGAATCGTGGTGGCATGTTAGCGATGATGCCAACTGTCATCATTATTATGTTGGCCTTGGCTCTTGGTGGTTTGCTAACAGAACAACGCATTTTGCAGGCCGTTATGGCACCGATTGCTGATCGCATTAAGAGTGGGGCTGGTGTCATTACTGGTACCGTCTTTACCGGAATTGCAGCCAACTTTATGATTGGTGAGCAATACTTAGCAACGATTTTGCCAGGACAACTTTGGAAGTCAGCCTTTGATCGTGTTGGTTTGTCACGTTTGGCTTTGGGACGTTCATTGGAAGACTCAGGAACGGTTGTAAACTACTTGGTACCTTGGGGTGTGGCGGGTAGTTTTGCTGCACAAACGCTGGGTGTGCCGGTTCACAACTTCGCACCATTTGTCTTCTTTGCCTTGTTGTCACCGGTGTTCTCATTGTTGTCAGCCTGGACAGGCATCGGTATTAAGAAAGCATCATAAAGTAACACGCGCGCATCCGAGTGGGTGCGCGCGTTTGTTATTAATGAATGGCTTGCAAAGCCAGCTTGTGAGCGCCTTGATTTTCACGATCGGGAATCCACGTTGTTAAGACAATCTTGTACCGATCAATCAGCGCCATTAGGGTGTCGATTAATTCCGGATAATGTTTGGCATACGATTTACCAATACTGTCAGCTACTAATTTTGAATCGATGTAAAACATCACCGTGTCATCAGGCGAGGCAATGGGTAGTAATTGCTCAAAGGCAAAAATAGCGGCTCGAAATTCAGCTTCGTGATTACTCATCTCACCCAGTGCGTGATGAAGCTGTGTTTGCTTACCGTCGGCGGAGATAACAACGCCGGCACCGCTTGGACCAGGATTTCCTTGGGTTGCGGCATCAGCATATAACTTGATTAACATGACAAAAACCTCTAATTTCATTATACTAGAAAATAGCATGAACTCCCGAAAGGAGCGTAGACATGAAAGGTTTTTACCAACCCGCCGGTTTAGTAGGCTGGGTATCGTGGACGTGGATTTTGATGATTGCCTTGTTCGGCATGATTATGTGGCTTGAGGTGACAACCCTTAACGTTTGGACATATGTCTCATTCTTCGTGTTTGTCGTCGTTGCAGCTGCAACTATTCTGCGCCGACGTGTGACATTGGAAGATGATGCGTTGCGTTTCCCACATATTATTGGGATGCACACCGAGAAAATCCACTTTAAGGATATGGAATTTGTACAGTTTAACAAGCACACGGTTATGTTTAGCCATGACGGTGAGCAATACAGCTTTTTGATGGGGCAGCGTATGTTGCATGCTCTACAAGAGAAGATTGAAGGATAGAGAATTTTTATGACAGAAGAGACATTGGTAATCACGGACCAGACTGGCCGTCTTGATAAGGTCGTTGCTGACGCGTTTGAAGATTATACACGTACCCAAGTGACTGGCTGGATTAACGACGGCGTATTGAAGGTGAATGGTGCCGAGAAGAAGGCCAAGTACAGCGTGAAGCCTGGCGACGAGATTACCTTTACGGTACCTGAGCCAGTTGAGATTGACCTGAAGCCAGAAGACATCCCATTGGACATCGTTTATGAAGATGATGACCTATTGGTTGTGAACAAGCCACAAGGAATGGTTGTGCACCCGGCTTTGGGCCACGAATCAGGTACATTGGTTAACGCGTTGATGTTCCACACGCCACTTTCAACGATTAACGGGGTGGTTCGTCCTGGTATCGTGCACCGCATTGACAAGGACACGTCAGGTTTGTTGATGGTTGCTAAGAACGACAAGGCACACGAAGCTTTGTCAGCGCAATTGAAGGACAAGAAGAACTTGCGCCAATACTACGCCCTTGTTCACGGTGAATTCATTGAAAACGAAGGAACCATCAAGGCACCATTGGGTCGCTCATCAGCTGACCGTAAGAAGCAAGCGGTTGTGGCCGGTGGTCGTGACGCCGTGACCCACTTTAAGGTCGTAAAGCGTTTTGTGGGTTACACACTATTGCAAGTAACGCTTGAAACGGGTCGTACGCACCAAATTCGTGTGCACATGGCTTACATTGGTCACCCAGTGGCTGGTGATCCATTGTACGGACCAAAGAAGACGTTGCCAGGTAACGGTCAATACTTGCACGCGGCAACGCTTGGTTTGACGCAACCAACGACGGGTGAAGAAATGACGTTTGAGGCGCCTTTACCAGCGTACTTTACAGAAATGTTGGATCAATTAGACCCATATGCAGAAATTGACGCAAACTAAGTCCCAAACGACGCGGTTTTCGTGCTAAAATGAAGTTACTTCTTAATGCTATCCAGAGAGATGCAAGAGGTAACGAGACATGTTGATTTTAAACTTGGCGTTACCTAATTTTTTAGGTGACGCCTTTTTGTATACATAAACAGATAAGGGATTCGATTATGGCTAAAGAAATTGTAGATGCAATGGCAATGCAACGTGCTTTGACACGTATTACGTACGAAATTATCGAAAAGAACAAGGGTATTAATAACCTCGTGATTGTGGGAATTAAGACGCGAGGTGTTTATATTGCCCAACGTATTGCAGAACGTTTGCAACAATTGGAAAATGCAGAAATCCCAGTTGCTGAACTAGACATTTCAACTTATCGTGACGATGCAACGGACCGTAGCACAAAGGCGGTGTTGGATACGAATATCGATGGCAAGCGTGTTATCTTGGTCGACGATGTTTTGTACACGGGTCGTACAATTCGTGCCGCTTTGGACGCTTTGATGGATAACGGCCGTCCAGCAGTTGTTAACTTGGCTGTTTTGGTTGACCGTGGTCACCGTGAGTTGCCAATTCGTGCCGATTTCGTCGGTAAGAACATTCCAACGGCGGCCGCTGAGCGTATCAACGTCAATGTTGAAGAAGTTGACGGTGTTGATTCGGTTGAAATTCGTTAATTAACTCGCAGGACGGAAAGGAGGACTTGCCATGTTAACGACATGGTAAGCACGACGTCATGACAAAACGTTATTTAATTTTGCAAGATGGCACGATTTTTGCCGGCGAAGCGTTTGGATCACCTGCGACGAATTTTGGGGAAATTGTTTTTCACACGGGGATGACCGGTTACCAGGAAGTTATTACCAACCCGATTTATCATAATCAGATTGTGATGTTTACATCACCAACGATTGGCGCGGCCGGCATTAACCACCGTGCGGATGAATCAATTGTGCCAACGGTTAAAGGTGTGGTTGTGCGCGAGGTCGCTGATATCTCAACCAATCGTCTGCAATCAATGAGTTTGCACGATTATTTGAAGCGTCACAACGTACCTGGCATTTCGCAAATCGATACACGCGCTTTGGCCCGTCATTTGCGTAAAACAGGTACGCAAAAAGCCTCAATTGTCGATGCGCCAGATGACCACGCCTTTGATCAATTGCGGGCGATGGTTTTGACGACGCGTCAGGTGCCACAAGTTTCAACACCCAAGGCTTATGCCAACCCGGGGCGTGGCGCCAATGTGGTGGTGCTGGACTTCGGTTTGAAGAATGGTATTTTGCGCATGCTGAGTGACTTTGATGCAAACGTCACGGTGTTGCCATACAATGCGACGTCAGATGAAGTTGCTAACTTAGATCCCGATGGCATCGTGTTGTCATCAGGACCGGGTGACCCACGTCAAATTCCGGATGAAACGTTTGATATTATTCGCCAATTTGAGCAACGTGTGCCAATGTTTGGCATCGGTCTGGGGCACGAATTGTTTGCGCTCGCCAATGGTGCCGAACTACAACAAATGCCAGTTGAACACCATGGCATGAATCACCCAATTCGTGAGCAGATTACGAATCGCATTATGTTTGCGACGCAGGGGCAAGGCTTCAGTGTTGATCCAGACTCTGTGCGTGAAACGGATATGTTTGTCACGCATATTGATATGACTGATGGGATTATTCAAGGATTGCGCCACCGTGACTATCCGGCATTTAGTGTGCAATTTTTCCCAGATACAGCACCAGGACCAATTGAAGCAACGCAAGCTTTTGATGAATTTATGGAAATGGTGACTGCACGTCGAGGAGGGTGGCTATCATGAGTGAACGAATCTTAATTATCGGTGGCTCTGCTAATGATTTTGGTCGTGAAACTGAAAGTGATGCAGCAAGCTATCAAGTGGTTAAGGGGCTTCGTCGACGAGGTCATGAAATTGTAATTGTCGATGATAACCCATTTGGCTTCACAACTGAACGCGACGACGTGACAGTAATTGAAACTGAGCTAACGGCGCCCAATCTGGTTAAGGTAATTGTCGAACAAGGCATTACCGCGATGGTCGCCAGTGTCGGTGGCTCAACGGCGGTCCGTTTGTCAGCTGAAATCGTTGAATTGCTTGGTGATAGTGCGCCAAAGGTTTTGGGAATGACGTTGCCAGTTATGCAGGCGACGCAAAACACCAAGTACCTGCAAGAACGTCTTACGAAGTTGAAATTGCCAGCCATTCAAACGCGTTTGGCAAGCAATGTGAGTGAAGTATTCGATGCAGCACGTGAATTTGATTTACCAGTGGTGGTCCGTTCAGTGGCACCAGTTGGGCAAACGATTCGTCTTCAAGTTGAGGATGTGGAAGAACTGGAAGGGGCAGCCGAGACGGCGTTGAACCGTTCATTGACCCACCAAGTTAACGTGGATAAGAGTATTCGTGGTTACCAGGAAATTGCCATGGTCGTTGTGCGTGATAAGCGCGATACGACGCTGTTAATTGGCGGTGTCGAGGATATGGATCCGGTGGGGATTCACTCAGCTGATTCGATTGCGATTACGCCAGTGCAAACGTTGCCGGATCCAGTATTCCAACAACTACGTAACGCAGCCTTTACCGTCGCACGTGGCTTTAATGTCGTCGGCTTGTTGGAGGTGCGTTTCGCCGTTAACCCAACGACCGAAGAGTATGTTATCACGCGTTTGACGCCTTACTTTGACCGTACCTCAGCTATGCTGGTGGCAGCCACGGGTTATCCATTGGTACCCGTTATTGCTGGCTTGATGATGGGCGAGACGCTGGATAAGGTGCGCGTACCGTCAATTTATGCGGAACACACAGCTTTGTTGGAACCAACAATGGACCACATTGTCATCCGTTTCCCAGTGTTTGCCTTTGGTGAACTGGAGTCAGCTGGTATTCAAACGGAGAACCGTTTGGATACTGTGCAAAAATCAGTTGGAGCGACGATTGGTGTGGGCCGAAGTGTTGAAGAAGCGTTGGAAAAGGCCATTCGTGCCGCGCACTTTAACAACCGTAACTTCTCACCGACTGTTATGAATGCGTTGACCGATAATGAAATTATTGAGCAATTGATTCACCCACGCGATAACCGTATTTTGGTTTTGCTGGAAGCAATTCGTCGCGGTTATACCGTTGATGAATTGGCTGAGCTAACAAAGATTAATGCGTTTTACTTCTATAAGTTAGAGCGCATTAATAATCTTGAAAGTGCCGTGAAGGATCATCCATGGGATACCGACACATTGCAACAAGCCAAGTATTATGGGTTGTCTGATGGCTTGGTAGCCAAGTTGTGGGACGAAAAGTATGAGGCAGTGCGTCGTTATCGTTGGGATAATGGTATTTTGCCAACCTACAAGGCGTTTGAACCGTCAGCTGGAGAATTCGAAGAGTCAGTCTCACAATTCTATTCAACGTTCGAAACGGAGAATGAGAGTGAACGGCTTGGGGATGATTCAGCGTTGGTGATTGGAACCGGAGCCTTTCGTCTTGGGGATGGGGCAGCAGCGTCATACACCATGGCAATGGTGGCTGATGAATTGTCTCGCCAAGGGATTAAGACGGTCTTGATGAATAACAATCCAACTGACTTAACGTTCATTCCGCAACTAGCGCACAAGCAGTATTATGAGCCATTGGAAATTTCTGATGTGATGAACGTCATTGAAATTGAGCAACCAACGCGCGTATTTGTGCCGGGTAATCGCATTAAGTTGATTACGAGTTTGCGTAAGATGGGTGTAAATGTTCAAGTAATCGCCAAAGAAAAGTACCTCCCAAGTAGTATGCTAAGTGATGGTCAACAAACCATTGTGAATTACTTCTATGATGGGCTCGAATTGCACGTGATTGGGGTCGGCCATCAAGATAACGGTGGTATTTTCTTCGATCAATCGGCGATGACGGACTCATTGTGGCAATCATTGCCACGCCCTGAGATGACGCTTGATACGGCCGGCTTATATCAATTGGTGACGGATCGTTTGCCGTTGGACCATGAGGTGACGGCAGATGATATTCGACCAATGCCATTTACGCATATTGCCTTCCTTGATAAGGTGACCGGTGTATCATGGCTTCGACTAATCGTTCGTTATATGTTGAATAAACAAACGACGGCCGACGAAGAAATGGTTGATAATCTGAAGGACTTATCATGGCGTATTAAGACAGCACGTCTTCGTTATCGTGATGCAGACTTTGCTGAACATATGAATATTCAGCAAACGTTGGATAACGGGCGCTTTGCGATGGGTGCGACCTACCAAGTGCTTTAAGCAACTTAAAGCTTGGTATGGTAAACTAAAACACATATATAAATATTGAAAGAGGGCATTTTTCCATGTGGAAGAAAGTAGTAGCTATTTTGGTTGTCGTTGCGGCAGCTTTGGGATTGGCAGCCTGGGGCGTTGGTCCTAAGTCAATCGCCACAACTAATGACGGTAACATCTCACAAGCTGATTATTACAAGAAGTTGAAGAACACGAGTGCTGGTCAACAACAATTGGCCAACATGATCATCGAGAAGGTTTTGGAAAAGAACTACGGTGATAAGGTTTCTGAGAAGTCAGTTAACTCACAATTCAACTCAGTTAAGAAGCAATACGGTGCACAATTCGCCTCAGCTTTGGCTAACAATGGTATGACGGAAGATACATTCCGTGATTCATTGCGCTTGCAAGCTTTGGAAAAGGAAGCGGTTAAGGCAAACTCAAAGTTCTCTAACAAGGAATTGAAGTCAGCTTACGACAGCTACACACCTGATGTGAACGTGTCAGTTATCTTGGTTTCTTCAGAAGATGAAGCCAAGGACATCATCAAGCAATTGGATGATGGTAAGAAGTTTGCTGACTTGGCCAAGGAGAAGTCAACTGACTCTTCTACTAAGGACAAGGGCGGTAAGATGGAAGCCTTCGACTCAACAAACACAACGCTTGAAGATGACTTCAAGACAGCTGCGTTTGCTTTGAAGAAGGGTGAGTACACGAAGACACCAGTTAAGTCATCAACGTACTCAGGTTACTTTGTCATCAAGATGGATTCACGTGATGAAAAGAAGCCATTCAAGGACATGAAGTCAAAGATGACTGATATCTTGGTTGAACAAGAAATGTCAGATTCAACGAAGGTCCAAGCTGTAATCGGAAACGAATTGGCTAAGGCTGACGTTAACATCAAGGATTCAGACTTGAAGAACGTTTTGTCAACGTACACGCAAGCTGCTGCAATGTCAAAGACAAACAAGTCTGACAAGGCATCATCAAAGTCTTCATCTTCAGAAGCTAGCTCATCAGAGGCATCAAGTTCATCTGAGGCTAGTTCATCATCAGAAGAAAGCTCTTCAGCTGAATAAGATATTACACGAAACACGTAATCCTGGATTACGTGTTTTTTAGTTATTTCTGGAAAAATGGTGTAAAATTATTCGGAAATAATGTACAATAATATGTGTTATAAAAGTTTTGTTCGTATTTTACGACTGTTAAATCGAGGGGATAAACATGATTGATCGCTATGCACGACCTGAAATGCGCCACATTTGGTCATTGGAGAACCAATACCAATCTTGGTTAGATGTAGAAATTGCTGTAACGGCTGGCTGGGTAGCTGAGGGGCACGTACCGGCTGAAGATTTGGCAGCAATCCGTGCAAATGCAAAATTCGATGTTGATCGCATTGCGGAGATTGAAGAAACGACGCGTCACGACATGGTTGCCTTTACGCGCAATGTGTCAGAGTCATTGGGGGATGAGCGTAAGTGGATTCACTATGGTTTGACGTCAACTGACGTCGTGGACACCGCCCAAGCATTGCGTCTACGCCAAGCAAACAACGTCATTAAGGCAGACTTGGCGGCCTACAAGGACGTTTTGGCGACATTGGCGCGTAAGTACAAGCACACGGTAATGATGGGCCGTACCCACGGTGTTCACGCGGAACCAACGACGTTTGGCTTGAAGATGGCTCGCTTTTACCAAGCAGCTGTCCGCGATTTGGAGCGTTTTGAACGCGTCGCAGCGGCTGTTGAAACGGGGAAGTTGTCAGGTGCAGTTGGTACATTCGCCAATGTGCCACCAACTGTTGAAGAGGCAGCCATGGCTGAACTTGGCCTAACGCCACAAGCAATTGGCTCACAAGTTTTGCCACGTGACTTGCACGCTGACTACGTGACAACGATTGCTGTTATCGGCACGACGTTGGAAGAGGTTGCCACTGAGATTCGTGGTTTGCAACGTTCAGAAATTCATGAGGTTGAAGAGGGCTTCAAGGGCGGTCAAAAGGGATCATCAGCAATGCCACACAAGCGTAACCCAATTGGTTCAGAGAACATCGTCGGGTTGTCACGCGTTTTGCGTGGTTATGCAGTTACTTCTATGGAAGATGTTGCGTTGTGGCATGAGCGTGATATCTCACACTCAAGTGCTGAGCGTATTATTTTGCCTGATGCAACGACAGTATTGGATTACATGTTGCACCGTTTGACAGCGATTTTGGAGAACTTGCAAGTCTTCCCAGAGACGATGTTGGCTAATATGAAGCGCACGTACGGTTTGATTTACTCACAACGATTGCTGTTGAAGTTGGTGGATGCTGGAATGTCTCGTGAAGCGGCTTACGATACGGTGCAACCATTGACGGCCCGTTCATGGGATGAGCAACTCCAATTCCGTGATTTGGTGGATGCTGATGCAACAATCACTGAGAAACTAACGAAGGCTGAGATTGACGATGCCTTTGACTACAACTGGCACTTGAAGCACGTTGACGATATCTTCAAGCGCGTGGGTCTAGCTGACTAAGCTTACCCGTTTGGCAGATGGCATGCGGACGCTTCCTTGTTATGATTAAAGCAATCAAACAAAGGGGGATGATTTATATGGCAATGTCAGATCACGTTAAGGGAAAGTACGACGAAGCAGCTGGAAAGACAAAGGAAGTTGTTGGATCAGCGACTGGAAACGAGCGCGTCGAAGCTGAAGGTAAGACACAAAACCTTGCTGGTAAGGCCCGTGATGCAATGGGTGATATCAAGGAAAAGGCTGCCGATGCGGTTGAAGACTTGAAGGAAAAGATGCATAAGGATTCAGAATAGTAGAATAGATCAAACAGGGATGATGGCAGCGAACATCATCCCTGTTTTTGTGTACAAAAAGTAAGTCGTTGCATAAATTTACTGTTTTTATGAATTTCGTGAATAAGATATAACTAGTTCAAATGCCTATTTTAAGGCATTTCAGCTATTTGTAGCTCATATAGTCAACGGGGTATACGTATATTTATTTCTAAATTGTGTTGACATTTTGCGTAAAACAAAATATGATTTGAATATCGAATAGTTTGATGTTCGAAATACTTTTTGGAAGGAGTGAGACTATGGCAGTTTTAACGACGACTGAAATCATGGATTTGATTCCCAACCGTTATCCAATTCTTTATATGGATTACGTGGACGAGATGACACCAGGAGAATCATTGATCGCAACGAAGAACGTAACAATCAATGAACAGTTCTTCCAAGGTCACTTTCCAGGGAACCCAGTTATGCCTGGTGTGTTGATTATTGAATCACTTGCACAAGCGGCATCAATCTTGATTTTGTCATCACCACAATTTGTTGGTAAGACGGCTTATATGACGGGTATTGATAATGCCAAGTTCAAGCGCATGGTAAAACCAGGCGACGTCTTGAAGTTACACGTAGAATTCGGTAATCTGAGAGAGAACATGGGAACAGTAAACGTCAAAGCTATGGTTGATGGCAAGTTAGCAACTAGCGCCGAATTGATGTTTGTTGTTTCACCTGACGAGAAAAAGGCGGCTGACGCCAAGAGTGAGACGGAGAAGTAAGTATGGCAGCTAGTGAAGAAGCATCGTTCGAACAGATTAATGAGGCCCTAGTTAACGTTTTCAACAACGTTGTCTGGATTGAGGAAGCCTCATTGCGTGAATCAAAGTTTAATGACATCACGATTAAGGATATGCATACGATTGCAGCCATCTCGATGTATGAGACACGTACAGCGTCACAAGTCGCCGAAATGGTGCACTTGACGCCTAGTGCGATGACGAGCGTAATCGATAAGCTAGTGAAGAAGGGATATGTTGAGCGTCGTCGTGATGACGAAGATCGACGTGTTGTCCATCTTGTACTAACGCACTCGGGACGTACGGTTTTCCGTGCACACGAGGCTTTCCACCGCGGTATGGCCCACTCATTGTTTGACTCTCTATCCGACGATGAAGCGGCTGCCGTACGTAAAGCAGTGATTAATTTGCAAGAATATCTTCAAGAGTTGATCCAGTTCTAAGAGAGGGCGACATGGAAAAATTTACCATCGTCCAGTCAGCGCGAGCAATCCCGTCACGAGTCGTGACAAATGATGATTTAGCATTATTTATGGACACGTCTGATGAATGGATTAGTTCACGTACTGGAATTCGGCAACGTCACATCGTCGGCACTGAAGATACCAGTGATTTGGCTGTGACGGTAGCAGAAAAACTCCTCCATCAAGCTGGTTTGACAGCAGATCAACTAGATTTTATCTTAGTTGGCACGATGTCACCGGATACATTGTCACCGAGTGTTGCACAAATTGTGCAGGGGAAAATCGGTGCGCACAATGCTTTCGCTTGGGACCTAAGCGCTGCTTGTTCAGGTTTCGTTTATACGTTGAGCATGGCAAGTTCATTGCTCTCAACGCGCTATGAACGAGGCTTAGTTATCGGGGCGGAAGTGTTGAGCAAACTTGTGGACTGGGAAGACCGTTCAACGGCCGTACTCTTCGGAGATGGCGCAGCGGGTGTCTTACTAGAACGCACAACAGCAGCAACTGGTTTGCTAGCTGAATCATTGAAAACGTTTGGTGAACGTTCACAGTTCCTAACGGCTGGTCAACAGCAAAACGCAAATTATTTTGCCGGTACGTTGAAGACGGCTGATCCATATTTCAAAATGGACGGACGTGAGGTTTATAGCTTTGCAACCCGCGAAGTACCAAATGTCTTAAATGAAGCGTTGGCTAAAGCTGATTTAACACCTGATGATATTGATGTTTACCTATTGCACCAAGCAAACGGACGCATTATCAGCAGTATTGCGAAGCGTTTTGGCCAACCAATTGAAAAGTTCCCAATGAACATGGCTTCATATGGAAACACAAGTGCTGCAAGTATCGGTATCTTGCTTGACGAACTTCGTGAAGCAGGCACTGTACACGCAGGACAAACAATCGCAATTGCCGGATTTGGTGGTGGATTGACGGTTGGCGCCTTGATTATCAAGGTGTAATTTATTTTTCTAAAATTGTATATGACGTATACATTTTAATTTTCAAACTACTTTTAAATTTTAAAGAAAACAGAGGATATTAACATGACTGAAGCAGAAATTTTGAACAAGGTAACTGAAATCTTGGTAGACCAATTTGATTTGGAAGAGGGCGAAGTTAAGCCTGAAACGAACTTGACTGAAGACATCGACGCAGATTCATTGGATTTGTTTGAAGTGTTGAACCGTATCGAAGACGACTTCGACATCAAGTTGGCTGTTGCTGAAGAAATTCAAACTGTTCAAGACTTGGTAAACAAGGTTTCTGAGCAAGTAAACGCCTAATCACACAGACCCAAAGAGAAAGGGAACCGCAAAATGAGCGTCAAGCTAAATAATCCATTATTTGAAAAGTTAGGCATGAAGTACCCTATCATCCAAGGTGGTATGGCCTGGGCAGGGACTGGTCATCTTGCAGGTGCTGTCTCTGAGGCAGGTGGTTTGGGTATCATCGGAACGGGATATTGGAAGGCTGATAAGGTACGTGAAGAAATTCGCCGTGCCCGTGAAGTTACTGATAAGCCGTTCGGTGTCAACGTGATGTTGTTGTCACGTCACATTCGCGAAGTCTTCGACGTCATCATCGAAGAAGGTGTTAAGGTTGTCGCAACCGGTGCTGGTGATCCATCACCATTTATCGAAGAATTGCACAGCCACGACATTTTGGTAATTCCAGTTGTTCCATCAGTTGGACTTGCTAAGATGATGGAAAAGAAGGGTGTCGATGCGGTTGTTGCTGAAGGTATGGAGTCAGGTGGTCACATTGGTATGTTGACGACGATGACGTTGGTACCGCAAGTGGTTGACGCATTGAAGATTCCAGTTATCGCAGCTGGTGGTATTGCAGATGGTCGCGGCGTTGCTGCGGCCTTCATGCTAGGTGCCTCAGGTGTACAAATGGGAACACGTTTCTTGGCTTCGGAAGAATCTGAAGTTCACGACAACTTCAAGAATGCCGTTGTCAAGGCAAAGGACATTGATACGTTGGTTACCGGTGAATTGATGGGTAACCGCGCTCGTGTTTTGAAGACGAAGATGTCAAAGAACTTTGTTAAACAAGAACGTATTGAAATCACAAAGCCTAAGCCAGATGCAGATGCGATTGAAGAACTTGAAAATGGTTCACTTCGCCGAGCTGTGCTTGATGGTGATAAGGAAAACGGTGCCTTCATGGCTGGTCAAATTTCAGGAATGATTACTGAGATTAAGCCAGTGGCACAAATTCTAGAAGATGTTTGGTCACAAGCCGAAGACTTGTTGAACTAACCAAACAACAGGGGAGAGAACATGAAACTAGGACTATTGATGAGTGGTCAAGGTGCCCAACAAGTTGGCATGGGAGCTGACTTGTACGCAAACTTACCTGAATATCAAGAAACAATTGACCGTGCGAGTGAGTTGCTTGGCTATGATGTCATGGCCACTATTGTAAATAGTGAAGACAACATCAAGCAAACGAAGTACACACAACCTGCTATTTTGGCAATGAGTATGGGTATTTACAATGCTTTGTCAGACGTTATGCCAAAGCCAGCCGCTGCATTGGGCCTAAGTTTGGGCGAATACAGTGCATTGACTGCTGCAGGTGCAATGACGTTTGAACAAGCAATGTGCATTATCAAGGATCGTGGTGCTTACATGCAAGCGGCCGGTGATGCCAACCCAGGTAAGATGGTTGCCGTTATGACGGATGAACAAGATATGGTAGTTGCAACGCTTGAAAAGCTACAAGCAGCTGGCAAGCGCGTTTATCCAGCGAACTTCAACACATTTAACCAATTGGTCATTGGTGGCATTGAAGCAGATGTTAATGATGCCATGGCAGCGCTAACTGAAGCTGGTGTCTCACGTATGGTTGAATTGCCAGTTTCAGGGGCTTTCCACACACCATTGTTGCAAACGGCTGCTGATCAATTGGCAGTTCGCTTAACTGACGAAACGTTTAACACGCCTGAATTTGCTGTTTATTCAAACACGACGGGTCAAAAGTTTGACGACGTGAAGGCAACCTTGTTGCAACAAATCACGTCACCAACCTACTTTGCCCAAGCGTTGCAAGCGATGGTTGATGATGGTGTTGATACGT
Organism: Weissella confusa; assembly: GCA_001436895.1. Classification (GTDB taxonomy): domain Bacteria; phylum Bacillota; class Bacilli; order Lactobacillales; family Lactobacillaceae; genus Weissella; species Weissella confusa. The sequence continues at coordinate 65,894 of JQAY01000011.1, forward strand.
TGATTGAGTTTGGTCCAAGCGACACCTTGATGAAGTTTGCCAAGAAGATTGTTGGTAAGGACGTTAAGCGCTACTGCGTGAAGGACCTTGCTTCATTTAATGAAGTTCGCGACATGTTGATTGCAGAACAGGAGACAGTACAATAATGGATCTTGCAGGAAAGAATGTGTTGATCACGGGATCAACACGTGGTATTGGTTTGGCAATTGCCAAGGCTTTCGATGAAGCTGGCGCACGTGTTATTTTGCACGGACGTTCAGCCGTGAAGCCTGAAGTAATGGCTGAATTCAGTGAAGACACATTGGCAATTACGGCTGATATCGCTGATGAAAACAGCGTTAACGATGCGTTGACAGGTTTGCTTGAAGAAGTAGACGGCATCGACATCTTGGTTAACAACGCTGGTATCGTTGACGACAAGTTGGCGATGGGAATGAAGCCTAGCGAATTTGCCAATGTGGTGAACACAAACTTGAACGGTACGTTTAACGTGACGCAACCACTCTTCAAGAAGATGTTGCGCGCCCGTTCAGGAAACATCATTAACATCGCATCAGTGGTGGGATTGATGGGTAACGTTGGACAAGCTAACTACGCTGCGTCAAAGGCTGGAATCGTCGGCTTGACGAAGACGTTGGCAAAGGAAGGCGCAATGCGTGGCATTCGTGTTAACGCAATCGCGCCCGGCATGATCGTTTCTGACATGACGGATGCTTTGTCTGACAAGGTTAAGGAACAAGTCCTAGAGGCTGTGCCTTTGAAGCGTTTTGGAAACGCGGCTGAAATCGCACAAACTGCCTTGTTCTTGGCTCAAAACGATTACATCACTGGCCAAACAATTACGGTCGATGGTGGATTGTACATCTAAGGAAACCAGATACGACTTGATGCACTTATTCTTTCGTAACTTATTTAAATAAGTCGTATCTAACGCTTTAGGAAAGTAGAGGAGAACAACATGACACGAGTTGTCGTAACAGGTTTGGGTGCAGTTACACCCGTTGGTAATACAGCAAATGACTTTTTGGATGGAATCTTTAACAGTCAAGTTGGTATTGCCCCAATTACAAAGTTTGACGCCACAGAGACTGGTGTCACAGTTGCCGGTGAAGTGAAGGGCTTCGATCCTGCAGAACGCGTTGGAAAGCGCGAAGCTCGCAAGATGGATTTGTTCTCACAATATGCCGTTCACGCAGCTGGTGAAGCTTTGGAAAACGCTGGTTTGGCAGATGGTGTTGATAACCCGGATCGTTTCGGCGTTATCATGGGTAACGGAATCGGTGGTTTGACGACGATCGAAGAACAAGTTATCAAGATGCACGACAAGGGACCACAACGTGTGAGCCCAATGTTCGTGCCAAACGCTATCCCAAACATGGTGTCAGGTAACGTGTCAATGCGTTACGGTGCCAAGGGAATTAACTACACGTTGTCAACGGCGTGCGCCAGTGCGACGAACGCGATTGGTGAGGCCTTCTGGCGTATCCAATCAGGTAAGTACGATGTGATGGTTACGGGTGGTTCAGAAGCAACGGTTAACGAAATGGGAATCTCAGGATTTGCTGCGTTGACTGCTTTGTCAACTGAGCCAAACCCACTTGAAGCTTCAAAGCCATTTGATGTTAACCGTCACGGTTTCGTCATGGGTGAAGGTTCAGGAATTTTGGTTTTGGAATCTTTGGAACATGCGCAAGCTCGCGGTGCCAAGATTATCGCCGAAGTGGTTGGTTATGGGGCTAACTCAGATGCCTACCACTTGACGAGTCCAACACCTGACGGATCAGGACCTGCTGGTTCAGTGAAGTTGGCTTTGCAAGACGCTGGTATTGAAGCTAGCGACATTGACTATGTCAACGCGCACGGAACAGCTACTGGTGCTAACGATGCTGCCGAATCAAAGGCAATGGAGTTGGTATTCGGAAAGAACGGTGTGCTTGTTTCATCAACTAAGGGTATGACAGGTCACTTGTTGGGAGCCGCTGGTGCCATTGAAGCAATCGCTGCAATCGGTGCTTTGGTTCGTGAGCAATTGCCAGTTAACGTTGGTGTGACGGAACAAGATCCTGAAACTGCTGGTGTAACGTTGGTTAATGACGACAACAAGTTTGTTGCCCCTAACTACGTTTTGTCAGCTAACTACGGATTTGGTGGCCACAACGCCGCTATCATTTTCAAGAAGTGGAGTGAGAATTAATGGGTTTGCAATTAGATGACATTCGAGCTTTAATGCAAGATTTGGAAAACAGTTCATTGCGTGAGTTTTCATTGCAATCAGATGATTTCAGCTTGCACTTGAGCAAGAACGAAATCGCGCAACCTGTTGTCACGACGCCTGCACAGCCAGCTGTTGCGAGTGTCGCGACAGCAGAGACGCCTGTAGCAGCTGCTGAGCATCATCCATTGGATAAGGAAGAAAAGCAAGGCGTAACAATCGACGCACCGTTGGTTGGTACGGTTTACTTGAAGCCCAATCCAGATGCAGCACCATTTAAGCAAGTGGGTGACCACGTTGCAGTTGGTGAGCAAGTTGCGATTGTTGAAGCAATGAAGTTGATGACACCGGTAAAGAGTGAAGTTGCTGGTATCATTACTGAAATTTTGGTTGAGGAAGAAGATGTTGTTGACTACGGTCACGCACTATTCCGTGTCGAATTGGATGCCTAAGGAGGTCTCGACATGTCAGTATTAAACACACAAGAAATTCAAGAGATCTTGCCACACCGTTACCCAATGTTGATGTTGGATACGGTTGAGGAATTGGTACCCGGTGAGAAGACGGTTGCGATTAAGAACATCACAATCAACGAAGAGGTCTTCCAAGGCCACTTCCCTGGTAACCCAACGTTCCCAGGCGCTTTGACGATAGAGGCCCTTGCCCAAGCTGGTGCAGTGGCGTTGTTGTCAATGCCTGAGTTCAAGGGGAAGACAGCTTATTTTGGTGGTATCAAGAAGGCCCGTTTCCGTAAGATGGTAAAGCCTGGTGATCAAATGCGTCTTGAAGTGACGCTTGATCGTTTGCGCGGACCAATTGGTGAGGGTAAGGGTATTGCTTACGTTAACGGTAAGAAGGCTACAACAGCTGATTTGACGTTTATTATTGGAGACTAAAATGTTCAAGAAAGTGTTAGTCGCGAACCGCGGTGAAATCGCTGTTCGTGTCATCCGTACACTGAAGGAAATGGGCATTAAATCTGTCGCAATTTACTCTTCAGCTGATGCGGATAGCCTCCATGTGAAGTTGGCCGATGAAGCGATTTCAGTTGGAGGACCAAAGTCAAAAGATAGTTACCTAAACATGAAGAATATCTTGAGCGCCGCGTTGTTGACGGGTGCTGAAGCAATTCATCCAGGTTATGGTTTCTTATCTGAAAATGAGTTGTTCGTTGAAATGGCGGAAGCGGTTGGTTTGAAGTGGATTGGTCCGAGCCCTAAGGTGATTGAGCTGATGGGTAACAAAGCCAACGCCCGTGAATCAATGCGAGCTGCTGGCGTACCAGTTATTCCTGGTTCTGAAGGCTTCATTCGTGATGCTGCAGAGGCCAAGGCGGTGGCTGATCGCGTGGGCTATCCACTATTGCTAAAGGCTGCGGCTGGTGGCGGTGGTAAGGGAATGCGTTTTGTTTACTCAGCTGATGAGTTGGCAGACAAGTTCGATGATGCCCAACGTGAAGCGAAGGCTGCGTTTGGGGATGAACACATGTACGTTGAAAAGGTTATGGAGAACGTGCGTCACATTGAGATGCAAGTGATGCGTGATCGTTTCGGCAATGTATTGTACTTCCCTGAGCGTAACTGCTCATTGCAACGTAATAATCAAAAGGTAATGGAAGAAAGTCCAGCGCTTGGTGTCACGCAAGAAATGCGTGACAACCTTGGTGAAATCGCAACGAAGGCGGTTAACGCTTTGCAGTACGAGAACACTGGGACGTTGGAATTCTTGCAAGACCACGATGGCAATTTCTACTTTATGGAAATGAACACACGTATTCAGGTTGAGCACCCAGTTACTGAAATGGTAACCGGTGTTGACTTGATTCGTATGCAAATTGAAGTGGCAGCTGGTGAGCCATTGTCTGTGTCACAAGCAGACATTGCCTTGAAGGGACATGCTTTGGAAGTTCGTTTGAATGCGGAACAACCAGCAAAGAACTTTGCGCCAAGTGCCGGCACAATTGATTTTGCCTTTTTGCCAACAGGTGGACCTGGTATTCGTATCGATTCTGCCATTTATGCTGGTGATAAGATTCAACCATTCTACGACTCAATGATTGGTAAGTTGTTGGTTCACGCCAATAACCGTGCCGATGCAGTTACAAAGATGGATCGCATCTTGGACGAATTGGTTGTTCACGGGGTCAGCACGAACGCTGAATTCCAAAAGGCGTTGTTGCACGATCCAACGGTTGCCCGTGGGATGTTCGACACACGTTACTTGGAGAAGGAGTTCTTGCCACGATGGCAAGCCAGTCTGCCTAAGGCGGATTAAGGAGGAGAGGCATGGATTTATTTAATAACACCACGGTTTCAACTCCCAAGATTAAGCGAGATGCGAACCTAAACGATCGCATTCCAGATGGCTTGTTCTTGGCGTGCCCATACTGTGGCGCACAACTCTATTCAAAGCAATTGGGTGACCACCGTGTCTGCCCAAATTGTGGTTATGGTTTCCGTTTGCAAGCACGCGAACGCATGGCCTTGATGACGAATGATTTTGAAGAACTAGATGCTGATTTGAAGTTGGCCGATTCAGACTTCCCAGGGTATGCGGCGAAGTTGGAACGTGCGCAACAACAAACGGAATTGGGCGACTCAGTCTTGACGGGATTAGCGACCCTTGAAGACCAACGCGTCGCTATTGGTATCATGGATTCTTACTTCATCATGGGGTCATTGGGTTCAATCACGGGTGAAAAAATCACGCGCTTGTTTGAGCACGCGACGGCAGCTAAGTTGCCAGTCATCTTGTTTACCGCATCAGGTGGTGCGCGTATGCAAGAGGGTATTCACTCATTGATGCAAATGGCAAAGGTGTCAGGCGCAGTTGCGGCGCACCAAGATGCTGGTTTACCATACATTGTGGTTCTAACGGACCCTACAATGGGTGGGGTAACCGCATCATTCGCCATGCAAGGTGACATTACATTGGCAGAGCCACACGCGTTGATTGGTTTTGCTGGTAAGCGTGTCATCGAGCAAACGATTCACGAAAAGTTGCCGAAGGAGTTCCAACGTGCCGAGACAGTCATGGAAAATGGCTTTATCGATGCGATTGTGCAACGTCCACAAATGGCAGCAATTCTCGCACAACTTGTGCGTTTTCACCAAACAGCGGAGGTTAAGTAAATGGCAGCTCTATTTCGTCGTGAATTAACCCCTGTGCAGGTGGTGAAAAAGTCGCGTGAGGATCGATTCTCAGCACGCGAAATTATTGACGGTATCTTCACTGATTTCTTTGAACTACACGGTGATCGTTTTGCTGGTGATGACGCGAGTGTCATCGGTGGCCTAGCGAACCTTGATGGTAAGCCAGTGACGGTGATTGCCATCGACAAGGGAACCGATATCAAAGACAAGTTGGCAAAGCGCAACGGGTCTCCTGAGCCGTACGGTTATCGTAAGGCTACCCGTTTGATGGACCAAGCGGCTAAGTTTGGTCGTCCTATCATCACCTTTATCAACACGCCAGGTGCTTTTCCTGGTAAGTCAGCTGAAGACCAAGGACAAGGTGAGGCCATCGCCCAAAGTATTCTGCAAAGTATGACGTACCCAGTACCGATGATTGCCATTGTGTACGGTGAAGGTGGGTCAGGGGGCGCGTTGGCCCTAGCGACATCTGACCAAGTTTGGATGTTCCAAAATGCAACGTATTCCATTCTCTCTCCGGAAGGATTTGCAGCTATTTTGTGGAAAGATGCCAAGCGCAGTGCTGAAGCAGCCGAATTGATGGGCTTGACGCCAAATGATCTCTTAGCGAACGAGATTATTGACTACATCGTCCCAGAGAGTCGCTCACATGCACGTGTCTTCAATTTGGTTCGTGCCAAGTTGCAAGATGAGATTTCAAAGTTGCAAACACTTGCACCTGACGAACTTGTTAAGCAACGTCGCGCACGTTTCCGAGCATTTTAAACAATTGCAATTATTCAATATCGAACGCCAGATAGTTACTATCTGGCGTTTTTTTGTGGGGTTAAGTAAAATGAAGGTGAATAGACGGGGGATGAATCATGGATCGAATTACAGAACAAAAACGCCAAGCTGGTGAGTATGCAGCTTCGCTAATCACAGATGGCATGATAGTTGGTCTGGGGACTGGCTCAACCGTTAAGTTCTTCATTGAAAAATTAGCGGAGCGAATTAACCGCGAAGGATTGGATATTGTTGGGGTAACCACATCACGCCAAACATCATCACTAGCAAAGGGTTGGGGAATCAAACTTAAGTCAGTTGACGAAGTGCCCGCAATCGATTTGACCATCGACGGAGCTGATGAAGTAGATGCCAATTTGGATGGTATCAAAGGTGGTGGTGCCGCATTGCTCTTCGAAAAGATTGTCGCGCTAAATTCCAAGCGTAATATCTGGATTGTTGATCAAAGTAAGTATCACGACCAATTAGGCCAATTTCCATTGCCGGTTGAAGTGGTGCCGTATGGTAGTCACCAACTCTTGAAGCGGTTTGAGGCCGCTGATATGGCGCCAACATTTCGCCGTTTGCCAGATGGCCAACGTTTGACAACGGACGCGGGCAACTACATCATCGATTTGCATCTTGAAGTCATCGAACATCCACAGGCATTAGCTTATTATTTGGAGCAAACCATCGGCGTCGTAGAACACGGCTTGTTTTTGAACGTTGCGGATGCCGTCATTATCGGTGGTGAAAAGTTAGTCATCATCGAACGTGAAAATGTTGAAAATCACTGATTTTACACATAATTTTCAAATTCACAAAATAGCGTATGGTATAATAATGAGCATTAGTAGTAAGTTCGGGGACTTATTAAAAGGAGAATAAAGACTTATGACTTGGCAAGAAAATTACCAAATTTGGGCAGATCGTACTGATTTGCCACAAAACTTGCAAGACGATATGAAGAAGTTGGCAGCTGACGAAAAGGCTGCTGAAGACGCATTCTACCAACCACTTTCATTCGGAACGGCTGGTATGCGTGGCCTTTTGGGTGCTGGAATCAACCGTATGAACATCTTTACGGTTCGTCAAGCAACTGAAGGTTTGGCGCGTTTGATGGATTCATTGGACGACGCTGTTAAGGGACGTGGTGTTGCAATCTCTTACGATTCACGTCACTTCTCACCAGAATTTGCAATCGAATCTGCTAAGGTTTTGGGAGCGCACGGCATCAAGGCTTATGTCTTTGAGACGTTGCGTCCAACGCCTGAGTTGTCATTCACGGTTCGCCACTTGAACGCCTACGCAGGTATCATGATTACGGCATCACACAACCCTAAGGAATACAACGGTTACAAGATTTACGGTGAAGATGGTGGTCAAATGCCACCTAAGGAATCAGACATCATCACAGCCTCAATTCGCGAAGCTGACATGTTCGAAGTGCCAGTTAAGGACGAAGCTGAGTTGGTCGAAGCTGGCTTGTTGGTTAAGATTGGCAAGGATGTCGACGACGCTTACTTGGCTGAAGTAAAGACAGTTACGGTTAACCAAGAGTTGATCGACACCGTTGGTAAGGACATGAAGTTGGTGTATTCACCATTGCACGGAACGGGTGCTTTGATTGCTGGTCAAGCATTGAAGAACGCTGGTTTTGAAAACGTGACGATTGTGCCTGAGCAAGCTGAGCCAAATGGTGACTTCCCAACGGTTAAGTTGCCAAACCCTGAAGATCCAGAAGCTTTGGCAATGGGAATTGCTTTGGCCAAGGAGCAAGGGGCTGACGTTGTTATTGCGGTTGACCCAGATGCTGACCGTATGGGAACGGCGGTTCGCCAACCATCAGGTGAGTACCAATTGTTGACGGGTAACCAAATCGGTGCCGTTTTGTTGAACTACTTGTTGACGGCTAAGAAGGCTGCCGGCACTTTGCCAGCAAACGGTGCGTTGGTTAAGTCAATCGTGTCATCAGAATTCGCAGCAGATATTGCTAAGAGCTTTGGTGTTGAGACAATTAACGTTTTGACTGGATTTAAGTACATTGCGGAGCAAATCCAACACTTCGAAGACACGAACGAGCACACATTCTTGTTCGGATTTGAAGAGTCATACGGTTACTTGGTAAAGTCATTTGCCCGCGACAAGGACTCAGTTCAAGCAACGGTTTTGTTGGCCGAAGTAGCAGCTTACTACAAGTCATTGGGTAAGACGTTGTACGACGGTTTGCAAGAATTGTTCGAGCAATACGGTTACTTTGTTGAAAACACGAAGTCATTGACGTTTGCTGGTATCGACGGTGCTGACAAGATTGCATCATTGATGAACAAGTTCCGCGCTGAGACGCCGGCTGAATTTGGTGGTGTTAAGGTTGCCAAGGTTGAAGACTTCTCATTGCAAACGGAGACGGACACAGCTACGGGTGCCGTAACGCCAATGACGTTGCCAAAGGCAAACGTGGTGAAGTACTGGTTGGCTGACGGTTCATGGGTAGCCGTTCGTCCTTCAGGAACTGAGCCAAAGATTAAGTTCTACGTTGGAACAAAGGGTGCTACGGCACAAGCTGCTGATGAAGAGTTGGCTGCTATCCAAGCAACGATTGCAACTTATGTAGACTAATAATAATGATTGACCGCTACAACTCATCGGGTTGTGGCGGTCTTTTTCATAGTGGGCGTGATTTCATCATGATATGATAACGGTATATATAAGAGATGAGGTGACGGCTGATGACGATGAAAGCAGCTAAGAAGTTAGCCGACGGTATGCGCGGGGGTAAAAAGCTGATTTTTACTGAACAAGCATTCGATGACTATCAATATTTTTTGACGCAAGATCCAAAGACAACGAAAAAGATAAACAAGCTTCTGAAGGAAGTCTTCCGCACGCCGTTTGAAGGGACAGGTAAGCCTGAACTGCAAGCAGGCCTTGATGGTGGTTGGTCACGACGCATTGATAGCGCGAACCGCATGATTTATTTCCCTGAAAGTAATGGGGATGTGACGATTGCCCAACTTCGCTACCACTACATGAAGTCAATGACGTCTTGAGGAGATATTGAAAATGGAAGAATTAATTGAACGCCTAGAAAATATCGCCCAAAAGATGGTCGATGACGGCCGTTTGTTCGGGGCGACAGTTGGCGTGGTGAATTTCAAGAACCAAAAGGAAATCGCCTCAGTTGGACAAGTCGGCACGGGTGAATTTGCAGACGATATTTTGTCAGTGAACCACATTTATGACTTAGCGAGTTTGACCAAGCTCTATACGACAATGCGTTATTTGCAATTATTCAAGTCAGAAACAGTAACGCCCGAAACGACGGTACAATCAATTTTGCCAACTTTTGGCAACGCTGACATTACGCTTGGTCAATTGCTTTGGCACAATTCTGGTTTGCCAAGTAGCGTGCGTAAGGTGCCTGAATTGACGCGTGAGATGCTCGAAGAAGATTTGATGATTGGCGACACAATCAACGAACCTGGTACAGTGACGAAGTATTCTGATGTCGGCTTCATGGTGTTGGGTAAAGTACTTGAAGCGCTTGATGATATGCCACTAGCACTTGATGTGACGGCGAATGTGTTGGCATCCAAGAACTTAACTAACTCAGGGTATCGCGTTGCTGATAAGGGCCGTTTTGATGCGCCACTTGACCGTTTCGTGCCAACTGAAGACGTACCATTCCGTGGTGGCGTCTTGCAAGGTGAGGTTGATGATTTTAAGGCACACTTGCTTGGTGGTGCTGGTGGACACGCTGGCATGTTTGCGACAGCTGAAGATGCTTTGTCATTCGTGCATGAATGGTTGATGCCGGATGAAGATTTGCCAGCTGATATGCACGCTTATCTTAAGGACAACCAGGCCGGGATTCGCACGTTTGGTTGGCACTACTGGACGTATGGTGGGGAAGATAACCCGGTTGTGGTCACGGATTGGTTGTACCAAACGGGCTTCACGGGCACGATTATGGCAGTGAATTACCGTACAATGCAGGGGATGGTCGTTTTGACGAACCGAGTACACCCAACGCGTAATAACACGAGCTGGCTAAAAGACCGCTATGAATTTATGCAAGCTTTCTTTGCCCAAATTTGATTTACCTGATATACCAACTTATTTCTGGTAAAATGAAATTAGCATTAAAATATGTCATAAAAACAATTTAATAGGGGGCAACATACATGACAATTATCATTATTATCGCGGTTGTAGTCGTGATTGGTTTGATTTGGATCAGCATCTACAACGGCTTGGTTAAGGCGCGTATGCACACACAAGAGGCTTGGAGCCAAATCGATGTGCAATTGAAGCGTCGTAACGATTTGATTCCGAACTTGTTGGAAACGGTTAAGGGTTATGCCAAGTTCGAACAAGGTACGCTGGAGAAGGTTGTGTCATTGCGTAACGCTTTGACGCAAGTGCCATCTGGCGACCACCAACAAGCCATGGAAATTTCTGACCAATTGACGACGAGCTTGAAGTCAGTCTTTGCGGTTGCCGAAGCTTACCCAGACTTGAAGGCATCAGCCCAATACAACAAGTTGATGGATGAGTTGACGAACACGGAAAACAAGATTGCATACTCACGTCAATTGTTCAACACAACGACAGCGAACTACAACGCCAAGTTGCAAACTTTCCCAACGAACATCATCGCTGGGATTCACCACTTCCAACCAAGCGAATTCTTGGAGACGCCTGAAGAAGAGAAGCAGGTTGTTAAGGTTTCATTTGACGATCAAGGAATGTAATCGAGGTTTAAACGCAGATGTTATTTGACCAAATTGCCAAAAACAAGCGTAAAACAGTGATGCTTTTCTTTGGATTCTTCCTATTTATGGGGGTTGTCGGAGCTGCATTGGGAACTTTCCTGATGAATGGGCACTGGCAACAGGGAATCGTGATTGCCTTCGTGGTCGGCTTGGTTTATACGGTTTACATGGTTGGGCAATCGACTGACGTTGTCATGTCAATGAACCATGCCCGTGAAATCAAGAGCGCTGATGAGGCGCCTGATTTGTGGCACATCGTTGAAGACATGGCGATGGTGGCGCAAGTGCCGATGCCACGTGTCTTTATCATCAATGATCCGAGTCCGAATGCGTTTGCGACAGGAAACAATCCAGAACACGCAGCGGTTGCAGCCACTACGGGTATCTTGCAACGTTTGAACCGTGAAGAACTTGAGGGTGTCATGGCTCACGAGATGACCCACGTTCGTAACTACGACATCCGTTTGCAAACGATTGCTGTGGCGATGACGTCTGCAATTGCGTTGCTAGCCAACCTAGGAACGCACTTCTGGTACTTTGGTGGTAACCGTAGTCGTGATCGTGAAGGTGGCGGTAACGCAATCGGCATGATTGTGTCATTGCTTGTCCTGATGTTGGCACCATTGGCTGCCACGTTGGTGCAATTGGCGATTTCACGTAACCGTGAGTATTTGGCTGACGCTGGGGCGGTTGAATTGACGCGTAATCCACAAGGGTTGATTAATGCCCTTACGAAGATTTCGCAAAGTGAGCCGATGTCAGAAGCCAACGTTTCACCAGAAAGTTCAGCATTGTATATCGCGAACCCATTAAAGGGGGATAAGATGGCGAACTTGTTTGCCACGCACCCACCAATGGAAAAGCGTATCGAAGCTTTACGCAATATGTAAAACACAACACCCGCGTCGTGCAAAACTGCATGACGCGGGTGTTTTTGTCAAAACTCTCACGGGCATCTCATGAAACTTACAATTTAACTGTGTTACAATGGACAGGTAACATGGTCGTCGAAAAGGCCAACAAAAGGAGATTAAGATGAAAAAGAAAGCGCCAGTGGTGAAGAACCAAGAATTTGACGCAACGGTCATCGATTTAACGTACGAAGGTAACGGAGTCGTTAAGGTTGATGATTTCCCAATTTTCGTCCCAAATGCTGTTCCGGGTGAAGAAATCCGTGTCGGCATTACGAAGGTTGCTGGAACGTACGCATTCGGACGTGTTGTGAAGACGTTGAAGGAATCAGAGGACCGCAACAAGGATGTTGACGTCGCAACGTTGACGACAGGAATTGCACCTTTGGCTCACTTGAAGTACGATGCACAATTGCGTTTCAAGCAAAACCAAATCCAGGAATTGTTCAAGAAGCAACACGTTGATGTTGAAGTTTCTGAGACACTTGGTATGGAGAACCCAACTGGGTACCGTAACAAGGCGCAAATTCCTACGCGTGAATTGCGTGGTGAATTGACGACTGGATTCTTCCGTCGTGGTTCACACAACTTGATGCCAATTGAGGATTTCTACATTCAAGATCCTGAAATTGACAAGGCTATCGTGGTTATCCGTGATATTTTGCGTAAGTACCACATTCCAGCCTACAACGAATTTGAGCACACTGGTGTTATCCGTAACATTATGGTGCGCCGCGGTTACTACAGCCACGAAATGATGGTTGTTTTGGTAACACGTTCAAAGAAGTTGCCAGGCGCAGAGATGATTGTTGAAGAAATTCGCGAAGCTTTGCCTGAAGTTAAGTCAATCATTCAAAACGTTAACCAAGAAAAGACAAACGTTATCTTGGGCGAGAAGAACAACACCCTTTGGGGAAAGAATGTCATCACGGACACGTTGTTCGGTAAGAAGTTTGCCATCGGACCAAACTCATTCTACCAAGTTAACCCACAAACGACGGAAACGTTGTACCAATTGGCTGCTGACAAGGCTGGCTTGAATGGTGATGAAGAAGTTATCGACGCCTACTCAGGTATCGGAACGATTTCATTGACGATTGCTGACCGCGTTAAGTCTGTCTTGGGTGTCGAAATCGTACCTGGTGCCGTTGACGACGCCAAGCGTAACGCCGACATCAACGGTGTGACGAATGCCAAGTTCGAATTGGGTAAGGCCGAAGAGAAGATGGTTGAGTGGCACGATGCTGGTATGCGACCAGACGTCATCTTCGTTGATCCTCCTCGTAAGGGATTGACGCCAGAATTGATCGACGCCGCAACTGGTATGGAACCAGAAAAGTTCGTGTACATTAGCTGCAACCCTGCAACTTTGGCACGTGACACGGTTCAAATTTTGGAGAACGGTTACCACATTGAGGGACCTGTTCAACCAATCGACCAATTCCCACAAACGACGCACATTGAATCAATCACTGTGTTCGTTAAGGACTAATCACTAAAAAATTAAATCGATAACCCGAAGAAGCTCGCCGACTGTTTAACTGTTTGGTGGGCTTTTTTGGTGGTGCAAGGTATAATAAAAGTATTATTGAAAGCGCTTTTAGGAAACGAGGGATATGGAAATGACACTAAAGTTAGGTGTAATTGGTACAAACTGGATTACCAAGATGCTGGTTGAGGCCGCACATGAATCTAATGACTATGAACTAGCAGCCGTATACTCACGCCGTGCTGAAACTGGGGCAGCCTTTGCCGCTGATTTCGGGGATGTCCCTGTGTTTACTGATTTGGCAGATTTCTACAACAGTGGTATCGAAGTGGTTTACATCGCTTCACCAAACAGCCTACACTATGACCAAGTTGTACAAGCTATCGAACACGAGTTACACGTGATTGTTGAAAAGTCAGCCTTTTCAAACACGAAGGAGTACGAAGCGGTGTATTCATTGCTTCGTGAGCACCCAAATGTGCGTTTGTTTGAGGCTGCACGCCACATTCACCAACCAAACTTTAAGGCAATTGCGAAGAAGATTGGTGAAATGGACCACATTTCTGGTGCGACACTGGTCTATGAGAAGTACTCTTCACGCTTTGATGCGTACTTGGCGGGTGAGGAGCCAAACGTGTTGACGCGTGAGTTTAGTGCCGGTGCGTTGACCGACTTGGGTGTTTATCCACTTTATGCAGCGATTGCCTTGTTCGGTATGCCGAAGGAAAGCCACTACTTCGCAACGCCATTGCGTAATGGGGCTGATGGTCGTGGTATCGCTATTTTGCGTTATGCTGACTTTGATGTGACAGTGCAGTTCGGTAAGGGTGCTAACAGCTATTTGACGTCTGAAATTCTTGGGTTGCGTGACACTATTGTCATCGACAACATTGCAGAGTTGCATGAAGTCACGTACAAGGATGGTCAAGGCAACGACACAGTCTTGAGCGAAGAATTCCCTGGTAACCCAATGGTGGCTGAAATGAGCGTCTTCGCGAAGATTATCAATGATCCAGTTGCTAACGATGAAGAATACCGTCAATTGTTGACATTGAGCCAACGCGTTAACATTGTGATGACAAACTTGCGTCAAGACGCAGGAATTGTTTTCCCAGCTGATAAGTAAAATGAACGAATGATAAGCGTCGCACGTTTTGTGGGGCGCTTTTCTGTTACAATTAGAAAGACAATGAAAGAAATTGAATGAGGATAGAAAATGGATACTCGTTTTGAAGAGCGATTGGCTAGTGTTGGGTTTACCACGCTAACGCCAATTCAAGAAGCCGTAGCTGAACCATTGGCTGCTGGTGAATCAATCGATGCCTTGGCACCAACTGGAACTGGAAAGACTTTGGCCTTTACGTGGCCATTGTTGCCAACGTTGGTACCGGGGGATGGTGAACAATTGCTAATCTTGGCACCATCACAAGAATTGGCCATGCAAACGACCCGTGTTGTACGTGAATGGGCAACTTTGGTGGACTTGAAGGTGTTGGCTTTGACTGGTGGCGCGAACGTGAAGCGTCAACTAGATGCCTTGAAGAAGCACCCAGAAGTGATTGTTGGAACACCAGGTCGTGTTGCTGAATTGGTCGACAACGGTAAGTTGAAGTTGAAGCGTTTGCGTACGTTACTTTTGGACGAAGCAGACGAATTGTTGACTGAAGATACTGCTAAGCAAATTGACGGCGTGTGGGACGCTATTGACGACCCTGATGTACAAGTTGCTTTATTTGGGGCGACAGAAGTAGATACGACAATCGCGGCTGGTTTGTTCGATCGCGACTTTACGCGTATTGACCAACGTAATGTCCCAATTCCAACGGCAATTGCCCACGAATTCTGGCCAACTGCCCGCGAGCAACGCAACAAGCGCTTGCGCCAATTGGCAGCGCGCAAGAACTTCCAAGCGATTGTGTTCTTTAACACGACCAAGCAATTGAAGGTGACGGCTAGTTTCTTGGCGCACGAACACGTGGCAATGGCGACATTGGTCCGTGGTGATTCAAGTTCAACGCGCGCCAAGTCATTGGAAAACTTCCGTAAGGGCACGGCAAAGTTCTTGTTGACGACTGATGTGGCTGCGCGTGGTTTGGATATTCCTGACTTGCCAGCGGTTATCAACTTTGATTTGCCACGTAACGGTGAAACTTATACACACCGTGCCGGCCGTACGGGTCGTATGGGCAAGCATGGTTTGGTTATTTCATTTGGAAATGATCACGATTTGCGTGATTTGCGTCGTTTGGTGGCTGTTGATATTCAATTGGTTAACGGTGCTAGTCAAGCAACGAAGCCAACGTCATTCTCAGGGTCAGCTGGTCATACGGTAGAGCCAGGTGCAAACAAGGAAACGGCTGATAAGCCACGTCCGGTTGCAAAGGTGCGTAAGGCCCAAAAGAAGAAGGCTGAAGAAGTTGTGGCGCGTACAGATCGCTTCGCAAAAGAGAAAAAAGCTAAGCGTAAGCACAGTAAAAATAAGGGTAAGCCAAAGCGTAAAAACGGCGAAAACTAGGCATTTAGACCGCTATTTCGGAAATAGCGGTCTTTCTTTTTGCTCTTAGTTTGTGAAAATGTATTGTTATTTAGTTCACATAGAGCAGGGAATGTGTTACTATAAATAAGGATAGAGAGTTCACAAACGTTTTTTTGTTTGTGAAATAGCATGAAAATAAAATTTTTTAGAAAATGAGGTAGGTTGACATGGCAGAACATGACATCCCCCGCGCGACCGCTAAGCGTTTGCCAATTTATTACCGTTACTTGAAGCTTTTGTTGGATGCGGGGACGACTCGCGTTTCATCAAACGAATTGTCTGATGCTGTTAAGTTTGACGCTGCGACGATTCGTCGTGATTTCTCATACTTTGGTGCATTGGGAAAGCGTGGTTACGGGTACGACGTTAAGGCATTGATGACGTTCTTCGGTGAAATTTTGAACCAAGACACTTTGGCATCAGTTGCCCTTGTCGGAGTCGGTAATTTGGGACAAGCTTTGTTGAACTTTAACTTCCACCAAAGCTCAAACGCCCGCATTTCTGCAGCTTTTGATATTAACGAAGATATCGTGAACACGATTCAAGCTGGTGTCCCTGTATACAGCATGGACGATTTGGAGAAGCAAATTTCTGATCAACGCATTGATGTGGCAATTTTGACGGTCCCAGCACCAGTTGCCCAAGAATTGGCTAACCGTTTGGCTAAGGCCGGGGTACACGGAATTTTGAACTTCACGCCATTGCGTTTGGATGTGCCTAGTGATGTCCGCGTACAAAACGTTGATTTGACGAACGAATTGCAAACGTTGTTGTACTTCATCAATAACTTTGGCGCTTCAGAGGCTGAATAATGACACGAGAAGTCACCCATTCCTGGGTGGCTTTTTATTTCATTTTGAAACATGACAACGCTTACTTTGTGAAAGTCGTTTTGGTAGAATGATATATGTTAAGTAGTTCATACTTAGCATTTCTCATATGTTACAGACGTTATTATTGTCTAAGACCTCTAAAATGATAACGCCTCAAATAGGCGTGCCTAACCATCACGACTGTTTGTAAAATGGGCCCCGATATATTCATATCGGAGGCCCATTTTTTTATTAATTTGGTGGTACGATATCAGTAAATTAACGAGGGGTGACGTTGATATGAGTGAAAAGAAAAAGAAGAAGAAATTCGCATGGCTGAAATGGCTGGGTGTACTACTGATTTTGATAATTTCGTTGGGCTTGATTTTTCATAACGAGATTGCCAACTTTACGTTAAAGTCATTCGAACCACAAGTTACAAAGCAATCGATCAAGGCCGGGCAGAAAGAAAAGAAACAGGCGAACTACGATTGGCAGAAAGTGGGCGCTTTAACAGCGCAGCAGGTGCTACAAGCGCGCTTGAATTCAGACAAGATTAATTTTATTGGCTTTGTCGCTGTGCCGGAAGTTGGTATTTCGGTACCAATTTCAAACGGTACGACTGATTTAAACTTGTCGCTAGGTGCTGGGACGATGTTTCCTGATGAAGTGATGGGGGAAGGCAATTATGCCTTAGCTTCTCACTTTATTCCAGGTGACTCAGGCCGTGATTTGCTGTTCTCGCCACTTTACTACAAAGGAAAAGTGGGCCAAGACATTTATCTGACTGATATGAACAAGGTTTATCGCTACAAAGCAGTGGACTTCAAGGTGATTCAGCCAACCGATGTCGATTGGGTTTACCCAGTTGAAGGTAAGAAGCTGGTCACGTTGATCACGTGTGATTACACGGCCAAACGTGGCCGTATTATGATGCGTGGTGAGCTACAAGGGGTAAAGACTTGGGCAGAAACGCCAAAAGACATTCAAAAGGCATTCACTACGGATAACCGTTGGATTAAGTAACGACTCAAAAAAAGCCATTGGCGCCGTATTTGGTGCCATGAACTGAACCCCGAAAATTGGAGTGACGTTTAAGCGGCTAACTGGTCGGAAAG
>JQAY01000012.1:0-4747 GCA_001436895.1 Weissella confusa
TGTAGCGGCACCTTGCGGTGTCGAAAAAACCTGTCCATAATCTTGACAGCAGCGCCAAACGTGCCTTAAACTCACGATTCAAATTTACTAGCGTGGTTTCCGTCAGATAGCGTTGATCACTGCCGAGCTTATTTGATAACGTCAAAGCTACGGCCTTGTGTAATTCTTGGATTGGCAACCTTGTTCTAAGAGCCAGCTGCTTCAAAAATTTTCCATAAGGCATACCATCGCGATAACTAACCTTCATTTCAGCTGTATTAGAACGCGCTAACACTTCACTTGAATCTTCATTGCCTTCAATTCGGATATGTGTCATTTCTGGTTTTTCACGTTGATAAAGGTCAACGTTACCAAATACATCATCGACAATCATTGAAATTGCACCAGGTCGTCGTTCAAATTCCAGCATGTATCTCTGAGAGAATTTTCGCCAAACACTCTTTAACTGTTCCCAGTTCTCCTTACGGAGTTTCACCTTAGCAGTTGCACTATTTTTAGGTCGATTCCTAATTTTTCCGGGGCGGACCTTTTGTTGCGACAACGCTGGATAAAGAACCATCATCCATTCAAACCCAGACTTGACATCACCGTCAATTTCAACCTTTGGTTCAAATTCGTTATCACGATTGATAATCCCTTTAGCATCTAATTCATTCAGTAACTTCTTCCGGTCAAACGTTTCATCTGTTCGTTTTCTATCCTCGACTATTAAAGAAATCATGTTATCAGTCAATTTTTTCTCATCAAGTTTAACGTCAGCATCACCGTTCACTTCACCAATTAGCAGGTCAGCAAAGTCCTTTTCATCATATCCAATTAGATATGCCAAACGAGACTCAAACTCGTCTTGCTGCACACGATGACCCGTTTCATCGACTGGCAGACGGAGTCCGCGACCAACTTCTTGAATCTTACTAGTTTCGCTACCAGAAGTACGTAACTTCGCGATAACAAAAACATTAGGATTATCCCATCCTTCTCGTAACGTCCACTTTGAAAACAAGAATCTACGTGTATTCCAACTACCATCTTCAGACTTAAAACTAAGCATTTTTTCTTTATTACTCAAAATATCTTCAATCTCAGCTTGAATTGCTTCATCACCGGAACCACGGTCTTCACCAAAGTATCCTGCATGAACATATTGGGTGTCGCTCACCAAACTTTGAAGTGTAGCTTGCAAATAATCAAGATATTGAGTCTCTCGTTCTAATGTTTTGCGTTGATATTCACGAATTAATTTGTTTAGTTTATCTTTTAACAGGCGCTCAAACGTTTCCTTTAGCCAGCCATCATCATCACGGTATGATCGAATGCTATCAATGAAAAACAGGCTAATTGTTTTGATACGCGGAGCGTTATGTTCAACCAAGTTTTCACGCATAAAATTACGGATTTCAGCTTCAAAATGCTTATCAATAGCACTTTGAATCAACATTTCTTGATATGACGCTTCGAACGTTCCGGGAACTAATTCCATACCAACCGCCAACTCAAGATCATTCGACAACAACTTATCACTTGTTCCCACAAAAGTAACATCCCCTTGAAACGCCGGGTCAACGTTAGCTAAATTATCATCCAAACTCAGAGCATACTCTGTCGAACCTTGTTTCAAAACAAGCTCTTTTGCCGTTACTTTCGCTACCTTATATCGATTGTTTGCCTGCTCGGCGGTCAGTTCAGGGTAATAAACATCAATTCCTTTAACAAGCCCTTGATTAAAACTGTCCACCGCATTGAGATTGAACTGCGGCTTATTTCTGTAGTAATCATATACCTCTACTTTATTAGTGCCTCTACCCTTCGTCTCTTTGTTAAAGGTGGCTCCAAATCGGATAATCATTTGAGGTTTTACACTTTGAATAGCCTCATAATATTTACCCGTCTTGGGAAAGCGATGTGGCTCGTCAACGAGGACCACCGGCCTATTAGCTTGTAACCCTTCCAATGGCTTAGTGAAACCAGACAACAAAGTCTGGTTGAACCTGTCTCGAACAACACCTTTAACTTTTTTGATGCCTTGCATGTTAGTAGACCTGAGCATATCAGCATTAATCAATAGTATTTGAATGGTATTGCTATTTAAGCGGTCACTTTCAATGAAATCTACTAAATTTGCAGGCATTAAATCTTTTTTACTGTTAAAGTCACCCGAATTAATCACATTTAGATTTACTTTAGTATTCTCGTAAAACTGTGAAAAGTGCTGTTTTACGTAATCAGCTTGAATGAAATTTTTCCATCCCTCTTTAATCGCAGGTGTAGGTACTACCACAATAAACTTAAACAACCCGTATTTCCGGTGAAGTTCAAACATCGTTCGAACCCCGACGTAAGTTTTACCAGTTCCAGTCTCCATCTTGACGTCTATATTTGCAGCATCTGTATATCGGCCTTTAATAAGCGGATTAGCATAAACGTAATTTGCATCAGGATCATCGCCATTAATATCTAAACCAAAAAAGGCACTATCAATAGCCTGTAACGCATCACTTTGATGACGCAGTTCTTCTAATTGAATTTTCATTTCATTTCCTTTCTTCAATTTGAACAACCAAGGCATTAATATCGCACTTGTAGATTTACCTTACCATCCAACTGATTAAGAGCAATTTCTAATTCTCGGATAGCTTCCATACTGAACGAATAGCCATACGCAACTAATATTTGTACATTCAATTGATGTGTGCCGATTTCATTTACTAATGATCTAGTTTGTTCAGCCCCCCATCCCGGTTCAAACAAATAGATTCTCGTTTCATCAACGTAACTAGCCTTGTAGCCGGCAAATTCCTTCCTAGTTACGCGGGTGTCAAAGTCGTAACCGTCTTCAACCATACTTGTCGTAAGCAACGTATTTTCACCTGTTGCACCACCTTCTAAACCAATAGATTCGGCAGAAAATCGGGTGACCATATTGTCAAACAAATCGCTTTGCATCTCAACATCGGCAAAATTTTCAATTTCGTCTAACGCTGCTTGAATCGGGGTTACAATCCTAAAATGCTTAAATCCATAGTCGTTTACAGAATCCGTACCCTGATTATTTTCTTTAATCATGGTTGCGGCTTTTTCTATACGATTTCGTGATATTTCGTCAATGCTTGCATATCCAGCTGAAAAGGCAGGCGTCGCCCCTTTTCGCGCTACTTTTTCCCCATCCGAATTCAATGAGTAGGTTAGTTCTGGCAAAGTAGCTAACACGAATTTTCGCTGTCCGCCATCTTCGTTATTGAGCTCCATAACCGCTTGAGCCGTAGTTCCTGACCCTGCAAAGAAATCTAGTACTACAGCGTCTTTAGGCGCGGCAATCTCAATTAAAAACTTAATTAATTTCACCGGCTTAGGAAAATCAAAACCAACAATGCCTAACTTTCGTAAATCTTGACCGCCTGAGGCAGTTGTTATTTGGGTAATCAAGTCCTTTGCGACGACAGTATCAAAATCTCGACGCTTAGTGAATATTTTGTATGTGTCACCTTTCTTTACGAACAACAAATCATCAGATTCTTTTGCAATCTTTTCTTTGCTCCAACGATAAGCATTATGTTTATGAACTCCATCAGTGTTTCGGTGCGGTTCGATTAGTACATAACCCGATTCCAAAGGCTCCTCAAATTTAATATCCCCATCTGACTCGCGATACCAAATATCAAACACTAGATTAGGTCGGGTTTCCTCATTAAATATCGAGTTACCATTGTATAACTCATGAGTTGCTATATATTCCCCCTTCTCATCAACGCTAACTTCACGCTCATAACCACTATAATTTTGTGGCATCAGGCTTCGTAGTTTTGATGCCGAGCTTTTAAACTCACTAACTTCATTAATATTTTTGGCATACGCAAATATTACTTCGGATGTGCCATTGGCTCCCACGCTCTGCAACGATCGACCTTCAGGCTTACTTACCCATGTAAACTTATTAACAAAATTCGATTCTCCAAAGATTTCATTCAACAGCTCGTTCAGGTTCGCTTGTTCATTGTCATCAATGGAAACGAACATGACACCACTATCTTTCAACAATTTTTTCGCTAGATACAATCTTGGGTACATAAAAGTCAACCACGCACTGTGGCTCGCTCTGCCTTGAATAGATTTCAGCCTAATTAACTGCTCCTCATTGATACCGAACATTTCTTTCATTTGGTCGTCAGAGTATTCAAAATTATCTGGATAAACAAATCCATCCGAACCCGTGTTATAAGGAGGGTCGATATAAATAAAATCAATCGAATTCGCGTATATATTTTGTAGATGCCTCAACACTTCTATGTTATCGCCTGTAAAGAATAGATTCTGACTATCTCTATTCTCATTTTTTTGATTGTGCAATAAATCAGGAACAATGACCGTTGTAGCGCGCTCTCCGGACTGCTTTTTAGCGTAATCTTTTCCGATCCATCCCAGTTGGTAACCTGAAGTTAATTCATCAATATTATGTTCTTTTAAATTATCTCTGAATTTTTCCAGGTCAAACGTCCCCATAGAAGTAAAATACTCTGGAAGCTTTTCCAACAACTCATTCAAGAACGCAGTATTGGCTTGCACAGATTCATTTTGTTTAAAGTTATCTCGCAACATTACGCCACCGCCTTACGAACGATGACACTAAAAAAAGCGACATTTAGGTTAATGCCGCTCATTTCTGAATATACAGTTAAAAAAGCCTTATCTAGGCGCTGTGCTGTGCTGTGCTGTGCTGTGCTGTGCTGTGCTGTGCTGTGCTGTGCTGTGC
>JQAY01000012.1:4952-78911 GCA_001436895.1 Weissella confusa
TAATCATCCTTACTTTTCTCCATAAAGTCAAATTTTTATTCTTTTTTGCATACTCCCTTATATATTTTAACATGTAAAACGCTTTTCACCATCTGACATGACCCACGCCTGTCATTGTTTTCTAAGATAAAAAGCATAAAAAATGACCAGACTCCATTTGTCATATACACATACGAAACATGGAGCATGGTCAATCTTTACCTTTTAATTTTGAAAAGCTGCATAAAGCTTCACACTTCCACTGCTAATCCAAGGTTCTACTTCCCCAGCAAACGAGACCGTAACTCATCATCAACAGCATATATATACAATCCACGAACAGCGCGTGTCATCAATACATTTAGAGCATCGCGTAAATGTTTTTCAGTACCTGCAGAACCAATCTTTCTATTAAACGCAGCCCAGAAAGATTTGTTCTCATCATCGTCGATTACAATATGCCCATCTCGATACTTTATTGAGGGTCCCAGAATTACGTCTGCATAATTTAAATCGAATCCTTGTATTGTAAATGTCGATCCAACTTCAACAATTGTTTCCGGGTCTTCAGCCCATGTTATTTTTTTCTTTTCCTTGACGGCGGTATAGTTCCATGGAATTGACAAACCATCGACCTCTACAAACCATTCGCCATCCTTGTCCCATTCCCAGTCGTAGGTAGCTAACATTCGTGATAATCCGAATTTATCATTTTTAGATTTAATCTCATCAAACATGTCCACTACATTTGAAAATGCCTTAATTTCATAATTCGTTGAGCCAGGAATTTCACGCAGTTCGCCATTCACAAATTCATCAATCCATTTTTTATCTTCAGCATCTATTTCCATTCGCATCTGAGTTGTCAGTTCATGACGCGTAGTAGCTTGCTGACGTAATTTTTTGACTGCCTCTTCATCCCATGACTGATCAGCTCTCAAAATTTGATTTGGGTCAAATATTGCAATTGTCGTTTTCGCAACGCTTTGAATTGCTGAGATTTGCTCTGTAGCATTAAAGAAATTTTGTAGTTTGTGTGTCCAAGCACCTTTGTTTGGTTGCGTCATAACAAGGTGCGCTTCGTCAATCAACACAACATCAAACTCATCACCATGGTTCATTACTCGATTCAAAAGCTGAGTAGGCGTACCGACAATGAAATCAGGTGTACCAAAATTCGTTTTTAATTTGTCAACTAAGTTGCTGTACACCTTTACTTGTTCCTTATGGTTCACCACTAGAGCAACCTTCAATTTCTGACTCAACTGTGCTCTTTCAGCAAACTCTCGCGAAGCCAAATCATAAAACAACCTGCTAAGCAACACCGTTTTCCCAGTTCCAGCTGCACCCTCCACAAGAATAAGCTGACCTGTTGCTTTATTTGTAACTTGTCCAGCAACCGTACTTAAAATTAGGTCTTTCGTCTTTTCTTGCTCCTCATTTAGGCTCTTAAACGGAGAGGACTTAAAAATTGCACGAGTTGCCACATCTGAAAATTTTGGAAAGAGCTTGGGATCTCTCTTATTCAGTTCATCGATTGTTAATCGAAAAACCTCGTCTGTCTTATCCTTACCACTGTAATTAAGAGACTGATCATTTCCTCGGGCGTTTAATAGTTCTATGTCGAACACATCAGGTGCCCCAATTAGATATTCAATCATCCTATTTTCAATGTCTAATGTCATTGATTTTTGAAACAATAGATTACCAATGATATACATGTCGGCATCATCCATCTCATTTACCTTATCGGTTGATTTTTGTAAATGTTGCTCAGTTCGTTGGATAACGTCATTCGTTTCTCCGACGTACACGCGATAGCTTGACTTTTTCTTATAATCTTGATTAATTACATAAACCGTTGGCTGATTCAAAATTACATCGCGTTCAGTTGCATCAAGATCTTTTCGAAGATTACGGATTCCTTGTTCGCTATAATTTATAGATTTAATGACAGGCTTTTCCATCATACATACTTCCCAAGTTCAATTTGTCATACAATATTATAGCAAAAAGGCAGAAAGTTATTTAAACTCTCTGCCAAATTATCGCTTACTCTAAATCTAATCTATTTGCTTTGCTAACTGTTCCTTCATATCCAAATTTTCTTTAGCTAGCTGTTTATTTTCTAACACTAGGGCCGCCATTTTATCTTCTTTTTCTTTATACCTATCTCTATTAGATGTTAGTAGCTGTTGAAGCGTGATGTACAATTCTTTATTTGCTGTAACCACAATCTCAATCGTTTTTGTAGCTCGTGTAATAGCTTGATAAAGCATTTTTATAGCATCATACGGATACCCCTCAATGTTATATTGTAAAATACCATTGTCATCGTAGTTGACTTTGTCGTCCAATACAATCAACACATTTTCAAACTCTTGTCCGATAACATCTTTTACATTTGTCGACTCAGCTATCTTTTTGTTACCTGTCGTCCTGTTAAAGAAATGGCTACGGAAAACATCCGGTTCCAATACTGTAACCCCGAATAACTCTTTTTGCATTTTAAGATAGCCCTTATAGTTCTGTTCAGGTCTAAAATAGGTTAGCTTAACAGAGGGGTAGTCAAGCAGTGCGGCATGTTTAGCGTGTAAGTTGAACATCTTTTTTATGAAACTGATAAATTCCGGTTTAGAACGAACAGAATTAGGCAACTTTGTTACACTAGCGGTCTTAACTTCATCCAACTGCGATTCAACATTCCTGTTCGCTTCATCAGGGTGAACTACCTGATTTTGATCTATGCTGAAAATACGTAGTGTGTCAGCTGGCATTGCTAACGCAGCGTCTATTACGCCTTGTGTAATTCTCTGACTTTCATCAAATACAAATGCATCAAACTCGCCAAGTTGGCTTAAGTCACCTATATTGTAGTACCAAAAAAGTTCAAATCCCAATAGTTCGGCAAGACGCTTTTGCCCGTTGCCAGGTTTAGCCCCCATAATCAAAGCAACCTTAAGCCCGCTGTTTACCAACTCCTTTATAATGTCGATAATCACAAGAGATTTTCCAGCACCAGGTCCCCCCTTGATAACATGAATACCCTTGAGATTGCTTAGAATAGTAGCCTTGACTCTTTCTTGTTTTCCGCTCAACTCGTAAAACGAGTTCATAAATTTTTCTGGTTGAGTATATGGTGAAACCAAAAAATCTGACGGTTCCATTTCCAACAAAGGCGCAACAGTATCTGTTCCCTTTGGAATGTTAGTCACCAAATCATCATTTGTAACCGCAACGAGCGTTTTAGTGGCTGGTTCGAAACGATAAAGTACATTCAAATCGTTCCTATATGAGTACACCCAAACTTTTGAGTATTGCATTTTTAAAAATCTATAGTGGTCAACAGCTTGGCTCAGAGTATCTTTTTCAGGCTCCTGCTCCTTAAACTCAATATTTATAATTTCGTCATCTAAAGGCTTTAATAAGTCAAATTGTGTATCTGCGTTGTTATTTAACTGAACTCCAAGATAAAAGCCCGCGGCTTGGTCCCATTTAAGACCTGAAAGTTGTGAAATAAGGCCTTTATAACTTAAGAGTTCACGCGTATCAATTTTAAGTCGATCCCGCTCAAAATTATATCCGAAATCATGAATTTTCAGCCAACTTTCCATCACTTCATTTTCCGCTTCAAAAATAGACCACAGCTCAACTAAATTAACAGGTATTTGCATTGACATTAAAATGCTCCTTAATCATTCTCGACATTTTGTCGCTTTATATATAACAGTACAGGCTATCATCATTTCGTATTCCTTAATCGCAATCGTTTAATACATAAACACCTAGCCATCATTAGGATTTTATATCAATTAACAATTAAAAAATATATAATCCTCCTTAAAGAATGTAAAACAAATGAAAACTCCAAAACACTAAAGCGAATTCAAAATAGCATCCGATTTTTCACCCGTTGAGCAAATATTTTAGTCTACCGAACAGTATTGTTGGGGTGATCGTCACACTCATATCCAATGTAAGCGTAACATTTCTAACAACTAAATTCGTTGCACACCACACAATTCTAGTGAACTGTTCGCAACTTATTTATTTCTTGGTATCAAAACGAGATTCACTGTCAATCACCGCAAATTCTTGTAGCAATTCCATGACAGGTTGCCTCAACTTTTCCCGATTCATAACCTTCGTAGAAATCCCCTTATGCGCTTCCATATGCCACAACACTGTTTCGGTAATGTTGTTAGACTCACCATAGAACGCCAACGCGATTATTGCTCCAACAGACGGATGGCCAGGCATATGCGCAATCCCAGTAGTTTCATCTACTGATTTAGTTATGCCCTTACCTAAATCGTGGAACATCGCAATCTGACGCAGTTCATCAGTTGGCGATGCCTTAATTGTCATATCGATGTGCTCTTTTATCGATTCCAGATGATGTGGATTATCATGACCTTGGTAATCAAGCTTAACCTCTTCTGCTAGTGGCGTCACCAACAGTTGAGCGAACAGTTCATCTACGGATTGACTGGCAGTCACCTTGTCATGGGCTACTTTGTTGAAAATATCAGACTGAACAATCACTTCATCAGTATCTACACCAATTCGAGATGGTTGAAAACTGATGTACTGCGCTTTAACAGACTTTGGCGACAAACCGTTTTCGTCATCAATCACCTCAGAATATGATCGAATAAAGAAATGCGTCGTAACTTGTGCCACACCATACTTCGGTTCTTTATAGCGGTTATACAGGCCACGCCGGCGTGATCGCGTTAAGTTGCTGTCCAACAACACAAACATGCCATCTTCATTTTGCAGAATTGCCGTGTCCAATAAATTGTAGATACGATTATACACCGTAACATCCTGGGAGTGCGTTGTATCAAGCGTCCCATACTGGTTGAGTCGCTCCTGAAAAGCATCAAATACGTAAATAGTTGAATTGTCACGTTGTAGTTGTTCAACAAACGTGGTCATCTCAGAATTCAGCAACCCAGCCGTTAAAATGAGTCGTTTCATGACACCACCTCCTTTAAAAGACATCTTCTGTGTATAACCTTAGTTACCTCACATCGTTAAAACTAGCTTACCATGCACGCCACCGTTTTGTAGACGTTCATAATCCAAACGAACATTATCAGCGCTCAATGGCAACTCACTATCCACAACCGCCACAAAGCGACCACTACTCAAACCATCCAACAACGTTTGTACCGTCTCACCAGTTGGTTGATTGAAGAAGTGCACAAAGCGTGGATCACGGTGTGAACGTGCAACAATTGATAGCACATGGCCGTCAGACTTAGTTGCTGCAAATGAATCTGCTAGCACCTTTTCCGACCCGACCGTATCATACACAGCATCATAAACTGCACCATTTGCGGTAATATCATCCGTCTTGTAATCAAACATCGTCACTTGTGGGAACTTTTCACGCAAGAAATCCAATCCCCAACCGTGAGCCGTTGCGCTGACTTTCGCACCAGCATCCAATGCTGTTTGCACGCCATCAAGCCAACGGAACCGGCGCCACCTTGCACAAGGACATTTTGACCGGCCTTAACTTGCAAACCGCGGACGATACCAGAGTAACCAGTTTGACCACCAAGCACGACAGAAACCGCACTCGCGTAAGTCACATCATCAGGAATGTGGGCTGCCAAGCGAATAGGTACTAGTACTTCTTCCGCATACGTTTCACCACCACGGACATTGGCAGCAACACGGTCGCCAACCTTGAAATCATGCACATTGCGTCCAACTGCAACGACTTCACCCGCAACTGATGACCCAAGAATCAGTGGTGCGCTACCACCACGGCTACCGCTACCAATCTTAATATCAATCGGATCAACCGCCACCGCATGTGTCTTAACCAAGATGGCATCTGACGTCACCTTCAAATCAGGAACCGTTTCATCTGTTAGTGATGCAAAATCACCAAGCTTCTTTAGAACAACTGCCTTCATTTTTCTTGCCTTCTTTTCTTATTTACGTCAAGCCTAACACTATTTCGGATAAGTAGCGTAAAAACGTGTCCTGACTAGCACCGCGACGATATTTGTTGCATAATTAGATCAACGGAGGAAGTTGTTACCATGGCAAACTTTTCATCAATCACATTTGACCGGATTAAGGAGATTGCAGACAAGCAAGGTTATTCGTTGCGTACGATTAACCACGCTGCAATGCTCGGTCACAACACTATCTACGGTTGGAAGTTCAAGGAGCCGACCGTCAATCACGTTGAAGCAGTCGCTAATGTTCTCGGCGTTTCAGTTAACTACCTCCTAGGTAATACTGATAACCCAGACAACAGTGTTGAAACGCTACCACTAGCCTTTGTGGATTTGGATACCGATTTAGAAGCGATTGTGTCGCTAATTGAGTCGGCGAACCTTTCAAAGTTGCAGCTACAAACACTAAAAGAAAAAATCGCCGAGGATATCTCGACGATTCAGGATAAGTAATGACGGCGATGGTGACATCGTCGTTTTTTTATATCTAACTAGCTACTAGAAAAACAAATCTGCAAAAGTCATGGCAATCGCACCAAAGAACGATTGCGTCTTATTCAGAGATTTTGCAGCATGCTTTCGATAAATAATGTAGTTACCCACAAATAGTGCAATTGCCACAATGCCAATAAATATATAAACTGCTGTCATACTCATATCCCCTCATAACCATCACTGACCAATTATTAGTTTAATTGTATGCCCATTAAATATGTGACGCAAATCAATATTTTTCAGGAATCGCTGATTTCATATAACTAAAAAAATCGCCAAGAAAAAACTTGGCGACCCTTCTAGTTATTAATAATTAAACGACTCACTCACCTTGTCCGCTTGATAGCCCACGACACGGTTCAACTCAGCCTTCGCCGCTTCATCCTGCGTCACTTGTACAACGACGTCATTTTCTGAAGCATGTTCATCCCCATACAACGGCGCCAAACTGCTTGCACCTTGAGCCAGCTTGAACTCATAAATATTCCCATCGTTAGCTACGATGTACATATCCATTGAATGATCCGCCGTATCGGCAACATGACCATAGTTTGCACCAAGGGTAAATTTCACGGTTTGCGCAGGTTGGTAGCCGACGGTGCCGTCATAATTCTGCTTGCCGCTTGAATCCTGAACAGGATAAGCATCCCAGACATAGAAACCAAAGATTCCCTCAGCTTGCAATCCACGACCGGCGTTTGTTCCATTGATATACAACGGCCCGTTTACAGTCTGGTAATACACAGAATCTGTATCATTAGCATCGGGCAGATCAACCTGCAGATTCAGTGCTGAACCAGCAAGTCGCATCTTTTCGGCTTGATCACCGACCCACTTTGCGAACTCATCCGTTTGGGCGCCTGACAACGTCAACGCCTTTGGAATTGCCACCGTTTCTGATGTTGCTGACGACGACTTTGATGACTTATGACTAGATGACTTCGAACTGGCTACTGATGAGCTAGTTGGCTTATCCTTCACCAATGTTTGGTTGTAATCTCGACCTAGTAAAAACGCTACTGCGCCAAGCACAAACGCGGCGATTAGTACTAAAAATAAAATCCATTTCTTCATAGCTCGCATCCTCTCTGTATAGATGTTTGTAACCTAATTTTAGAGCATGCGACCTGAAATTACGTGACACAAGTCCTGAAAACGCCTTGTACCAGTAAAGAAAAAGAGCAAGTCCAAATTGAACCCACTCTTATAAAATGTTGAATTTTAGTCTTCTACTGCCCAAGAAACCTTTAGTTCCATTGATGCAAAATCTTCATCGGTCGAGAACTCAAAACGAGCCTTGCTACCTTGCTTCCAGTTTGAAACATTGGCGTAGGCAGTGTTCAAATTAACCCCATCGGCGTCAAGAAGTGTAACTTCCACATCAAAATAGTCAAAGTCAACATTTGATGTATTTTCCAAAACAGCTTCGTAATCGCGGTAGTCTGAGTACTCGTTATCGCTTGGAAGTTGCTGGAAATTAAGAGCATCCTTAAGCGCCTTGACCTGTTCCTCGGTTTGCTGATCCTTCTTTACATCCTTACCGTTAGACAAAATACCATCCAAATCTCCTTGGTATTTATCAGAAACCGTTAGTCCGTAATCCTTAACCAACGTTGAGATGATAACAGTACGCTTGTTATATGCCTCATTAAACTTTTCAATTGTGGTTGAACCGTCCGCACCAGTAACCGTCTTCTTTTGTACCTTCAAAGTATTAATATATGAAACTGCCAATTCTTGCAACTTAGTGCTCTTGAAGTTTGCCGTACTATACTTTGAAATCGAATCCAATTCCTTCTGAATTCCCTTCTTAACTACCGCGTCCGTTTCTGATTGCGTTGCGTCCTTATCTTTATCGTTGGCATTAATCAACTCCCAACGTGCTTCCAACCCTTTACCAACAGCCTTAACAAACGCGTCATCAGCATACTTTGGTGTCTTGTTGGCGTTGTATGCAAACACACCACCAACAACCGCAATTACCGCCACCACGGCAATAATAATACCTACTACTTTACCCTTCATAAGAAAAGCTCCTTAAATCAATTTAGAGTTTCATTTTATCGAAAGTTTAAGGAAAACGCGTAAAGGTTCACAATTTGTTCGATAAGTTCACGAAATCAACTTTTTTAGACTTTCGTCCCATTATATTGTGCAATTCTTTTTAAAACACTTTTTCAATAATGCTTGGCCTAGTTACACTGTATGAAGGTATTTTCGTTAAGGGGAACCTAGCGCGATACGCAATTTGGCTCAAACCAAAACTAGTATAGTCACCAAAGTCGTTTGAGATTTTTATCTATAATTCGGTATGTTTGTAACACGAATTTTTAGAGCATGCGATCTGAAATTACGTGGCACAAGTCTTACGGCGGTGCCATCCTAGCTATTACCAACTCGTACGACGTACCAAGGTTCCTGCCAACATTGGATCATGCAAAACTGGTTCTGGTTGAGAGAGGTCTTTTAGGCGACGATACAACCACTGACCCAACACAAAATAATCAAACCCAACCGTCGTCAATGCTGGTGTCACAATTTCAGCTGCCGGCGAATTATCAAAGGCCACGATTTTAACATCATCAGGAACATTGAAGCCTTGCTCTTGTACTGCAGCCAATGCCCCCAATGCAATGATATCCGTTGCTGCAATAATATACTTAGGCAACTCGTTTGTTGCAAGATAATCACGCATCACGGTAATTGTTTCAGTACGATCAAATGATGTATAGACCCGTTTCATTTGGCCATTTAATGCGTTGATGACAGCGTCGAAACGCACTTGTCCGACGTTGTAGTCAACTGATGGATCAACACCTAGTAGCAACACCTCGCTTGGTTCGGCGTCGGCGATTAATGGCACCAATAGTTCGCCGGCATGCTGGTTATCAACATTAACTGTCTCAAATTGAGTTGACGGCTGTCCTTGCACAATGACCGGCACAGAGACTTGTTCTAACGCAGCGGTCATTTCATCCGTCACTTGTCCAGTCATGACAATAATGCCATCCACGTTCTGCTGTGCCAGTTGCTTAACCGCTTCAACTTGGCGCTTCGCATCATGATAAGTATTAATCGTTAGAAAAAAATCATCCTGGTTCACATAGTCCATGCCACGCATCATTTCAGTTAAGGCAAATGACGCAAACGTGGGCACAACGACACCAATCATCCCGCTGGATGTCTTTTTCAAACTTTGCGCAAAACGATTTGGTTCATAGTCATATTCTTTAACAACGGCATCCAACTTAGCCCGCGTTTCGGGACTAACTGAGCCATTATTCAAATAGCGTGAGACCGTGCTTTTCCCAACACCAGCTAGCCGGGCAATATCACTAATGGTCACTCTTTCTTTTTCACTCATCTCGCGCCCCTCCATATCTTCCGTATTAATTCTATCAAGAATGAGCGCAAAAGAAATAGCGACGTCATCCCTAACGTCGCTATTTACTACTATTCACTTTAATCTAAATATCTTGCTGTCATAACCGTACCACCCTAGTGCTTCCAAAGGCACTCAATCAGCAGCTTAAAACTATTGTTCAATTCCTTTTACAAATGTCGTTTCGATAATGGTTGGACTAATGAACCCATAAAAATCGCATTCTTGACGACTGCCACGCCTAATAATTTTTGAAATTAGCAGGCAACTGATCCAAATTACTAATTACAAAGCTTGTTTTGTCGCTGTCAAAAACAAAATCCACATCAAAACTCTCGGCTTGCGTTCCCGTATTCGTTACCCCTGCGCTACCCGAAGTTGGTGTGAATGTCACATGATACGTTTCCGTACCAGGAGCATATTCAGACGGCATTTTAGGTGCCGATTGACCACCTGCGTGATACTGGACAAGATATTGTTTCGTTAATTCATTCGCAATATTTCCAAGTTGCCTTTGAAAAACTTCATCATAGTTTATTACAGATTTCGTAGCTGTTTCTGAAACGTCTGATTGGTTTCCCGTTTTTTTCTCGTTCTTCTTCATTTTTCGTGAAGATTCATTTTTTAGTTCTTTTGCTTCATCAATCCGAGTGGTCATTTCTTCAATGCGATTTGCTAAACTATCAGGATCGTTAGTATCTACGTCATCTATTGCATATTCGCCTTCCTCGTATCTGCTGCCATATGTGTCAGGTCGGGTATACGTTGCCAATACTGCAGCAAACATTTTCTTTTTTGATAATATGTTTTCTACCCGGGCATATATTTCATCTCGCTTTTCCGGATCTACCTTATGCCAAGCTTGAAACGCCTCTCCATCTATAGCTAACGTCGAACGCGCTAAATCATTCTCCCGTTTTGAGAACCGGGTCCAATCCTTAAACAAGCTCCCCATATGTCCAATATTACCATTTGCAAACATACTGGCATTTTCTTTATTTTGTACAAGTTGTTCCCTATAAAACGAACGTGCAATTTTAGGGTTTTCCTCTAACCGAAGATATGCTGAAGTAAACAAAACATTAGCATTATTCATCAACAACGCTTGCCTATAATCATGCTTGTACTTAAAAATGCTAGTTATAAGCAAAACAACCAGCACCGGAGCACCAAATTTAACCCATTTATTCATCTAACATCCATCCTACTCTTAAAAGATTTATTCTTACAATCATACCTGAACAATGCTTTTTAAAAAATATTTCCCGAAAAAATAACTCCACTCTGCACATGCTCCGGTATACGGTTATTATCATTGATAAGAACAACTAAAAAGCCGTTAGTACTACGACCAACGACCTTCACTGCATTATTTCACATACTTCAAGCTAACCAGCTTGTTATCACCCAAATCATCAACCGCCGTTACCTTGAATTGGCTGCCGTGCTTGATGAGGTATTCCTTTTCAATCTTCCAGTCAGACAAGTTACCGATGTAAGCACCTGTACTCTTACCCTTTGGCAACGTAATTTGGAGTATGATACCCGTTGCATACTTCTTAGCAATTTCCTGATCGAACGTGGCGCTCATGTAACCTTTATCAGTATACGTTGCACCAACCTTCAACTTGCCCTTCAAGCCAGCATCAAAGCCGTCCGTTGAAAGGCCACGCCAAACAGTAGTTGTCTTAGGATTCTTGAACTTCTTGAATGATGAATCAATCAACTTAATCTCATTCTTCGTCTTCGCAGAAGCCTTCTTATCCAAACCACGCAACCAATTGTTCATATCGCCGTAGTTCTTGCTGTACTCGTTGATTGCCTTAACTTCCTTGGTCGACAACTTCTTAGCCCACTTCTTGCTATAGTTGCTGAACTTCGGCTCGTCCTTTGACATCTTTGTCTCTGGATCCTTGTGGTTCAACGTCGTCCCGTCTTGTGACAAGCCCTCATCGTTCACAACGTACACATACTTGTCAGTATTAATCTTTGGTAATTCATTTGACGTTACCGTGTAACCACCAAAGTCCGTATATGGACCTGATAGTTGCAACACAGCACCAGGCTTCATGTAGTAAATCTTCACCAACGTTGTGCCGGCAGCCATGGTCTTGCCAACCTTCAACTTCTGCACAGCGATAGCATCCCCAGCCAACGTCAAATCAGTATCCGCTTGAATTGGTGCAGCTGACGAACTTGTCGCTGACACTGCCTCATCCGCAAATACCACTGCACCTGGCATTACAACCCCACCAAGGCCAGCCAAAGCCATGGTTACAACTAATCCACGTTGCCACATCTTCATGTCACAATCCCCCAACAGTTTTAGCATGTCATTATTATTACATTTTGTAACACAAATGACAAACTAAAAAGGAGTTAACGATTACGACGTTTGTGGTCTCGTCGGTCTTGTTCCCAACGTTCGATATCTTCCCAGTCAATCGTCCGATCCGAGTCGTCAGAAAACGCTGCCACGCTAACAATTACGACAAGGACTAGGATAATAATAATCAACACCATGTCAGGTCACCTCTCACGTATTTTTGTTAATCGTAGCATAATTGGTGATGAAAAAACGAACTTGGTATCGCCGAACTTAATTACACAAATTCATCTGGTTTGTCAATAAGCCTATATATTGGCCAATTTTTTACGGCTGTTCTGCCGTCACTGTCTAACGTTTCCCATAGTCGAAGCATTTCAGGCCTATCAGATAGTAAAATTGCAGCACTTAAGCGAGCAAATTCATTGGTGCTATTTTCCTTTATACCCAAAATTGTCTTCCTGGTTCCGAATGACAGCATCCCCCGGCGTTTCTCAATTTGCGCAGAATTCAACAGCAAAATTTCAGACAATTGATCATTCACCTCTTCCACTTGATTAATAAAAGAATCTGCAGCATCTAACCAAATCATTTCATCTGTCTGATCATACATGTTAATAAATTGCAAAACTGTAGCATTGTAACTGCTTACATACCATTCTGGCGTTTTTTCAGTTATCTTAAAATCATTATTTTTAAGAATCACATCAAGATTATATTGTGGCATATCTTGAATGCTATCCTCCAATAATACATACGGATTAACGTCGGCAAGCATTTCCTCGGTACGTTGTTCTTTACCTCCATTACCTACAGCCACTTTGCCGAGCCCGAATCCCGAATCATCCGAGAACAGATTTTTTAATTTGCCGTCAAAGAACGTGAAATAATAAAACTTTTCATTTACCGACACTCTAATAACAATTCCTAATTTCTTCTTGTCTTCCTCTGTTGGTGTGTATAACCTAAGTAGAGCGTTAACTGTTGATAAAGATTTTTGATCGAATTCAGTGTTTGCTATGTCCAAATTCATAAGCGAGCTCAACCAAATTTCTCTTTTCATTCGATCAATCTGTGTATATAATTCGCTCACGCCTGCTCGTTCTTCTTCACTTGATTTAAGGGGGATAAGAATTTGATTTTCACCTCTTAATACCCAAATTTTTTGACTCATCAGGGCACTGTAAAGATTTTCTGCTACATTCACCGCTGTTTCTTTTGCTTCGATTGTTTTGTTAGTTTTCTCGAAATTCCACTCAATCGTCACAGAAGTGCCATTCTTACTTTCCGCAAAGACAAAGCGAATAATACCGTCATACAATTGGACGATAAATTTATTTTTCATTCGCTCAATAACGCCAATTGTTTCCTCCTCGTTTGGAAATTTCAAATTCACCGTATCCAACAATTTTATCTGAATAAAATCATCATTTCCCCATTGAATCATTTGAGTCACTTCACCGATTTTAGCTGACAAATACACCATATCTTTGTCCAACAAACCAGTTTTTTCCTCACCGATGGGAATATCTAACCTAACATCGCTCAACTGCCGTAAATCAATCGTTGATATGTGACGAATTGGCATAGACTTGGAATAAACTTCAGTGTCCTTATGGAATTTAACTAATACATCATGAACCGTTTCCTTTTTAAGCTTTGTTAATCTCACTTTTTTAGACTTTGCTTTCGAGCTAAATTGTTTCAGGAGTACTCTTGCTTGTGCTGGAGTGAAACTACGATAAAAGATCCCTTTAATGATTTCAGCTTCTTCATCCATAAAAGCCGTTATAAATACAACTCCACCATTTTCCGCGTAGTATTCTAGCCACTCTCTTTGTATAGAAAAGCTCGCCTTCCTTGGAAGTCTGCTTGTTGTTCCTTTGATTTGGAGGTCTACACGGTATAGTAGCTTGCTTTTCTTTCTAGACTTATCATCAGAATATACATCCACACTTCCATCCGTAAAAGCAACTTTATCATCAGAATTCAAATGAGGGTCGAGTCTATGATCGCTTAACATTAATAAACCAACTTCCATTATCGCTTTCTTTTCGATAATTGCGTTGTTAACTTGATTACTCTCCAACGTTTTTCTCCTGCCAAATTATAAAAATTATCGGTTGAGGGGGTGTTTTGACGTCTTCTGCATGTATCAAATATACAATCCTATCCAACCTAATTTTTCACAATCATTCGGGTAAGCTAACACCTTAATTTCAACACTTATCCTTATTATAACCTCTACTACATTTATATTATATCGACACGCCAGTTCAGATAGATATCCTACATAAGTCTCTTCCGATAAAAGTACTTACATTCCACTTTTTGGTCGACATAATGTTAGACAAACCTACACAAAATTTATCGAACATTGTATCAAAGTTACGTCCATTTTAATTAGCAATAGACTAGCGTTTTTTAATACAAAAAAGCCCAGACTGAACTGGGCTTCAGATGTTATTGATGATGCCTGGCAGGAATACCGAGCATTGCGGATAATCCGGTCATGAACCCTGCTAGAATGGCTAGGATAATGAATTTTGGAAAAATAAGATGCTCTTTAAAGAAAATAATAGCAATTAACCAGGCCAAATAAACGAGCAATGTCAACAAGACTTCATTCAATCGCGTTAGGTACAAGAAGGATGCTGCTACCATTGCAACGACACCCCAAGGGTAATTTACCCAAACATCGCCACCCTTAATCGCTGACCAAAGTATTGGGCCAACAATTACAATCACTAACAAAAGAGACAATTGTTGCACACCGCTAAACTTTTTACTCACGTTTCGTAACCTCCTCCCCATCGTTTAGCCTAAATTTAACACGCCTGCAAGGGTACTTCTTTTATGATATTTCGAGTTCCGTGAAATTCTTAACTAGTATCCCGGTTATCCAAATTCCCCTTCCAACAGCACCCGTTTATCGGATGTTTTTGCATTAAAAAACGCAACGGACGTATTTCATCCATTGCGTTTCATCATGATTCAGTTATAGTTCGATATCTGCCATATCAACGCCAATTGCATCAGCAACACGTTGACCGTAATCAGCATCAGCTCGCGCCATTTGTTGCACCATCAAGCGCTTGTTTTCAAGGCTGTCAATCGTCCCCAATGTTTGCTTAAACGTCTCAACCAAGCGTTGCTTCTCTTCTTCAGACATCAAGTTGTACAAACGGCCGGCTGCTGAATAGTAGTCCGTGTCATAAGGTTCGTACGCCCCAGTCATGCCTTGGAACATATCACCACTGATTGATGCGTGTGGATCTTCAACCGGTCCACCCTGGCTATTTGGTTCATAGTTCACACT
This sequence comes from Weissella confusa, assembly GCA_001436895.1. Taxonomy (GTDB): domain Bacteria; phylum Bacillota; class Bacilli; order Lactobacillales; family Lactobacillaceae; genus Weissella; species Weissella confusa. Next base: position 20,435 of record JQAY01000012.1, read on the forward strand.
GCCATCTTGGTTTTGTGCCATGAAGCCATCCCGGGCGTAGTTGTGGACTTCATTACGTGGGCGGTTAGCCTTTAATTGCTCATAGTTGGCTCCCAAACGGTAACGCGCCGCATCCTTGTATGCAAACAAGCGTCCTTGCAACAACTTATCCAATGAAGGCTCGATACCTGGCACCAAATTTGCTGGCGAGAAGGCAATTTCTTCAACATCTTCAAAGTAGTTATCAGGGTTAGCATTCAATGTCATCACACCCACTTCTTGGAGTGGATAATCCTTGTGCGACACAACCTTCGTGACATCAAAAATATCGTACTTGTAGTCCAAACCTTCTTGGTAAGGAATGATTTGGACATATAGCGTCCATGAAGGGTAATTACCATCTTCAATCGCGCTGAACAATTCATTTTGTAGATAATCTGTGTCTTGACCCGCCAACTTCTCAGCAACTTCATTGGTCATGTTTGACACACCTTGGTTGCTGATAAAGTGATACTTCACCCAGAATTGCTCACCGGCAGCATTCACCCACTTATAGGTGTGACTACCATACCCGTTCATTGTGCGATAACTGGTTGGATTACCACGATCACCCATGAGGTACGTGACTTGGTGAATTGACTCTGGTGAATGTGCCCAGAAATCAAATTGCATATTCACATCACGCTTGTGACTACGTGGGTCACGCTTTTGTGAGTGGATGAAGTCTGGGAACTTCAATGGATCGTTAATAAAGAAAATTGGTGTGTTGTTACCAACGATGTCGTAGTTACCTTGTTCTGTGTAGAACTTAACAGCAAAACCACGAACGTCGCGGATGGTGTCAGGGTAACCCAGCTCACCAGCAACTTGTGAAATGCGGATTGCCAATGGCGTTTCCTTACCTTCACCGTTAAACAAATCGGCCTTCGTGTATGCACTCATGTCATGCGTCACCTGGAAGACACCCTTCGCACCAGCGCCCTTGGCGTGAACAACACGCTCTGGAATGCGTTCGCGATCAAAATGCGCCAACTTTTCAAGTAGTTGGTAATCTTGAATCAACACTGGTCCGCGTTGACCAGCCGTCAAACTGTGTTGGTTATTTGCCCAAGGTTGTCCCTCTTGCGTCGTTAACTTCTCTGCCATTGTATCGTTTCCCCCGTTACAATTCCGTGTGCAATTTCAGTAACCTATTCAATTTACTATTAGTATAGAACCGTATGGGTTACCTTTGGGAAAATTAGTGACTAAGACCATAACAAATAATTATCTGATATTTGAAAAATATAGAAAAACGACCGATTCAGTCGTGAATCGGTCGTTTGATCAGTTATACAAATTCAATTTCTTAGGTGATGGCGTGTGCAATGCTTGAATGAGCTGTTCGCGACTATAGTCCACGAAAACCAATTCTTCTTTCGCACGCGAAACCGCTGTGTAGGCTAAGCCATAATCAGCTGCTTCCATCACATAAACTTTACGTGCACCACTACCTTGCGACTTGTGAATCGTAATCGCATAGGCCAAAAGCAAATCGCGTTTTGCTTGCCAGACTGGAAGCTTATACACTTTACCCGTTCCAGAAATAGTAATCTCAACTTCTCCGTAATCACCAGACTCAACGTTTGAAACGCGCAGGTCTGTTATTTCTCCGTACTCACTTGTGGTGTAGCCATGAATAAAGGAATCGTCATTGTTATAAAACATTACTTTCGCACCAACAAAGAAACCGCCACGACCATACTTTCCACGTTTAAAAAATGGTACAACAACGTCTGAATTAGCGCCTAAATTCTTATAGAAGTACTCATTGACTTGAGCAACATGATTGTTTGAGTAGGCTAAAATCATGACGTCTTCCAAATCTAAGTGTTGCTTTTTATCCTGCAGCATTGACATGTAGCTAACAGACCTGTATGAATTCGTTTGACGAATATAGTTATCTTCAGCTGATCTGACATTAGCAATGAAATCTCGTAATTTATCATTCTTTGCACGCCGGTTTTCCGTGAAAAAGAATCCTGTACCAAACTTCTTGATAAGACCCATTAAATCACCCGTGACCGATAGCGCATCCTCATCCAAACTAACAGGGGGCAACTGTGCTTCATCACCAACTAAAATAAACCTAGTCGTTGAAGGGAAAAACGATAACACTTTTGCCATCATCTCCACAGTCAACATCGAGACTTCATCAATAACAACAGTGTCATACTGCTTAAATTCTTGAGCTGACGGGGTATTAGCAACCACCGATTGAACCGTTCCAATAACGTAAAATCCATTATCAACTAAATTCAATTTAGCTTTGTGAGTCGGTGCCAATCCAACAACCTTGCTCGTATCCAAAACGTGACCTAGCACAAACGTTTTTCCACTTCCACCAACACCGAGCAAAGATACAATCCGTCGATTTTGTCCTTTTAACCACTGTAAGAAATCCACTTGTTCATCTAACGGCTCAAAATCTTCGGTATTATCTGAAAATGGCAAGTCTTGCGAACTCAACGCAACCAATCCTGACTTTATCTCTTTTTCATAACGTAATTTATCATTCAAGTACAGTACACCTTGAGATTCATCACTATTCAAAAATCCAAATTCATCAGACTGCATTAATTCCAATGCTTTAAAATGCTTTTTCTGGTTTACTGACATAACTTCGCCAGATTCCTTCAACATCGTCAAATCATCAATTGCAACCAGATGCTTTAACACCACGCCATCAATCAAATGACTTTCGGTTAACAGTTGCTCTACTATTCCTTTATTAAATTCCGAAACCTGTAACAAAGCAAAGACCTTTGACAATTCCCACTTTTGTTGAAAATACAAATTTTCTTCTAGGTAGTCATTAAAGGCCGACATATACCGAATATCCGTCATCTTAGGCAAATATTTTTCATATAGTGTGCGTGACTCTAGTGCTGATGCACTCATATAGCCTGGGATATTTGTATAGCGTGGCGTTGTCATCCGCAGTTCATACCACTCGCGATCTGACAACATCCGAATTTGGTCAAAATCCAACTTATCAACAAATATATAAGCCGACTGGTATCCTTTCTCAGTTGTAGTCACAATCGGTGTTCCATTCGAGGCCAGCCGATCCATACGCACTCGGAACTTCGAATTATTTGTTCTTTTTTCAATTGGTTCATCAGCCAATTTGAGTCGTTCGATTTTCTTGTTAATTTGATCCAACTTCTTATTGCTAAGACCGAATCGTGCAGCCTTTTTCAAAAGCTTCATAGCTGTGTCTGCGTCTTCATCAACAATCGCTAAATTGGCCATAAATGAATAAGCATTCGCCATGTTCGCCTTTGGTCGTGGCTTCTGTCGTACAAAATTTGCCAGCAACTTTTCTGAATGCTTATACTTTTTCAGTTCATATTCAATCTTGCCGTAAAAATAAGCAATTGATTTATACGTCGGTTTCTCGTTATAGATTATCTGCGCTAAATCGCTGGCAGCCAAATAATCTTTTTCTTTCACCAAACTTCTGAGTTTTAAATAATCATCCTCAATCTTTCCCATTTCTTTCTCCTTTTCCTACCATGCAAGCATTAAAAAAGCCGACCATCCCTGGTCGACCTAAAAAAATAATAGCGTTAATCTGTCTCTCGTACTGACGCTTGCAAAGCTCCGACTTCATGACGCACTACGATTGTGTAGTGACTTGCAGTATATGATGACAACATAGCGACGTAAGATACACTCACGACAAAAAGAGCTGCCAAACGTGCTGCAACTGAAGACTTCGTTCGAATTGCACGGCGCACTGCCGGGCTAGCGATCAGCTTTACCCAACTTAACGTCAACAAAAAGCCTACTAGCCAGCCAACGGTGGTTAATTGTAACCCCTTTGACCAGAAAGTAAGTTCATTAAAACAATGTACCAACTCTACTCTCTCCTTCTCTCCGTGGATTATTATACAACTTTAAGATAACCATAAACGAAAAGTCTTATTATCTGTACAGTTCCGTATACGGGTCACTAATTTTCCCGACGTGGGTTGACCAATACATAACCTTCTGGGCGTGCTAACTTAATGTCATAACCCTTTTCAACGAACGTGTCAGCGACTTCGCCAACAAAGCGATTACGGAAGAATTGATCCTTATCTAGCAACTCCACACCCGCTGCCAGAATTTTCATATCCTCGACCTTTTGGCCCATACTTTCAATCTTGTCCTTAACCCGTTCCACTACGGCTTCAGGCGTTTCGCGGTATCCGGCATACAAACGCCATAGAATTTCATCCAAGATGACATCCCCATTCTGGCAGTGCAATGAGGCCATCGCTTCTTGCATCATGTAGCCCTTCAAAGATTCCCCATATACTCGCATCGCCGTGATGCCATTTTGCGTATCGTTATCAATTTCCATATTGCGAATATTTGCAACCATACTAACGTCCCCTCATATCATTTTTGTCATTAATCTAATCATGACGGACAAAATCGAAAAAGATGGTTCGGATTTTTGAATTAGCATGCATAAATTATGAATATTATACGGCTGGTATACGTGGTCTATACCATGAGAAATCTTCTTAGTTGAAATTCACAAAATTACCATACTCAACCGGTAGACTAATTTCATCTATAACAACTATTTAGTCTTAGAAGGAGAATTTTTCTTATGGATGACGAAACAATTGTGGCAAAGCCGTCCACTAAAACGGCAACCCCGGCAAAAGCCAAGGTTACTGCCCGCACAATCACATTGGTAGCCGCCCTATTCCTCGGCTTCATTATGATTTACTTCGATAAAAACGCGATTGGCATCATCTTGGTTAGCATGCAACAAGATTTCGGTTTCAGTAACGTGCAAAAAGGAATGGTTATGTCAGCTTTCTTCATTGGATATGCTTCAATGCAAGTACCCGCTGGTTTGTTGAACACGAAGCTTGGTTCAAAGCGTTTGTTGGTCTTCTCAATGGCTGCCATCGCCATCTTCGCCGCTATGGCTGGATTTGCCAAGGCCGTGTTGTTCATCATTATCATTCGTTTCTTGGCCGGTGCCATCGCCCACTCTGGGTATGCGCCTAGTGCGGCCAAGGAAGTTGCGACCAAGTTGCCGTTGGATCAACGTACTTTGGCGCAAGGTATTTTGATTTCCGCATCAGGTATTTCAGGAATTATCGTGCCATTGGTCGTGTCACCGGTTTTGCAAGATTACGGTTGGCAACGTGCCTTTTGGATGATTGCTATCGCTTCTGTTGTGGTTGGAATTGTCTTGCGATTTGTTTTGCCAAGTGAAAAGAAGTTCGCAGAAGAGACTGACGCAGCCGTCACAGAACAAGCACCCGCTGCCAAGATGTCTGACGTCATTCGTGAACGTTTTGTTTGGTTGCTATTCCTATCAAACTTTACGATTAACGCGATGATGTACGGCATGATCAACTGGATGCCTTCTTACTTGATTCAATCAGTGAAGCTATCGACGATTGTGCAAGGTCACATCACGGCAATCGGTGGCTTGGCCTTCTTGGTCGGATCAATCGGTGGTTCATACATCGTCGGTAAGTTCTTCTTCGGTAAGGAAAAGACGGTTATCGGTTTTGCGGCCATCATGGCTGCTGTAAGCCTATTCTTGGCGTCACTATCAGCTGACAGTGGCATGATTACAATTGCCTTGGCATCTGGTGAATTCTTCAGTGCCATGACGTTCGTGACATTGATGTCATTGCCAGTTAAGCGTTTTGCGCCACACAAGTTCGGTCCATCATACGCCATCGTTGCGACTGGTGGTATCTTGGGTGGTATCGTTTCACCAACGTTGATTGGGTTGTTGGTCGACATGGCTAACGGCGCTTACTTCATGGTATTCGTCTACTTCCTAATCTTGGGAGCCTTGATGTTCTTGTGGTCACGCTTTATTCCAAAACAATCTAAGGAGAACGCCTAATTATGGAAGCATTGCTTGAAAAGATTCGGGTTGCTGATCAAGTAACCTGGCGCCGTTGGTTGCACCAACACGCCGAATTGTCATTCGAAGAATTTGAAACAACGGCTTACATCGAAAACTTGTTGCGTGATGTGCCGAACCTAACGATTGAACGTCCAGCCCCAACCGGTTTGGTTGCGACGTTGCACGGTGCGCACCCTGGTAAGACAATTGCCTTGCGTGCCGATATCGATGCCTTGCCAATGGACGAATTGGCTGATGTACCTTATAAGTCAATTAACCCTGGTGTGATGCACTCTTGTGGGCATGATGTGCACGCTGCCATTTTGCTTGGTGCGGTCTTCGCCCTAGCAGACATGCGCGATGCCATTCACGGTGATGTGAAGTTTATCTTCCAAGCCGCTGAAGAAATGCCACCTGGTGGCGCAATCGCCTTGGTTGAAGCCGGTGTATTGGATGACGTTGATCAAATCTTTGGTTTGCACGTTTTCCCAATGACCAAGACCGGTACTGTTGGATTTTCTTACGGCGCCATGACAGCTTCATCTGATTTGTTCGACCTAACGATTAAGGGCCGTGGTGCCCACGCCATGGCACCTGAACAATCAATTGATCCAATTACGCTTGGGACAGAGATTATTCAATCAATCAACAACATGATTGCACGACGCGTTGCTCCTACTGAAGCTGCTTTGGTTTCATGGGGACAATTCACGGCCGGTACTGTCAACAACATCATTCCACACACGTCGCACATCAAGGCGTCAGTTCGTTCACGTAACCCACAAGTTCGTGCCGACATGGAACGTATGATTCGCGACATTATCGAACACGTGACGGCCATGTACGGTGCCGAATACGATTTGGACTTCCAAAAGGGCTACGGTTCAGTGATGAACGCCAAGGAAGAAATGGATTTGGTGTTGGCCACAGCCAAGGAGTTACTTGGTGAAGAAAACACGTACCCGATGCCACAATTGATGGCTGGTGAAGACTTCTCAGCCTACACGGAGATTAAGCCTGGCGCTTACTTCGGTTTGGGTTCTGGGTTGGCTGAAGATGGTTACGAATTCGTCAACCACCACCCTAAGTTCATCGTCGACGAAGACTGCATGCCCGTTGGGTCTGCGATGTTCGTTAAGATTGTTGAGAATATTTTGATGTAAACAAAAAGAGGTAGAAAATCCACGGATTTTCTACCTCTTTATTTTGTCTATTACTTGTTATTTGCTGCGCGAACCGCTACGTTAACTGCTTCTTGTTCCGCTTCAATCAACGCAACGCGGGTTTCTACGACCTTGATATCCATCGTGATTTCACGTGTCAGCCCTGGCGTTGGCAACTTTGGTTCAAAGAAGGCCTTGAACTCCGATAAGCGCTCGGCCGTTTGGAAAATACCGGCTGTGACGGTGATGTACGTCGTGAACTCCATGTCACCACCAACTGTATCTTCCAACCATTGCCAGTCTGCGCGAATCCAATCCCAGGCTGCTTGTTGACCGTGCTTGTTTGCCAAAACGCCACGGTACCAAGCACGCAAATCTTGTGGCTTGATGGTGTTGGCATCCTCAAACTTGTTGATCAACGTTGCAACCAAAGCTGGATCTTGTGTTTGCGTAAGCGCGCCTTGAATATCACGCTTGAACGTCGCATCTGATGACGCAACGTAAGCTTGGAGCAGTTGATCAAACAAGGCTTCACTACCAAAGTTTTCGACTTCATTACGCAAAATCAAGCCACGTACTTCAGCTGGCAAAGCCGCTAAATCAGCTTGGCGCGCCACAAACAACTCGTGCGCGGCCGTAATTGCTTCTGCATTTTGGGCATACAACGCTGCACGCAAGACCAACGGACGCGTAATCGCATCATCGCTACTCTCACCAGCTTGGGCATGCCAGCCTAAACGGGCAACCTGTTCACGGCTCAACCCATCAAAGAATGTTTGTAGTTCGTGCTCTGCGTCAGAATCAGGCGTCGCAAACTTCTTCAAGTTATTCGCGACATCATAAAGCGCTGTCGTGACAACCACATGTTCACTATTCGCAAACGTTTGTAGCAATGGCACAACGGCGGCATATGATGTCAAACGACCTTCAGCCAACAAACGTTGATCTTGCAACAATTGTAACTGTGAAATGGCAGACAAGTTCGTCGCATCTTGTGCCAAATCAGCCAACAGCGTCTCGTCATAGTTCACAATGAAGTGCGAGTTATTGCCAACGTTCAATTGGAATGGTTGACCATTTGCCTCACGCAATTGTTGATAATCACCAACTACGATTTCATGTTCAGTCAGCAATTCTGGCACGGCTCCATAGTTACTGTTCAATGGAATTTGCCATTGACGGCCCTTTTCTTCACCTTCACCAATGAAGAATTGTTGTTGTGACAAGGTCAATTGACCATCGACAACCGCTGCTGTGACCACTGGATAACCTGGTTGCTCCAACCACGACGTCATGATAGCGCCGACATCCAAGCCTGAGGCATCACCCAATGCTTGCCATAAGTCAGCACCAGTTGCATTGCCATACTGGTGCGCATCAAAGTAGGCCTTCAAGCCCTTACGCAAAGCATCATCCCCAAGCAGTGCACGGACCATGACCAGCATACGCGCACCCTTTGCGTAAACAATCGCACCGTCAAAGAGCGCGTCAATTTCTGCTGGATCTTCCACCTGCACGTGAACGGATTGCACACCATCAGTCGCATCTCGACTCAACGCTGCTGCCACATCGGATGTTTGGAACAATTCCCAAATGTGCCAATCTGGTTCAATGGCATCGATGGCGACATACTCCATCATGTTGGCAAAACTTTCGTTCAGCCACAAGTCATCCCACCACTTCATCGTGACCAAATCACCAAACCATTGGTGGGCCAATTCGTGCGCAATCACAGTGGCCACCACTTGCTTCTGACGCAAGGGCGTATTATCTGGATCAAGCGTTAAATATGCTTCACGATAGGTAACCAAGCCCCAGTTTTCCATGGCCCCAGCTGAAAAATCAGGCAATGCCAATTGCCATGAGTGTGGCAATGGATATGGTGTTTGGTAGAAATCTTCATAGAATTCAATCGAACGCTTAGCAATATCAAGCGCAAAGTCCAATTCATTTGTCTTGTGCGCCTTCGTAGCAAAGACGCCAACTTCAACACCGCTCTTCGTACGAGTTGTCTTACTCTGCAAATCACCAAACGCAAAGGCCACCAAGTACGTTGACATGCGGACAGTCGTCGCAAAGTAGTGCACGCCGTCTTCTTCACGTAGTTCTGGCATATTTGCCAACACGGTTTCACCTGGTTGCTCATCAAACTTGAGCGCCAAATCAAACGTTGCCTTGGCTTCAGGTTCATCAATTGATGGGAAGGCTTGGCGCGCAAAAGTCGTTTCAAATTGCGTGCCGATAATCTGCTTCTTCTCACCGGCCACTTCATAGTATGACGGATAAATTCCCATCATCGTATCGGTCAACGATGCCGTGTACGTAATCGTCAAAGCAGTTGGACCCACTTCGCGCAATGTCACGTGAATCGCCTCATGTTCATTGTCAACCGTGTAAGCCAGGTCTTGGCCGGCTTCATCGGTCACTGACGTAATCGTCAAATACTTTTGGTGAACTGAAATTTCGGTTGCTTTTGCTTCACCAGAAATCGTCGTACGTCCACTAATTACTTTGGTACCGCGGTTCACATCAATGTACAAATCATAATGTGAAGGTTGGAAAGTTTCGTAGAAATGCTCATTTTCAACTGTCATGTTAACTCTCCTCTAACGATTAGTCAGTTTGTATTAATAAGTAATATTAGAACTTTTCTCATGAAAGTCAATACCATAGTTTATGGTACTACCTTCCTTAAGACGTGACGTGAATTTTGTCCTATTTCAGTTACATAAATAAAATGCTACGCAATTCAACATCACGTAGCATTTCCAACATTATTCGAATGTAAACGTTTCACCCTTCTTAGGCAGATACGTTTCAAGGCCCATATTACGCAGCGCTTGTGCTTCACGTTCTGGCTTGAATGAATGCCAAGGTAATGTCACTTTGGCATTCACTTCCGCTGCAACACGGAGCAAATCATCCGGCGTGGCGTGACCACTTGCGCCGGCAATTTGCAGTGCAATCCCACGCTTGTCGAGATAAGCTACCAGCTCAGCATAACGTGGATCATAATCACCCAATGGCTCACCATTCATGTGCAAATAGCTGAAGCGGTCGAAATGGTCGAGTACTGCGATGTCATCGAAGCGATTTTGTAATACGTAATGCTGCTGGTTCGCCATAATATCGTTTAACGTCACGTCTTCACCGAACGTCATGACATCCTCGTGCCCCATCGCTTTTAGAATCCCTGCAAAGCGTGCATCCCAAACTAATTCACGACCAAAATCATGAACGATGGCTTGCAGACGCATCAACCGCTCAACATTGCGCTCATACGGATTTATGACCACCAGTTCTTTTTGCGTCATGGCCGCTGACAAATCAGCCAGCACATTTGCTTCCGTGCGACGTTGCCGGGTTGGGTCAGCGTCGAAAGAGAACTCGGTTCCCTCAATAAAGAACATGTCTGGTTGATGGTCATGCAAGTACGTTGTCCACGCCGTCACGCGTTCTGGGTGCCAGCCATCATAGCGAACATCCCCACTATGGACGAAACGGTGCTTGCCGTCAGTGACTTCAAACATGTAAGCCCCCATCGCATCGTGATCTGACAAGAATGCTCGCACCATCAAATCACCAATTTTAACCGGTGCTTCCGTCGTTATCACCTTGATTTGCGCATTCGGTGCCGATTCAACACCTTGGCGTATCAACTCAACATACAACTTGGCCGACTCTGGACTCATGTACACCGGCGTTGGCTTCGTCAAATATTGCAACGCCCCCATGTGATCCAAATGGAGGTGTGACACAAAAATAGCCGTTTCCTGCTCAGCCGCTTTTTCGTCCGAAAACAAATCTGGCAAATTGGGTAGCACGCCACTAGCCAACAAATCATCTGGTCGCGTATCAGCCGGCGCAAAGTTCATGCCAAAATCCATGATGACACGTGCTTGTTCTGTTTCAAATGACACCACGTTCCCACCGATGGTATCAACACCGCTTAGTACTGTTACCGTGGTCGTCATGTTACTTGCTTGCCTTCACGATCTTTTGCGTTTGCTTTTGCAACGTATCCAACGCATCCTTAGGTGCCGTCTTCTTCGTCAACATTGCGTCAGTCGCGCTCAACAAGTCCGTACGGTACTCTTGGTAACCCAAGAAGGCCGTATCAGAGAACGCACCTGGCAATGAATCTGAAGCAGCCTTGGCCAATGGGTTGGCCTTCAAGTAAGCCTTGTATGACGCTGACTTGGCAGCCTTCTTCGTAATTGGCAAGTAGCCAGTATCCTCAGCCCACTTTTCAGTTTGCTTATCAGATGCCAAGAACTTCATAAAGGCAAACGCACCGGCTTGTTCCTTCTTTGACGCTTGGGCAGTCGTGACCAAGTTGTTTCCAGCCAACATCGTCGCGTTCTTACCTTCGTATGATGGCATTACCGCCGTACCCCAGTCGAAGCCGTCAGGTGCAGCGGCCTTAGTAGCTGAAATACCAGCTGATGATGAGAATGACAAGGCTGTCTTACCGTTGACAAAGTTTGTCGTTCCGTAAATGTCAGAACCAGCGGTCAACGCTTCCTCATTGTTGACCATGTCCGTAATCGTCTTAGCTGCTGCCACAGCCTTCTTTGAGTTGATGTTGACCTTACCTGAAGGTGTAACCAACTTCACCCCAGCAGCGCGCACCATTGAGTTCCATTCCATATCAAATGACTTATCATATCCAACGGCGGCGATGTTGTGTTGCTTCAAGACCTTCGCCATCTTGGCCACATCATCCCACGTCTTTGGCACTGACAAACCGTATTGATCCAAAATTGACTTGTTGTAGAACATCACACGCACTGATGCTGAGAATGGCATGGCGTAGTATGAGCCCTTGTACTTGGCTTGTTCCAAAAATCCTGGGTAAATGTTCTTCAAATCAGCCTTTGAGAGACCATCCTTACCCTTAACTTGGCTATCCATGTTGGCGACGATACCATTCTTGGCATAGTCTGGTACTTGTGTGTAAGTTGCTTGTGCCATGTCAGGCAACGTCTTTGACTTGGCTGCTGCCATGACCTTTTGGTTCAACGTTGTGTAGTCACCTTGGGCAGTTGCGACAATCTCATACTTTGATTGTGACGCGTTAAATGCCTTGATTTGTTCGTCCAATGCTTTGGCGTAATTTCCCGTCATAGCGTGCCAGAATGTAATCTTCGTTGGCTTTGATGCAGCACTGGCAACCGTTGGAACCGCCGTTGCGAATGCGCCTGATGTCAATGCCAATACAGCTGAACCTGCGAACAATTTTGTCCAAGTCTTCATGTTAAAAGTTCCCCTTTTTTCCCACATAACTAACAATTAATGACTGTCAGGCATACCACAGGGCCCTTGTGATATTTCTGAACAGTTTAGCGGTGACAATTGCTTCTCATCACTAAACCGTCCACAAACATGCTGTGAACAGTCGGTTAATTAACCTTTAATACCTGTATTTGAAATGCCGGCAACCACGTACTTGTTCAACAACAAATACATGATGACCATTGGCAAAATGACGAAAGTTGACGCGGCCATGAGTTCTGGGTATTGCACACCCGAATCACTTGAGAAGGCTTGCAACCCAACTGGTAGCGTGCGCATCCCCTCCGTGTTCGTCACAATCAACGGCCACATGAACGAATTCCAACTGCCAATGATTTGCAATAACCCAATCGCTGTGATGGTCGACTTTGCATTTGGCACCAATACGCGCCAAAGGAATTGCCAATCGCTGGCACCGTCCAACCGAGCCGCGTAATACAACTGATCCGGCACACTTGCAAAACTTTGACGGAGCGTGAACACCGAGAAGAATGACGCCAACCAAGGTACAATCAATGCCCCATACGTGTTGACCAAATGCATTTCTGACAACGTGACAAAGTTGGGGATGATTAGCATCTCACCCGGTACCATCATCGTTGCTAAGAGAATCGTGAATAAGACTTTCTTCCCTGAGAAATTCAACTTTGCAAACGCAAAAGCTGCCAGAATGGACGTCACTAACTGGCCAACGGTGGTCGTCAGTGACACCACAACTGAGTTCACGAGATATGTTGCAAACGGTGCTGCGTGCCAGGCGCGTACCCAGTTGGACCATTGCATGTGCTTCGGCAACCAGGTTGGTGGCGTTTGCAAGGCTTCGAAACCGGTTTTGAATGCCGTCGACACCATCCAGAAGAATGGCAGCAACATAGTAATCGCGCCGAGCGTCAAAATGACATAAACAATTGTTTTCTTTGCTTTCATGACGCCCTCCTAGTAGTGCACGTGCTTCTTGCTCCACCACAATTGGAACAAGGTGACAACCAAAATCATCACGAATAAGACAACACCAGATGCCGCAGCAAGACCGTACTTGTTTTGCTCATAGAACATTTGATACAAGTAGTAAACGACCGTCAACGTACTGTGACCAGGTCCTGGTTGACCGCCGAACAGCGCGAAAATCTCATCAAACACCTTGAATGAGCCAATCACTGCATTTACCGTCACCAAGAATGTCATTGGTGAAATCATTGGCAAGGTCACATGCCAGAAACGTTGCCAGCTGTTTGCACCATCAAGCATCGCGGCATCGTATAAGCGCTTGTCCACGTTATTCAGTGCCACCAAGAAGAGCAAGATGTTAAATCCCAATCCCTTCCATATTGCCAAAATGATTAACGCCGGCATGGCATAGTGTGGATCGTTCAACCAATCAATCGGATGCACACCGACGAAACCGAGCAAGTAGTTCAATAGACCGGCATCTTTGTTGTAAATCCAGCGCCAGACCATCGAGATGGCCACAACACTGGTTACGAACGGCATGAAGTAGAGGGTGCGGAAGAAACCAGCTAAACGCTTGATTTGATTCAACAACACTGCAATAACTAACGAAATAATAATTTCAGCTGGTACAACGCCAATGACAAAAATAATCGTATTCCAAACCGCCAGATGGAAATCGTTGTCTTGCCATAGGGTCTTAAAGTTATCGAAACCCACCGCATTGACCTGATTCGTGAAAAAGTTGTAGTCGGTGTAAAAACTCATCGCCAAACTTTTAATAATCGGATACAGGCTGAACACTGCAATAATCACCAGCATAGGTGCCAAATAGGCCAGCGCCTTTAAGTTGTCACGCCAGGTTGGCTTGATTTGATTCATCATGCCTATTCACCCCCTAGCGGCAAGCGAACACCTTGCGCATCAAAGGCGAATACCCCCAGCGGATTAAGCGATACTTGGTTAGTGGCAATCGTTAATTTGGTTGAGACCAACTTGTGCTCACCGAGTTTCAAGGTGGCTTGACGGTCACGACCGAATGCACGCACTTGTTGGGCTTCAACGGCCAACGTTGGGTGCCCAGGCACAAGACCTTGAATGGCCTCAGGGCGAATACCGACGGTGGCGGCGTTGGCTGGCAAACTCAAGGTTTGACGTAGCGCATCAGCTGGTACTTCATTAATCACCGGATCACCAATAAAGCGGGCCACGAACTGGTTAGCTGGGTCTTGGTACAACGTTTGTGGTGAATCAAATTGTTGAATCACCCCATCATTCAACACCATAATTTTGTCGGCCACGTGCATGGCCTCGCTCTGGTCGTGCGTCACAAATACGGTGGTGATACCAGTTTCTTGTTGAATACGGCGGATTTCTTCACGCATTTCAACACGTAGACGCGCATCCAAATTCGAAAGTGGCTCATCTAGCAACAAGACTGTTGGCTCTTTTGCCAATGCACGAGCAATCGCGACACGTTGTTGTTGACCACCTGATAAGGCACCCGGTTTCTTGTTCAGTTGATCATCCACACGGACCAACTTGGCCAGTTCCTTTGCTTTGGCTTCACGCGTCGCCTTATCAACCTTAGCCATCTTCATTGGGAAAATAATGTTATCCAACACCGTCATGTGTGGGTAAAGCGCATAATTCTGGAATACCATCCCCACACCACGCTGCAACGCATCTTTCTTTGTGACGTCATCGGCGCCGAAATAAATGTGGCCCGTCGTCGCTTGTAGCAAACCTGAAATCAAGTTCAAGGTCGTTGATTTTCCACCACCACTTGGACCTAACAAGGCAATTAATTCACCATCTGGTAGTTCAAAATCCATATCATGTAGCACCTCAACCCCATTACTGTACGTTAACGTGACATGCTCAAACCGTACTTCCACGATTGTTCCCCCATACTTCAACATAATCTTAGTCATGACTTCGCAGTCATTAACCTAACTTTCCGTTAGTATAGCATGATAATTATCATTCGAAAGGCTTTTATTATTTTTCGTTCGTAACGTAACGGACGTTATGCGTATAGATGGCCTACTAAACATCTATTTAAAGTAAGTCAATCCATTAAGGTTACAAACAGGTCAAGGTTGGTCAAAGTATTTTGTCCGGTAAATAACACCTTAGCGTTAGGTGCTCTAATGTATTTTAAATTAGTTACTTTTGCGGTATTCTGTTTATTAAGTAACACAAATTTTAATGGAGGCATTATCATGCATGTCACGTTGGTTTCAACATCAGATGTTCACGGCTACTTCCGTGCTGATGACTTTCGCCGACCACTTTTGAATACCCGCTTAGGCTTATCCCGTGCCGTCACTGTCATGAACGAGTTGCGGACACACGCCGCGCCGGATGACGTGGTAATTGCCATCGATAACGGCGATTTTATCCAAGGATCACCGTTGACCAACTATATTGAAAAAATGGATCGCGCTGATTTGCCGATCTACAAAAACTTGGCAGACACTGCTGGATTTGATGTTCGGATTCTAGGGAATCACGAATTTAACTATGGTCGTGAGTACTTAGAAAGTGCGATGACCGGCGTAGATAATTTGTTGAACGCCAATATTTTGGATGCAACAACTGGTCAACCGTTTATCGGCAAGCCCTACACCATCATCAATCGCAACCACATCCGTGTCGGTGTGATTGGTCTAACAACGTCTTATATTCCACATTGGGAGCACCCAGATAACATTCGCGGTCTGGTTTTCAAAGATCCAGTCGCAACTGCCGAGCGTTATATTGCTGAGTTACGACCAAATGTTGATGTGTTAGTCATTGCCTATCACGGTGGTTTTTCACGTGATTTGCAGACTGGCGAAGCGTTGGAGCATTTGACGACTGAAAACCAAGGTTATGAGCTTTTGAAATTGCCAGGTGTCGATGCGCTGATTACCGGGCACCAACACCGTGCGATTGCTGAAGTTGTCGATGGTATACCTACCACGCAGCCTGGTTACCGGGCGGAATACGTCGGTGCCATTCAACTAGACTTGGATGAGCAATTGCACATTAACCACGCCAATGCCCAGCTAATTGCCACGGGGAACTTCAAGGAGGAATCGGCCATTCTTGAGTTGGTCTCAACCTTGAACGACCAAGTTAACGATTGGTTGGATGCAGCAATTGGTACAGTTGGTGACAACATGCAGGTCACGAAGCACTTTGAAGCACGCTTGCATAACCACCCGTTCATTGAATTAGTGAATCAAGTGCAAATGGCTGCGACCGGCACCCACATTTCAAATACCGCTTTGTTTAATGACGAAGTTCGCGGGTTGCCTAATGAAGTCACTCGTCGCGATGTCATGACAAATTACATCTATCCAAATACGCTAGTCGTTGAAAAGTTGACCGGCCAAGATATCAAGGATGCCCTCGAAATTAGCGGTCGCTACTTTGATGTTACGGCAGATGGCGAATTGATTGTGAATCCACGTTTTCTTGAGCCAAAAGTACAACATTACAACTATGATATTTGGAGTGGCATCGATTACACCTTTGATTTCAGCCGTCCTGCCGGTAATCGCGTGACGTCGCTGAAGGTGAACAACCAACCGATGTCCATGACGGAGTCGTTTGAAGTCACGATGAACAACTACCGTGCAACTGGCACGGGAAACTACAAGATGTACAGTATCGACAAGGTTGTTCGTGAAGTCCAAATCGAGACGGCCGACCTTATCGGTGACTACATCGCGGAGCATCCGGATATTCAAATCCCACAACCAACGAACATCACCAGCAAGGGATTCGTTTGGGCAAAGACAAATTAACAACAAAACCGGCGGCATCTCAATCGCGAGATACCGCCGGTTTTCGTTTAGTCTTGTGTTAAATCTTTTATGACGCGGGCAGGATTACCAGCCACCATCGTGTTACTTGGCACATCCTTCGTGACAACACTGCCAGCCCCGACGACGACGTTATCGCCAATCGTCACACCAGTTAGGACAATCACCGAACCACCAAACCAAACATCATCCCCAATCGTAATTGGCGAATCATACTGCCACCCCTCACGACGCAATGCTACGTTATATGGATGATGATTTGGCGTGAAGAACTGTGCATTCGGACCGATAAAGGCATGTTTACCAATTGTTACTTTACCAGCGCTGACAATTTGCAGATTGGCGTTGATGAAACTGTCCTCGCCAAGAATCAACTGTTCCGGATACTCAATCGTGTTCACTGGGAATGTGATTGAGGCTGAAGTCGCCATGCCAGGCAAAAACTCATGCAACAAGCGCGTTGCTTCAGACATATCTGTCTTTGCAACGTCATTCATTCGTTGCACCTGTTGGAAAGCACGTTGCGTAATAGCTTGTAATTGGGGTTCCTTGCCATATTGGTACCAGTCGCCTTGATCAATTTTGGTAAAGATATCTAGCGCTGCCAAACGTGCAATTTCAGTTTCGTTCAGTGGTTTCATCATTATTGTCCAATCGTTAAAATATATGTCCATTTTACCGCAGAAAAAAAGAGATGTCTGAACATCTCTTTTAATCGTTAGGCGTACTTTGCCAAAATTGCTTCTAGTTGGTGGGCTGGTGTGAAACCAGTCAAACGTTCAACCACTTCGCCGTCCTTCTTTACAAGGAGCGTTGGAATCGCCATGATACCAAATTCTTGCGCCGTGGCAGGGTTTTGATCAACATCCATCTTGTTGAACTTTACTTCAGGCATTGATTCAGCCACCGTTTCAACAACAGGTGATTGCATGCGGCAAGGACCACACCACGTTGCCCAGAAATCCGTCAACGTTACCCCTGTATTTGTCTCTTGTTCGAATGTTGCATCCGTAATATCTTGAACTGCCATAATTAGCGTTCCTCCCTCATTATTTTCTAATGTAAGGTTAGTATAACGCCAAGTGTCCGATTTGTCGAATAGGCATTTAATCCCTCAAATTAACGATTAGATTGGCGCCAAAGCAGATATGAATAGACAATTGGGACGATGACAACGATCAAAATAATGATAGCCAGAATCGTTAAGAAAATCGGCGTGTGATTAAAGCCCGCACAGCCGAATAGCAAGATTCCGGCACCAATGAACAAGCGACCACCTAAACGATGCACCATGCGCCAATTATTGCGGTTTGATAGCGTCCAAGGCGTGCGAATACCAATCGTGTAACTCGTATCCACTTTCGGTAATACCAAGCCAATTGCGATAAACACAATCCCTAAGATGAACATCACCACCGTTGTGATTTGGACCCGGTAGCCGAGCGCTAAAACATCAACCATCAACATCGTTCCGGCCGTAATAAACGGAATCAGACTTGCGATAATCGCAACCGGAAAACCAGTTAAGTGTTTATTCTTTGGGTCAGCATTCGCAAATGCCAAAACAATCACATTAATGATGGCAAAAACCAACGGCAAGCCGAACACCACTACTAACTTGGGCATGGTCTCTGTGACCGATCCGTCCGCCGCAAAATGTGTTGGCATGCGATCAGGCAGCCGATGGTACAGCATGGCACCGAATAAGATTGGCAACAGCGTGATTAACGTCGACCCAGCAATAATTCGTTTCGTAAAAGGCATAACACTCTCTCCCTATGTCTTAATACTTTTACTGTACCGAATACATATGCCTAATTTGCGAAACATCCCGGAGAAAGACAAAAGGTTGCCCGATTGGACAACCTTTCATATCAATACTTACAACGTTTCTTGTGTGGCACCTTCTTCGTTCAACAACAAAGAGCTGATGCCTTGATCACCGAAAATCTTAACTGAGCTGAATGACAACTTCAAGACAACGAAACTGTCCTTTGCCTCGCCAGCAACATCCATCCAGTTTGGAATTTGGTTTTCAATCAATTCGGCGACGTCATCGATTGACTTGTCCGTCAAATGAATTTCAGCCTTGTTTGATGTGACTACCCCATTGTCCTCATCAGTTGGCACCGTCGTGAACGCAACAAATGGATTAGCCTCAATTTCGGCCATCTTGTTTGAGTTGCGTGTCGTTGTGATGTAAATGTAGTCCGTCAACTCATCGGGCGTCAAATAAAAGACGTCACGGTTTGATGGACGGTTGTTAACGGCTGTTGCCAAGTTCAAAACGTGTGAATCACGCAAGTATTTCTCCAACAATGCTTTCGTATCCAAATTTGCTTCTGTCATAATTTCATACTCCCTTTAGTTAGTTCCTTGTGGTTATTATAACTAACTCCTAAATGAAAAACTGATATAAACACCTGGATTCGGTATGTTTTATTACGTGTTTAATAATTGAACACACTTACATCATAAACTGCTTAATAAGATGCACAATTCGTTCAGCTGTATGGCCATCACCATAAGGATTCGTATTATCTGCCATGTCACGATACTGCGTCTCATCATGCAGGAGTCCTTCAACAGCAGCTTTAACTGTCTGGTAGTCCGTACCAACTAATCGTAACGTACCGGCATCAACTCCCTCTGGTCGTTCAGTCGTATCTCGCAACACAAGTACCGGTACATTTAATGAAGGCGCCTCTTCTTGAATACCACCTGAATCCGTTAAAATGAGATAACTGCGAGCAGCTAAATTATGAAAATCGACAACATCTAGTGGTTCAATTAGATGTACACGGTCAATATCACCCAAAATTTCAGTCGCGACTGATTGCACAGCTGGACTCAAGTGGACTGGATACACAACTTCAACTTCGGGGTTTTCAAACACGATATCCCGAATTGCTCTAAAGACACGAGCCATTGGCGCCCCTTGATTTTCTCGTCGGTGCATCGTTAATAGTACCATTTTTTGTTCGGGATGAATTTGGTCCAAAACGGGATTTTTATAATCTTTATGTAACGTGTAATGCAAGGCATCAATCACAGTATTTCCGGTCACAAAAACATTATCTGTCTCGACACCTTCTTGAATCAAATTATTGGCACTTAATCGCGTTGGTGCAAAATACATATCTGCAATGCGATCTGTCATTTGGCGATTAATTTCTTCCGGAAACGGTGAGTACTTATCCCACGTTCGCAACCCAGCCTCTACGTGTCCCACAGGGATGTGATGGAAAAATGCACTCATACTGGTTGCTAGTGTCGTACTGGTGTCACCATGAACTAAAACGACGTCTGTTTTTCAGCTGTTAAAATGTCATCCATCCCAAGCAAAACTTTGCTCGTAATTTTGGCCAAACTTTGCTGAGGCTCCATAATTGCCAAATCATAATCCGGCTTAACATCGAAAATATCCAAAATAGGCTGCAACATTTCTTGATGTTGCCCGGTAACAACCGTTACTGGTGTCACTGTATCATCATTTTCAAGTGCCTTAATAACTGGCGCCATTTTTATGCCTTCAGGCCGGGTGCCAAAAACAGTCATTACTTTAATCATTTTTAAATCCTCCTACAGCAACTAGTGTTGTGATCGTTGCATCATAATAAGGTTGTTGCGCCACAGATTTGTTTAAAACATTTGTCGTATTGCGATACAGCACTTCAGCATCTGCGTTATTGGCGTTAGTGGCCAAATTGAAAATTGGTGCTTGGAAAGCCGATGATTCATACGTTTTTGTCGCTTGACCATTCAACTGATAACCAGCTACCAGCGTTCTTTGATGCGCAAAGAAGTGTATCATTCGATCATTAATTTTGCGGGCACGGGCATCGGTTGCGTTGGCCAGCATCATCGGAACTCGCGCTGCGTTATAGTCGTACGTACCGTCAGCCTTAGTTGACACTTCGTCACGTTGAGCTGGTCGAATTCGATCTTTTTCAATAATAGAAAAATCCGGTACCAGCCCCGTCTCATGTTGATCACTCAACGTCTGCAATTTATCTAACATACTATTTGAAATCTCTCGCCAACGGTCATCACCAGTCGTTATAGCTAACGCATCAAAAACAGTTGGCATCACATCAGATGAGCGCATCACATCGTAAGCCCAGCTATCTGAAGTTGCCCAATTTCCGACAGTCACCATTTTTGCGGTGTCGTTATATTCATAACGCAAAATATCAGCTGCAATTTTTCGGGCAAGCCGACGATATTGATCAGCTGCCTTGGGCCAAGTTTTAGCTGCCGTTATCAACGACTGAGCAATATACAAGTCACCATCAGTGGCGCTATTTTGATCATTACGCCATTCACCCTGCTTGAGTTGTTGACGCCAACTCATTAAATACGTATTACCATCGCGATGTAGTTGATAATACGCAAGCAAACTGTCAAAGTCCGCTTGCTTTGCCCAACCATTACGGCCGGCACGCGCAGTAATAAGCATCCCAATTCCTTGCGCTTCAGACATTGCTACCCGGTGCTTAGACGTACCCGCATTCACATAGGTTGCCCCCGGGTGATTTTTCACGACAAATGTTTCACGCCACGTTTCATATGTATCACGTACAACCGCCCGTTCATTATTGACACGAACATAAACCAAAATAGACGAAAACGCCAAAATAACCGCAAATACTGCCCACCATAATCTTCTATGTAATACCATTTAAACCTCACTAACTAATCATTAAACCGCTTTGTCTTAACCCAGACATTACCATTTCGATGCCAGAGACTATCGCCGATAACTTGCGCAACTGCGTGCACTGAAACCGCCATAAAGAGTTGTGTATAGGTAAAGTACGACAAGAATGATAACCAGATTTGTTTGGTCGTCGCCTGACCGAACTGGGTGGACATTGCAATGTTAATCTGCAAAACATACAACAAAATCATCAAGACCCAATTAAACAATAAAATTTGTGCCAGTAAGACATTCGTTGTGCCAAACGTGAACGGTATCGTAATCGTTGGATTGAACAAACCAACAATGTAAAACACCACATTTACCGCAAATAAGATATCCGACAACAGAATTGCGGCATTAAACCAAAAGAAAGTCGCGGCGTAGTAAAACGTTTCAATTTTTACGCGCCAGTTACTCCGATCGAAGAGATGCTTAATATTATTAATCACCACTTGATAGTTTCCTTTAGCCCAACGTAACCGCTGATGATAGTAATCTCGGATATGCTCAGGTTCTTGCTGAAATGCCTCAGAATTATAAGCCAAAGCAATTAGCTTGCCACTCTGCATAATCTTGAATGAAATATCGGTATCTTCCGTTAACGCACCATCACGCCATCCACCAATTTCAGTCACATAATCTTTTTGGATAATAAAATTCGTGCCTGGAATACGGCCAATCTTAAATAAATGCCAAATTGCAATATGCTGAATGCGCTGCGTCACAACAATCTCTTGGTTAATAAATTGCGTCAGTAAATTTTGGTCCGCATTGCGCGTCTTGTTACGACCAAAGACAGCCACATGACGCTCCGGGTCTTCTAATGCTTTACGAACCAGGAAGTACAATGCATTCCGTTCTGGCATGGCATCAGCGTCATAAACTGCAATGAATTCGCCCGTTGCCACCTGTAGGGAATCGTTCAACACCCCAGCCTTACCACCTTGTCCAGTTCGCTCGATAATGACAATATTGCGATTTTGATTCTCAGGCAACTTTTTAATACGACGCATCTCAGCCGCCGTTTTATCCGTAGAATTGTCTGAATACAACAGTAGTTCCACCTTTTCTGGTGGATAATTCAGGTTCAAGAGCGCCGTCATCGTTTGAGCAATAACAACATCTTCGTTGTGAGCTGGGACAACAATAGATATCGTGGGGTAACGCTTTAGCGGTATAATTTCCGTCTCTTTTGTACTGTTTTTAAGCCAAAAGTGGACGGCCCCGAACAGCGTAACCATTGCCATCGATAATGACAACCATATCGAAAACAACGTTGTAATCAATAGAAATTGGTGTATCATTATGCCTCACTTTCTTGTCCCCATAACTTGCACATCGTTGCTTCTACGCGGGAATAAATGGTCCATTGGGCAACAAATAAAGCTGCCGCAAGTACCAAAAATACAACACTAACTACTAGCGCAATCCAAAAAAAGATATTAATCATGGTCGCTCTCCTTTTTCATATATTCCGTTACAAGATCTGTTTCCATCTCACGACGAATATGCTTCAATGCATCTGGTAACGTTTGGTATTTTTCAGCATTATCCTCTGTAATCAACGTATGTCCCCATTGAAATTGGGGTTTGTAATCGCCAACCATGATTTCTGACAGTGCCATCTTCGTCTCATCAGTTAAACCAGTAAAGGTTTCTCGCGGCAGCCTAAATGACAAAATCAAAAACATATCATCATCTAATATATAAAGAAATTCAGATGGCAATCGCTTTTGCTTCAATACACCCGCTACTGCGTGTATCACGGCATCATATTGATTGGCATTAAACTGACGGTACTGTTCGCTGTGCGCCCATTGAATACCAGTCACATCCACGCAAACCTTGGTTAAACCAGGGTATGTACCGAAACGACTGACTGACTTTTCAAAAATCTTGTTGGCATTATATGAGCGCTGGAGATTCAAACCAGGGTGATAATTCTTAGTAAATGACGCGACGTGTTGTTCATTAGCCATTAACCAACTTAAGTCACCGACAATTGTCCGACGCCCGTTCGTCAAAAATAGCGATGCCGGAAACGCGATTAACAAGAGTATTTTTTCTGGTATTCCCATGACAAATGATCCAATCATCAGCATTAACACACCAACAACCAAATAAATCAATCCTAACCAGGTGATAAGTAACCCTGGCAAAATCAAACTTGAAAATATGCCTAACAGGACTAATAATGCCGTTGCGATTTGCACCACGCTGGAATAAAGACTGGCCCACCAAATGAGTATGATTAAGGCTGTTGCGAATCCAAAAATATAAAATCTACTCCGACTAATTAAGTTTTTTCTTGTCGACATTCGCCATCTCCTTTCGTTGACTAAAGGTAAACGATAACCATATTCGCATATTTCAGCACGGTCTTTAATAAAATTCGTTTTAAAAAAAGACCGAAAAAATAGAAAAACTCCTATTTATCAGACTTTTAATAATGAAAAAAGCTTCATATCAAACGATTAACGTCCAATAATGAAGCTTGTTCTCATATTTAATTTTGTCGTCGCCAGGCATTAAATTTTTTGGAACTAATCCGATTAATATCTGCAATCAGCTGATTAAGATAACGATCAGATTCAATTCCTTGCCAAACGTACACTAGTTCATTAGTCACCGGTTTCCGAGGGACATCTGTTAACAGTATATCTGTTTGATTGTCCAACCTATGTGACGTCGCAATCTTTGCTTTGGTTACCGGTCCGAACTGGTCCAGTAGCAAATTTTCGATATTCACATGATTACCAAAGTCCAACACAATATTGACCTTTGGAATGCTTTGGTAAATATAATCGCCTGTTGCCAAAGCTGAGACAAGGTCGGTTAAGAGTGCCGTTTTCAGTTTACTAGAATCGAGTTCTTGTTTTTGCGCAAAATCATTCAATATTTCAGTGCCCAGCTGAAACGCCAGTGGGTATCGTTCTGAAAATTCTTCAAAATGTTGTAAATCATAAATCCCTGAACTAATCCCAAATGGATAGATTAAAAATTGAAATAGTGTATGCCCGACACTATACGTTAATTTTCTGGAGTCAACAGGTGTCATCGACAACCGGAACAGACATTTATAGCTCGTTTGAATGCTCTCATCAAACCGCTGCCAACATTGCTTTACAGTAGGCGTGACATCTCGCGCGGTTTGAATGGTCGAAAATAGTCCTAAACTATGCAAGATTAAGATAATAAAACGCGCCTCATTATCTAATTCTTCATCAGACATATGGCCATTCCGAGCCATCAAAACTTTCAAGTGTTTTAGAAGTCGTT
Source organism: Weissella confusa (assembly GCA_001436895.1). Lineage (GTDB taxonomy): Bacteria > Bacillota > Bacilli > Lactobacillales > Lactobacillaceae > Weissella > Weissella confusa. The sequence goes on from JQAY01000012.1 coordinate 45,533, forward strand.
GCGCTTGTTCAGACATTTCAGTCGTGGCGTTTAGATACTGGTTGGTAAAACCGCTAGAAACGAAGTGCCGTTGTGAAAAACGATTCGTCCAAATCGCGGCCATATGCCAAATAATACTAATCTGGGAGTCTTTTAACTCACCAAATATTGGCGCTATGACATGACTAATATAGTAATTAGCGGCGTTTTTAATCTCATCGGCAACATCGGCCGTACGTTGGCCATTATAGACCGTTAATAAGGCAAAGGTTAGAAATCGAATATTTTCCTCCTGCCCTACTAATCGATAATCTTTGGTTATTTCGATACCCTGAACTGCAAGATTTTCTTGCACAATTGTTCTTTCTTTATAGATAGTGGGCGTTGAAATTCCTAAATCAAATGCCAAGTCTTCCCACGACTCAAAATCTTCGGCAATTAAGTGTTCAATAATCTGTGCTCTGGTTGAGTTTGACAAATAATATTGTTTCAACTCATCTATCGGTAGCAGATTTAACGGCGCATCAAATACAATTACATTCCCCTTTTCGATGACCAACACACCTGTTTGACCCGTTAATCGGGCAATGTCTTCATTCAATTGATCAACTACCGAAATCACCATATAACGTGAAAATTTAAATTCTGCCATCAGGTCAGACAATCGTGTCACTTTATTTCTAACCATATAACGGAACACAGAAAGTCGATGCTGTTCCTGCGTTGTCCATATCCATTCCATACAAATGCCCTCAATACCACGCCTACATCATTAAATTGATTATAGCAAAAAGGCTAGTAACAAGTCGTTACTAGCCTTCGTCATATTTTATTAACCTAGTTCAGCGTACGTGGCTCCTTGATCAGGACCCGTGAAGTTGAAGTTCTTCACGGCACGGTGTGAACGCAAGTATTCTTGCACACCTTGGCGGATTGCACCAGTTCCCTTACCGTGAATAATTTCAACGGAAGGCAAGTTGTTTAGCAATGCACGATCAATAAATTGATCCAACTCACTCATCGCAGCTTCATAGCGTTGTCCACGCAAATCAAGCGTTGCAGACGCGTTCGCACGGTTAACTGCCTTGCTAGTGTTAACGCGTGGCTTTGGCGCAGCCTTTTGCTCTGACTTCACTTCGGCAACGTTTTGCTTCTCGATTTCGTCTTCAGCAAGCACCATCTTCAAGATACCCATCTGGACTTCAAACTTGCCGTCCTTGAGCTTACGCTTAACCGTACCTTGTTGACCGTACTCACGTACCAAAACCGTATCGCCGGCTTCGATGTTTTGGCTCTTCGCCTTCTTAGCCTTGCGCAAAACGCGGTTGTTTTCAGCTGATGGTTCTTGACGCATGGCGTTCAAAGCACCCTTGGCATCCATCAACTTGTTTTCCTTAACGGCCACCCCATCAAGTTGCATCTTACGCAAATCAGCGATAATCTTATCAGCTTTCTTACGTGAATCGGCAACGATGTGGTTCGCTTCCTTCTTGGCTTCTTCAAGCGTACGGGCCTTCTCAGTTTCCATCTTTTCAAGCTTTTGCTCGTAATCGTTCTTCATTTGACGATTTTCGATGACTTGTTGAGCCAGTTGCACTTGTTGAGCCAAAACGGCGTTACGACGTTCAACCAAATCGGCAATCATGTCGTTCAATTCTTGTGAATCTTCTGTCGTCAATGAGGCAGCGGCATCAATAATGCTTTGATCCAAGCCCAAACGCTTTGAAATCTCCAAGGCGTTTGAACGACCAGGAATTCCCAACAAGAACTTGTACGTTGGACGCAACGTTTCAACATCAAATTCCATTGAGGCATTGATGGTATCAACGCGGTTGTAGCCGTAAACTTTCAACTCAGGATAGTGAGTTGTGGCAACAGTGTATGAACCCTTGGCACCAACGGCATCCAAAATTGACATGGCCAAAGCTGCTCCTTCTTGTGGATCAGTTCCGGCACCCAATTCATCGAATAGGACCAATGAATCAGCGTCAATTTGCTTCAAGATTTCAACGATGTTGACCATGTGTGATGAGAACGTTGACAATGATTGCTCGATTGATTGCTCATCACCGATATCAGCGAAGACTTCCTTGAACAAACCAACTGTTGAGTACTCAGCAACTGGAATGAACAAACCTGATTGCGCCATCAATTGCAACAAGCCCAACGTCTTCAAGGTAATTGTCTTACCACCGGTGTTAGGACCCGTGACGATGATGGCCTTGTAATCTTCACCAATGATAATATCGTTGGCCACAGCCTTTTGTGGGTCCAACAATGGGTGACGCGCTTGTAACAAACGCACGTGGTTTTCTGGGCTGTACTCAGGCTCTTGTGACTTTGTTGCCGCAGCATAACGGGCCTTAGCATTCACAAAGTCCAAGTGACCCAAAACTTCAGCATTCTTTTGAATGTTATCAGCTTCAGGACGCAACATAGCTGACAATTCAGCCAAAACGCGCTCTTCTTCGTGACGCTCCTTGATGTAGTGCTCACGCAAGCGGTTGTTCATATCAACCACATCACCAGGCTCGATGTACAACGTTTGACCAGTTTGTGATTGGTCGTGCACAACACCACCGAAATGACTACGGTATTCCGTCTTAACTGGGATAACATAACGATCATTACGGATTGTCACGATTGGGTCAGACAAATATTGTGCTGACTTACCACGTGTGTAATCTTGCATCTTTTGACGGATGGCATTTTCCGTCGACGTGATGGCTTGGCGCACACGGTGCAATTCTGGTGAGGCTTCATCGGTCACACGACCATCCCCATCAATCGCGGTATTCACACGACGCGTCAAATCTTGCATGACAACCAAACGCGTGTAGTAAGGACGCAAGGCAGCCAATGGCTCACCGCGGTCTTCCACCAAGTTTTCGAAGAACAAACGCATTTGTCCCGTCGTAAACAACACGCGTCCGACTTGCGCCAATTCGGTCCCACTCAATGACGCATCAATCTTCAAACGTTGCATGTGAGGCTTAACATCCGCCAACTTCGGAATGTTAATACCACCTTGCCAGCGTAGCACCTTAGCTGCGTCTGACGTTTCTGCCAACCACGTTTGCATTTCGTTGGCATCTGCAGTTGGCAACAAGTTGCGCAACTCATTTTCACCAGCAGCCGTTGAGAGGTATGGTCGCAATTGGGCCTTTACCGCTTCATACTCAAGGGTTGCTAAGACTTTCTTATTCATGTGTCTTAACCTCTAATATCTCTTATTAATCCCTACTGGAGAATCCACCATTGATAGATGGCATCTGAGAAGTAAGGTGTCTGATTCAAAATCCATTGGGCGATGGGTGACTGAATCATCGCATCGTGGTACCAAGGGATTTCCCATGTCTGTGTTAATTGTAAAACAAAGAAGATTTCAACGTAGACTAAAAGGCCGTAAACTAGCATTCCGGCTAGACGATTCACCGTGCCGAGCAAAGGCACATGATTAATGAAACGCAAACTACGCTCGATTGAACGCACAATGAACGTTCCAATAATCATGATTAATCCAAATGCTAAACCGGATGCTAAAAATTCATTGGCTTTGTCAGAAACAAATTCTGGTACCCCATTGGCCGCCCAACGCGCTTGTACCGTCATCAAAAACGTTTCGTGAATCCAGCTTCCCAAGCGGTGTGACATCAAGACAGCCACTGCGTAAACCACAAAACGACCGCCCAATGACAATAAACTGCGGACGAAGCCTAAGTATCGACCACGTAGTACCGCCGCTAGAAGCAATACTGCAATAATAATTGACAGCAAGTTCATTATTCAGCGTGATCCTTCTCAGCTTGCATCTTCAATTGGTCTGACAAAGCGTTGATAGCCAACAAGGTTAGGAGTTGGTCATCTGACAACTTGGGTGCCAATTGCTTCATTTGGTCCAATTGTTGGTTAGCCAATTCAAAAACAGCCTTCATGTGTGCTTGTGATTCAGCAGCTGTAATCGTGATTTCTTTACCTAGAATTTCGCCTTTAAAACGTGTCTTTTCTGCCATGTTGTCTTTCCTCTTCTTGTTTATTCATAACTACCAGTATAGCAAAAAAGCGCTGATATTTCAGCGCTTTCCGGTCGATGCTATTGATTATCGATTACCTGATAATCTTTTTCGAATTCATTTTCATTCACGATGCGCAATTCCTGTCCATCACGCGTCAGAAAGTCACCGCACGCCCCCATGGCAACTGACCAAGGTGCATTAAGCATCAAGGTGTTTTCTTCACGTGCATCCCAGTGAAGTAGCCCTTGTTTGAACGCATCTTGCACCCAAACAGCTGGTGACATATCATCAGAAATTTGCCAGACATCCACAATTTGTGTACCATGCTTCGCTTGCATTATCGTTACCTACTTTCTACGGTAGCTGAGCCCTCTTCTCGGTACCAGTATACCATTTAATGCGAGTTACTTCTTGTAGGCCCACTTCCAGTCATATGGTGATCCAACTGGGTTCAAAACCACATTCTTAACTGATGGACGCATCAACGTAGCAGATGATTGGTAGTAAAGTGGTGCGACACCAACTTGTTTTTCGATTTGTTGCTCAGCCGTCTTGTAATCTTCGTAACGCTTGTTAGGATCGTTCACATCAGTTGTCTTGGCAGCGTTCACGGCGTCATCATACGTTTGGTCACTCCAGCTACCATAGTTGAAGTCTGAATTCGTCGTGGCCAAATCCAAGAATGATGATGGATCAGCATAGTCAGCGCCCCAACGGTCAATCACGACTTGGAACTTCTTGGCTTCGGACAAAGCCAAACGTTGCTTGAATGGCACCACCTTGATGGTCACCTTCACGTTATCCATTTTTTGCCATTGCGCTTGGATGAACTGAGCCATACGCTTTGAGGCATCTGTGTCATCAGCCAACAATTGGACGGACAACTTCTTTTTACCAGTCTCCTTAAGTCCTTCCTTCATCAACTGCTTTGCCTTGGCCTTGTCATAAGCAATTGCACCAGGCACAGCTGCTGACTTGGCGAAATCTTCACCCGTGTTCGGATCCTTGGCCAACTTGGCCGCTGTAAACGTTGTAGCTGGTGTTGCCGTTCCGGTCAAAATCTTATTGGCCAATGTCTTACGATCAATGGCATATGACATGGCTTGGCGAATTTTCAGGTTCTGGTAGACTGGATAATTCTTTTGATTGAATTCTACATAAGCCGTTGTGGCTGATGGAATCACCTTGTAGTCCTTTAAGTTCTTTGACGCAGTGACTTGATCAGGCGACAAATTCGTGAAGTCGACGCTACCAGCCTTGTACAAGTTATAACCAGTGTTTTGGTCCTTGATGGCTTGCACCACAATCTTAGGCGTTTTAACTGCCTTCACATCCCAGTATTGCTTGTTCTTCACCAACGTATACTTGTTGTTCGAACCATTCCAACCCTTCATGACAAACGGACCAGATGACAACGTATACTTAGCCGTCGTACCGTACTTGCTACCAGCCTTTTCAACGAACGCCTTATTTTGTGGGAAGAATGGTGCCATCGTCAAAATGGATTCCAACTGTGGCATTGGCTTATCGAGCGTGACTTCCAAAGTCGTGTCGTCGAGCGCCTTTACACCCAAATCATCCAAGTTCTTGTCCTTACCTGACTGAATGTCATCCGCACCCTTAATACCTGAAAATAGGTATGCATACGTTGACGCCGTCTTTGGATTATTAGTACGTTGCCAACCATAAACAAAGTCGTTGGCCGTCAATGCATCCCCGTTCGACCACTTCAAATTTGGACGAAGCTTGAAAGTATATGTCAAACCATCATCTGACTTTTCAACTGATTCAGCCAATGCCAATTGTGGTGTGCTGTTCTTATCATTGCGGTACAAACCATCCCCAATGGCTTGCATGGCATCAAAATCAACGGCAGCAGACGACTTTGCTTGGTCCATTGTGCCAAGTTGCGCAGTCTCCGTCCAATTGATTGTCTTATATGTGGCGGCTTGCGTTGCCGTTGGTACCACGATTGATCCCAAAATTAGACTTGCTGATGCAAGCGCTACTCCCTTAACTACTTTATTCATACTCGAATGCCCTCCTAAACGATGACTAAATAGTACCGCCGAGTGAGGGTGAATTCAAAGAATAGCTCTTATTTCATCAAATTTGCATCTGAAAACGGTTGCAATCTACTGTTTTTACATACAAAAAATACCCATGCCAATAAATGACATGGGTATAATTTTTTAGTCTTCGTAATCTTCAGGATTGAAGTCCGTACCATCTAGCATACGAGCTTCTAGCCAATCCCAAACATTGTCCTTACCATACTTCGTTTCTGATGAGAAAATCTCAAAATCAGAAACATCGGGGTTGAATTGCAACCCACGCTTGATGTCAGCTTCAGCCTTGTTCCACTTACCACGTGAAATCTTGTCGGCCTTCGTTGCAACAACAAGCACTGGCAAGCCAATGTCATCTGACGTCAACCAGTTGTACATCTCGATGTCTTCCTTAGAAGGCATGTGACGGGCATCAACTAGTTGCACGATTCCCTTCAAAGGCTCACGTGTACGCAAGTATTCACCGATCATCACAGCAAATTCTTCACGGGCCTTCTTTGACACCTTGGCATAACCGTAACCAGGCACGTCGACGAAGAAAATTTGATCCTCTACCTTGTAGAAATTCAATGTTTGCGTCTTACCTGGTTGTGATGACGTACGAGCAAATGACTTGCGGTTAATCAAAACGTTCGTCAATGATGACTTACCAACGTTTGAACGACCAACAAAAGCCACCTCTGGCAACCCATCAGTTGGGTATTGGCTCGCACGAACGGCAGACATTACCATTTCGACATTGTGTACTTCCATGATAAATCCTCCGTTAAATTATGCTTGTTCAGTGACCAATTCAGGTTGCTCGTGGTTCAACACGGCACCTTCCGTAATAATAACGCCGTTGACGTCATCACGTGAAGGTACGTCGAACATCACGTCACGCATCGTTTCTTCGATGATTGAACGCAAACCACGGGCTCCCGTCTCACGCTCGATTGCCAAGTGAGCCATTGCCTTCAAGGCTTCAGGCGTGAACGTCAAAGCAACACCTTCTAGGGCCAACAAAGCTTGGTATTGCTTAACCAAAGCGTTCTTAGGCTCTGTCAAAATGCGAACCAAGTCATCTTCAGTCAATTCTTCCAAAGCTGTCAAAATTGGCAAACGACCAATGAATTCTGGAATCAAACCAAAGCTCATCAGGTCTTCAGGCACAACTTGTTGCATGATTGACTTATCTGACGTGTTGAATTGTTGCGTCTTTGAATCCGTTCCGAATCCAATAACCTTCGCACCAACACGCTCCTTAACCATTTGTTCAATACCCGCAAAGGCACCACCGACGATGAACAAAATGTTCGTCGTATCGATTTGAATGAACTCTTGGTTAGGGTGCTTACGTCCTCCTTGAGGTGGAACGTTAGCAATCGTACCTTCTAGCATCTTCAAAAGGGCTTGTTGCACACCTTCACCAGAAACGTCTCGGGTAATTGAAACATTTTCGGCCTTCTTGGCAATCTTGTCAATTTCGTCGATGTAGATGATACCAGTTTCAGCACGCTCGACATCGTAGTCGGCGGCTTGGATCAACTTCAATAGAATGTTTTCAACGTCTTCTCCAACGTATCCAGCTTCAGTCAAAGTCGTGGCATCCGCAATTGCGAATGGCACGTTCAATAGCTTAGCCATTGATTGTGCGATGTACGTCTTACCAGACCCAGTAGGTCCGATCATGGCGATGTTTGACTTTTGCAGTTCAACACCTTCAGCCCCAGTTTCGCCCGTCAACATCGCGTTAACGCGCTTGTAGTGGTTGTAGACGGCAACTGCAAGAGTACGCTTAGCTTCGTCTTGTCCGATAACATAAGAATTCAAGTTATCGACAATTTCACGTGGTGTTTTCAAAGTCAATGTGCGCTCCAATGCATCTTGTTGCAAATCTTCATTAATAATATCTTGTGCCAAAGCCACACATTCGTTACAAATGTATACGCCAGGCCCTGCGATAAGCTTCTTCACTTCAGTAGAAGCCTTACCACAGAATGAACAGTAGGCAATGCCGTTTGAATTATCGGTTGTATTAAACACTGTTCAACCTCCTGTAAGTTTTTAAACGTTAGACTAAACGTAAGTTACCTACTATTGTACCAGAGATTTTGTGTTTTTTTATACGATATTCTTAGGACTTATATAGTGTAACACTGCAAAAAGAGGTTAGACTCGAAAAAGTCTAACCTCTTTTGTTTAACGTTTAATTGAATTAAGCTTCAACAGCGTTATCAACGATCATGTCAACAACTTGCTTGATAGCAATGTCGTGTGACAACATGTCGTCTGACAAAGCACCGCGAACAGCAGCTTCGTCCATACCGTATTGGTCAGCCAATGACTTTACTTCAGCAGCAATGTCGTCAGCTGATGGCTTGATGTTTTCTGCCTTAACAATAGCTTCCAATACCAAGTTCGTCTTTACACGACGCTCAGCACCTTCTTCGTATTGCTTGTGCAAATCATCTTCTGATGAACCAGTGATTTGGTAGTACAACTCTGGTGAAATACCTTGTTGTTGCATTGAAGCAAAGAATTGGTTCATTTGACGGTGAACGTCTTCGTGAATCATTGAGTCAGGAATTTGACCACCTTCAACAGATGCATTGTCAACAACAGCTGCGATAGCTGCATCTTCCTTGGCATCCTTAGCTGCGTCTTCCTTAGAAGTCGTCAAGCGAGCCTTAACCTTGTCCTTCAATTCTGCCAAAGTTTCAACTTCTTCGTCGATGTCCTTTGCGAACTCGTCGTCCAAAGCTGGAACTTCCTTAGCCTTAACTTCGTGCACAGTAACAACGAACAAAGCGTCCTTACCTGCCAAGTCAGCATCTTGGTATTCTTCTGGGAACGTTACGTTAACGTTAACAACGTCTTCGGCCTTGGCACCAACCAATTGGTCTTCGAAGCCAGGGATGAATGAGCCTGAACCCAATTCAAGTGAGTAGTTCTCACCCTTTCCACCGTCGAACTCAACACCGTCAACTGAACCAACGAAGTCGATAACAACCGTGTCACCGTTCTTTGCAGGAGCGTCAACCAAAACCAATTCTGCTTGACCTTCTTGCAAACGAGTGATTTCAGCGTCCAATTCTTCATCAGAAACAGTAACGTCTGATGCAGGAACCTTAACACCCTTGTACTCGCCCAATTCGATTTCTGGTGCCAATTCAACTTCAGCAGTCAAAACCCAAGCTTCACCCTTGTTCATTGACTCTGCGTCGATCTTTGGTTGACCAACAGTCGTAACACCTGCTTCAGCAACTGCATCAGCAAATACATCTGGCAATACAACGTTCAAAGCGTCTTGGTACAATGACTCTTCACCGTACATTTGGAAAAAGACTTGCTTAGGCATCTTACCCTTACGGAAACCAGGAACCGTAATTTGCTTCTTAACGTCGTTAAATGCGGCGTCGATACCCTTTTCGTATACGTCAACAGGAACTTCGAACTTGATCGTTCCCTTGTTGCCTTCACCCTTAGTGAAAACTGCGTTTGCCATGTTTATTCCTCCAATAGTCACCGGTTAAAGACCGACGACATATATTATCTTTACATACTTTATAAGTTTACCGGAAAAACCGTTATTTGGCAATAAATGTAGGCCAAAACACGACATTTTTCCGACAAAAACGAACTTAGAAAAGTTGACCTTCAAACTTTGACTCTGGGTAGTTCTTAAAGTCATAAGTTGCCAAATCTTCAGCCTTGTTAACGAAGGCCGTCAATGACTCCGTCAACATCAAGTTAGTCTTGTAGTCCGTCTCTTCGACCATGATTACTGGCTTCTTCAATGCCCATGCCATACCTGCTTCAAAGGCTGTACCTGAATCAGCATCATCATCACGGAAATCAGCAACAACAACCAATGCGTCAGCGTCCAACACTTGTGTGACATCACGACGGAATACTTCTGCAGCCCATGCTGGCGAGTATTCTGGGTTATCTGTCTTTTGGTGGTGGCGTGGTGAGTAGAAATCAGTCACCGTTGGGTTAGCCTCTAGGGCTGCTTCGATACGCGCGACACGATCAATTTGCTCATCACTAAAGAATGGTGCTGCCAAATAAATTTGCATTGTTTAAAGCTCCTCTTCATTGAAAAAAGTGTATAAGCTACTCTATCACATTTGCGTTGGTCGTGAGCAACAAAATTTGCAGAAAAACGGCTCTTGAATTCATGTGAATACCAAGAGCCTTGTCATACCAGTCATTACGCCTGGTAAGTTTTCTGATGTGCTTTAAGCTTCTTTATTGCCCACTCATAGTGTGCGACTGTGGCTGAAATACAATAACTAGCTAGCGTCGTGGTCCCAGTCCATGAGAAATATTGTTTGGTAAACAATGCTTCATCAGAAAACTCTGCTATAAGTGTCATTACTTTGTCATGACTGTCATGTAACATGACCTTCGCATCTGCTAATGTGGTCTCTTGATGCTTTTCCCAGAAACCAACATTCATCTCACCGTACGTTTTCCAATTATAAGGTGCCGGCAAAAACGGTTGCTGATCGCCATTTAGATTGGCATTCACCCACCGCAGTAGTAGCTGGTGCCATTCATAAAGATGAATCAACACATCTCGGATATTCTTATCGCGTCCCCAATGCGCTTCCTTACCCATCTCTGCACCAAATGCAAAGGTGGCTGCTTGTTCTTCATCCGGCATGGCATCAATTAACTGCCACATCTTCTCAAATTGCTGTTCCGACGCAGTTAATAGCTCTGCTTTTGTCTTCGGTCTCGCCATGGTGATATTCCCCCAGTACCTAGTAATTACCGTCAGAATACCATTCACGAGACGAAAGTCCCAACAATCTGCCTGGATAAAGCAGACTGAGAATGTCGGAGGTTTTTTGGCCTCCGACGTGACCAAGTCGCCCTTATCAAGTGCGTCTTTGGTCTTACGCCTGACTGAAGTCAGGCGTAAGACCAACAGCTGCTGTGATAAACAAAAAGAGAGTTATGACATACGAATATGTCATAACTCTCTTTTTTGAGCAGCCTAAGCTACATTGGAAAATTTTACGTTAACCGTAAAATTAGTCCTTGATTTCTGAAACAGTTCCGGCACCGACAGTACGTCCACCTTCACGAACCGTAAACTTCAATCCCTTTTCGATGGCAACTGGTGCGATCAATTCGATATCGAATGTTACGTTGTCACCAGGCATAACCATTTCAACGCCTTCTGGCAATTGAACTACACCCGTAACGTCAGTCGTGTGGAAGTAGAATTGTGGACGGTAGTTAGTGAAGAATGGCGTGTGACGGCCTCCTTCTTCCTTAGTCAAAACATAAACTTCGGCCAAGAACTTAGTGTGCGTTTGGATTGAACCAGGCTTAGCCAAAACTTGACCACGCTCGATTTCCTTACGATCAACACCACGCAACAATGCACCGATGTTATCACCAGCTTGACCTTGTTGCATTGACTTACGGAACATTTCGATTCCAGTAACAACAGTCTTACGAACGTCTTCGTGCAAACCAACGATTTCAACTTCATCGTTCAAGTTAACAGTTCCACGGTCGATACGACCTGAAGCAACAGTACCACGACCAGTGATCGTAAATACGTCTTCGACAGGCATCAAGAATGGCTTGTCAGTGTCACGCTCTGGCGTTGGGATGTATGAGTCAACAGTGTCCATCAACTCTTCGATAACCTTAACTTGTTCTGGGTCACCTTCCAAAGCCTTCAAAGCTGATCCGCGGATAACTGGAATATCATCCCCAGGGAAATCGTACTCTGACAACAATTCACGAACTTCCATTTCAACCAAGTCAACCAACTCTTCGTCGTCAACCAAGTCAACCTTGTTCAAGAACACAACCAAGTAGTCAACACCAACTTGGCGAGCCAACAAGATGTGCTCACGAGTTTGTGGCATAGGACCGTCAGTTGAAGCAACAACCAAGATAGCACCGTCCATTTGGGCAGCACCAGTGATCATGTTCTTAACGTAGTCCGCGTGACCAGGGGCGTCGATGTGGGCGTAGTGACGAGCTTCCGTCTCGTACTCGATGTGAGCAGTGTTGATCGTGATACCACGCTCACGCTCTTCAGGAGCAGCGTCGATAGCAGCAAAGTCTTGTTGCTCAGCCAATCCCTTGTCAGCCAATACCTTTGAGATAGCGGCAGTCAAAGTAGTCTTACCGTGGTCGACGTGACCGATAGTTCCAATGTTAACGTGAGGCTTAGTGCGCTCGAAATTTTCCTTAGCCAAAAGCTTGTCCTCCTAATATTCGCATGTTAGCCCTTAAATGGGCTAACCCTTATTGCTTAAATAGTATTATACTACATTCCTTACAGAACTAAAACAACTTGGTGCGAAAATCTTTGTAATTTCTCTATATGAGACTGGAATTATTATATATAACTTGGCGATTTTTGTAAATATTTTTTACCTAAATTCGACTATCAATTTCAAATTAGTTTTTTTAGGGCATTAATCCCATCATTTCTTGCCCTAATTTTGCCCGCCAAGATTGTTGCTCAACCGGCTCCGTTGGGGCATTTTCCCCCATTGCTTCGGCCATTAAGCCTGCTGCCCAAGCACGTGGATTCTCAACAACCCGATCAATCGCTGGATAAGCAATCATCAACATTAAACGTGCTTGTTCAACTAAGGCATGTACCGTAGCTGGGCCAAATTCATGTTCATAACCCGATAATGTCGCCACTACCGTTTGGAAAAGTGGCATTTCATCTAGCGATTGCAGGTCCTTTGGCACGATTGTCATTACCTTTTCGTCTAACCAGGTCATGTCTACCGACTCAGTTACCTGCAAACGACGTAACTTATCCAAAACCGTTACCCGCGCAATGGCTGGCAGGAATGGATCAACTAATGCAAAGCGTGCGCCAACCAGGTATTCGCGTAATGGCAGCTTGTCAGCCGCAATCAGGCGTTCCTTTTGATTGATAGCATCCCCATCACTCAAATGATAGAATTGGCGCGCAATTGTATTTAATGTCGCCTTTTGTTCTGTTCTAAAGGTTTCTTCGGCCGTCTCAATCTCTGTTGTTAATGGTGTAGCAACATCTGGTGCAACCCAGGTTACAAATTCTCGCGCTGCGATAAATTGTTGATTCTTTAATGCCACCGTGACATATAGTTCAGCCAATTCGGCACTTTCTAGATATGAATCAATGAATTCATCCGCAAACAATTGTGCCGTCTTGAACTGACCATCGGCTAATAACACACGGGTAATCAATTGATTAAGTTCTGGCGTTTGTTGCAAATCATACGCTTCATCAAATGCATCTAGTGCTGGCCCGAATGCATGATTCTCATAGGCTTCTTTTCCCTTTGCTAATAGTAGCTCATAGCGCTGCGTTTGTTCTTCGTTCATGATGCATCCTTCCTAACAAACAAGCGTCGACCCGTTAGAATCGACGCTTGTGTTTTATTCAGCTGATGGTGCTGATTCACCTTGCGTTGCCTTTGGCTTACGACGGCGTGGACGGCGCTTCTTTTTCTTAGCGACCTCCGCTCCATTTTCAGCTGGCTTAGCAGGTTGATTATTATTATTCTTAGCAGGCGCTGGCTTGTTAGCGTTTGCGTTCTGCTTCTTCTTTGGCTTGTTGTTTTGCTTTTGTGACTTGTTTGCTTCAGGAGCTTCAGCCTTCTTAGCGTTCGTCTTGCTTGCTGAGCGCTTGCGACGACGACCATTTTGGTTAGCTTCCATGATAACTGGCAAAATCACTGGCTTACGACGCGTTTGCTCGTACAAGAACTTACCCAATGCATCGCGAACAGAGTTCTTAAGGTTACCCCAGTCGAATTCCTTAGCGTTCTTGATACCTTCAGCGACGGTCGTCTCAACCAGGTCACCAGCCTCGCGAATCAAATCGCGTGACGTCTTCACATAAACGAATCCACGTGAATCAATCTTTGGCTTTGAGATAATCTTCTTCTTCTTACGATCAATCGTCACAACGGCGATGAAGACACCGTCTTCTGACAAGATGCGACGGTCGTTCAAAACGATAGAACCGATATCACCGACACCAGATCCATCAATCATTGTTGAGCCAACTTGGATTGAGCCACCCAAGTACATTTCTTCACCATCCCAGCGAAGGTTGTCACCCTTAGCAAGCAAGAAGACGTGGTTATCATCGTAACCAACTTGTTCAGCAGCCTTGTAAGCTGCATTCAAGACACGGTACTCACCTTGCACAGGGATAACATTCTTAGGCTTCAACAAGTTCAACAAAAGTTGGAAATCTTCCTTAGATGCGTGACCTGAAGACTTCTTATCCGTTGAAATTTGCTTAACCGTTGCACCGGCACGGAACAACATGTCACGCGTACGTGCCACGTAACCTTCCATGGCCGTTGAAGGCGTCGTCGTAATGAATACCAAGTCACCTTCTTGGATTTGGATGTTGCGATCATCACCTTGCGCCATGCGTTGCAAGTGACGAATTGGCTCACCCATCTTACCCGTTTCAAGGATAACCGTCTCGTTTGGCTCCAACTTGCTCAAGTTCTTCAAAGAAACAAATAGTTCGTTTTCAGGCATTGGCAAGTGCAACTTCTTCAAACGCAACGCAGTACGTACAACCTTTTCCAAGTCGTTTCCAGAAATCACAATCTTACGACCAACCTTGAAGGCTGCGTCGATAACTTGTTGGATACGTTGGATGTTTGAAGCGACTGCAGCAACGATAATACGACCCTCAGTGTGACCGCGGAACGTATCCAAAACGTAGCTACCCAATTCAGATTCGTGGGCTGCCAAACCATAGCTAGCTGTACCTGCTGCATCAGCAAGCAAAGCGATTACCCCCTTGGCACCAATTTGTGCCAAACGTGCCAAATCAGTACGGTAGTATGGCAATGCCGTTGTATCAATCTTAAAATCACCAGTGTAGACAACTTGTCCTTCTGGCGTTTCAATTACAATTCCAAGAGATTCTGGAATCGTGTGTGTCGTCTCAAAGAATGAAACGGTCACATCCCCAAATGATACTTCTGAGTTACCACGAACCACGTGGTAATCATCAAACCCCTTTGCTTCAGGCTCTGCTTCCACAGCCAACTTAGCCAATTCAATCGTTAGTTCTGATCCGAAGACCGGCACTTTAACCTCACTCAACAAGTAAGGCAATGCCCCAATTGCATCCGCGTGTCCGTGTGTCAAAAAGACACCGGCAATCTTATCTGCGTTCTCTACCAAGTAGGCAAAGTCAGGAATGACAACGTCAACTCCTAGCAAATCGCTTTCTGGGTACTTCAACCCTGCATCCAAAATAAAAATGTCTTCACCGACGGTAACTGCGTACATGTTCTTTCCATTTTCACGTACACCACCGAACGGCATAATACTTAATGTCGTAGCCATAATGTTCCTATTCTCGTTATATTTCACGGGTCAGCACAACCCAAACGTTTGTATGATTTATTAACAGTTTACCACACAATGCCTACCCTACCAACAACGAGAAAATTATATCTGCAATATTTCCGACACCTTTCGCCCTAGAATCACAATCAAAATCGGCGTCGCCCAGAAAACAACAAAACTGCTAATCACAAACCTAGTTTGCATTTCGATGCTCTCTTTGCCGATTGATTTTGTGATGATGATATTGATCACCGTCAGTATGATTGGTGGCACAATCTCAATTAACAATAGTTTCGCGAAAAAATTGAAGTTTTCAGATTGCGTCGGTGGTGTTGACGGTTCCAAAAAATTCCCAGAGCTTTCGAGTGCTAGCTTTAGTGGCATATAAAGTACGTCAATGGTAATTATCACTGAAAATATCATCGTTATAACAATGCCTAAGGCAAATTTGAATTTCATTTTCTGATCCCCTTATAGGTGATTCAGTTTAGCATTCAGTTTTTGTTATTTTATGAACACAACAAAAAAGACCAACACCCGAAGATGTTGGTCTTTTTTCAGTTTGCTATCGCAAGTAATAAATTACTTGTTCAACAAAGCTGCCAAACGTGACTTGTCACGTGAAGCCTTGTTCTTAGCAATCAAGCCCTTTGATGCGGCACGATCGATAGCTGACGTAGCGTTAACAAACAACTCTTGCAAGTTGTCTGCACCAGCTTCAGCAGCCTTACGGAACTTCTTCACTTCAGTACGGTATGCACTCAATTGTGAGATGTTACGCTCGCGTTGCACCTTGTTCAAGCGGGCACGTTGGATTGATGACTCAATAATTGGCATCGCTTTTCCCTCCGATGATAAATGTCAAAATAACGTACGTTGTTAATGTAAAAATTAACGACGCAATCCAAGCTTTTGGATCAACTCACGGTAACGTTGAACGTCGTTGTCACGCAAGTAACGCAACAAGTTACGACGGTGACCGATCTTCTTCATCAACCCACGTTGTGAGTGGAAGTCGTGCTTGTGCTCTGACATGTGTGCGTTCAATTCGTTGATGTCGGCAGTCAAAACTGCAACTTGAACTTCAACTGAACCAGTATCACCTTCGTGACGTGCGAATTCCTTGATGATTTCATTCTTGCGTTGTGCAGAAATAGCCATGTTGGATATCCACCTTTCTTAATATATAGTCGCCTAAAACAACGTAGGACGACGGTGAACCGTCAAACATCGTAAAAGGTCGTGTGCTTTTGCACTTCAAATATAATACTAAACTTTCTAACTTGATGCAAGTAGAAATCCTATGCAATATCAGCTTGGTAACGCAACACGAATAATTCAAAGAGTAATTCAGGGTCACGTGCCGTTGATTTCAGCTGTTCTTCCATATCAACTAGCCCCAGATAAGCCTTAGCTAGTGCGGTATAACTGAAGCGACGTACCGTTTGACGGCCAAGCTTCACACGGTATGGATTCACTTTCAACATTGATGCCGTACCAGACTCACTTTGAGTTGATGACTTCACCTGTAACAACAAGCGGAATTGTCCTAACAACGCTGCGTGCAATCGCAATGGTGCCTCACCACTCTCGACCAATTCGTGATACAACTCCACAGCGCGTGTTAACTTGCGGTTCAACAACGCATTAATTAAGTCGAAGATATTTTCGCTCAACGTACGAGTTACCAAGGCATCAACAGCCTGCTCGTCAATCTGCTTCGTATCGTACGCATAAAGCATCAACTTATCGAGTTCAGACATAATTTGCGTTAACGACATATTCGTTAAACGAATTAGTAGTTGCATGGCAGGTCCTGACATTTCAAAACCGCCTTGGCGCAACTTATCATTAATCATGTTTCGCACATCTTTTTCAGTCAAATCACCAAAGGCCAAGTAAGCTGCCTTCTCTTTCAGCAACTTAACAACCTTCTTGCGACTATCCAGCTTCTCGTATGGTGCAAAAATCACCAAGACCGTCTGTGGCTCTGGGTGTTCAATGTAGGCCAATAAATCTTCGACGTGATGTTCCAGCTTAGTTCGTGGATTTTCACCGGTCAGGAAGTAGGCATCGTCAATAATCACGACACGTCGGTCACCAAAAAACGGTACTGACCGCGCATCATCCACTGCAATACCCAACGCCGTTTCACGCATATCAAATTGTGCCAAGTTCAACGTGCGATCTTCATCTGGAATCAGACTCACAAACGCCGCACGAACTTGATCAAGCAAATATTGGTCTGTACCTTGAATTAGGTAAATTGGCTGCAATGTTTGCTTTGCAACATCTTGTTGCACATCTTTCAGCGTATAAGCCATGCCCACGCCTCCTCGTTTTAATCGTATCTCTACTGTATCATGTTGCCTCCTGAACGTGAATAGCTACTTGATTTCAGCTTGCCACCAATCTCGATTACCACACCAATGGTACTGCAACATGCCGTTTTCTGCTGTATTAAACACTGTCATCCCCGCCTCCTTTGTCGTTGACAGCGTTTCTTTGTTCGGATGACCAAATCGATTATTCACACCAGCAGAAACAATACCAATTTGTGGCTTTAACGCGTGCACAAATGACTGTGCGGTACTCGTTTTTGAACCGTGGTGTCCTAGCTTCAGAAGTTCCACTTGTCGAAATTGTTTGTTCTGGATAATTCGTTCCTCGCCAGCCTGGTCTAAATCGCCTGTCATCATTAGCTGTTTTGGACCGACGTTCACGAGCAATGCAACCGAATCCTCATTTTCGCCAGTTCCCGCTTCGAATGGATGCTGTACCGTTGTCCATTCATTTAAGCGCATGCCAGCGCGAACTTCTCGGACTTCAGTCGTTCCGATATAAGGCGCAACCAATCGTTTGTATGCGTCACTCTGTTGCATCCCCAACGGCACATAAATCGTCTCTACTCGCACCAGTTTTAGAAAATGCGGCAAGTTACCAATATGATCGACATCCTTGTGAGTCAGCACTAACTGCTGAATTTTAGTGATGCCGTTACCTTTTAGATACTGCGCTAACTGTTGCGCTTGAAAATCCGTCTTGCGGGGTGCTGCCCAATCTGGTTGTGGCAACTGTAGCTTACCCCCGACATCAACCATCATCACTTGATTAGCGCGTTGTTTAATGATGTTTGCATCGCCCTGACCGACATCCACGAATGTCGCAAAACCACCCGGTAGCAAATTAGGCAACAACAGCATGATGCCGTAAACAGTGCCTAAAATGCCCAATATCCACCACCGTCGAACGGCCAGCCAAACTAGCGTGCCGATTAAAACAATCGCGCATAACAACACCGGTGGCTGTCCAAATGTTAATTCACCTGGCAAGCCTTCCGTTTGTGCAATCGTCCAACGCACCCCATCAACAACTGCATTACACCAATTAGTTAAAGCCGTAATGTTCAACCACGCTGCAAGTATGCCTACGGTTAGAACTGGAATTACAAGCCACGTAAACAGTGGCATGGCAATCAAGTTCGCTAAGATACCAATTGGGTGCCACGCATATGTATGCCACAGCAACAACGGCAAAATCAGCAACGACAAGAAGACACACTGCCACCATCCCGGTTTACCTTCAAGCCATAACAAACCAAACGTCAACAAGTAGGACAATTGGCCACCTAGGTTATGCAAAACACCTGGTTCTAAGAGAAGGCCACCCAGTAGCGCAATTCCCCAGGCATCGACGGCTGACAACCTTAACCATTCCAACTCGCGCCACGCTTGGGTCAGGGCCAACAAAACAGCTCTGACTAACGATTGTACGCCACCCGCAAATAGCAGCAGCCCAAGTAACAACAACTGCACAATCAACAACGACCGTTCACGCGTAATACCTAACCACCGGCCAATTCGACGCCAAATCACATACAAACCAGCCACTTGAAAACCGGAAATACTAAACAAATGAACCAATCCCATTTTCTGAATACCCAGATTGTCGTCATAAAAATCTCGCCGCGTATAGCCAAGAAACAACGTCTCGCCGTAATCACGTAGACCAGGCGGTAACCGTTCAAACCATTGTACTAGCAGGCGATGCCAGGTTCGGATTTGCAAAACAACAAACTCACCCGCATTAGTTGGTACATACGCGCTTTTCACCTCACCTTGTGTCAAAACAAGTTGGTGCATAATACCACGACTCCGCCAATACCCCACTGGATCAAAGGTGTATGCATTCCGCCGTGGTGCAATCTTTTCGTATTGTCCGCTACCCGATATCACCACCGCATCATGACGTCGTTGTAACTCGCGAAACGGTTTTTTGTCCTTACAGAACCAAGTCAAACGGACACGTTCTTTATTTGGCAACGTGGCGAAGCCAGTAATTGTTGTGCCTGTGAAATGCAATTCGTCCGGATGCACCATAACGGTTGTTTTAACATCACCTATCGGCCGGTCGCCAAGTTGATTCAGGTGAACCTGATGCGCACCAAAAAACGTCCCGTAACTCCCTATAATCAAAACAGTCAAACACAGTCGCTTTTTAAAACGAGTCACCAACAAAATCAGCAACCATGCAAACATTGGTACGGCCCACCAAAATTGATAACAAATCATGACATTTAGTGTGCCAACTAGCAATCCAGTCACTAACCAATAGCCGTTCATTACACCGTGACCAACGGTTCTAATTTCGCAAACGTTTTCTCGCCGATACCTGACACCTCTTGTAGATCAGCGACCGTTTTAAACCCACCCATCGTTTCACGTTGGTCAATAATATCTTGTGCACGCTTAGTACCGACACCAGGCAGTTTTTGCAGCTCTGCCAATGTCGCCGTATTTAGATTGATAGTCTCGCTACTTGTATCCCCACCCGTCGCACTCATTGTCGTCGCTTGGCCAGGTAACGGGTACTGTTCAGGAACGTCTTCCGTTCCATTTGGTACATATAACACCTGCCCATTCACCAATGGTGCTGCTAAATTAAGCCGTGTTCGGTCAACCGTCGGCAATGTCCCACCCGCTTTTTCAAGAACATCAGCCATAATCGGTCCATTATTGAATTTATAAACGCCCGGTCGATACACTGCACCTTTGACATCAATCACCACTTTGGCAGTAGTTGAACTCACTGATTTGCTAACACTACTTGGCGTTTGTGAAGACTGATCCGCTGCGATGCTCGGTGACACGTCACGAGGCAAGACCGGTTTTGTCTGTGAACACTGCCACCAAACAATTAAGCCGATACCCACCGCAACCAGACCGCCGAAAAAGAAAATCACATGTTGGAACCGATAATAAAGTGCTTTAAAAGTCGTCATTTATTTTCCCTCCAACAATAAAGAGGTGAAAACCGGCAAAAAGTCCAAAAAAAATGCGACGAATCGCAAAATTCGTCGCAAATCATTTTTATTGCAAGTTTGGATCGTTGAAGATGGTGTTCATCACCTCTTCAACCATGTCAAATTCTTCTTCTGTTTCGATTGGTTGCAACATACCTTCTTCGTCATCCTTGTTGTAGATGAAGGGCATGATACCAACTTCTTCTTCGTCATCACCGTCCATAGCTGCATCAGCAGGGCCAAGGATGATGTATGACTTACCAAAATCTTCTGAATCAAAAGAGAACAACTCAATAAATTCGTGCTCATTACCTTCTTCGTCAGTCAAGATAAACAATTCAGCTTCGTTCATGTCGGATTCCTTTCGCACTTAACAAAAAATGGCCGATTCATCACCGGCCATCAATTGTACTAAAATTAGTCTTCTTGTTCGTCCAAGAATTGGTTCAAACGCTCTTCAACCATTGACCACTCATCGTCGTCTTCGATTGGCGTCAAACCACCCTCAGTAGACTCTGCAGTCTCGTCTGGGTCAAAGATGTATGCCAACATCTCTACTTCTTCGTCTTCGCCTGCACCAGCTGGGTACAAAACGATGTATGACTTACCGTAATTTTCTGACTTAAACGTGAACAATACTTCGAAAAGTTGCTCATCGCCATTGTCATCGATCAACGTGATAATGTCTTGCTCTTCGTCCATCTCAATTTACCTCTTACTTTACAAGTGGGCCTTTGCGATCCAAATAGTTTTGGAGAATCAAGGCAGCTGCCAACTTATCAATCACCTGCTTGCGCTTCTTACGAGACGCATCAGCTTCCTCAACAAGCATACGTTCTGCCTCAACCGTCGTCAAGCGTTCGTCCTGGAAATCGATTGGCAACCCGAAAGTTTCCGTTAGCAATTCACCATAGGCTTGCGCTGCTTCAACACGCGGACCAGATGTATTATTCATGTTCTTTGGTAGACCAAGTACAAAGCCAGTTGGCTCAAATTGGGCTACTAGTTCCTTCATACGGTCGATACCGAACTCTTTTTCATCCTCGTTAATGCGAATGATTTCAACACCTTGTGCCGTCCAACCAAGTAGGTCAGAAACTGCCACACCAACTGTGCGTGACCCGACATCAAGTCCCATAATTCGTCCCATTATTAATCGACCATTCCTTTCTGAATCAGATCACTTAGCCAAGTAATCCTTCACAAGTGCTTCAATGATTTCATCACGTTCGAACTTGCGAATCAAGTTACGTGCATCATTTACACGTGGAATGTACGCTGGATCGTTTGAAATCAAGTAACCAACGATTTGGTTGATTGGGTTGTAACCCTTTTCTTCCAATGCGGCGTATACAATTTCAAGCGTCTTACGCACGTCGTGATCTTGGTTGTTACCAAAATCAAACACAGCTGTATTATCCAATGAACTCATATGCAGCCTCCTTCTGAGGAATTATCCTCTAATCAAATGCTACTTTGCAGCCAACCATTCAGTTGCTTGGGCAAAGGCATCCTTAATACCAGCAGGGTTCTTACCACCAGCTTGTGCCATGTCTGGGCGACCACCACCGCCACCACCAACAGCAGGTGCAATGGCCTTGATCAAATCACCGGCCTTAACACCCTTTGCGATAGCGTCAGGTGAAGCAGCAACCAATAGGTTAACCTTTTCACCCAAGTTAGCAGCCAAAACAAGAACATCTGATGGTGTTGATTGCTTCCAGTTATCTGCCGTTGCACGCAAGGCATCCATTGATTCAACGGCCATTTCCGTTGCAATCAACGTGAAGTTACCGGCCGTTTGAACATCGTTAAAGGCAGCATCAGCAGCTTGGTTAGCCAACTTTTGCTCCAATGATGCAACTTGACGCTCGGCATCCTTCAATTGCGCTTGCAAGGCAGCAATCTTGTCATTTACTTCTGACAATTGTGGTGCCTTAACTTGTGCCATAGCTTCGTTCAACCAAGCATCGTGTTGCTTGAACAAGTCCATTGCACCCTTACCAGTAACGGCTTCGATACGACGAACACCGGCACCAGTACCTTGCTCGCTCACAATCTTAAACATTCCCAACTCAGCCGTTGAGTTTGCGTGAGTTCCACCGTCGAATTCGACGTTGAAGTCACCGATTGAAACGACACGAACTGTCTCGCCATACTTTTCAGTAAAGACGGCAACAGCCCCCAACTTCTTAGCTGATTCGATATCCGTCTCAACCCATGAAATTGGCAAGTTTTCAATAATCTTTTCGTTGATCAAGTCTTCGATTTCTTGCAACTTTTCAGCTGAAACAGCGCCGTTGTAAGTGAAATCATAACGCAATCCGTCTTCAGTAACCAATGAACCAGCTTGCGTCGTGTGCTCACCCAAGATGTTACGTAAAGCTTGGTCAAGCATGTGCGTAGCCGTGTGGTTCTTTGACACAGCAGCGTGGTAAGCACGGTTCACTTCAAGCTTGTAAGTCTCGCCAGCCTTGATTTCAGCGTTAACGTTCAATGTGTGCAAGTGTTGTCCGTTTGGTGCGTTTTGCACGTCAACCACTTCGGCAACCACTTCACCAGCAGCGTTGATGACAACACCGCGGTCAGCAACTTGACCACCCATTTCAGCATAGAATGGCGTTACGTCGAAGATAACTTCAGCTTGGCCGTCCTTAGCAGAGTCAACCAATTCGTTATCAACAATCAAGTCCGTCAACTTAGCGGCATCAACCGTCAATTCTGACCAACCAACATACTTTGATTCCGTCTTCAAATCTGTCAACAAAGCGTTTTGAACACCCATTGATGCTGTGTTACCACGAGCAGCACGGGCACGTTCTTGTTGCGCCTTCATCTCAGCATCGAAGCCTTCACGATCAACCGTCAAACCAGCATCAGCTGCTGATTCTTCCGTCAATTCGTATGGGAATCCGTACGTGTCGTACATCTTGAAGGCAACGGCACCGTCAATAACACCACCGTTAGCCTTAGCTTCTTCGATGACACCATCCAACAATGACAAACCATCAGCCAACGTCTTGTTGAAACGAACTTCTTCAGCTTCAACAACTGAAGCGATGTAGTCTGCGTTCTCCAAAACTTCTGGGTAGTATGACTTCATGATTTCACCAACGACTGGTACCAAGTCCTTCAAGAAGACCTTGCTGATACCAAGCTTGCGACCGTGCAAAACAGCACGACGTAGCAAACGGCGGATGATGTAACCGCGACCTTCGTTTGATGGCAAAGCACCATCACCGATAGCGAACGTTACGGCACGTGCGTGGTCAGCGATAACCTTGAATGAGATGTCCTTTTCAGGATCCTCACCGTACTTGAATTGACCTGACATATCTTCCGTCTTACGGATGATTGGCAAGAACAAGTCCGTTTCAAAGTTCGTCTTAGCGTTTTGAAACACTGAGACAACACGTTCTAGTCCCATACCCGTATCAATGTTCTTGTGTGGCAACTCAGGATAGTCCTTGTTGTCAGTCAAACCAGGCAAGTGATTGAATTGTGAGAACACGATGTTCCAGATTTCCAAGTAACGCTCGTTTTCACCACCAGGGTAGTTTTCCTTTGGATCGTCTGAGTTAAATTCTTCACCACGGTCGTAGAAGATTTCAGTGTCAGGTCCTGATGGTCCTTCACCGATATCCCAGAAGTTATCTGGCTCTTCGTACAAGTGATCCTTTGGCAAACCAACCACGTTCAACCAAATATCCTTTGCCTCTTCATCGTTAGGGTAAACCGTGACATACAACTTTTCAGGTTCCATGCCGTACCACTCTGGGCTCGTCAACAACTCCCAGGCCCAAGGAATAACTTCAGGCTTGAAGTAGTCACCGATTGAGAAGTTTCCCATCATTTCGAACAACGTGTGGTGACGAGCAGTGTGACCAACGTTTTCAATGTCGTTCGTACGAATTGACTTTTGTGCATTCGTAATACGACGGTTTTCAGGTACAACCGTACCGTCAAAGTACTTCTTCAAAGTTGCGACACCTGAGTTGATCCACAACAATGTTGGATCATCCTTTGGAATCAATGATTGAGATGGCTCAATGCTGTGTCCCTTACTCTCAAAGAAACGTAGAAACATATCGCGAATCTCAGCTGATGATAATGGCTTCATCTTTCCAATCCTCACTTAAATAAATATCTAAATAAAAACAGACCGCCATTGCATAACAGAGACGCTAACACGCGGTACCACTCTGCTTGCAATGATGGTCTGCATCATTACCTCTTAGGATGCCGTTAACGCGGGCGCACGGCTTGTTTTCACAAGCAGCTAGAAGGTAGCACCAGAAAAGGTTGAGCGTTGTTTGCATCATCCACAACGTTTCTGTTGGCTCTCAAACCTTAAATGATATGTCCTTGTTCATTATTGTAACATATTAAGAACTTCTAATAGCCGTTTTTGTTTGCTTGAAATGTTTTTGTAAAAGTTATTTGGTATTTAACAATCGCGCGATGTTCTCAGCCGTTCGTGTTAGATTGGCCTCACCAGTCTTCATTGCAGTTGGCAAATCAACTGCACCCGGCACAATGCTGAACACCGCGTCGATACCCAAATCATACAACGCATCAATGCCATCCCCAACATAACCAGCAAGCCCAATCACCTTTGCATTTGGTGAGGCTTGCTTAACCGCTTGGGCTGCACCCATTGGGGTCTTACCATATTGCGTTTGGAAATCAATCGCGCCTTCGCCGACAAACGCAACGTCCGCGTTCGCAGCTTTAGCAACCAGCTCAGTCGCTTCAACAACCAAGCTAATACCTGATTGCATCTTAGCCTGCGTGAATGCCAACATACCGGCGCCTAAACCGCCAGCGGCTCCAGCACCTGGTGTGTTAGCCAAATCAACGCCAAGTTGGGCCTTAATAACTGCGGCATAATTAGTCAACGCCGCATCCAACTCGGCAACCATCGCTGGTGTGGCACCCTTTTGCGGTCCGAATACCGCTGACGCCCCCGTTTCACCAACCAACGGATTGGTAACATCTGACGCCAACAAAAATTCAGATTCGGCAACACGAGGATCAAGATTGCTCATATCGATCTCATGCAACGTTGCTAGTGCCGCACCACCGCGAGCAATTTGTTGGCCATTTTCATCAAGGAATCGAACACCCAAAGCTTCAGCCATACCGGCGCCACCGTCGTTAGTAGCAGAGCCACCCAGTCCAATAATGAAACGACGCATGCCACGGTCCAAAGCATCTTTAATCAATTGCCCTGTACCGTAAGTTGTCGTAATCAATGGGTTCTTCGTCTCTGTCGTCACGAATTGAATACCTGATGCGGCTGACATTTCGATTACGGCCGTTTGTTGGTCACCCAACACACCATAAAATGCCGAAACAGTTTCGTCCAATGGATTTTGGACATCGGCAGTGATGATTTCGCCCTCCGTTGCATCAACAAGGGATTGGACAGTTCCTTCACCGCCATCAGCCATTGGCACTAACTCATAGTCTGCATCGGGATAAATCTTTTGTAAGCCGGCCTGAATTGCTACAGCCGCCGCTTTCGCCGTCATGCTCTCTTTGAATGAATCTGGTGCAATTACAAATTTCATATCATTTCCTCACTGGGTTTATCGTAATCCGAAAAGCGCGCCAAATCAAGGCTGGTCAACGATGTAACTTATTACTTGCTTGTACTATATGCGTCATTCCGGCAGACTATTTATCAGTAAGTGATATGTCAGGAGGACATTATGGAACTAGGGACAAAGTTGAAAGAGTTACGTTTGGCGAATCACCTCTCACAAGAACAAGCCGCCGAAAAATTACACGTAACGCGCCAGGCAATTTCGCGTTGGGAGAATAACAAAGATACACCCAGTTTGATGACTTTAATTGAAATAGCAGATGCATACGCTGTTGAAATCAGCGAACTCTTTAAATCCGATGCATACCAAACTGCAACCAAAATCGACACAAATATTAAGCATTCAAAATGGTACCGATTTGGATTTTGGTTGATAATTAGTGTCGTTACCGCATTTTTGATTACGCTATCAATGGGTCGATATTTCCAAATCGGTCTAATTGATCGATTCAATCCATTCTTACCCATGAAAACTTCATATGCAACAGGTCCAAAACACTGGTCAACACCAGGTAAACAATTTGCGACCGAAGCAATTAGTGATCCGTTTGGTGAAAATACAGAAATTGTAAGCGTAACAATGGGCTTGATTGACTCACCACACAAAGACAATATTATCGTCTTGCAGCATCGCGGGTCTTACGTGAAAGCATCGCGTTGGATTGATCTAACCGATGTCCCTAAGCCAATTAGTGCTAATATCAGTAAGACCTACCATAAGCCAAACCATCGAACGTACCAAATTATGCGTCACTCTTCACCCTTTAGTTAAACAGTCAACACCGCGAGCGGTCGCGGTGTTTTTTCTACGCATAACTTTCTATTGACTTCGTGTTAATTAATGCATAGTTGCATCTTACTTCCTTTTGATATTGTTTAAGTATGATTTAGCAAGGCAAAGGAGTCGTTAGATGTGGTTTATATACAGTTTACGTAAAAGCGCAACAGTCATGGGTACTTTGTTTTTAGCAATGCTGATTTTGGGTCTCTTTTTCCCAGGCATAACCGAGTTAACTAACTGCCGCAAAATCTATTTACTCGTATTTTGGGTTGCCGTCCTAATCGGTAATATGTACAAAGAATATCACATAACTAAAGGGGCAAAATAATGAGACCCATCTTATTTTGGGCATTAATATTGGTTTTCGATTTCCTAATCGATATTTTTATAAACCCTGCCTGGCCTTCAATATGGCACTTTTTGGTTAAGTCAACGTCTGCAATTGCAATTATTGTCATTGTTGTACTGGCTTCTAAGGACTCAAAATGATAGTTGCTTATATTTTATTACGACCTATAAGGAGTCATTTAGATGGATTATTTCAAATCATTGATAACTAGCTATCAAGAAATGAACAACATCCCCACAAATACAGTTCGGATAGTCAAATTAAATGATTCTCAATTCGTTCATATCTCTCGTTTATTTGCTAGAGATAACTATTTTCAAGGATTCGATTTACTACAGGCAATTAATAACTACATTAGCCAGGTAAACGGCCCAATCTATCATATGCAGGTTGTATACCGCGATGATGGACATGGTCAGTACTTAGAAAAAATATATCTTGAGTTCTCACTTGCAGACTATGAACAACTCAATGTGGCACTAAAACAGGTCCTTGAACCAACTCAATATTGATTATTAACCAAAAAACAGGTCCACACTCTAAGTGTGAACCTGTTTTTAACTATAAAAACTTACTTCTCGTTCGCCTTCTTCTTCGCCTTTTTCGCAGCGCGGAGTGATTGACGCTCTTCGACACGCTTCTTGTACTTTGCGTCGCGGGCAATCGCTGCCTTAATTTGACGCTTGTAACCAGGCTTAACGTTCTTCTTCTTCTTCTTGACCATTCCAATCATCGTTGGGTCAAGCTTAACCGTTGACTTTGAACGTTGCTTACGACGGCGACGGTCGTAACCAGGCTTCAACTCACCGTGTGAGTACGTCATCGGCTCGAATTCAACACCCATGGCTTCAACCGCTTGCACGCGATCTTCCTCATCAGGGTTGTAAATCGTAATCGCAGTTCCTTCCATACCGTTACGGCCAGTACGACCAACACGGTGCACGAAGAACTCCAATTCAGTTGGAATACCATCGTTGATAATCAATGACACACCAGGAATATCGATACCACGGGCAGCCAAGTCAGTGGCTACGACGTATTGGTAATCCAAGTGTTGGATTTGTTGCATGGTACGCTTACGTTCACGTGGTTGGATACCACCGTGAATTTCAGCAACCTTCAAACCACGGTTACGCAAAGCCTTCGTCAACTCACGGGCACGTTCCTTCGTGTTTGTGAAGACCAAAGCCATGTATGGATTACCCATCGTCAACAACTCGTATACCAAGTCGTCCTTCTTCATTCCCTTCGTACCAACCAACAAGTTCGTGATAGTTGGGGCGATAACCGTTTCCGTTGGGATTTCTTCAATAACTGGGTTCGTTAGGTACTTCTTCAAGAATGGTTGCAACTTTTGTGGAATCGTTGCTGAGAAGACCAACATTTGCAAATCTTCTGGCATCGCACCAGCAATCGCGTCAACTTCAGGCAAGAATCCCAAGTCCATCGTCATATCCGCTTCGTCGACAACCAATGTGTCAGCCGTGTGGATATCCAATGCACCAGCCGTATACAAGTCCTTGATACGACCAGGTGTTCCGATAACAATTTGTGGTTGTGAGCTTTCCAATTGGTGCAATTGACGCGCCTTGTCAGTACCACCAACGTACAAACCAATGCGTGGTTGTTGATCAACTGGGAAACCAGTTCCCAATTGCTTAGCCGCTGCATAGATTTGTTGTGCCAATTCACGTGAAGGCGTTGTAATAACGGCTTGCACCTTTTGAACTGATGGGTCGTACTTTTGGAAAATAGGAATCAAAAATGTGTGCGTCTTACCAGATCCCGTTTGTGATTGTCCAACGACTGAACGTCCTTGCATGACAACTGGAATCAAGCGTTCTTGCACCTTAGTAGGCGTTGTGAAACGAATTTCTTCCAACGCTGTGTAAATTTCTGATCGTAGGTTGTAGTCAGTAAACTTCGCCATTATGCTTCTGTTTGCTCCTTCAATGTTTGATCGGCTTCACGAATGATATCGTTAATTTCATCCATATCCTTTGCTAAGGCACCTGAGGCAAACTTGTGTCCACCACCGCCGTGACGCTTAGCAATTTCGTTAATCACCGTGTTACGTGAACGGAGTCGTACGCGGAAGTACCCTTCATCTTGCTGCTCAAAAACAGCCCAGGCCTTCGCCGTGTTAATCTTTCCTAGCAATGGCACGATAAATGCGGTACCAAATTCGCCAAGATCGAAACTCTCTACGACTTCATTCGTCAAAATAATATAGTTAAAGCCATTTTCAGTCATGACCATATTGCTATAAACGTAAGCTGATGCACGGGCAGCTTCAAGTGAAATCGTATCCATGCGTTGGTTAATCTCGAACCAATCAAAATCATATTTCATCAAATCTGCCACAACCTGCATCGTTTCAGACTTCGTTGCATACAAAAAGCGGCCTGTATCGCCGACAATTCCAGCATACAAATATGACGCACCCGCATCAGACAACTTCAATTCGTCTTCAAATTCCTTGTAGAAGGCGTAAATCAAAGCTGATGTTGATGACGCACCCTCTTCAACCCAATTAAAATCTGCATATGGGTCTTCATTAGGGTGGTGGTCAATCTTAACTAACGTCTTACCGTAATCAAAACGGCGGTCATCAATACGTGGTTCATTAGCCGTATCGGTAACAATAACTAAGGCGTTATCATAAAGTGAATCTGGAATATCTTCCATCTCACCCATCCAAGCTGAGCTAGGCACTTGCTTACCCACAACATGGACATGCTTATTCGGGAATGATGTCTTAATCAATTCAGCAAGACCAAGTTGTGAACCAAATGCGTCAGGGTCTGGACGTTGATGACGGTGAATAATAATCGTATCCGCCGCCTTAATTTGCGCTAAAATTGCTGTTTGCGCTGTCATGTTGCTTTCTCTATTCTATCTAGTTTACTTACGTTGCTTTTATTAGTATAGCAGAAAATGGCCGTAAAAACGCGTTGTGGTTAGTTATCATACAGATTCAGTGGAATATTTTCAAAGGTCAGTGGCGCTAAGTTGGTCATCGTTAACCCAAGCAAGCGAATCGGCTTTTGATACCCACCTAGCTCTTCCCAAATGTCCTGCGCCAAACGCACAAATTCCGTAGCGTCATTCGGTAAGAAATCCGTCTGAGTAAAGCGACGTGTCTCTGTATCAAAGTCTTCATCACGTACTTTCAAGACCAGTGTTTTACCGTGCATACCGCGTCGTTTAAGTGACTGTTCTAGTCGCTCGGCCAATCGTTTAAACTCTGCCTCAATCTGCTCCTCAGTGTCTAAGAATGGCCCGTACGTATGCTCTTTACCAATTGACTTACGCTCACGCTGCCATTCAACTGGGCGATCATCAACACCACGAATACGACGATAAAAATCATAGCCCATTCGACCAAAATGCTGGGTCAATGTTGTCTGGTCCATCTCGTATAAGTCACGCCCCGTATCCACACCAAGTTCGTGCATCTTTATCGCCGTTTTCTGTCCCACACCACGCACATCTTCAATTGGTAGCGCATCTAAAAATGCACGAATATCCGCCTCACGGACAACCGTGAGACCAACCGGCTTATTATGTTCAGATGATAACTTCGCTAAGAATTTATTGAATGAAATACCAACTGAACTCGTCAATGACAATTCTGCAAAAATAGTTTGCTGTAATTCGTGGGCCAGTGCCACTGCATTGGTATGCCCCGTTTTATTCTCAGTAACATCAAGATAAGCCTCATCAAACGCAATTGGTTCAACCTTATCTGTGTAACGTTGAAAAATATCATGAACTTGCTGTGACACAGCACGGTACTTTTCAAAGTTAGGGTCTAAGAACGTTGCGTTCGGTGCTAATCGTAATGCTTCGGCTGCACTCATTGCTGAATGCACGCCCAACTTTCGCGCAACATAGTTAGCTGTCGCCACCACACCACGGCCACCATTCTTACGCGGGTCATGCGCCAGAATTAATGGCACATTTGCCAGCGCGGGATTATCACGGATTTCCACTTGGGCATAAAATGCATCCATATCCACGTGAATAATTTGTCGATCTGTTTTTAAATGCACTGGTATCTCTAGCAAATCAGCCATGATAACCTCCTTTCTTGCCAGCTAATAAAAAGAATTCAAGTTGCGCATTGCAACTCGAATTCTAAAAAATTACTTTTCGTCTTCTGAAGCTGGCTCTTCAGCCTTAACTTCTTCAGCAACTGGTGCTTCAACAGCTTCAGTCTTACTCTCAGCAGCCTTAACAACTTGGCGGATAGCTGACAACTCGAATACCAAGATAACACCTTCAGCATCCAAATCGAAAGTCTTAGCTTCCTTGTTAACACCAGCAATCTTACCGTGCAAACCACCGATAGTAACCACTTCGGCACCTGGTTGTACGTTGTTGATCATCTCTTGACGCGTCTTTTGCGCCTTTTGTTGTGGGCGAATCATGATAAAGTACATAGCTGCCACGAAGACAATCAAAATCAAAATGTTCATTGACATAGTAGTAAATCTCCTAAAATTTTAATAACAGTAATTAGAACAGACGGGCATTTGCGTTGTTATAACCGTAGTTGGCCATAACCTCTTCACGGAACTCAAGTAGTCGATCTTCCGCAATTGCTTGGCGCATGTCTTCCATGAGCTTCAACAAGTAACGCAAATTGTGCACTGAGGCGATGTTTTGTGCATACAACTCATCAGCCTTAAACAAGTGGTGCAAGTATGCCTTCGTAAAGTTTTG
Source organism: Weissella confusa (assembly GCA_001436895.1). Lineage (GTDB taxonomy): Bacteria > Bacillota > Bacilli > Lactobacillales > Lactobacillaceae > Weissella > Weissella confusa. Next base: position 77,710 of record JQAY01000012.1, read on the forward strand.
TGAACCGTAGTCTTCCGTCTCAGGGTCAATCAAAGAAAAATCATTCTTGTACTTTGAGTTCGTAATCACGATACGACCCTTAGATGTCATCAACGTTCCCTTACGAGCGATACGCGTTGGCAAAACCGAATCAAACATGTCGATACCACGGATGGCACCGTCAATCAATGAGTCAGGTGCCGCCACACCCATCAAGTAGCGTGGCTTATTCTCAGGCAAGAATGGCACCGTGAAGTCTAGCACACGGTTCATTTCTTCCTTCGTTTCACCAACTGACAAACCACCTACGGCATAACCAGGTAAATCAAGTGAAACCAAGTCACGAGCTGATTGCTTACGTAGCTCACGGAATCCAGCACCTTGTACGATACCAAACAACGCTTGATCCTCCGGACGACGGTGTGCTGCCATAGCACGCTCAGCCCAGCGTGATGTACGCTCAACTGAGTTCTTCACGTAATCATACGTTTCGAAGTATGGAATCGCTTCATCCAATTGCATCATCACGTCAGAACCCAAGTTATTTTGGATTCGCATCGCAACTTCTGGAGAAAGGAACATTTCTTCACCATTCACGTGGTTACGGAAAGTGACACCCTCTTCCTTAATGTTGTTACGCTCTGACAATGACCAAACTTGGAAACCACCAGAATCAGTCAAAATTGGGCCATCCCAATTCATAAACTTGTGCAAACCACCAGCTTCAGCAATCAACTCATCACCAGGACGTACCCACAAGTGGTAAGTGTTAGACAAAATGAATTGAGACTTAATCTCCTTCAATTCGCGTGGTGAGACATTTTTAACGGTCGCTTGTGTACCAACTGGCATGAACATTGGGGTCATTACTTCACCGTGTGGTGTCGTAATCTTACCCAAACGTGCACCAGTATGCTTTTCAACGTGAAGCAATTCGTACTTCACAGCATAATCTGACATGTTTCGACTTCCTTCCTGACACATCTGTTAAATGTGCTAGCATACTATTTTCACCCGCTAACTAAAGCGGTAAATAAAAACTAACTAAGAACTATTATATCAGAAAGAACGCCCGTCTTATGCGCAATTTCCAGAATAAATGAACTTTGTGTGTAAATTGTGATAATTGATGGCACAAAAAAACCACCAGGTAACTGGTGGTTAGGATGGACGTTACAGGGATCGAACCTGTGACCCCCTGCTTGTAAGGCAGGTGCTCTCCC
>JQAY01000013.1 GCA_001436895.1 Weissella confusa
ACCCTACACATTTGTTTCATCGAAACGATATTCAGTTTTCAATGACCTACGTCGTTGTCTCATCAGACAACTTATATATCTTAACAGTTGATGAAACGAATGTCAACAACTTATTTGAAGATAATTTTTTGAAGTGTGTCCCGCGGATAACTCGTACCCCGTAACAACTTAATCTATATTACAGATACAGTTACCAATTGTCAACACTTTCTTCAAACTTTGTTGCATATATTTTGCGCAAAAAAGAGCGATGCCCAAATCTAGGCATCGCTCCTTAATTATTAATTGTTATTAACGCATTGTTGGGAACAACAAAACGTCACGAATCGTATCTGTATCAGTCAACAACATAACCAAACGATCGATTCCGATTCCCAATCCACCAGTAGGTGGCATACCGTATTCCAAAGCCTCGATAAAGTCTTCGTCAATACCTTCCGCCTCATCGTTACCAGCGGCACGTTCTGCAGCTTGTGCTTCAAAACGCTCACGTTGGTCAATTGGGTCGTTCAATTCAGTAAAGGCATTACCATATTCAGCACCGACGATGAACAATTCGAAGCGATCCGTAAAGCGGTCGTCTTCTTCGTTCTTCTTGGCCAATGGTGATACATCCACTGGGTGTCCGTAAACGAATGTAGGTTGAATCAACGTATCCTCAACAAACGTCTCGAAGAACTCGTTGATGATGTGCCCAACACCCCAGTATTGTTCATACTTAACACCCTTTTCGTCAGCGATAGCACGTGCTTCTTCCAACGTCATTGGTTGCCAGAAGTCTACGCCAGTCTCTTCCTTGATCAAATCAACCATGTGCTTACGAGCAAATGGCTTTGCCAAGTCGATATCGTGACCTTGGTACGTAATCTTCAAGTCATCAGTTACAGCTGCTGCAGCGGCCTTGATGATGTTCTCAGTTTCTACCATGACATCTTCAAAGTTCCAGTATGCAGCATACGTTTCGATAACCGTGAATTCAGGGTTGTGCTTAGGGTCCATTCCTTCGTTACGGAAGACACGACCAATTTCATAAACACGTTCCATGCCACCAACAATCAAACGCTTCAAGTGCAACTCCAATGCGATACGCATGTACAAGTCGATATCCAAAGCGTTGTGGTGTGTGATAAATGGACGAGCTGACGCACCACCAGCTTCGTTTTGAAGCATTGGCGTCTCAACTTCAATAAAGCCTTCGCCATCCAAGTAGTGACGAATAGCCGTAATGATCTTTGAACGCTTAACAAAGCGGTCGAATGAATCGTCGTTAGCAATCAAGTCCAAGTAACGTTGACGGTACTTAGTCTCCACGTCAGTCAAACCGTGGTACTTGTCTGGCAATGGACGCAAAGCCTTTGACAAGTGTGTGATTGACGTGACGTTGATTGACAACTCACCAGCACGCGTCTTCATAACCGTACCAGTGAAACCAAGGATATCTCCCAAGTCAGCCTTCTTCAACAACTCGTATTGCTCTTCACCTACAACTGGCTTTTGCACAAAGACTTGGACACGTCCTGAACGGTCCTTAATATCCGCAAAACTAATCTTTCCTGAACGACGCTTCGTCATCATACGACCAGCGATAGTTACTTCGATAGCTTGCTCTTCCAAATCTTCTGCAGTTGCGTTGTCATACAACTCGTGCAATTCTGCAGCCGTGTGTGAACGCTCAAAGCGGTGTCCGAATGGATCCATGCCAGCTTCGCGCATTTCAGCCATCTTGTCACGGCGTGCGATCATTTGGTCATTCAATGACACTTCTTGGTCAGCCATTATGTTGCCTCTTTTTCTTTCAATAATTTGTGTTGGTATTTCTACCACAGATACTTATTAGTTTGCCAATATTGGCCACTTTTTGCAAGTGCCTCGCCCAAAATTACAATCCTTCGGCATCCTTAGCTGCAATAATACCTGCCAACTCCGCCTCGTCGAATTGAATCTTCTTGCCCGTAAAGCGATCAACCACTTCGACACCGTGGTCTTCATCAAGCATTTCTTGCAAATCCTTCATTGGCAAAGTAGCCAACATGCGCTCATACTCGCGCTTTGAAATTTCAGGGTAAAGAGATACTTCAGTCGTCGTCAATTGCTTAACGTTATCTTTACCAAACAAGTTAGCCAACAAATCCATTGGGGCGTGACCTTCAAGCAATTGTGATGAGATAGCTGGTACATGGGCCAACTTCTCTTCCAAAGCTGTAATATCCTCATCAGCTGCATCTGGCAATGCTGAAATCATAAACCCACCAGCGGCAGCAACTGTACCATCAGGATCAACCAAAACTGAAACCGCAACGGCAGAAGGAATTTGTTCTGACTTGGCCATGTAGTAAGTCAAATCATCCCCAATCTCACCAGTTACCAATTGTACTTGACCCGTAAATGGCTCACCTTCACCAAAATCCTTGGTCACTGACAAGAATCCGTTGTTACCAACAGCTCCAGCAACGTCTTGTTGTCCCATCGCCGTCAATGGCAATTCAACAGTTGGGTTCGTAACGTAACCACGCACTTCACCTTGTGCTGATGCTTCAACAACAATCTTACCCACTGGACCGTTACCGTCCATGACAACTGCCAAGCGTTCTTCACCCTTCAAGACAGCGTTTGAAACCATCAAAGAACCCAACAATGCACGACCAAGAACCGTCGTACCCAATTGTGATGCTTCGTGGAACGTTGCAACTTCACGCATCATTTCTGTTGCGTCGATGGCAATCGCACGGAAGTTTCCGTCAGTCGTCACCGCACGTACAAGTGTATCTGTCATCTTTTCATGCCTCTTATTTTTCGTATATTTCTGTCTACCAGTTTAACACATTCACCATATAGAAAAGAGACGTGAACGATTACTCATTCACGTCTCTAACATTCATTATTCTTGATCAAGCTTACGTGGTTGCAAAACTTCAACCTTAACAGCTGGTTGTGCATCCTCGTCGGCTGTCAACTTGCTGTTGGCAGCTTCCTTAGCTTCATCATATGACATTGGCGTTTCAACATTCTTTTCAACCTTGGTCGTCTCTGGCATCTTACCAGTTTCGAACAAGCTCAAGATTTGCTTCTCATCCAACGTCTCGTACTCCAACAAAGCCTTCGCAATTGCTGCGTGCTTGTCCTTGTACTCTTCGATGATTTCGTGCGCCTTGTTGTAACCCTCAGTCGTAATACGACGAACTTCTTCGTCAATCAAACGAGCTGTCTCGTCAGAGTAGGCAGCTGACTCACCGTATGAACGACCCAAGAATGGTTGACCACCATTCTCAAGTTGTACCATACCAAGCTTGTCTGACATACCATATTCCGTAACCATTGAGCGGGCAATGTTAGTTGCTTGCTCAAAGTCGTTTGAGGCACCTGATGATTGTTGGTCGAAGATGATTTCTTCGGCCGCACGTCCACCCATCAAACCAGCAATTTGATCCATGGCGTCCGTCTTGTTCATCAACATTTGGTCTTCACGTGGCAACATGATTGCATATCCGCCGGCGCGTCCACGTGGCACAATCGTTACCTTGTGGACAACACGAGCTTCATTCAAAACCAAACCAACGATGGCGTGACCAGCTTCGTGGTAAGCAACCGTCTCACGTTCCTTAGCAGAAACAACACGGTCCTTCTTAGCTGGTCCCGCAATAACACGGTCCTCAGCTTCATCCACGTCCTTGGCGTAAATCGTATCGTGGTTTTGACGAGCAGCCAACAAGGCCGCTTCGTTCAACAAGTTTTCCAAGTCGGCTCCGACGAAACCAGGTGTTTGCTTAGCAATTTCCTTCAAATCCACGTCGTCAGCCAATGGCTTGTTCTTAGCGTGGACGTGCAAGATTGCCTCACGACCCTTAACGTCTGGACGACCAACCAAAATCTTTCGGTCGAAACGACCTGGACGAAGCAAAGCTGGGTCCAAGACATCTGAACGGTTAGTAGCGGCCATTACAATGACACCTTCGCTACCTGAGAACCCGTCCATTTCAACCAACATTTGGTTCAACGTTTGCTCACGCTCATCGTGACCACCGCCCATGCCGGCGCCACGTTGACGACCGACCGCATCAATTTCATCGATAAAGATGATTGATGGCGCAGCCTTCTTAGCGTTATCAAACAAATCACGGACACGGCTGGCACCGACACCGACGAACATCTCCACAAAGTCAGAACCTGAAATTGAGAAGAATGGTACGCCAGCTTCACCGGCAACGGCACGGGCCAACAATGTCTTACCTGTTCCTGGAGGCCCCTCAAGAAGAACACCAGATGGGATACGAGCTCCCAACTTCAAGAACTTCTTAGGATCCTTCAAGAATTCAACAACTTCAACCAATTCTTGCTTTTCTTCTTCAGCACCAGCAACGTCCGCAAAGCGAACCTTGTTCTCTGAAGGATCAGCTGGCTTAGCCTTTGACTTGCCGAAGCCCATCATGTTGCCACGACCGCCTTGTCCGCCTTGGCTCATGCCACCCATCATCAAGTAGAACACACCAATCATCAACAAGATTGGCAAGAATGAAATGGCCATGTTACCCCAGAAGTTTGAAGCTTCTGGCTTTGTTGTGATTTCAGTCTTCGTCTTATCCGCAGCCTTTTGCAAACTCTCCATAATTGGATCGTTGCTAATGACTTGGGTTTCGAATCCTGTCACCTTATTTGAAGCACCACCAACTAGTGAGACAAGAGAATCATCCTTTGAACTCTTATCTGTTTGTGCCTTACGATATTCACCCTTAACGTCATAAACACCAGCGCCAGGTTGAATCGTGATGGTTTTAATCTTCTTGTCGCGCAATTCCGTCATGAATGTCGACGTAGAGATAGTCTTCGTACTAGTCGTTTGAGAAGGACCGGCTACCCAGTAAATCAAACCCATAATACCGAGGACTACGATTACGTAGAACAAACTATTCCGGACAAAATTGCCGTTTCGTTGATTCTTCATCTATTCCTCCTACAGATAGTTACTACTACCTTCGTTGCATCATTATTATGTTTCCGAGACAGAAATTAGTGCTCAGGCGTGATGTCGATTGTATCGACCTTGTCCGCGTGGGCAGGATCATAAACTTCACGCTTCAAGACACCAACATATGGCAAGTTACGGTACAGTTGCTTGTAATCCAAACCGTACCCAACTACGAACGCCTTTGGAACATCGAAACCGATGTAATCAACCGTTGCTTCAACAACACGGCCTTCCTTCTTATCAAGCAAGCTGGCAACCTTAACTGATTTCGCACCACGTTCCATCAACAAGTCGATCATGAACTTCAATGAACGACCAGTGTCGACGATGTCTTCCATAATGATGATATCGCGACCTGAAATGTCGGTTTGCAAATCAGTGACCATTTGAACTTCACCTGATGAAGCAACGCCACCGTTATAACTAGAAACGTCGATAAATTCAACTTCAGCGTATTGCATGTGACGCATAACGTCGACCGTCCAAAGTACGGCACCCTTCAAAACTGACAAAATGATTGGTGTACGTCCTTCGTAATCGGCAGCCAGTTGCTTACCAACACGCTCTGCTGCTTCGGCAATATCAGCTTCGCTATAAAGCACACGCTCGATATCGTTATTCATGTCCCATTGGTTCATGTCTTTTCAATCTCCTAAATCTTAATTCCCCTATCGTTACATAGCATTAAGAATACCATGTTTGATGGTAAATGTTTAGTGCTACACCTAAAAGAAATGTGAACGCTTTATTCTTTTCGTGAAAGCAATAAGTAGTTTTCGAAACGTTCTAACTGCAAGCCATTCCCAAGGTCAATGAAACCTCGGTTAACATTCGGATTGCGCATTAACTGAATTGCTTGTGTTAACTGACTATCTTTTACAGCAAAAACGTGTTTTTTAGTCAACCACGTCTGCAACACCAGTAACAAGACCGCCTCGTCGACGCGCCAATCCAAGCGACCATCTTCTAACGCCTTTACGTGCACATTAATCGAACCACTCGCCAGCTTCTGTAATGCCGCAAGTTGATCAGCGAATGCAATGACGTGGTCCTTTGTTTGCTCGTTAATTTCTTCTAGTGCCGGCACAACAGTATGTCGCATACGATTGCGGGCAAACGTTTCATCCGCATTTGTATAGTCTTCAACCCATTCAACTAGCGGTTCATTGACCAACTGACCCAGCATCGCTTTATCAAGTTGCAACACCGGACGAATCAAATCAATATCACCCTGCAACTGTTGCTTTTTGGCCATCCCCAACAACTGCGTCAAACGACTGCCGCGTGCCAACTTGTACAAAATTGTTTCGACCTGATCACCCTTATGGTGGGCCGTGACAATTGCGTTCGCACCAACTTCACGTGCGATGGCGACCAATGCCTCGTAACGCTTTTCGCGTGCCAATTCTTCAACACCAGTCGTCGGCACCGCATTCCAAGTGAGCTGGCGAATCGTCGCGCTTGCCAAATTAGGTATTTGCGCAAATACGCGTTCGACTAAGGCTTGCTCGGCATCCGCATCCGTACGCAATTGATGATTGATGTATGCCGCACTCACAATTGGTTGAATATCAGTCGGCAATGAATTGTCCGTTAGCCAACGCAAAACATGCAGTGAGTCTTGACCACCCGAAACTGCCACCAACACATGGTCACGTTTATCAAATAATCTTTCTTCCCGAATCATTCGCGTTAAATTAGCTCGCACAACTTTATCTTGCATGATTCTCTCCCGTTATTTAATACTTGCCATTATTATATCGCTAATCGAAAAATAAAAAGACAATCAGTCGTCTGATTGTCCCTTTTGTTGATTATTATTTATTCACCCGGTAAGTTGAAGACAACTTCACCGTCTTTACTGTACATGTACTTTTCACGAATCAGCTTTTCCAGATACGAATTATCGCCCAAGTCTTTAACTTCTTGTTTGAGGTTCGCATTAGTTTTGTTGGCCTTATCTAGGTTTGACTTCGCTGTCTCAAGACTCTGAGAAGCCGCCTCGTACTTAACGTACTGCGTATGGTAATTAACCATCGCGAAAATCGTGACAACGACCATCACCGCGACTAATACAACACGGCGACGTAAGTGCACTACTTGATGGTAACGCATCTTGCGCTCTTCAAGATTTAATTGGTTGGCGCTCTTAGCGTTCAGCGGCGTGATATTTGATTGTTTGTTAACTGCCATCATTCCGCTGACCTCCCCGAGATAATTTGAGCGGACACTCTAATTTAGACCTACACCATTAACCAATTCTCCTATGCTCTTACTGTACAGTAGACACCGGATAATCTTAAGCAGGATTACCTTTCCTTAACCTTTTCGTATCAAAACCTAACGGATAGTTATCCACAAGCACCTTTCACCACATTTTTATAACATTTACTAAAAAAAGACGCCCTATTTTGGGCGTCTTTTCATCTTACTTAATTTTCTTCGTTACTGAAGTCTTGCTCGTATGATTCTGACACAATGCTATACATGTGTTCTGCTTGTTCCTTACGCACAACTTCGGCCGTACTTTCAACCTTAAGTACAGATGTCTTGTTTCCAAAACGAATCGTCAACTCGTCACCCGTCTTAACGTCATTGGAAGACTTCGCTGTCTTACCATTGATATCAATACGACCTTGATCGGCGATTTCCTTAGCAACCGTACGGCGCTTAATGATACGTGAAACCTTCAAATACTTATCCAAACGCATTATTTTCTTCCTCGATTTATAAACTGATAAATTTGGCGACCTTTAGGCAAAGCATCCCACTCTGCCTCTTCCAGTAGTGCTGTCCACCACAACATTAAAACAAAGGCAGTTGCACCGACACCCACTCCAACGACTGTCGTCAAAACACTCGCCAGGCGCGTCGCACCAACTAGGCTATGCCCTAGTATATACGCAAGACGGGCCAAAATGCCAACCGCGAGTAAAATTGCAATCAATTTGCGCCACCATTTCTTTGGCACCCAACTTATCCACAGGCTTTTTGGCAAGCGAACGAGCGTAAATATTAAGAATGGGAGCAATGCGCCAACCGTTGCCAGCGACGCACCAGCGATACCAAAAATTGGTACCAACCAGATGTTAAGCCCCGCTTTCACTAACATGGTTAGTAAGACAAACCAGCCCAAGCCACGCGTCTTATCAAAACTTTGTAAAACACTTGTCGACACAACAATCAGTGTCGCCGGCACAATGCTAATCGTGAACAGCGCCAGTGCGTCACTGCCAGCTGATGAACCAAACAACAATTGATTAACCGATGGCATAATGGCCACCAATCCAACCGTCGCAACACCGGAAAGTAAAATAGAAAGTCGCATCGTCAATTGGAAATCATTACGCAACGCTTGTTCATCACGTCGAATGACATGCTGGCGCAAGGCCGGCAACAATGATGTGCCAAGACCAGTTGCCAAGACCATCCCCAATTGAACCAACGGTTGACCACGATCATAAATTCCCTTAGTGAACTCAGCCTGGTGTGCTGTTAATCCGGCGTCTTGTAGCAATAACTTTGTTGAGAACGAATCAACCAGTTGCAACAAAACCAACAATGCCGCTAGCATCGCTAACAACCCACCTTCACGCCACAAACGACCAAATAAATGGCGCCAGCTTAATGTTTTCTTCTGCTTGACTGTCTCATCAATCGGCAGTGACCAAATGTGACGTAGCGACGTTGCTAAGAATAACGTTGCGGCTAGTCCGGCAATCGTTGCACCAAAGGTTGCCCACTCACCAATCCGATAGACGGACCAGTTGGCTTGAACACCCCACCAGGCCACCCCGATAATAATCGCCACCCGGACAATTTGTTCAATCACTTGTGACATTGCTGTCGGCACCATGTTCAATTGCCCTTGCGCATAACCACGTCCGATTGCCAAAAATGGCATGAACCAGAACATCCAGGCAACAGCGCGTACAACTGGGTACAATTTCAAATCGCCACCCATCAGCAATGACAAGGGCGCCGCACCGCCATACACAATCGTGAATAACACGGCGCTAATGCCAACTAGCGACCAAAACAAACGTCGTGCCACCAGTTGTTGATGCATTTCATCCGGTTGCTCTGTAATGATTTTTGAAATAAACAATGGCCAACCACTCAAGGCTAGCACCATACCGATACCGTAGATTGGGTAGACCTGCTGATAAACATAGAAACCAGTATTACCGACTAGGTTTTGGAACGGCACGCGATACACCGCGCTCAGCACCTTGGCGATTAAGCCTGACACCGCTAAAACACCGGCACCGGCCATCAAATTCTGACTTGTTTTAGGCATTGGCAACTCCTTCTTCAGGAGCTAGCGTGTTAAACACCGTCAACAAGCCTGTTAGCCATTCTTCAGCCGTTTGATTTGGTTGAATTGGCACTTCAGCCTTAACTGGATCTGGCACGACAACCTGGCCACGCACCTTGGCTAGTGCCAACGCTTGGGTAAACTGTTGCGCCGTAAACTTTGAACGGGCATCGAACGTCACAACCAAAATGTTTTGACGCTTAAAGTCACGACGAATCGTTGCAATACCAACGCGGTCAGCTGCCGCCTTAAGACGTCCAACCAACAATAAACGTTGCGCAGCTTCTGGCAACTCGCCAAAGCGATCCAACAAATCATCTTCAATTTCTTCGAACTCAGCGGATGTCTTAGCCTTACGAATACGTTGATACAAATCAATCTTTTGTGGACCATCTGCTACATAGTCGGCCGGCAAGTACGCTTCAACTTGCACATCAAGTTCGGCATCGAACGTTTGCTTACGCTTACCTTGCTTTTCAGCAACGGCTTCATTCAACATTTGCGTGTACAAATCATATCCAACCGCGTTAATGAAGCCGTGTTGTGATTGACCCAGTAGGTCACCCGCACCACGAATCGACAAATCACGCATCGCAATCTTAAAACCAGAACCTAGCTCCGTGAAATCACGAATGGCCGTCAAACGCTTTTCGCTTTCCTCGTTCAACGAACGCGTTCCCGGATACGTAAAGTACGCATAGGCAATATTGTTTGAACGACCAACGCGACCACGCAACTGATAAAGTTGTGCCAGACCCATGTGATCAGCATTTTCAACAAACAGCGTATTCGCGTTTGGAATGTCCACACCTGTTTCGATAATGGTTGTCGTCACCAGAACGTCGTATTCACGGTTAATGAAATCAACCAGAATACCTTCCATTTGGGCCTCGGTCATTTGACCGTGGATATAACCAACCCGCGCATCCGGTACCAAGGACTCAATCATCGCCGTGACTTGTTCAATATCTTCCACACGGTTGTGGAGGTAATACGTTTGGCCGCCACGCGCCATTTCTCGTTCAATCGCGCTTGCCGTCACACGCCCATTTTGTTCCATAACATACGTTTGAATTGGATAACGGTTGGCCGGCGGTGTTTCAATAACAGACAAATCGCGAACGCCGACCATCGCCATGTTCAAAGTACGTGGGATTGGCGTGGCAGTTAGCGTCAAGACGTCAACATTCGTTTGCAATGCCTTCAAACGTTCCTTGTGTTTCACACCAAAACGTTGTTCCTCGTCGATAATCAACAAGCCCAAGTCACCAAACTCAATATCCTTAGACAAAATACGGTGCGTACCGACCACGACATCAATTGTGTGGTTCTTCAGCCCTTCCTTTGTCTCGTCCATTTGTTTCTTAGTTTGGAAACGAGACATGATGGCCACGTTAACACCAAACCCATCAAAACGACTCAACATTGATTCATAGTGTTGCTGGGCCAAAATTGTCGTTGGCACCAGCATCGCAACTTGCTTACCATCGTGCACCGCCTTAAAGGCTGCGCGCAAGGCAACTTCCGTCTTACCAAAACCAACATCCCCGACCAACAAGCGATCCATCGGACGCGACTTTTCCATATCAGCCTTGATTTCCTTCGTTGAACGAATTTGATCAGGGGTTTCAGGGTATGGGAAAGCATCTTCAAAGGCGCGAATGACATCATCATCTGGTGCGAAGGCATACCCTTGCTTCAACTCACGCTCGGCATATAGCTGGAGCAATTCATCCGCAATGTCTTCAACCTTCTTAGCAACCTTGGCCTTCGCCTTCTGCCATTCCGTGCCACCCAACTTATTAATCTTAGGGGCCTTCTCAGCCGCGCCGACATACTTTTGTACCAAGTCCAATTGCGTGACCGGAATGAAAATCTTCGCATCCTTTTGGTAGGCAATCGTGATGTAGTCCTGCTTAACGCCACGGTTTTCAATCGTTTGCATGCCTTCATAGACACCGACACCGTGGTTCACGTGAACCACATAGTCACCGGGCTTTAGCTCGTTATAACTCTTAATACGTTCCGCGTTTGATAGCGTTTGGCGCTTAGGAGCCTTCTTGCGAACTTGCTGGAACAATTCACGTTCTGTCAACACAATCAACTTTTGGGCTGGCAATTCAAAACCAGCACTCAGCGGCATGGTCGTCACTTGGGTTCGCCCGGGCGCCAAAGCATCCGGCGCAACCTCATTAATTTTGACACCAAAGTCTGCCAAGGTTTGGACCAACTTAGCTTGTCGCTCGGTTGTATTCGTCAAAAAGATAATGGTTTCACCCGACTTCTGCCAGCGTGCCACTTCACTCTTCAGCATTGGCATTTGGCCAAAGAATTGTTGCGCTGGACGCACCGTCAAATTCGTCAAACTTGTCTGACGCAATTGACCAATTCCACGTTGCAATGGCGAGAATACCAAACTAGCTTGTTGCACATCACGCGCCAAATCTGCCAATTGCCAACCTAAATCAGGGTCTGGCAAGACGCGTTGCTCGGCCATCTCATCCGTCCACCAATTTTGGTTATCCAACGTGATTTGATCGGCGTTTTCCAACGCACGTGGATAATCATCAAACACCGCGATACCATCAGCAGGCAAATAATCCAACAGACTCACTGCGTCAGGGTAAAGGATGTGCAAATATTGACGAATTTCTGGCAACAAACCACCCTGGCTCATCATTGACAATAATGGGCTCATCGCTTCAGTCAAATGACGCTTATCAGCACCGTCCAACTTATCGCGGGCTTCGGTCATTGCAACTTCCAAATTCGTCGTGGCTGTTGCCAAATCATCTGCATCAATTACCAAATCTGTTGCTGGCAAAATCGTGATGCTGTCCAGGTTTTCTAGGCTACGTTGCGTTTCTGCGTCAAAACTACGTAGTGAATCCAATGCCGTATCAAAGAAGTCCAAACGCACCGGATTGTCGGCATCCAATGGATAAATATCAACAATTGAACCACGCACAGCAAATTCACCCGGTTGTTCAACTGATCCATTACGCTGATAACCCATCTGAACCAACTTCTCCTGCAACTCAGCTAATTCATAGTCATGATCAAAATCAAGCGTAATCGCAGCATCCGCAAACGCCTTAACTGGTGGCAAGTATCGCATGACACCCGCAACGCCAGTCACAACCACCGCCTGTGGATCCGTTAGCAATAGGTGCAATGCTTGCACACGAGCCAATCGCGTATCCAACGATGTCACGGCCACTTCTGCAGATAACGTTTCCTCAGCTGGGAAAACCGCGACGTGTTCATCACCCAACATGGCGGCCAAATCTTCAGCTAATTGATCCGCGTGAAACTGGCTATCACCAACCACAACCATTGGACGTTGGGTTTCTTGTTGTAATGCCGCCAAATACACCGTGCGCGCGGTGCCGGAAATCCCGGTCATCAAATGACGGCCACCTTTTTTCAGACCAGATGCGAGTTGTTGAAACTCAGCATCTTGCTGAAGTAGACCTGTAATTTCCATGCTGTACCTCTTAGTTAAACTTGTTCATCAATGTTGGCATGTCAGCCCCAGATGCGAACGCCTCAAAGATGTCGAGTGACTTATCAATACCACCAAGCATCTCAGGCTCTTCATCCTTACCAAACTTGCCCAAGACAAAGTCCACAACGGCCTTTTGTACGTGAGCAGGGTGCCCGATACCAAACTTCAAACGATTGAAAGTTTGCGTATCCAAGTGTTGCGCAATACTCTTAATCCCATTGTGACCACCGGCTGAACCCTTTTGACGCAAACGCAAACGGCCAAGATCCATATCCATATCATCTTGTACAACCAGCAAGTCAGCGATGTCCAAATCGTAGTAATCCATCAATGGACGCACTGCACGACCCGAATCATTCATGTAAGTCGTTGGCTTTACCAACAAAACCTTCTCGCCATCAATACGCACATCAGCTACAAATGCGTTATGTGCCCCATCTTGCTTAAAGGATGCACTGTACTTATCTGCCAACGCATCAACTGTCATAAAGCCAATATTGTGACGCGTACGGTCATATTCCTTACCAATGTTTCCCAAACCAACAATCATCTTCATCAGTATCATCTCCTATTTGAAACGCGCGTTAAACGCACGAAAGGGGCAGAGCCACGATGACCCTACCCTGTTAATGCCTTATTGATACTAATATTTTACCCTATTTCCCGGATTAGTGGGCAAAAAATACCGTTGAGATAATGTACAAAACAGCAATGTGCGTTGGGTAAAAGATGTAGAAGAACCACTTATCTTTACGTCCTTGCTTGCCGTTATACAACGCAAGCAACGGTGTGGCAAAAATCATCATCCATTGGTAATCGCTAAAGCCGTGCATGGCTGATTGCCACAACAAGAACAAGCTAAAGATGACGAAAATCGTCAAACCAATCCAACGCTTATCGCGGAAAATGTGGAACACTAGACCAAGCAAAATCCAACCAATACCACCTTCAACTGTAAGTGCAGTTGGGATAACGCTTGAACTCAAGATAATCAAAAACATGTTTTGGCTTGCTGACGCGGCGTTCAATAACGTCAACGCCAGAACTGGTCCGAACACCAAGAAGGCCAATCCCAACAATCCCCATGCAAAGCGCTTAGGTTCTTGCTTTGGGTGCTTCAAACTATCCCAAGTCCACATGGCAATAATCGTTAAGAACAGCGTCCCGAAAATTGAATTAATCATCACCACATGATCATTTGGCAAAGCTTGTTGCAAGATCATAATCACCACATTGGTAATCCAGAAACCAATCAACAGATTACGCAAATAACCAACACGACTGTGCGTGTAGTGGAACCCTTCAGCTGCTAGGAACAAGAAGATTGGCGCTACAATACGTCCCAACATATTCAACCAATCTGGTGCACCAACATAACTAAACATCTCGTGCGTGTGGTCAGCGACCATCAACACAATCCCAATCATTTTAAGCGTAAAACTCGTCAACCCATACTTCTCTTGTAACTTATCAAGCATCACAATCTCTCCGTATACCTTTATTTGAACAATACTATACATTGTATAATACGTGGTGGCTAGGATTTAGGCTTGTTTATTTTTTCCATTAAATTGAAATTTTAAAATCAGGGTCGGTAGCCGGCTTCGACACAAACAACAAAAGAGGTGCAACGCCAGAACGTTACACCTCTTCTAATTATTGTTGCTTAATAATAGCTAACCCAGTCTTGCGACTAAATTGCATCATTTCGTGTTGCCCATCCTTGTGGAAGGCGTAAATAAGTGTATCTGAATCAATCGCGTGGCATTCAAACCAATCCGCTGATTGCCACCACGTTGGTCGTGATTGTAGCAAGCGTTGGAATTTGTTGAAAATCTCACCGCGTGGCTCGTCCCAAGGGAAGTAACCACGGTTTTCCGGATCCTTACCACCCGTCATCCCCATCTCATCACCGTAGTAAACACATGGTACACCAGGCATCGTCAACCACAATTCCAAGGCACGCTTCAACTTCTCTTCGTCTTCACCCATTTCAGTGAACAAACGCTTTGTGTCGTGTGTTCCCATGTTCGTAAACGCCCCGAAAAAGGCATTCTTTGGGTAGTTAGACTCCAAGGTCATCAAAACGGTCGTGAAGACACGTGCATCGATTTCTTCTAGCATGAAATCCAAAATCAGGTTTCGCAAAGGATAGTGCATGGTTGCTTGCAACCCACCACCGAGCAAGTATTGACGGCGCTGGTCGTACGCAACCTTATTCGATGCATCTTCCCAAACTTCTCCAATCAACACTTGTTCTTTACTCATCTGATCACGAATACCAGCAATGAAATCATCCGGCAGCTCGTCGGCCACGTCCAAACGCCAGCCATCCACGCCAAAGTTATTCCAGTGGTTAATCACCGAGTCCTTATCACCGTAAATAAACTTACGATAACTCGCTTCACTTTTATTAATCACCGGTAAATCCTTCACACCCCACCACGAATTGTACTCATCTGGGAAATCCGTGAAATCAAACCAGTGATAATACTTTGATGATGGGCCTTGATATGCCCCCGGCTCCTTGAAGTGACCGTCCTTATTAAAGTAACGCGAATATTGGCCAACGTGGTTAAACACACCATCCAAAATAATGTGCATGCCACGCTTGTGCGCCTCATCTAACAAAAACTTGAAATCATCCTCGTCACCTAAGATAGGATCTAGCGCCAGATAGTCTGATGTGCCATAACGGTGATTTGAATTAGCTTCAAAAATCGGGCTCAGATAAATAGCGTTACATCCCAATTCCAGAATGTAATCTAGCTTTTCTGCAATTCCTTGGAAGTTACCACCAAAGAATTCCCAACGGGCAATCTCACCTTGCTTATCACGCACATAGAATGGCGTATCACGCTTATTCGCATAAATGAACGAATTTGGCTTTGGATTGTTAACGTGCATGTCTTTGTTTCCGTTGTTAAAACGGTCAACGAAGATGTGATAGAAACGCGCCTCCTGATACCATTCTGGCAACTCTTCCAACTCGGCCATCACCGTAATTTGAAAGTCAGGAATTGATGCGTGATGCATACCATAAACTTCAGCTGCCCCACCCAAGTTATTTCCTTGGGCAGCCAACCAGTACTGGTTATACCCATCAATCACTTCAAAACGATAGTAAAGCAAACCGGCATGGGCTGCTGAAATTTCAACAACCCAGTTATCCTCGTCTTCTTCACGCAAATCGTACCAAGTGACCTTACCCGTTTCGTCATCGTAAACACGTAGCCGGACTTCTTCAGCATGTCCTTGCGTGTGCAACGTGATGGTTTCGCCAACAATAACTGCTCCAAACGGATCGCGGTTTGCGACCAAAAATGAATCAAACTCCATCGTGGTCACACCTTACTTGCTTTCTTGTTGTGCAAGCGCCTTGTGTGGAATATTCCAAATTTCATCAGCATACTCAGCAACTGTGTAGTCAGCTGAGAACTCTCCGCTTGCTGCAATGTTCGCCAACGCCTTACGCGTCCATGCCGTCTTGTTTTGGTAGTCTTGTCCCAAACGCGTTTGCGTTGCAACGTATGAAGCATAATCTCCCAAGACAAAGTACTCATCATTATCACGAATCAATGAATCAAACACAGCACGTCCTTCTTCTTCGATATTCGGAATCGTACCGTCAATCAACGCATCCAAGACACGGTGCAAAACTGGGTTGTTGTCGTAAATACCTTGAGCAGAATAATCGTGCTTCTCATAGTGTGAGTAAACCGTATCCGTATCCATACCGAAGGCGTAGGCATTTTCCTCACCAGCTGCGCGAATGATTTCAATGTTAGCACCGTCCATCGTTGCTAATTGCAAGGCACCATTGGCCATCAACTTCATGTTTGATGTTCCAGATGCTTCCTTACCAGCTGTTGAAATCTGTTCAGACACATCAGCTGCCGGAATAATCAATTCGGCAAGTGATACCCCATAGTTTGGAATAAAGACAACTTGCATCTTTTGGTTAACCGCTGCATCGTTGTTGACCATGTTGGCAACTTCATTAATCACCTTAATGATTTGCTTGGCATAGTAATATGACGGTGCGGCCTTAGCAGCAAAGATGTGGACACGTGGCGCGACATAAGCATTCTTGTCATGCTTCAACGCCAAGTAATCCGTCAAAATGCCGAGCAAGTGAAGCAATTGACGCTTGTAGGCGTGCAAACGCTTGATTTGCACGTCAAAGATGGCATCCGTATTCAACTCCAAGCCCATGTTACGCTTAACCCATTCGGCCAAGCGCACCTTGTTCTCATGCTTTACATCCTGCAACTCTGCCAAGAAGTCCTCGTCCTTTGCAAACTTGTTCAACTTGGTAATGTCCTTTGGTAATGAACGCCAACTCTCGCCAATCTTCGTATCAATCAAGGCTGACAAAGATTCGTTCGCTGCATGCATGTAACGACGGTGCGTAATACCATTCGTCTTGTTTGAGAACTTTTCTGGCCACAACGTGTAGAAATCATGCAACACCTTGTCCTTCAACAACTCACTGTGCAATGGTGCCACACCATTAATGGCGTGTGAGCCAATCGCTGCCAAGCGCGCCATGTGAACTTGACCATCTTGCAATGGTGACGTGCGCCATGCAAAATCTTCCCCGTGTTCGCTAGCGACTGCCAAGCGGTGACGACGATCAATTTCTTGAATCAATTGGAACAAACGTGGCAATTCAGCTTGGAATAGACCTTGTGACCAGCGTTCCAATGCTTCCGCCAACAACGTGTGGTTCGTGTAACTGACCGTACGCGTCGTGATGCCCCAAGCTTCTTCCCAGCTCAAACCATGTTCATCCAGCAAGATACGCATCATTTCTGGAATCACAACCGTTGGGTGGGTGTCATTAATGTGGATGGCTACTTGGAATGGCAATGAATGTAGTGAATACCCATCTGCCAAGTGGTGCTTAATAATGTTTTGCACACCAGCTGAACTGAAGAAGTACTCTTGACGCAAACGCAAGCGACGACCTTCTTCATTTGAGTCATCAGGATACAATTCGCCTGAAATACTTTCCAGAACACTACGTTCAGAAACCGAGACTTGCACCCCTTCCGGCACTTCAGCAGACCATAGGCGAAGCGTGTTAACGACATCATTGTTGGCCCCAATCATCCCCGTATCATAAGGCACAGCCAAAACATCCACACCGCCTTGGTATACCGGACGCAATCCTTCTGGCGTTTCAGCCATGTAGACGCTACCGCCATAGTGCACAACTTGTGCTTCGCTATCTTGACGAACTTCCCAAATATTGTCGTTCTTCAACCAATCATCTGGGTATTCCACTTGGTAGCCATTCACAAATGCTTGGCGGAACAAACCGTAACGGTAACGAATTCCGTTTCCGTTTCCAGCAAGCTCGATACTTGGCATGGCATCCATAAAGTCTGACGCCAAACGGCCCAAACCACCATTTCCCAAACCTTGATCAACTTCCGCTTCCAACAAGGCGTTGAAATCAACACCCAAATCTTGCATCACTTCTTCTGCTTCCGTCAACAATCCTAGGTTTAGCAGGTTCGCACGCAAATAACGACCTGGCAAAAATTCAATCGAGAAGTAGTACACCTGCTTTGCGCCGGTGTCTCGGTAGTTTTCCTTTGTACGACGCCACTTGCTAGCAATCAACTTCTTGGCCACCGTGGCCAAAGCTTGATAGCGTTGCAAATCGGTCGCATCTGCCAAACTGACTGCGAAAGTCCCCTCCAATTCAGCTAGAAAACTGTCTTTCAGCATAGTTACCTTATCGCTTTGTTGCATACACTCACCTCAATAATCTTTATAGTTGTTCATAGAGTTCGCGATAGGCGTTGGCTGATTGTGTCCATGACACATCAACTGCCATCGCTTGTTCTTGCAAACTGCGCCATGCTTCTGGCTTGTTCAAGAACGTTTGTTGCGCGTAATCCATCATCCAACCAAGGGTGCTAGCATCAAATTGCTTGAACCCGAATCCGGTTCCCTCTCCTGAAACCTCGTTATACGGCACCACTGTGTCACACAAGCCACCAACCTCGTGTACCAATGGCAACGTGCCATACAATTGCGCCATCATTTGTGAAATACCACATGGCTCAAACGCACTTGGCATTAGGAACATATCCGCTGCCGCATACATGCGTTGTGCCAAATGCACATCAAAATCAATGATGACACGTAATTGATCTGGGTAGTGCGCTGCCAAGTTCGTCAACTGGCCTTCCAGTTCAGGAATCCCTGTTCCCAAAATAACGACTTGTGCGTCGTGCGTTGCCAAGAAATATGGCAAGGCTTCGGCTAGCAAATGCACTCCCTTTTGTGGCGTCAAACGTGACACCATGACCATCAAAGGACCAGCTGCGTGTGGCAAGCCGAATTCGTCTTGCAACGCGTGCTTATCCTTTTCCTTACCACTCATATCAGTTGCATCATAGTTAAATGGCAAATCTGGATCAGTGGCTGGGTTGTAACGTTCTGTATCAACCCCATTTACGATTCCTGATAGCTTACCTTCGTACATGCGCAAAACCGGATCAAGGTGCTCACCAAATTCAGGCGTCTTAATCTCTTCGGCATACGTTGGACTAACTGTGTTAATACGGTCGGCGAATACCATTGCCGTCTTCAACCAGTTGCTACCATCCCCAAAGCGAGCTTCTCCACTCGCGTACAAATTCCAATCCAAATCGAAGAACGTTTGCAACGTTTCAGGCGCATAAGCCCCTTGGAATTGCATGTTGTGAATCGTCAACAATGTCTTGATTTGTTGTAGCGGTTGTTGCCAGGCATAACGCGTCTTCAACAAAGCTGGAATCATCGCTGTGTACCAGTCATTGGCGTGCAAGACATCTGGAATAAAGTCGATTTCTTGCATCATTTCAATAACAGCAAGTTGGAAGAAGGCAAAACGTTCACCGTCATTCCAGTGTTCGTAAAGCTTCTTACCTGAGAAATATGATTGGTTATCGATAAAGTAGTAGATAACACCGTTCAAGCGCATCGTCTTCACACCAGCATATTCCTCATGATTGTTAATCCACACTGTAAACCAGTGCAAATCCATCAATTGGTCGCGGTACTTTTCTGGAAAAATTTCATGGTAGTACGGTGCAACCACACGCACATCTTCGCCTTGCGCATTTAGCGCGTTAGGCAAAGCACCGGCCACATCCCCGAGGCCTCCCGTTTTGTAAAACGGCACTACTTCACTTGCAGCAAACAGTACTTTCATTAGACAGTCACCTGCTTCTTGGCTGCACGCACAACCGCTTCCTTGCCAACAATAATTGGCGTTTCTGGCGTACCGTGCAACACAACACCCGGCTCAATCACAGCGTCCTTGTCCATGATGACATATGACAAATCAGCACCAGCGCCAATCTTGCCACCTTGCAAAATAACTGAGTGACGCACCTTGGCATCTTCTGCTACTTCAACCGTTCGGAAAACAACTGAATCTGACACAGACCCAGCAAACGTGCCACCCGTTCCAAACAATGAACGGTGCACTTCAGCTGATGGCATGAAATGTGCTGGCGCCTCGTTCTTTGACTTCGTATGAACCGGGCGCTCCATCAACAAGCTACGGTAGTTGTCAAAATCCAACAGCGCCTTGTTTGCTTCGAAGTAACTCTTCACATCGTGCACTGGCAAGTGAACGCCTTCGTGCACAACAACGTTAGCACCAAAGTCGCTCATCAATTGACGCGTCAAACCTTGAACATTCTTACCCGTCGCATGTTCGATTTCACGATCAGCAGCCACTTGCAAAATGTTTGAATCAACAATACTTGCTTGCAAATAAACCAATACTTGCTCTTCATATGAACGACGCACGTTTTCGGCTGGCTCAAAGTTACGAGCCAATCCTTCATCAGTCAACGTAAGCACTTGCATACCTGGCACCAAATCAGCCACGTCCATCCAACGCGCAACAACCGCAACTGGTTGTGCTTGTTCTTCGTGGTTCGCCACAATTGACTTCAAATCCAAGTTCGCCACTTCTGACGTTCCCAAGATTGCCGTGTATGGTGTCTTGGCATGGTTAATAAAGCGACGGATGTCCTTTAATAAACCACGATCTGACTGAAATGTCATAAATAAACCACCGCCCAAGCGATCCATTTGCCATTCACGTCCCGTACGAACGTGGTCCAAAATTGATTGGCAACGGTCTGGCATAGCCATCATTGTCTTTGTGACACCCGCATTGCTTGCAGCTGATAGCGGAAAATCAACCAATCGGAACTTACCACCAAATGGCACGCTTCCCAATGGACGATCAACCGTCAATTGCCCCAAAGTGTGGCAGTGCGCTTCATTCAAATCGAGAATGACACTTAATTGATTACGCATTCGACAATACCCCCTCATTTACTTGCGTCTCTGCATAATATTCATCGCAACCAACAACTGCGATATCATCAGGCGTTCCGACAATCACGGCACCCGGTGCCACCACAGCACCTTCACCAACGATTGCGTATGACACAGCTGCGCCTGCGCCAATTTTTGCTCCTGGCATAATCACACTGTGATCAACCACTGCATGATCTTCTACCGTCACACCAGTTGAAATCAAACTGTGTGAAACACGGCCCGCAACGTACACGGCGTCAACCATCAAGCTGTCGTGAATTTGTGCTTCTTGTGCCACGTACATTGGGTTTTGGTTCGTGCTGTGTGAGTAGATACGCCAAGCACGGTCTGACAGGTCCAACTCATTGTCGCGTTCCAACAACTCCATGTTTGCTTGCCACAATGATTGAATCGTACCAACGTCGCGCCAGTAGTTACGGAAAGCAAAGGCGTAAACCTTTTCGTCATTTGCCAAGTAAGCTGGAATGACGTTCTTACCGAAGTCGACCATGTCCTCACCTTGCTCATACCCCTCTACCAAGTACTCGCGTAGCTTCTTCCAGTTAAAGACGTAGATTCCCATTGACGCCAAGTTTGACTTTGGGTTAGCTGGCTTCTCTTCGAATTCCACAATCTTGTTGTCGTTGTCCGTGTTCATGATTCCGAAACGTGATGCTTCGTCCATTGGCACCGGCATAACTGAGACTGTCAAATCAGCTCCCGTCTCCTTGTGCGCGTCAATCATGTCGGTGTAATCCATCTTGTAAATGTGGTCACCTGACAAAATCATCACGTATTCAGGATCTTGGCGGTCGATGTACCCAATGTTTTGGTAAATGGTGTGGGCCGTTCCCTCAAAGAACTTGTTTCCTTCACCGTCTGAGTACGGTTGCAAAATTGATACGCCGCCATCCATCACATTTAGTCCCCAGTCTGAGCCGTTCCCAATGTGTTGGTTCAATTCGTATGGTTCATATTGTGTGATTACCCCAACTGACGTCACGTTTGAGTTCGCCAAGTTACTCAACGTAAAGTCAATAATGCGGTAGCGTCCGCCGAATGGCACTGCTGGCTTAGCCAAGTTCTTCGTCAACTTGCCTAGTCGTGTTCCTTGTCCCCCTGCGAGGATCAAAGCCGTTACTTTATCCTTCATTTTTCTTTCCCCGTGTTTGCTTCTTTTGCTTAATAATCAATGCCCCAGTTGCAGGCAAAATAACTGAAATTTCATAATGGTCACCGGCCAAGAAGGCTTCGTGCTCCGTTGGAATGTGCTTCCAAGTACCACCGAAGTCACTGTTTTCCGTGTTTAGGAGCACCTCGTACTTACCGGCCTTAGGCACGATAACGCGGTAATCATTCTTTTGTACCGGCAATGTATTCATCGCCATGATGAGTGTGTCGTTGGCTTTCTTACCACGACGCATAAACGCCATGGTGCCACGATACCCTTCGTCGGTTTGTGAGAAATCAACCCCTTCAGGTACAAAATCTTGTTCCCACAAAGCGTGTTGGTCACGGTACAACTTGTTAAGTTCGGCCGTGAAGTGTTGCATGCTACGGTTTAGACCGTCTTCAAGGTCGCGCCATTCCAATGGTTCTTCATCGCGCCATTCCAAGAATTGTCCCCATTCACTCCCCATAAAGCGCAACTTCTTACCTGGATGCATCATCATCCAAACCATCATTGTGCGTAGGTTCGCGAATTGGTTATAACGATCACCGAACATCTTGTGCATCAAACTCTTCTTACCGTGAACAACTTCATCGTGTGAGAGTGGCAACGTAAATTGCTCATCAAATGTGTACATGAAGCTAAACGTTAAGTTGTTAAATGCACCTGGTCGGTAAAGGTAATCCAGTTCAAAGAAATCAAGCGTGTCATGCATCCAGCCCATGTTCCACTTGAAGTCAAATCCCAATCCCTCAGGTGACGTCACCCCAGGGTAGGCAGTCGCTTCTTCAGCGAACATCAACGCTGCTGGCACACGGTCATGAATAATCGCATTCAACTTTTGCAAGAATGCAATTCCTGCATAGTCATAAGCTGTGCCATCTTCGTTGCGCCAGTCTTCCTTACCTGCATCTTGGTTGATGTAGATGATATTTGACACACCATCCACACGTAACCCGTCAAAGTGCACATCCTCTAGCCAGAACAATGCGACTGAGATTAAGAAACTTTGTACTTGTGACTTTCCCAAGTCAAAGTTCCAAGTGCCCCAACGCACATTCTCAGCAATCGTACGGTCACCAGATTCAAACGTTGGCGTACCGTCAAACTGGTATAGTGCATCGTAATTCTTGATGAAATGACCTGGCACAAAGTCCAAAATCACACCAATATTGGCTTTGTGTGCTTCATCCACAAAATATTGCAAATCTTGCAAGCGTCCCATTCGTGATGTCGCTGCGAAGAATCCGTACGTTTGGTAGCCCCATGACATATCCAACAAATGCTCCGTGATTGGCAACATTTCAATGTGGGTGTAGCCCATCTCCTTAACGTACGGAATCAATTGATCTGCCAGTTCACGATATGACATGTATGACCCATCCATGTGACGACGCCATGATGTCATGTGCATTTCGTAGATATTGACCGGTTGGTTCAACTTGTCGCGTCGACCTTGGCGACCACGATATAAGCCATCATGCCACTTGTACGAATCCGTGTTTACAATCGCCGCAATACCCGGCTTCTTTTCGTATTCATGCGCGAATGGATCCGTGCGTAACAGCACTTCACCATCACGTGTCTTAATGGCGTATTTGTAATAATCACCCTCGTCCAATACGTCAGTCGTAACTTCCCAAACACCCGTCTCCTCTAACGGGGTCATAGCAAAGTCGTCGTGAATCGCCCAATCACAGTGTGCCGACACTAAGTGAATTTCTTCGGCGTGCGGCGCCCAAACACGGAAAGTTAATTCCTGTCCGTTGCGTGTTACACCCAAAAATTTATCTGCGCGATATGACTGACCAGTATTGAACAAGTATGCAGCTTGTAAGCTTTCGTTCAGTACATGTGGTTTCAGCATAATCATGGTCCCTCTTTCTTTTCCCTGCAAAACTGTTCGTTTCAGAGATTGTCTTTTAATCATATGCTAGAGATATGAAATCCATATCTGAGAAAATATGTTGTTTTTTCACACTTCCGCTCGGACAGTTGCCGAATTTGTTGTTTTTTGAGCAAAGTTTTTGAAAAAATTTTGAACACGCAAAAACGCCCGCTCAGCAACCTAGCCGAGCGGGCGTTTCTTAAAGTATTTAATTCGTAAGATTTTTTATATCTGGGTTTATGCTTCAGCAATATCTTGCATCATGCTGTAGTGGCGACGGTGACTGACATAGTAAATCACCATTGCAATGACAGACACAACGAAGACACTAAACAGTACCTCAACTTGTGGCATTGCTGATCCACCAATCATGATTGTCTCACGCAAACCATCGACCGTATAAGTCATTGGCAAGTATGGGTGCAACCACTCAAAGAAGGCATTAGACAATTGAATTGGGTATGTTCCTGCTGATCCACTCAATTGGAAGACCAATAGCACCATGGCAGCAAACGCACCAGCCTTATCGAACCACATGTAGATAGCCGTTACTAGCGCAGCGTCCATCAATGAAATCAATATCATAAACCCATACGTTTGCAATGGATGAATTGGGTCTAGTCCCAAAATACTAATACTCAAACCATACAAAACAGTCGCTGCCATAACGGCGATACCGAACAACATCACCATCTTTGATCCCATCCAGGCAGCCAAAGAACTAATCTTCGTGCGTGGTGAAATCATATCAAGCATCAAGTTCAATGCCATCATACCGACGAACATCGCAACTGAGAACATGTATGGCACCATACCAGTTCCGTTATTAGCAACGTGGTCCTTTTCGGTTTGCTTAGCTGTTGCCGGTGCAGCAATTTGCTTGAACGTCTTGTTAGTTGCCTTTGTATCGTTAACTTGCTTAGCTGCAGAACCCATCTTATCAGCCAACGTTTGGTTACCAGCTTGTACCTTGGCCAAAGCTGGACTCAATTGTTCAGCCCCAGCCGTCAATTGGTTAGCACCGCCATTAAGTTTGCGAGCGCCATCAGCCAATTGACCAGCACCACTACTCAACTCGCCACGCTTGCTGTTTAGCGTATCCAGACCAGTCGTTAATTGACTTGAACCGGCCAACAATTGACTAGCGCCATTCGATAGGTCACCAGTCTTACTGTTCAACGTGTTTAGACCATCACTCACTTGTGTTGAGCCATTCGTCAAAGCGCTAACACCATTTGATAGTGCGCCAGTATTGCCGTTCAACGTATTCAACCCATCTGACAACTTATGCATATTTTCATCTACAGTATCAATTGCCGTTGGGAGAGCCTTCATTTGCTCAAGTTGCGTGTTAACCTCATTCAAATCAGTATTTTTAGCTGCCTCACCTAACTGCATGATTTGATCTCCGTGCGCATTATTAAACGTATTAATTTGTGCTGAAAGGGCCGCAATATCCTTAACAATTGGATCGATTTGCTTAGAAGTTTCACTGTTATTAACGTCTGTAGCCAAAGATGCTGCAATCTTCGCCTTTTGCTCCGGCGTTACCTGCACACCAGCATCAGCAAATGCCTTATCGACATTCGCTGGCATTGCTGCGGCATCTTTTTCGCTTGCCTTGTTCAAATTGTCCAAGTGCGTTTGAACAGTCTGCAACTGTGATTGGAGTTGCGCTTGTGACGGCATATCTTTAGCAATATCTTGTAGTGTTGCCACTTGCGTTTGCAATGTTGTAATCTTACCAGCAAAATCTTGATCCTTCAGTTGTTGATTCAACTGATCGACACCATTTGTGAGTTGCTCACTACCGGTAGCCAGTTGGTTAACGCCACTAGCTAGCGCTGGCACTTGGCTATTCAATTGACCTAGTCCTGCCGTTACCTGATTACTTCCGTTTGATAATTGTCCAACACCACTTACCAACGCTGGCACTTGGCCGTTCAATTGACCTAGTCCTGCCGTCAATCGTTGGCTACCTGCATCAGCTTGCGCCACCCCGTCAACGTATTGTGACAAGCCTTGCGTCAACGTTTGGGCACCGTCGTTAAATTGCAACGTACTTGCAGATAACGTCTGCAACCCACTCGTCAATTGGTCAGAACCTGACTTGATTTGGGTTGTCCCATCAGCCAATTGCTTGTTGGCATCAGCCGCCGTGTTCATCCCCTTGCCAACTTTCTTCATCTCAGCAAAAATTGTCTTGGCATAAGTCTTAGTGACTTGCTTTGAAATTTGTTGGCTGATTTCCTTAGCGCCTGATTCTGACAACTTACCGGCGATGAAACTGTGACCTGAACTCGTCTCATAATCAAGTTTCATTTGCTTTGGATCTTTATCCAAGAGCGTCGTTGCGTCCTTAGAAAAATCACTTGGAATCGTGATGACTGTGTAGTACTTGCCATCCTTCAAGCCGGCCTTAGCTTCTTTTTCTGAAGGAAAATGGAAATCCATGTCCTTCGACTTGCGTAGCTCCTTTTCAAGGTCATCGCCGACTGCAAGCTTCTGCCCTTCATAAGTGACTGACTTATCCTTATTAATAATGGCTACTGGTAAGTTCTTCACCTGACCATATGGATCCCATAATGAGCTCAAAAAGGTTACCGCGTATATCGATGGTACGAAGAACAATACGACGATAACCAACATGAAGAACTTGTGCTTCTTCAAATATTCCCATTCTGCTTTAAACACAGTGGCTACCTCCCTTTTTGGTTTTAATTCCTTTTATTGAACAACCTGTTGAATAATTAATTTACTTGTATTATATTAAGTCTTATAAAAGGTGAGTACAATACACAGTTTTGAACAGTATGTTCAATAAATGGAGGGGAACATGAAACAGGCAGAACGAAATGCACAAACACAGCAACTCATTAAAGAAGCTTTCATTCATTTGATTAATGAAAAAGGCTTTAATAGTTTAACTGTTTCAGACATCACGCGTGAAGCTGGCGTGAGTCGTGGTACCTTCTACGTCCACTACACCGATAAGTTTGAACTGCTAACTAAAATTGAAGATGAACTGATTGATAATATCGCCGCAGCCTTAACAGCTAACCTAGCTGAACCGCTGTCTAATCACACGCCGGAAGACTTCTCCGGTGCGCCTTACAAAGTATTCAACCAGGCACTTGGATATGTTAATCAAGAGCGTGATACAATGCGTGCCTTATTATCACCAAATGGGCATCCCCAATTCTTCAACCGCATCAAAGAATTGGTTGATCACCTATTTACTCGTCAGCTAACCCAAAATCATGGTCGCTTTTCAAGTGAACTCCCCATCGATTACACCAAAGAAATTGCCCTCAACAGCATTTTAAATATCGTACGTCACTGGCTTGATAAAGATGAGCCAGAGTCACCCGAGGAATTGGCTGAAATCTTGATGAAGAGTCGCTTCATGGCTCCTCACGAACTAATTACTTTCAACTAATTTAACCAGTCTAAAACAAAAAACCAGCCACGATTGGCTGGTTTTTTATTTTACATATAATTTGATTTTGATAAGTCTTCCAACGACTCCAAGTGGAACCCCTTGCGTGACAGCACCTTGATAATCTTTGACAACGTTCCTTCATTAACTGAGTCAGGCAACGTAAACAAAATACGCACCGTACGTGGGTTGTTATCAGGATTCAACGTCATTGATGATGAAATTTGCGTATAACGCGTAATAATCTTGGCAGCCTTTTCCAGGCTACCGCGTTCACCATCCGTCACAAGCGTCAATGTGTAGCGTCCATCGTCTGTTTGCCATGAATCAGACATCAACTTCATCATACGACTGTGCGTCATAATCCCCATGAAATGATTATCCTTATCCAAAACAGAGATGAATGGCAAATCACGAAGCGTAAAGAACATCTCAAAGAACGTCGCTTCAACCCCAACGAACTTCGTCATGTTACGCATGTAAGTTGTCACCGGCAGATTCATATCTCCGCCATCAACTTGGTGTCGGTAGATGTGCATCTTATAGATCGCACCACGGAACAATTGACCACTCTCATCCAAGATTGGAATTGCACGGAAATTTGAGTTATTAAAGATGTCCAAGGCATCTTGCAACGTCGCATTTTCGCTGACCGTCGTCAATACGTCACGAGACTTAATTAAAGTTGCTAGCATTTGTGCCGACTCCCACTTTCTAGTTTCTAATCTAATTATAATAACACGATTACAGTACTACCGCACCTTTTTGTGGAAAGTATCACGAATTCTTCTAAAATAATGAGAATCACCTTTGAACTGGAAGTTAGTAGCCCTACACCACCAACTAAAAAAGACAGCACCAAATCAGTACTGTCTTCCCATCTATTACAACTTTTCAGCTGGTTCCAATGTGAAACCGTGCCATGGTTGAATCAATGATAACAACGCCATGTCCTCGGGGTGGATGTGACCAACCACATTGATGCGGCCGTCGTTCGGCAAATCGCGTAGCGCAATCTGCAACTCACCCTTGTATTGTCCATAGTCATTGTTGTCGATAATAACATCCCCACGCGTGACATCAACTGTGTTGAACGCTGGGAAATCTTCAGCCTTGTACTTCACACGCGTTTGCGTTGAGCGTAGTACATAGTCAGAACGATCACCACGATACATTTGTGGTTGGTCATACAACACTTGCTTTGAAACCTTAGATACCAAAGGTTCCTCCACAATACGTAGCCCAACCATCGTGCGATTGAATGCCTCAGCCGCTGCTTGCAAATCAGCATCATCCGCAAATGCATCCGCAATCAATACGTCATCCACCAATCCATTAAAGCGCAATTCTTGTACTTGTGTTGCGATTGGCAAGTTACGGTGATCTTCCATTGAGACCAACCCATCACTCACTGGCCATGGACCAAATGAGCCACTTGGCGCGTTTACAAACGCCGCTGTGCGCAACCCGTAGCGACGGTATTGCATTGACGTTTCTGCAAAGTAGTCACGTCCCAATCCCGTAAAACGTTGTGGGTAGAAATTGTGTGAGCCAATCAAGTTATCACGGTTAACGCCAAAATCCATAATTAAATCGATATAGTGTTGACCACGTGACATGTTCAACTCAATCTTCAACCCATACGGATTATGCGTCATCTGCGCTTCTTCAGCACCCGTGAAACCCAAATCCAAACGAAGTCCCCAAGCACCCATTTCTGAGAATAGGCGCAAATCCGTGTAGCTTGTTCCGAGTTGTTCAAACAATTCCGGATTGATATCCAAAATCGTCTTCATCCCCAATTCGTTTCCGCGCATAATGACTTGCTTGTATTGATCCAACAAATCCGTCATATCTGGCGTCAACTCTAACAATGATGTGAAAATGCGGGTGTAGCCGTAGCTGGCCGCCTTTTCGATGTATGCAATGTTATCCGCCACGCTGGCACGTGATGGATACACTGAAATACCTAATTCCCCCATTGATTAGGCCTCCGTTACCTTCTCTTGAAACGCCACTTCTTCTGGCGTTTCGTCTGCAACTTGTTGCCCTTCAAGTACTTGACGTTGACGGTCAACCAACTTGAAGAATGGGATGTATAGCAACGTATCAAGTACGAACAAAACAATTTGCAAAACCGCACCTGAGATGTGTGAACCAGTCGCCAAGAATCCAGAAATGATTGGTGGCATCGTCCAAGGAATCACGACACCAACCGTTGCGTGAACAATCCCTGTTGCCATCGTAACATATGCGATGATGGCATTGATAACTGGTACAAAAATAAATGGAATCAACAAGTAAACGTTCAAGACAACTGGTGTTCCGAACATCGTTGGCTCGTTAATGTTGAACAAACCAGGTGGCGTGATCAACTTAGCCAACGTCTTGAATTCCTTACTCTTAGCCGTCAAAATCATGGCAGCAACCAAACCAATTGTTGCCCCACCACCACCAAGGTAAACGAACAAATCCATAAATGGTTGCGTTACAATGTGTGGCATCGTTGCATCAGCGTTTTGTGAGTATACCTTAGCGTTTTCAGCCATCAATCCTAGCCAGATTGGTGACATGATGGCACCGGTAACGTTACCACCGTGCACACCGATGAACCAGAACAATGACGTTACGATTGAAACGACAATCGCGCCGGCCAGTGAACCACCAAAGGCTGACAATGGACCACCCAATACCAATTGCAAGATACCGTGGATTGATGCCATTGGCGTAGCTGCCAAACCGGCGTAGATAGCCCCCCAAAGCAAGACGATAACCGCTCCCGGAATCAAGGCTGCAAATGAGTTTGCAACAGCCGGTGGCACACCATCAGGCATCTTAATGCGAATATCCTTCTTCATAAACCAAGCAAAGATGACCGTTGAAACCAAGGCAATCAAGATTGAGGCAAACAATCCTGCAGCTCCCATATAAGTCAATGGGAAACCTTCCCCAGCCTTAGCCATAATTGTTGGCGTTGAAATGACGTAACCAGACAAGGCAATGATACCTGCTGATACACCATCAACCTTCAATTCTTGTGCGTAACGGTAAGCAATACCAAATACCGCTACCAACCCCATCAAACCGAACGTTCCGTTGGTAATCTTAACCAACCAGTCAAACGTTCCGTTATCAATTAACCAAGTCTTGAACGAATCAATTGAGAACCCGTTGGCAATCAACATCGTCAAAGATCCTACAATAACCAATGGCATCGCATACGCAATTCCATCACGAACGGCATTCAATGCCTTATTGGCAGCCAATTTTGAACCAATTGGCATCAAATAACGTTCCAGCAACTCTGTCACTTTCTTCATGGTGACATCCCCCTTTTCCTTTATGCGCCCATTTTATCGAATGAAAACGGATACAAAAGGAATAAATTGTGAATATGTCTAGACATACAAAAACAGCTAGCCAAATGGCTAGCTGTCTTGAAAAACTATTTTCCTGTCTTCGTCTTTGTGAAACCAAAGAGCCAAATCAAACTCAACCCAGCAAATACCGTGCTGAACCAGAACAAATGACCCAACCCAGTTGCTGTTTGATGCGCAATTTCTGCAGGCGTTGTACTAGTTGTCTTAATAAATAAGGCGGCGACTGCGGTTCCAACCGCTCCAGCAAATTGCTGAATCGTATTGAAAATGGCGTTAACGTCACCAGACACCTCACGAGGCACTTCAGCAACACCAGCCGTCATTGACGTGTTGAATGCTAAGTTACGTCCTAACGTGAACAAGGCGTACATCACCGTCAAACCAATTGACGTAATTGATGGTGCCATGATTGAAAAGATAACCATGACCACGAAGAAACTAATTGAACCAATCGTCAATGGCTTTGTCGCCCCGGCGCGGTCATAAAATGCACCGTACATTGGTGATGAAATTGATCCCAACAATGAACCTGGCATCAACACCGCACCAGCGACCATCGTCGTTGCACCCAGCGTCAATTGCGCATATTGTGGAATTGCGAAGTTCACAGCCAAGTTAATTGCTTGTGACGTTGCATAAATTAGCAACGCAAAGACCATACCCTTGCTCTTGAATACTGACAAGTTCAACAACTTCTTTGTTGACTTACCGGCAATACGAATAAATAGCACCATGGCCACAACAGCAATCACTGCCAACACAATAATCGTGGCTGAAATCTTACCAGATTCCAATTCACCAAGTGCCAACAAAGCCGTCGTCAATGACACACCCAAAACGATGAATTGCCACCAATCAAAGCTAGCCTCTTCAGCTTGGTGTTCACTTGGCAATGTGCGCCATCCCAACACCAAACTAATCAGCATAATTGGCAATACGATGACGAAAATTGCACGCCAACCGAGCCAATAGGTCACCAAACCCCCATAAACTGGTCCAAGTGCGGGCGCTAGTGACAAAATCAAACCACCAAAGCCCATGTACTTGCCAATTTGCATTGGTGGAATACTCATCAAGATCACGTTAAAGACCAATGGCAAAGCAATTCCAGTTCCAACCGCCATGATTAGACGACCAAACAACAACGGCCAGAAACTTGGGGCAAAAATGGAAATAATATCACCGATTACAAATGAAATCATACCCCAAATAAAAATCTTACGCGGACTCATCACAGCCTTTAGATAGGCTGATGTCGTCATCATCAACGCCACAATCAACAAATAAGCTGTTGTTAGCCATTGCACTGTCCCCATTGGAACACCAAATTGCTTAATTAAATCCGGAAATGTCACGTTCATTGACGTTTCCGTCAAAATACCGACAAACCCAAGAATCGCTGTCGCAACAATCGACCAAACGACTCGTGGTGAAACTTTTTCTGTCATTTTCTCACTCCTTTTTTGAACACTTGTACTATTGAAGCATAAAAACAAATTCTTCGTAAGTAAAATTTCCCTTAAGTTCTAATCCCAACAAAAAAGCTCGGAACACTACGTTCCGAGCTATATATTTTATTCACTAACAACGATTGCTTCACCAGCTTGTAGGGCATTCATATTGACTGATGGATTGAGTGCCTGAAGTTGTGCCAATGTTAAACCATGTTGCTTCGCAATTGAATAAGCTGTTGCGCCTTGAGGAACGGTAATCGTCGTCCCTGTTGCGGCTGAACTGCTTGACTCAGCTTCGGTTTCACTAGCGGTCACTTCAGCTGAACTAGTGCCTGATTCCGCTTCATTACCAGTTTGCGCCTCTGATTCCGTTGTTGAACCATCCTCACTTGCTGATTTTTCTTGATCGCTCGAACTGCTTGAGGCCACCTTAGCTGTTTTTGTCGTTTCTCGTTGTGCCCCACCAGTTATACTATTCATCAAAACTGGTAGCGTGAAACCGACAACAAACAAAACAATGTAACCCAAAATTACGAGTAGCCAAAACTTTAATCGTCGTGGTTGCTTTGTTTCCATGGTTAATATTTCCTTATTCTACTTAATTCTTAAATTCAGATTATCACTTAGTTTATGAAAAAAGAACAGTTCGTTGTTGGCAACAATGTTTTTTTAAACACTTTGGCCTTTTTGTGAACCGACAACAGAAAAGAGGACGACACATCACTGTATCGTCCCCCCTCATTTTTAATTACTTAGCTGAACGACGGAATGCCAACAACTCGTGTGAGATTTCAGCAGTTGCGCCGTAAACTTGCTTGTAGATAGCGTGGATTTCTGCGTAACGTGCAGCGCGATCTGCATCTGGCAAGTATTCCTTGTCAAATGAGTTCCATGCAGCAGCAGCGTCTTGAACAGTGTCGAACCAACCCAAACCAGTAGCAGCCAAGATTGCAGCACCCATTCCAGGTCCTTGCTCGTTCTTCAATGAAACAACCTTCTTGTTGAAGATGTCAGCTTGGATTTGCAACCACAATGGTGACTTAGCACCACCACCGATGGCAACAACAGTATCGAAGTCAGTACCAGCTTCTTCGTAGATATCAAAGATGTCCTTGAATGAGAAGATAATTCCTTCCAAAACTGAACGAACGAAGTCAGACTTCTTGTGCGTTCCGTCGATACCAGTCCATGAAGCACGGATGTCACCGTCAGCGTATGGCGTACGCTCACCTACCAAGTATGGCGTGAACAACAAACCGTTAGCACCAACCGTTGACTTACCAGCTGATTCAACCATTGCCGTGAAGTCTTCATCAGCAGCAAACGTCTTCTTGAACCATGACAAAGCGTATCCAGCGGCCAAAGTAACACCCATTGAGTAGAACTTGCCAGGGATAGCGTGGTTAAAGAAGTGAACCTTACCCTTGTAATCAGCATCTGCGTTGTCTTCGTACTTCAAAACAACACCTGACGTACCGATTGATGACATCACCATGTTAGGTTGCAAGATTGCAGATCCGATGGCACCAGCAGCGTTGTCGGCTGCACCACCGAATACCTTAGTATCAGTCGTCAAACCTGAGAAGGCAGCATACTTTGGTGAGATAGTACCAGCGAATTCTGGTCCTTCGATAATCTCAGGGAAGAATTCTGGCTTCAAACCAAAGGCTTCTTGAACTTCCTTTGACCAAGTGCGGTTAGCAACGTCCATTGCAACCGTACCAGCGGCGTCAGAAATTTCCATCGCCAACTTACCAGTCATACGGTAACGCACGTAATCCTTAGGCGTTACGAATGAAGCAGCTTGTGAGAAGATTTCTGGCTCGTTTTCCTTAACCCACAAGATCTTTGGCAAAGTAAATCCTTCCAAAGCCTTGTTACGCGTGATATCGATGAATTCTTGACCCATCTTCTCAGCGATTTCCTTAGTTTGTGGCGTAGTACGTGTGTCGTTCCACAAGATTGCTGGACGCAAAACTTGGTTGTTGTCATCCAACAAAACCAAACCGTGCATTTGACCTGAGTATGAAATACCAGCAATGTCTTCAGGCTTGATGCCGTCATCCAAAATCAAACGTACGATGGCTACAGTCGTACCGTTAACCCAATCTTCTGGGTTTTGCTCGCTGTATCCTGGCTTTGGTTGTGATAGTGGGTAATCATATGATTGTTGTGCAACGATGTTTCCTTGACGATCAACAGCTGAGATCTTAACTGATGACGTTCCTAGGTCAATACCCAATACGACTTCGCTCATGTTTATGTCCTCTTTCTTTGTTATGTATACAACGAGGGCTGGGCTAATTTAATGGCCCAGCCCTCGTCGCCGTAGGGATTGGCCCTACTGTTATGTTTGTTGCAATGTGAGCGTGAGATAGGCACTCACATCGCTTTTGTTGAGATTATTTTTGAGATTTTTTGAGATTGAGAGATGCTACATCGACCATTATTTCAAAAGGAGTCGACGTGGCGGTGCTAATTTTGCATTAGCGTAAGCCTTTTCTTACCAGGAACCTATTCGGTTGGGATTACTTTGAGAAAGTTGAACCCAAAACTGAGTAGATGTAGTTGTTCAACGTAGCCTTGATAGCTTCCAAACGTCCTGATTGGATCGTTGAGAAGATCTCGTCGTTCGTCTTGTTCAAGATGTAAGCTTCGAAGTCAGCGAATGAAGCCTTGTCGTTTTCGAAGTCAGCACCGATACCTGAATCGAATGATGAGTAACGCTCCTTGTAGATGTTCTCCAAGAAGTTGTCTTCGATCATCTTCATAGCAACACGGAATCCAGCAGCGTAAACGTCCATACCGGCCATGTGTGCGTAGAACAAGTCATCCATCTTGAATGAAGCACGGCGAACCTTTGAGTCAAAGTTCAAACCACCAGTTGGCAATCCACCGTTCTTGATGAACTCGTACATAACCAAAGTAGCTTCGTAGATGTCGTTAGGGAATTCGTCGATGTCCCAACCAGTTTGCTTGTCACCCATGTTGGCGTCCAATGAACCCAACATACCAGCTTCACGTGCAAAACGTGCTTCGTGCTCGTAAGTGTGACCAGCCAAGTAAGCGTGGTTACCTTCCAAGTTCAACTTGAAGTCGTTTTCCAAACCGTACGTCTTCAAGAAGGCGATAGTAGTTTGTACGTCAGTGTCGTATTGGTGAGCAGTTGGCTCCTTTGGCTTAGGCTCCAACAAGAATTGACCAGTGTAGCCAATTTCGTTAGCGTACAACTTAGCCAACTTGAAGAACTTAGCGATGTGGTCCAACTCACGCTTCGTGTCAGTGTTCAACAATGACTCGTAACCTTCACGACCACCCCAGAATACGTATGATTCTGAGTTCAAACGCTTAGCGATTTCCAATGAGTGCTTAACTTGTGCTGCTGCGTAAGCAAATACGTCAGCAAATGGCGTAGTAGCTCCACCAGCCATGAAACGCTTGTTAGTAAACAATGATGAAGTGTTCCACAACAACTTCTTGCCAGTTTCCTTCATCTTTTCTTCGATGCGGTCAACAACGGCGTCCAAGTTAGCGTTCGTCTCTGCCAAAGTGTTACCTTCAGGAGCCAAGTCACGATCGTGGAATGCGAAGTATTCAACACCCAACTTGTCCATGAACTCGAACATGTAGTCAACCTTAGCGATTGCGTGGTCCAAGTCAGTCATGTCGTCAACACCGTTAACGTCCCATGGACGCTCGGCAGTACCTTCACCAAATGGATCAACCATGCGTTGGTCCATCGTGTGCCAGTAAGCAACTGAGAACTTCATCCAGTCCTTCATCGTCTTAGTCTCACCGTTGATAGTGAAAACCTCTTCTGGGTTGTAGAAGTTGTATCCCTTTGATGCTTCAAAGTTCAATCCCTTTGCTCCGCCGATAAATTCTACCTTAGGAAAGTCGAACAATTCTGACATTATGTCATCCTCCAAAATTCTTAAATCATCTGTTTTAATCATCAAAGCCGGTTGGCTTTGGTTAGTTGGTTTAAGCAATCAACTAACTTACGAGATTTATTATAGGGTACCTATTCACAGAATGCAAGCGTTTGTATGTGATTAATTTCGCAATTCGTTCAAAAACATAGAAAAAACGCCTAAACATAGGCGTTTAGACGTTTAAAATTATAAAAACTCTAATTTTTGAATACGCTTTCATTAGCGCATTTGTGCAATTTTTACAACCAATTAGACTCGGCTGCGTCTTCTTCTTCGAGCGCGAAGTTTAACTCGTAACCCATCATATCCAGCAAAGTACGCGTTACCAAGGCAACACCACCAGAAAGCGTGGCACGGTTAACTGACTTCTTAGCAAAGTACAAAGGCGTTTCCGATTCAGGTTCGATCTTGCGATACGTCTCTAATAGGTAATCAAGCAACTCAGGTGTACCAGCAATGAAGCGCGAATGAACAAACACTGCTTCCGGCGCTGCGTACTGTGCCAAGTTATAAATTGTGCGACAGATTGCATGGACCCATTCATCAATCAATGATTTTGCATCCGCATCGCCACCCATATATAAGGAAAGAAAATCTTCGCGAGTAATTTCTTCTTGGCCTTTTAATGAAGCTAAGCGACTAAGCATCGCATCTTCAGCGTATAAATCTTCTATATGAATAGTATCGTCAAAATCACCCTTAGCCAGTTGATCGTTGTTCAATACAACCTGACGACCAATTTCTCCCGCTTCACCATGTAGCCCACGGAACAAACGACCATTTTGGATAATTCCAGCACCGATACCGTTGTGGATATTAACAACAGTAAAGTTTTGGAATATTTCGTCTGAATCATAGTCATGATAGTCACGCAAGTAGATGGCAGCCAAGTTGGCTTCGTTTTCTAATATAACAGGTACGTGTAGTGCCTCTTCCAAATCCTTGGCCAAGTCTTCATTTACTAATTCCGTATGGAACGGCGTGTAGCGTACCTTGTTATCTTCGACAACACCGTGGATGGCAACCCCAATCCCGATTAATCCATGATCCGTTTGCATATCACCTAACTGTGCAATATATGAAAGCATCGCACGCTTGTAATCAGCATAGCGCATCCCAAGCACAGTCATTTGGCCACGAGAAATAACTTCACCAGTAATACGGGCCACCAAGTAGCGTAGATGATTGCGTCCCAAGTCAAATGAAACAATGTAGCCATAGTGACGATTAAAGCGAATCAATTTTGGCTTACGTCCACCAGCCTTTGAAACGGTTCCTTCACCTAATTCTTCTATATATCCATCCGCTTCGACGTCACGATAAATCGTCGTGACCGTCGATTTATGTAAAGCAATCTGTTCTGCAATTTCACTACGCGACGTTTGCTGCGCATTAAACAACGCTTGCAGCATCAGTTTACGGTTCGTATCACGCATCGCATCTTGGTCTACTTTAGAAACCATTCTTTCTCCTCCATATTATAGGTAGTTATTTTATTTTTGGCCTATCCCTATCACCAAATTAATCTTCATTTCACACTCAAGTATTCATTCTACCGAAAAAGCGGTCGTTTGTACGGTTAATTTCTTAATATGTCCGAATTATGTAGACATTCCCAATACCGGGACGGATAAATGAACAAAAGTGGCATAGTTTGTGAATATTTTATCACACAGTTAGTTGCGTTGCTAAACTAACCATGTTATTATTACTATGCAAAAGGAAATGATAACGTTTTCAAGGAAAAGCTCACGATTACACATATTTTCATTTCCCCTTTTGACAAACATCTCTCTCACACATTTTTAAGGAGTTATTCGTTATGGATGCAAACGTAAAGAACGACGAGTTTGCAAAGCTTTCAATGATGGATCGAATCTCTTACGGTTTGGGTGATTTCGCTCAAAACTTGATTTTCGGTACTGTCGGCGGATTCTTGCTATTCTATTTGACAACTGTTGACGGTTTGTCTTCAGCTACTGGTGCAATCATTTTCACGATTGTTCGTTGGGTTAATGTTTTCTGGGATCCTTGGGTTGGTACGACGGTTGACCGTCGTAACCCAAAGGGTGGCAAGTACCTACCATACATCCGAAACTTCGGTATCCCATTGGTTATCTTGGCTGCAATGCTATTCTTGCCAGTTGGACAATGGTTCCCAGCACTTAAGGTGCCATATGCCTTCTTGTCATACTTGGCAACGGCTATGATTTACTCATTCGTTAACATCCCATACGGTTCATTGAACGCTTCATTGACGCGTGATAACGATGAAATCGCTAAGTTGACGACGGTTCGTATGATGTTGGCTAACACGGCCAACTTGTTGGTTTACACATTCTTCCCTATCTTCGTGCAATTGGCTACGTCAGTTGGTCGCGAATCAAAGGATATCGGAATGTTTGGTATTCACTTGAACTTGGGTAACTATGCTTCACCACAATCAGCTGGTTCATGGTTTAAGGTTTATGCCGTATACATGATTATCGGATTCTTGGCTTTGATGGTTACTTACTCAAAGACAAAGGAACGCGTTTTGCCAGACAAGTCAGAACCACAAGTTAAGTTCTCAGACTTGTTTGCTGAATTGAAGCGTAACAAGCCTTTGCAAATTTTGGGTGGATTCTTCTTGGTTGGATTTACGTTCAACTTCCTTGGATCAACTGCATGGCCATTCTTCTTGCAATACAACATCGGCCACTCAGAATGGAACGGTTCAATCTCATTGATTGGTTCAATTCCTGGAATCCTTTTGGTTTCACTTTGGCCCGTATTCCGCAAGATGTTCGGTAAGAAGGGATTCTTCTACTTCTTCCTTATCTTGTTCTCAGCTGGATCACTTGTTTTGTGGTGGTGGACTAAGAACCCAGACAACATCGCCTTCGGTTACATTGGTCGTTTCCTACAACAATGGGGATTGACTTCAGCAACTGGATTCATGTGGGCTTTGGTTCCTGAAGTTGTTTCATACGGTGAGTACACGTCAGGTAAGCGTGTTGCTGGTATCATCAACGCCGTGATGGGATTGTTCTTCAAGATTGGTTTGGCTTTGGGTGGTATCTTGCCAGCCTTCATCAACTCATTCACTGGATTCAACGGAACAAAGGCAACGCAATCTGCTTCAGCTTTGATGGGATTGCAATGGTCACTTGTTTGGTTGCCAATTATCATGGCTGTCTTGGCTGCTATCATTATCAAGATTTACCCATTGACTGACGATAAGGTCTTTGAGATGAACCGCGAAATTGAAGCACGTCGTAACAAGTAATTTGTAAAAACATTTCACGAAAAGCCGTTAACCTCAGGGTTAACGGCTTTTTTGGTACTTATGCCATTCTTGTGAATATTTTTTCAAGTGGTTGGTTGTCTAAACAAACTAACTGTGTTATATTATGTGTACACAGTAAATGGTAACGTTTTCACGGAGTTGTTCAGACATTAACATTATCGTTAAAGTCCGCTGTATAAAAGGGTTAATCAGTGATTGAAACTTTTATACAGCGCATCTCACGAACTGCGTTGCTGCCCGACTCTCACACGTATCGGGACACATACACACTATATCTCACAAGGAGCATCTCACAATGCAAATTCAAAATCCTGTATTGCCTGGATTCAACTCAGATCCATCAATCATCCGTGTTGAAGACACGTACTACATTGCAACGTCAACTTTCGAATGGTACCCAGGTGTACGTATTCACGCATCAAAGGACATGGTTCACTGGAACTTGGTAACTAACGTTCTTGATCGTCTAGAATTGTTGGACATGAAGGGTAACCCTTCATCAGGTGGTATCTGGGCCCCAGACTTGTCATACGCAGACGGCAAGTTCTGGTTGATCTACACTGACGTTAAGATCACTGACGGTGCCTTCAAGGATATGACGAACTACTTGACGACTGCCGAGAACATCGAAGGTCCTTGGTCAGCACCTATCCGTGTTAACGGAGTTGGTTTCGACGCTTCATTGTTCCACGATGAAGACGGTCGCAAGTACTTGGTACAACAAACTTGGGATCACCGTGAATACCACCACCCATTTGATGGTATTACGTTGACTGAATTTGATACTGATACGATGAAGTTGAAGCCAGAAACGGCTCGCACGATCTTCGAAGGAACTGACGTTAAGTTGGTTGAAGGTCCTCACTTGTACAAGATCAACGGTGAATACTACCTATTCGCTGCTGAAGGTGGAACTGTCTTCACTCACCAAGAAGTTGTTGCTCGTTCAAAGAGCTTGGATGAGAAGTCATTCGTTGTTGAGCCTGATGGCCCATTCTTGACGAACTTCGACACGCCATACACTTACTTGCAAAAGCAAGGTCACGGTGCTTTGGTCGACACACCAGGTGGTGAGTGGTACTACGCATCATTGACTGCTCGTCCATGGAACCACGAGACTGAGTCATCAACTGACCCACGTGGATGGTCAACTTTGGGACGTGAGACGTCAATCCAAAAGGTTGAATGGGACGAAGCTGGTTGGCCACGCGTTGTTGGTGGACACGGTGGGCAAACGTTCGTTGAAGCTCCTAAGGATGCTATCTTGACTGAAGCTCCTGCAGACCACTCACAACACGATGAGTTTACTGACGCTAAGTTGGACATGAACTGGAACACGTTGCGTGTACCATTCTCAGAAGAGTTCGGTTCAACTGGTGACGGTTCATTGAAGTTGATCGGTCGCGGATCATTGGTTAACTACCACAACTTGTCATTGATTGCTCGTCGTTGGCAAGCATTCTACTTCGATGCTGAAACTAAGGTTAAGTTCAACCCATTCTCATACCAATCAATGGCTGGTTTGACGAACTACTACAACCACTCACACTGGTCATGGATCTTCATTACGAAGAACGACGAAGGTCAAAGCGTAATCGAAGTTGCCGAGAACAAGGGTGGACAACGTAACGGAACTTACACGTCATACTTGAAGGACGATGCTATCGTTATCCCTGAAGGTACTGAATACGTATGGTTCAAGACGAAGGTTCGTAAGGAATCATACACGTACGAGTACTCATTCAACGGTACTGACTGGACTGAAGTACCAGTGGTATTGGACGCCGCAGTCTTGTCAGATGACTACGTTGTACAATCATACGGTGGATTCTTCACGGGTGCTTACGTTGGTTTGGCAGCTGTCGACTACTCAGGTTACGACACTACTGCTGAATTCGACTACTTCGACTACAAGGAGCTTGGCGACAAGCAACTTGAAGACGGATCATACTCATGGGAAGCTTCAGAGTCACGCTTCGGCTAATATCTGAATAACCAAAACGCCTAACAGATTTTCTGTTAGGCGTTTTTTTGCGCCCTTTTCCTTCATCAGACACATTGTGTGTCGTATTTCGCACACTTTTTTGTGAAAATAATAACAATCACTATTAACAATTCCTTTTAGTAAGCGTATAGTTGTTTATGTTGATTGAGTTGTTACCGTTTTCATAAATAGTGAAAAAAGTAACGTTAATCTAGAAATTATCTTTTAGAAAGCGAGTATGCAAATCATGCGTAAAATCTCACCTCGTTTAATTTATTTTTTCGGAGCCCTAGGTGGTCTCCTATTCGGTTATGACACCGGGGTTATCTCAGGTGCCATTCTCTACGTGCAACGTACCCTTGGCCTAAACGCCTTGGAAGAAGGAATCGTCGTCTCATCAGTTTTGCTTGGCGCTATGATTGGTGCCATGTCAATCGGCCCTCTGTCAGATCGCTTCGGTCGTAAGAAGATGGTCATGGTTGCAGCTTTGATTTTCTTCATTGGATCGCTAGGTTCAGCCTTTTCACCTGACTTTGGTGTTTTGGTTGCTAGCCG
This sequence comes from Weissella confusa, assembly GCA_001436895.1. Lineage (GTDB taxonomy): Bacteria > Bacillota > Bacilli > Lactobacillales > Lactobacillaceae > Weissella > Weissella confusa. The sequence goes on from JQAY01000013.1 coordinate 42,225, forward strand.
TGTCGTTCTTGGTGTTGCCGTTGGTGGTGCCTCAGCCCTTGTACCAACCTACTTAGCCGAAGTTGCGCCTGCTAAAATGCGCGGTTCACTAACCTCACTTAACCAATTGATGGTTATGACGGGTATCTTGATGGCGTACTTGGTTAACCTTGGTTTCTCTGGCCTAGCACATACCGTGTCATGGCGCTGGATGCTTGGGTTCGCAGCCCTACCATCAGCAATCCTATTCATCGGTGGTGTTTTCTTGCCTGAGTCACCTCGTTACCTAGGTCGTATTAAGAAATTCGATGAAGCGTTGCAAGTTTTGAACATGCTTCGCACGCCTGAAGAGGCTAAGGCTGAATTGGCTGAAATGGAAAACGCTAAAGACGTCAAGCTTGGCGGCTTCAAGGAATTGTTCTCAAAGTTCGTTCGTCCTGCCTTAATTATCGGTGTCGGTATGGCTATATTCCAACAATTCATGGGTATCAATACCGTTTTGTACTATGCCCCAACTATTTTTAAGACCATTGGCATGGGCGATAGCGCCTCACTGATGGGAACTGTTGGTCTTGGAACGGTCAACGTCTTGATCACTGCCTGGGCCGTTCGCGTGATGGAAACTCGCGGTCGCAAGGAATGGTTGTTGATTGGTGGTTTCGGTATGGCCGTTTCATTGATTGCCTTGTCTATCCTAACTAGCCTATCAGTTACAGGCATCATGTCATACGTTACAATCGTTGCCATGGCCTTCTACCTCATCTTCTTCTGTGCAACTTGGGGCCCAATCATGTGGACAATGATTGGTGAGGTCTTCCCATTGTCTGTCCGCGGTGTCGGAGTTGGTTTCTCATCATTGATTAACTGGGGGGCAAACCTACTTGTATCATTGATGTTCCCCGTTTTGTTGGAACACTTCTCAATGCCGATTATCTTCGGTGCCTTTGCTGTTATGTGTGTCCTTGGTTCACTATTCGTTAAGCACTTCGTCTTCGAAACACGTGGTCGTTCGCTTGAAGAAATTGAAAGCATGCTTCACCAACGCGCGAAGGATTCTGCAACCGGTGTTGTGCCACACGGTGCGATGATTCAACATTAATTACTATGAACAAAACCGGTATCAGAACTAACTGATACCGGTTTATTTTGTTAAAATAAATACTATCAGTGTCGAAAGGAGTAACCGAATTTGAAAAAAGCACTAAATGCCATCTTCAATAACCGCTATGTGAAAACCATCATTGACGTTTCGATGCGTGTCGATATCGTAACGGCTAGTTCTTCGGTTGCTTACTTTGGCCTATTGTCGATTTTCCCAGCGATTATCATTATCGCGACCTTATTACCCTACTTTGGACTAACTATCACGACAGCCCTTAGTTATGTGCAATGGGCCGTGCCAAAATCTGTTTATGGTTTCGTGCGCCCAATTATCGAGTCAATTCTCGGACATAATGGCGTTGGTGTATTGTCTGCATCCATCGTGATTACACTTTGGTCACTTTCACGTGTCGTTGCTTCAATCCGCACTGCCCAAAATGGCATCTATGGCGTGCAGCCAAAGAATATTGCCATCATCGACCGCTTCATTTCAATGGCCTGGATGATTCTAGTTCTTGGTATTATGGGCATTCTCATCTTGATTGCTTCCGTTGGATCGAACGTTCTTGAAGCATTGCCAATCAGCAGTCACATCGTCCGCCAAATCGAGTCCGCCAAGTTACCAGTTGTTGCTACTGGATTGTTCATTGGCGCCGCTCTCTTCAATTGGGTACTACCGGTCAAAAAGCCCCGTTTACAGTGGGCTTTGACTGGTACCACCATCCAAGTTGCCCTCGTTTTGTGGTTAACGAAGATTTTCGGGTGGTACGTGAACCTGGCCTCACAGGCTTACACCTTTTATCAAGCCCTTAGTTCGGCAATCATCGTTTTGCTTTGGATTAATTTCATTGCCATGGCTGCGTTGATTGGTACAATTGTCACAGCAAGTTTAGAGGAACTTTTCCCCTCAAAACGTGATAAGAAAGCCATTTTGAAGCACTTCAGTAGAAAAATTATCCGAAATAATGGAAAAAGTTAAGAGTTATTTATTGTATAATTCATTTTTGCGCGTTATTATAATATTTGTTAAAGAGGAAAACGTTTCCATTTAACATTTGAGACAGCAACTTACTCATATCGCCGAGTCTAACCAGCTCGGCATGTAGGTCTAACCAACCTACAACCTACTCCTTAAGAATACCTATTTACCATGGATTAACCACCTATGGTAACGATGCGCCTAACCAACGTATCGTTAGGAAAAGAGTCGTCTTCGGACTAGACTCCGAAACCGCCTATGCCTAACCAACATAGGCGGTTTTGTTTTGCGCTTTTTTCCAGTAAAATCAAGACAAGAATAAAACACTTTGGGGAAGTGCGAAACCATGAACACTTATGAACAACGCGTTCTACAGACCTGTGCGCAGGCTGGACGCATCTTACTAGAAAGCGGTGCGGAGACGCCTCGTATCGAAGAAACAGTTGAAATTATCGGCAAGACGGCCGGTGTTAGCGTATCCTGCTACGTGACACTGACGGCTGTCTTCGTATCGCTCGCTGATCAGCCAACCACTCAACTAACCAAGACAAAGCTTGGGAGCTTTAACTTGCAAAAAGTTGATGAAATTAATCATCTCTCACGCCAATTCGTGGCTGGTGACGTTGATTTCGATGACGTCACGCGACAAGTTAACGCCATCGATGAATACGCGATTGATTTCAACTGGCCCACTAAGATTATCGGCGCTGGCTTAGTATCCGTCGCACCAATGTTGGTTTTCAAAGCAAACTGGCTCGATTTAGCCCTCGCCTTCTTCGTTGGTATTGCCGGCTACCTAGTTGCACAGTACGTTGGACGTAAAGCAACCGCTACACCTTATGCCAAGGAAGTTGCCGGTGGCTTTACAATTTCGCTATTGGCGTGGCTGTTAGTCGCCGGTCACCTGGGCACAAATGCCGAGAACATCATCGTAAGCTCCGTCATGCCGTTGGTTCCTGGCGTTGCCTTAACGAATTCATTACGCGAAATTATGGCTGGTCATATGATTTCCGGTACAGTTCGAGCATTGGACGCTTTGTTGATTGCAGCTGCCATCGGCGGTGGCGTCGTCTTAGCTGCTACCCTAGTCCACTTTGGCACGACATTATAGGAGGTAATCAAAATGCAATTAATCATCCATTTTCTGATTAGCTTCGTTTCGACAGTCGGGTTCGGCATCATCACGAACATCCCCCGTCGTGCTTTACCAGTTGCCGGTCTAACCGGCGCCTTAGCTTGGAGTGGCTACATTGCCTACGGTTACGCACAAGACAACGTCTTTATCGCTAATATGATTGCAGCCATTATTATTGGTTTGCTTGGGAATATTTTCGCCGTTAAGTACCGTGTACCGGTCAACATGATTTACATTCCCAGCCTGGTTTCACTAGTGCCCGGTGGCACTATCTACTTAGCGATGAAGAACTTTTCGTTAGGGCATTACGCATTGGCACAAGAGGGCGTTATCACCACGCTTACCATCGCCGTCGCTTTAGCGGTCGGCTTTGTGCTATCTGAAGTCGTGGTCCGCCAAGTTAAACGTTATCATCAGCACTAAAAAAACGCCTTGGACTTAAAAATCCAAGGCGTTTTAATTTACTATTTTAGTGCATTGTAAGCATGCCAGCTGTTCCCAAGGCCAATACAACGATACCAACAACGATTCGGTAGTATCCAAAGACCTTAAAGTCATTATTCTTGATGTAGTTCATCATAACCTTAATCGCGAAGTAAGCCACGATCCATGAAACGATGAATCCAACTGCCATAACACCAGCTTGTGCGCCAGTGAAGCTACCACCATCAAGGAGGTACTTACCAACTTTCAAAATCGTCACACCAAACATAACTGGAATACTCATAAAGAATGAGAACTCAGCAGCCACGAATCGTGACGCTCCCAAAATCAAGGCGCCCAAGATAGTCGCCCCTGAACGTGACGTTCCAGGTACGATTGAAAGCACTTGGAACAAACCGATGAACAACGCCATCTTGAACGTCATCGTGTTCAAGTCAGTCAACCAAGCATCCTTGTTAGCCAAGTAACGCTCAACGACAATGAACAAAATACCGTAAATGATCAACATAGATGCCACAACCCAAGCATTCAACCAGTGCGCATCCATGTAGTCGTTAAGTGCCAAGCCGGCCACTACGGCAGGCAAAACACCGACAATCACCTTGAACCACAAAGTCCACGTTTGCTTCTTTTCAATCGTAGACTTTGATGGTGCAAATGGGTTCAACTTGTGGAAGTACAATTGGATAACCGCGAAAATAGCACCCAATTGGATAGCGTAGTCAAACATCGCTGTAAAGCTCTTTGTCCAAACTGAACCACCTGGAATGTTCATCAATGATTCAGCGATAATAATGTGCCCCGTTGATGATACTGGCAAGAATTCTGTTAATCCTTCCACAATACCAATTACAAGAGACTTCAACAAATCAAGCATATGCTGCTCCTTATTTTTAAATATCAACAGTACTACTTTACCAAACCAACCTAGAAACACCTAATACCTGAGGGACTTCTTTACTGATTAATTGAAAATAGTATCACCGTCTGTCGTCACAACGTTTAGACGATCAGTCGCTGATTCATCGCGACTGTAACTACCAACAAAGCGGTTGCCTTGAATCTTAATGTCACCGTTGTTAGCTTGAATCTGTAACCCAGGCACAGGCATATTCGTTACATCCAAGTTACCCTCACGCAACGTCCAGGCATTCACACCAGTCAATTGCGCATTTTGGACGGTTAGATTACCAGAATTCAACTGCACAACCCCGTCATTCATCACAACATCTTTCAGTTGCATATCAGTGTCAGACGCTGAAACGAATGCCTTGCCGAGCGTTGCTTGCTTGGCTGAAAATTGTGAATCAGCCAGGTTCATCGTTGTCTCAGGTGACTTCACACCATTAAGTGTTACCAAACCATACGTATTATTCAACGTCAAATTCTTCGTCTCAACATCATGTAGCGATGAAGAACCTGAGTAGTTTCGAATATGCACGTATTTCATCACGGCCTTTTTCGGAACATAAACCGTCAAAACGTGTTCAACACGCTTATTAAAGCCAACCCGGTACTTATCTTTTTGCGTCCCAGTATAACGAATGTGCAAGGCGCCATCCTTGTCTGTGAGGTTAAGCTGCGTGGCATCCCCAACAGTTCCCTTCACACGATACTCATTCTTATCACTCGCAACAACGTGAACATCTAATTCAACCGCCGTCGCATCAATCGTTTTGATGGTATCGAATTTTTGATTGATTGCTTTTTCCTGTGGCAACACAAAATGACCATCACGCCAAACCAAACTATTTTGGCCACCATTGACGTAACCAATCACTGACAACATGATACCCAGTGCAGCGACAGCAAAGCCGATAATGATAACTCGTAGCATCTTAGGCATGCTTCACACCTCCTTGTGGCTTGCGAGTAAAGCGACGGCCGATAAACTTAACAAAGTTCATCAAGGCACGGAACACCGTTCGAACAACCACGAAGCCAATTGGCCATGCGATAAATTGCAGACCAATCCAAATCAAGCCTAAGCCTCCTTGGAAGAAGGCAGTTTGCCAACTTTGACCGGCAATCGCAATTGCACCAAAGACTTGGAAGAAACCAGTAAAGAGCAACCAGAGCAAAATAATGATAACTGCTACTGCTACCAAGACAACACCAAACAAGCCCAGCAAAATTGCAATAATTGCTGGAATCCAAACAACTGATGTCACCAATCCAACGATAACCACCCACAATAGGTTTAGTTGTCGCTGAATACGTGACTTGAATTGCTTCGTTGCAGAACTACCTTCGTCTGGTGCCTCTTGATCAGCGACATCATCATAGCGGATTGAATAATCCACCAAGACACGGCGGGCTAATTGCTTAGGTGTCCCAAACTCAGCGATTAACTTTTCGCCGCTAAGTCCAGCATCCGCTGCGTATTCTCGATAAAATGCAAGGACATCATCTCGTTCATCTTCTGTCAGACCAAACAAATGTCCGCGCAGTTGTGTGAAGTAAATGTTATTCTCCATTGTCTCCCCTCTCCGCCATCATAATTTCATTAACATTGCCGCTGAAAGTTCGCCACTCATCTTGGATTCGCACCACTTCAGAACGTCCTTCATCGGAAATTTTATAATATCGGCGATTACGCCCTTCAAAAGGTTCATCGTATGTCGTCACCCAACCCTTAGACTTGAGACGACGTAAGACTGGATACATCGTTGATTCGGAAACTGCAAAACGCTCTTGCACCTGCTTCGTCAACGCATAGCCATATAAATCTTCGTCAGAAAGCAACGCCAATACTAACCCATCCATTAAATCACTGGATAATTGCATCGCCATAATTCATTTTCCTTTACAATACTATAAGTCATATAATATACTCTCAGTATAAGAAAGAATGCTAATGTTGTAAAGGCAAACACCATACAACAAGTTCTAATGGCATTTAAGAGGGGTATCTATTATGGCAAAGAAGCAATTAACAAAGTCTCGTGATAAGGTCATGAGCGGTGTCCTTGGTGGTTTCGCTGAGTATTTCTCGATTGACGCGACACTACTACGTATTATCTTCGCAACAGCCGCTGTGTTCTTTTTCCCACTGGTTGTTTTGTATTTCATTGCAGCTGTGGTTATGCCTGAACCATCAAGCCACAATCGCTACGAGTACCGTGATAACGATGATCGCAAAGACGTCACACCACACCGTTACGACGACGACATTTAATGCAAAATAAAGCGCCGGCTAGGAAACAATCCTAACCGGCGCTTTTTATGTCTATCTTACCAACTGAACAAACCAACCATAGCAGCTGACATCAATGATACTAAGATACCTGATACCAAGATCAACGGTACATTTGCAGCAATCAAATCAGCCTTTTCACGGTTAACCAAGCTCTTGTATGATCCGATAATCATCCCCAACGTACCGAAGTTTGCAAAACTCGTGACGAAGACCGTCAAAACGGCACGCGCGTGAGCTGAGGCAAACATTCCCGTGTGGTGAATAACATCCTTTGACACTTCTCCCATGACAACGAACTCGTTCGTTACCAGTTTTGTTCCCATGTATTGGGCAATTTGGAAGGCATCGTTCACGTTGAAACCTAGCAACCATGCAAATGGGAACATAATCACACCGAAAATATTCTCCAATGACAACCATGGCAACGTCGTCAATGACAACAAGTTATCAATCAACGCGGCCAAACCAACGAAGGCAATAACCGTCGCAACGATAATCACCGCAACCAATCCAGCACCCTGGATAGAGTCACCCAAGAAAGCAAAGAATGGTTGGCGTTGTGTCTTACCATTATCCAACGTCTCTTCGTGGTTCAATACTGCGATTATATCTTCTTCTTCAGGTACTTCGACCGGATTCAAAATCGTTGTCATCATAATTGCGCTCAAAATGTTCAACGGAATCGCCGTCAATACGTATTGACCAGGCATCATCCCAACATATGAACCAACAATAGCCGCCGTAACTGTACTCATTGACATCATGGCAACCGTCAAATTACGCTTGGCATTCATTTGTTGCAATTGTAGCTTAGAAACGGCCAAAACTTCCGTCGTTCCCAAGAACATCATTTCAACTGAGAAGAATGACTCAAACTTTGGTTGACCCGTCAAAAATGACAAGCCACGACCAACCCACTTAACCAACCATGGCAAAACACCAAGGTATGTCAAAATATCAAACATTGGAATGATTACAATGATTGGCAAAACGGCTGACGTCACGAAGTTCATTGAACCTGACGCTGGCTTTACCCAGTCTGGCAAGGCAAATGAAATTCCGTCAAAGGCCGCACTGGTCAACCACTGGAAACCATTAGCTGCAGCCAAGACAGCGTCTCGACCAATCGTGAAACTCGTGAAGAACCATGCCAACAATAATTGGATGACCAAAATTACACCAACTGAACGCCAGTGGATGTGCTTGCGATCACGAGAAAATAAATATGCCACCCCTAGGAATACAAAAATTCCAAGGATGTTCATCAACAATAGCATCGCTACTCTCCTTGAGGGGTATTTATGTAAAACAACTTAACAAACTTAAGTGTATCAAAAGTAAGCGACTTGTTAAACGGTTTACCCTTGGTAATAATTTGGTTAAACGTTTAACTTAGAAAATCCACAAAAAAACACACCTACTTTTGCAAGTAGATGCGTTTTCATAATCTTTATTGCGCGTATGAATAATAACTAGAACCGTAAGTTCCAGAACCCTCGTCCACCGTGCTACCATCTTCTGAAGTCGTGTCAGTCGTTTCATCAGAACTATCATAGACGTATGAAGTCAAACCGTTAGCTGCAAGCGTTGCTGAGCTAACTTCGCCGGCAAACATTGGTCCCGTCTTTGCTGCTTTCAAGCCAAGTGACTTACGCAAAACATTCGTTCCACGTTGCTTTTCACTCTGAGGAATCAATTCTGATGAACCTGAAACCAAGTTCACTTCAGTACCTTGCAAGTGATCCGTCTTAATTGTCTTCGCTGCGCTGATATACTTTGACGCAATCGTCAACATATCATCAAACGTCAAATCTGTATTCGTTGAATCAGAAATCGTGTTCAAGAACTTTGCGTTAATCAACTTAGTTGGATTGCTCTTAGCCTTTTCCACAATCGCTTCAAGCACTAGTCGTTGACGTGCTTGACGACCGTAATCACCTTGTGGGTCATCGTAACGCATACGTGAGAACGCAAGCGCAGCCGCCCCGTTCATTTTGTGGTACGTGTGGGTTACGCCGTCCTCGCCTGTGTGCGTGTAGGTAGATGATCCTTCCGTAAAGCTATAAAGATTTCCAGGATCAGCGTGAGCCGTATCTGGATTATAGTCAAAGGTCAACGGAGACTTTACATCAATACCGCCCAACTCATTAACAATCTTTTCCAACGCACCCATGTTAACAATTGCATAGTAATCAATCGGTACGTTTAGCCAATCTTGAATAGTCTTAATCGTGGTCTTAGCAGACCCCAATTCATAAGCCGCATTCAATTTTTGAGGGAACTGATCCTCATAGCCAATCGGAGCGATAACTGAGTCACGTGGCAATGACATCACTGTCACCTTGTCTTGCTTAGGATTAACCGTCACCAACATTAGTGAATCAGTACGTCCCTTATATGTTCGACCTAGTTCTCCAGTATCAGTCCCCAATAGCAAGATTGAGAAGGGCTTTCCATCAGCCAAAACCCCCGAAACATCACGTGCCTTCTTAACACCAGCGCTTTGGAAAGCATTATCAACCGCATTCTTTGTATTCTTATAGGCTGTGCCGGCTACCACACCAACCGCCAAAACTAAGACAGCGATAACTGATAAAATAATGTTTCGCACTAATTTAAATTTCCGACCATTCCTTGGGCGCTTTGGACCACGGGGACCACGAACTTTCTTTTTATGTCCGCTAGCCATACGTTCCGCTTCACGCCGTGCCGTACGTGATTGTGGCTCATTTTCCATGAGCGACTCCTCTCTTCAATCCAGTAGTATTTAATACTGATTAATAACAATTTTTATAATTCTCAAGATAGCGCAAAAACGGTATCTTGGACATTATACAAGCCTTCACCTTTAAAAAAGCTTATAGTAACTTATTTATTCTATACCAAAAAACAAGCCTAGTCAGCATTTCTCACTAACTAAGCTTGTTTCATAATTAAACATTAAACTGCCACGGGTGCCTTAATTGACTTAGCCGGCTTATAATTCTCAACCTTAATATCGTCCATTGTGTAATCAAAAATTGAGGTTACATCTGGGTTCAATACAAGCGTTGGTAACTCAGCCATTTCACGAGAAAGTTGCTCAGTCACCTGGTCAACGTGATTTGAGTAGATGTGTGCATCGCCAAATGTGTGCACGAACTCGCCCGCTTCAAGCCCCGTTTGTGCAGCCACCATGTGCAACAACAGTGAGTATGACGCAATATTGAACGGCACACCCAAGAAGATGTCAGCTGAACGTTGGTAAAGTTGCAAACTCAACTTACCATCTGCCACGTAGAATTGGAACAATGTGTGGCACGGTGGCAATGCTTGTGATGGGACGTCTTCTGGGTTCCAGGCACTAACAATCAAACGACGTGAATTTGGGTTCGTCTTAATCTGGTTCACTACATCATCAATTTGATCAATAAAGCCGCCTTGCACCTTACGCCAGTGACGCCATTGCGCGCCGTATACGTCACCCAATTCACCAAACTTATCCGCAAAAGCATCATCTGCCAAAATGCGGTCAACGAAGAGTTGGTGTTGTTCATCATAGGCAGCCTTGAACTCCTCGTCTACCAACGCACGACGCCCAAAATCAGTCATATCAGGTCCCGTGTATTCATCGGATTCAACCCAGTTCTTAAATGCCCATTCGTCCCAAATGTGATTGTTGTGTTCCAACAAGAAACGAATATTTGTGTTACCTTGCAAGAACCATAGCAATTCGCTCTTAATCAAGCCGAATGGCACACGTTTCGTTGTTAGCAATGGAAAACCTTCTGCCATATCAAAATGCAATTGACGGCCAAATACTGAGCGTGTACCCGTACCCGTGCGATCACCCTTCACATTCCCCGTTTCCAACACTTCACGTGCCATATCCAAATATGCTTGTTCATTACGACTCATGTCATTATCCCCTTAGTTGTTTTCAGTTACGTACTTGTCAAAATTAATCATTGCGACATCCGTGGCTGTTAGTGGCACTTGTTGGAGTGCAACACCCTTAGCTTGGATTAATGATGTCGCGAACTCATCATTATTGTAGTTACGGATGTAGTTAATCTTCTTAATACCAGCTTGTAACAAAAACTTCGTGCAGTGAACGCAAGGAAAATCTGTGACGTAAATCTCAGCACCATCTGCTGCAATCCCCATTTTTGCTAGTTGCATCAAGGCGTTTTGCTCTGCGTGAACCGCACGGATGCAGTGCCCATCAACAATTAAATCCCCAACTTCTGTACAGTGTGGCGTCCCAGTAACCGATCCGTTATACCCACTTGCAATAATACGTCCGTCTTTTACAACTACTGCTCCGACATGTAGGCGCGTACAAGTACTGCGTGATGCTAACATAGCCGCTTGCATCATAAAGTAAGCCGGCCAACCAATTCGTTCGTCTTTCATCATTATTCCCCATCGATTTATTTTCGTTACTCCTATAATAACCGACAAAATCGAACGTTTCAAATCTTGATTTTTAAGTTCGTACGTGATTTTATTCCGTTTTCGCATGTTAAACGAACAGAACATCATAAACACAGTCTGAAAATCAGCCAGTTACGAATGTTCAAATTTTTAACCGTCCCAAATGACCGTAAGCCCGAAAATTACGGCTATCAACAAATCGATATCATTTAGAAAATGGAATTTTTCACGCGCCTAAACTCTCTCGTTAAAAAGAAGTGCATAATATTATTTTCCGTTGTGAATTTACATTTTTTATGATAAAATTGCAAATGACCTTAGTGTGTCATAAAACACACTCGTTTGCGCAGCGGTTTCATTTGTCGCTGGATGTGAGGATAGCCTCACGAAAGGAGTTCTTATGCCTGCAGCATTAGCAGAAATTAAGCAACAATTAGACGATCACCTTGGTGAGCCAATTACTTTGATTACTCACGAGAGCCGTCACCGTAACATCGAGCACGAAGCCGTTGTACGTGAGACGTTCCGTTCAGTATTCGTCCTAGACTTGAAGCAAGAAGGTAACGAGTTCGACCGTGCCTCATTCAGTTACACGGATATCTTGACGGATAACATCGAGATTACTTTCGCCTAACAAACAAGCCCCGATTCGCATCAGCGGATCGGGGCTTTTCTTTTACTCTTCGATTGTCATATCATCATCCGTTGTTGGTGCAACACGAACAACTTCAAACTCATTGATGTAGGCATCCTTGAAATCAAGGGCCGTAATTTCAAAATCAAGTACCTTGATGGTATCTCCTGCTGACGTATCAGAATTCTCATCCAAGAAGAATCCCGTCAATGTCACCATGTCAGAGTCATCAAATGGGCGGATGTCCGCATGGAAGTAACGTTCAAAATCATACAACGTCATCTTTCCAGAGACCTTGTAGTGCATGTTACCAGCGTCATCAGCACCTAGCTTTTCAACTAGGTCATCAGCAACTGCATCCATCTCGTCACGAACTGAACCGAACAATTCCTCGTAGATATCCTTATCAGTCACGATACCCGACGTACCGCCATATTCGTCCTTCACAATAACGATTGGCGTACGACGCGCAATCATCTTTTGCAAAACATCTTGAATTGGCATATTCTCAGGAACCGTTGGCATGTGACGGATAATCTTACGAACAGACAATGTGTCATCAATTTGGGCTTGGCGCATCAAATCATAGTTGAAGACGTATCCCAAAATCTTATCCTTATCATTGTCAGCCACAACTGGGAAACGAGAGTGCTTCGTTTCAAAATAACGTTGCAAGGTATCATGCACTGAATCCGTAATATCAACCACGTCCAATTGCGTACGATCAATCATGATATCAACTGCTACCTTATCATTCATCTCAAAGGCACGTTGCATAAAGACATAGTCCGCATCGTCAAGCTCACCACTGCGAGCGGCCGTACGAGACAAGCTTAGGATTTCGGCTTCTGAATAAACCTCATCCCCTTCGTTAGCGGGCTTCATACCCATCAAACGAGTCACGCCAGTCGCTGAGACGTTCAACAACCACACGAATGGATAGAAGATAACGTGGAATAGACGCAATGGCGTTGCGACGAACAAAGCGACCTTCACTGGGAAGTCGATGGCCACATTCTTTGGCACCAACTCCGTAAAGACAACTTCAACATACGTCAAAAATACCAAGGCAATAACCGATGCAATCACGCCGGCACTTGCCCCTGTCATTTCCTTCAAGAAGCCACCTTCAAGCAATAAGTGGGCAATTGTCTCTTCACCCATCCAACCAAGAATCAACCCGGCCAACGTAATACCAACTTGGGTCGTTGATAGATACTCATTTAGGTTTTCAACCATGTGGATAGCCGTTTCAATTTGACGTGATGGCTTTTCACGTTCTTCTTGCAACTCAACCAAGGCGCTCTTACGCACCTTAACCAAGGCAAATTCAGCAGCAACGAACAACGTTGCAAACAATAGGACTAGGATGATGACAATAACCGAAATTAATAACTCACCTTCACTCAATGTTATTCCCTACTTTCTTTTAGTACAAATTCAATGACACCATTATAGCAAAAAACACCTGATATTTATCAGGTGTTCACTCGCGTATGATTAATGTTCGTCTTCTGAGTCAGATTCAGGATCCTCTTCAGGCAACGCCACAACTTCGAAATCATTGATGTAAGCATCCTTGAAATCCAAAGCTGTAATCTCAAAGTTATTAATCTTGATAGCTTCACCAACTTCAAAGTTAGGATGCTCATCAAGGACATAACCTGTCAACGTGACCATTTCTGAATCCTCAAATGAACGGATTTCAGTCTTAAAGAATCGTTCGAAATCGTACAACGTCATCTTTCCAGAGACCTTGTAGTGCATGTTTCCTTCTTCATCTGATCCAATCTTTTGAACCAAATCATCAGAAACATCATCGATTTCGTCACGCACCGTACCAAACAACTCTTCATAAACGTCCTTATCAGTAACGATACCTGACGTTCCACCATATTCGTCCTTAACAACAACGATTGGTGCACGGTGCTCAATCATTTCTTGCAAAACTTCCGTAATAGGTTGGTTTTCAGAAACGACTGGCAAATTACGCAAAACAGTTCGAACTGATGCATCCATACTCAAACGCCCTTGGCGGACCAAGTCATATGAGAAGACGTATCCCAAAATCTTGTCCTTGTCGTTGTCAGCAACCACTGGCATACGTGAGAACTTTTCTTCTAGGTACAAGTTCAATGCATCTCCGATTGTGTCCGTAACATCCACAACTGTTAGTTGTGTACGGTCAATCATAATATCAACTGCAACCTTGTCATTCATTGAGAAGGCACGCTTCATAAACGTTAAGTCTTCTTCGTCCAACTCACCCGCTTGGGCAGCATCCTCAGACAACGAAATAATTTCGTTTTGTGAGTAGATGTCTTCATCTGGGTGAGCATTAAATCCAAGCACCTTTGTTACACCAGCAGCCGTACGGTCAAACAACCAAATTAATGGGTAAAGTACGATGTGGAAGAACATAACTGGACGCACGATGAACAACAACACCTTAACCGGTTGGTCAATGGCAATGTTCTTTGGCACCAAGTCAGTAAAGACAGCGTGGATAAATGTAAAGATCAAAATTGCGGCTACTGACGCAACACTGTGGGCGATAGCTGCTGGCAATAGATGTGATGAAATAATCAAGTCAGCGATGAACGCTTCACCCAACCAACCCAAAATCAATGATGTCAGCGTAATACCAACTTGCGCAGTTGATAGATACTCTGTCATGTGGTTAGTCATGTTAATGGCGTGCGTTAAGTTTGATGATGGCTTGTTACGTGCTTCTTGCAACGCACGCAAAGCTGATGGACGCACCTTAACTAGTGAGTACTCAGTTAGCGTGAACAAAACAGCCAACAACAAAATAACAACAATAACAACAATATTGATCATAATAGACGGACCGGAATCCATAATTGGTTTACCTCTTCTTTAATAAAAATATTTTCGTAATAAACATTATAACAGAATTAAGCGTTGTACACACCCGCATCATATAATGCGTTATGCAATTCAATGAATCGCTCCAATGACAACTTTTCAGCACGCGTACGTGGATCCAAATCGATAGCTTCAAGTGCGGCCGTCAACTTGGCTTGCATTGCCTCACCCTTACCAAAGGCAGTCGTCAAGTTGTTCCACAACGTCTTACGACGCATTACAAAACCAATCTTGAACAACTCAAACAATTGCTTTTCGTCACGTGGTTGAACCGCCAATGGCTCACGTGGCGTCAATGAAATAATTGCTGAATCAACATTAGGGTTTGGCACAAATGCTGTTCGTGATACCGTAAAGGCCAACTTAGCGTTCATTCGGTATTGCACTGCCAACGTCAAAGAACCATAGTCCTTTATACCAGGCTCAGCTGACAAACGGTCGGCAACTTCCTTTTGCATCATCACGACAATGTTGTCAAAGTGAATACCTGATTGCAACACTTGCATCAAAATTGGCGTCGTAATGTAGTAAGGCAAGTTGGCCACCAACTTCAATGGTGCCGTTGTATCAGCAAATTGCTTGGCGAATTCTTTCTCCAAATCAACCTTCAAGATATCGTTGTGCACAATTGTGACATTGTCATATGGCGCCATTGTGTGGTCCAATACTGGAATCAAACGGTCATCGATTTCAAAAGCGACGACTTGCTTGGCTGCTCGGGCAAGTTGCTCCGTCAACGCACCAATACCAGGTCCAATTTCAACAACGTTATCCGTATCCTTTACGTCACCGGCTGCGACGATATTCTTCAAAATATTGATATCCGTCAAGAAGTTTTGACCAAGTGACTTCTTGGTGTTGATACCAAATTGATTCATGATAGCTTGCGTGCGCACCGGCGTCGCAATATCAGGTACATCAGACATTTAATTCTCCTCATCCATCTCTTGTAAGATGGTCTTTAATTCTTCGTTTGTCACGCCAAACATGTTTAGTCGCTTCAGCAATTGCTTACCATTAACGTAGCCCAATCCAAGGCGTTCTGAGACATGTTCACGTCGTTGTGCAGCATTTGCACCAGCCATCAGTCCATAACGCACCAAATCGCTACGCGTGATGTCTGACGTCATATCGACATCACTGGCTGTATAAACTTTGCTAAGTGCCTGGCGAATATCATCCGCCGAGGCGTATTCAATTCCTAAACTATGATGCTTAATCTGGCGACCAGCTTCATCTTTCGTTAGAAATGCGTGCTTCGCATCTGGCACGACCGCCGTAATAAGCTTCCGCAATCGCTCACCATTGAAGTCCGGATCCGTAAACACAATAATCCCACGTGACTTCGCTGCACGCTGAATTGCTTGTAGCGTCGCTTCTGACAACGCTGAACCATTAGTCTCAATTGTGTCCGCTTCAACAGCATGACGCAAAACCTCAGTATCAGCCTTACCTTCAACGACAATCACTTCCTGAATCTTCATTACTTATCCAAGTGCCACAAACGGTGTGCATTCGCCGTTGTAATGTCAGCCAACTCGTTATATGTCATCCCAAGTTGGTCGGCAATGTTTTGAATCGTGTAGCGGACGAACATTGGCTCATTTTGCTTACCACGCATTGGCGTTGGTGCCAAATAAGGTGCATCCGTCTCAACTAGCAAACGGTCCAATGGCACTGACTTCAATGTCTCATGGACATCCTTAGCATTCTTGAACGTTGCAATTCCTGAGAATGAAATGTACATACCCAAATCCAAGAATTGCTTAGCTTCTTCTGCCGTTCCCGTAAATGAGTGCATGACACCACCAAACTCAGCAACGTTGGCATCCTTTAGCACTTCATACGTGTCAGCCGTCGCTTCTCGCGTGTGAATCGTGACTGGCTTGTGGAATTCACGAGCCAAGTCCAATTGCGCCTTAAACACTGCTTTTTGGACGTCTGGCGTTGGGTTCTCTTCCCAGTAGTAGTCCAAGCCCATTTCACCGATACCAACAACTGCTGGGTCAGCTAATTGTTCACGTAGCGTGGCCATATCTTCTGGCTTAAAGTCGCCACTCTCACCCGGTTGCCAACCAACAATAGCGTGAACACCTTCAAATTCGTGGGCGATTTCAATGGCACGTTGATTACCAACTGTGTCATATCCAACCACATTCATTTCAACGACACGATATTCACGTGCGCGTGCCCAGTAAGCTGCGACGTCATGCCAAAAAGCTTCGTCGTTCAAGTGCGTGTGTGTATCAAAGCTATCCGCTGGACGCTTTGTTGGATCATAAATTGCCATGATATCTCCTATTTCTAAACGTTTGTAATACTTACTATTTTATCAAAGAAACCCAGAGAATACGAATTGAGACCTGCAAAAAAGGCCAGGATTTAATCCTGACCTCTCATCAATTAATCTTCTGCATCAGTTGCCAGTACAAGCGCCTGTGCTGACGTGACTTCGTTATACAATTCATTAATCAATGCTGAACTGAAACGATCATCACGACGTCGCTCTTGTATGAACGTCAATTCTGCACTCAATGCCCCCAACAAAATTTCCTGCTCCTCAGCCGAAGATACTTGCTGGTCTCGAATACGGTCACGTTCTTGTGCCGCGACATCACGTAATGCAACTACATAACGAGGATCTTCACTTTCTGCCTCAGCCTGTGCAATGAAGTCAGCCACCGCAGGCTCGCTAATCTCAGCAATTTCTGTAAAGACTAGTTCGCGACTTGAATGATACTTTTGCACGGCGTCATCAGGGTTTAAGTAGCCCGTCTTCTTAACAGCCTTAAACTTCTTTTGCATCGCCAACGTTTGATTCAAATCATGTTGTTCGTGTTCGGTCAGTCCTCGTCGCGTTGCCTTACGTTGCAAGCGATCTATACGTCGTTGCATCTTCTGATTGATACGACGCATACGTTCTTCGGGCTTGAGTCGCCGTGAACGCATCAAACTCGTCACAACGCGCTCCAAAATGCGGAACCACATCCGCACATTGTTTGACCCACGTGCCCAGCGTGAATCAGCATTGGCCTTCACTCTACGATAATAAATCATCGTTTGTTGCGATACGATGCCGGCATTTATCGCCGCTTCAACTGCCTCATCGGTAACGCTTTGAATATCCGTTAAGGCTTTTTGCCAAATCGTGCGATCTAATTGATCACCACCATATCCCAATTGATCTTGCAATTGATCAATCACATTTCGCTTAACCGAGTTAGACACATCTAACCCTTCCACATATGACATGGCCGCATTAATCATAGCGATATGCGCTTCTGAATATTCGCTAGTGTCATACTCAGGCTTAATTTCAGGCAACATCCGTGGCAAGATCAACAACGGTGCCACCAAACTGACGATAATAATGGTCGCCGCAATCAGCAACAACATATCACGGTGTGGAAAGGCCTGACCATTATCAAGCGTCAACGGCAATGAGAAGGCCATCGCCATCGTTACTGTTCCGTGAACCCCACCCAACGCGAAAATCCAAGCATCACGGTTTTTATGGGTTTGATCGACCATTGATGACATCGGTGAATCCTGACGAACACGCTCAATCATAATGTGACGGAAGACTGCCATAACGCCGTAGATTGCGAGGCCAATTCCGATATACCCTAACCACGTCGTTAATGGTGAGTGAATATAAGTCTTAAATACGCGAACCAACGAAATACCAAGTAACACAAACACCAGTCCATTTAGGAGTTGTGACACAATCATCGTCAGCTGATTATTCAAGTTATTTAATTGCGATGACATAAACTGCGTGTGGTGCTTTTCTTCATTAGAGATGATTCCCATCACCACCACGGCGATAATACCTGACACGCCCGCATGTTCCGCTAGTCCGTACACCAGAATAGGTGACAAGAAATAAATCATTACGTGAGCAACCGTATCATCAAACTGCGCGCGCAATAAATGTTGGCGAATATACAAAAGTACCACGCCAGCAATACCACCGACAACAGCACCACCAAGGGCAACAATAAGAAACTCTTCAAAGCCATGAATGAACGAAAACGTGCCAGTGTTCATCCACAATAAAGCCAACTCCAATACAACTAGACCAGTCGCATCATTAAACAATGACTCTAAACTCAGTGCGCGTCCGATACCCTTTGGCACTTCCAATCCATCTGTAACAGATTCTAGAGCGGTTGCATCTGTTGGCGTTACGATGGCAGCTAGCGCCAAAGCCATTGGTAAAGCCCAGCCAATTGCCCAGTGACCAAACAACATCAAGACAACAACAGTCATAACGGCAACGATACCGGCTAAGTTGATAATTGCCCGGAAATTCTTTGACACCAAACGGACATCAGTTCGTTGACCTTCATAAAATAGCAATGGCGCAATAATCAGCATCATAAACCATTCCGGATCAAGTTCAACGACTGACTTGCTTAGCACCGGAATCGTCGCCAAGATAATACCACCTAAAATCTGCCAAAATGCCTTGGGAATTCGCGGCATTACCTGTGACAGTAGATTAGCGACAACAATTGTCAAAATCATTGGCACCAATGTGTAAAAGATTGTCATACTATCTTTCCTATCTTTTTTTAATAGGTCTATTCTAACAAAAAGAGAGCAGTGTGACGTACACACTGCTCTCTTAATTTTTAATGATTAGCCTAGTTCTGAACCAGCTTCGATTTCATCTGGCAAAATCGTCAAGATAACGTTACCGTCCTTTTCAGCAGACAACAACATACCTTCTGACATTTCACCCATCATCTTACGTGGCTTCAAGTTAGCAACGAAGGCAACCTTCTTACCAACCAAACCAGCGTATTCTGGGTACCACTTCTTGATACCTGACAAAATCGTGCGACCATCCTTAGTACCGTCGTTCAACTTGAAGCGCAACAACTTGTTTGACTTCTCAACTTCAGTAACTTCAAGAATTTCAGCTACACGCATCTCAACCTTGTCAAAGTCATCAAATTCAATCAAATCCTTTGTAGGGACTTCAATGTATGACTTTTCAGCTTCTTCAGCAGGCTTTGCAGCACCACCCGTCATCTCATCGCGGATGTAAGCCACTTCGGCATCCACATCAACACGTGGGAAGATTGGCTCACCCTTTTCAACAACCTTACCACCCGTTGGTAGGTCTTCAAACTTCAAATCAGCGATTTGCAAGTTTGATTCTGCCAAACCAAGTTGGTGGAAGATTTGCTTAGGGGCGCGCGTCAAAGCAGGTTGCAACAAGATAGCTGCAACACGCAATGCAGCAGCCAAGTGGGCCATTACAGAAGCCAACTTATCTGCTTGTGCTTCATCCTTAGCCAACGTCCATGGCGTCGTCTCATCAATGTACTTGTTAGCACGTGAGATCAACTTCCAAACTTCAGCCAAAGCATCTGCCGTACGCAAACCAGCCATGTTTTCGTTGTAAGCCTTGATAACATCGTTAGCCGTTTGAACCAAATCAGCGTCAAATTCAGTTGCACCCGTGTTAAGCGCAGGAATGACACCACCTTCGTACTTGTTGATCATTGCAACAGTACGGTTCAACAAGTTACCCAAGTCGTTTGCCAAGTCGTAGTTCAACTTAGAAACGAAGTCTTCAGGTGTAAAGATACCGTCGTTACCGTATGGCATTGCACGCAACAAGTAGTAACGCACTGCATCGATACCATAACGATCAGCCAATGTGTCAGGGTAAACAACGTTACCCTTAGACTTTGACATCTTACCATCACGCATCGTCAACCAACCGTGTCCCAACACTTGCTTAGGCAATGGCAAGCCCAAGGCGTGCAACATAATTGGCCAGTAAATCGTGTGGAAACGAACAATTTCCTTACCTACCAATTGCACGTTTGCTGGCCAGAACTTATCGAACAAAGTCGTATCATCTGAACCGTATCCAAGCGCCGTAATGTAGTTTGACAAGGCATCAATCCACACGTAAACAACGTGCTTAGGGTCAGATAGAACTGGTACACCCCACTTGAACGCCGTACGCGTTACGGCCAAGTCTTCAAGACCAGGCTTGATGAAGTTATTAATCATCTCGTTCATACGAGACTCAGGTTGGATAAATTCTGGGTGTGACTTGTAGTAGTCCAACAACCAGTCAGCGTACTTTCCCATACGGAAGAAGTATGACTCTTCCTTAACCAACTCAACTTCGTGACCAGAAGGTGCCTTACCACCGATAACGTTGCCGTTTTCGTCGCGGTAAACTTCAGCCAATTGTGACTCAGTAAAGTACTCTTCGTCATCAACTGAATACCAACCTTCGTACTCACCCTTGTAGATGTCATCTTGATCCAAGAATTGTCGGAAGATCTTTTGGATAGCCTTCTCGTGATATTCGTCCGTCGTACGGATGAAACCGTCGTTGGTAATATCCAAGTCTGCCCACAACTTCTTGATATCTGCAGCCATGCCGTCAACGTATTGTTGTGGCGTCATGTTTAGCTTTTCAGCCTTTTGCTCAATCTTCAAACCGTGTTCGTCAGTTCCCGTCAAGAAGTAAACATCTTCATTCAACAAACGGTGGTAACGCGCAGCCGCATCAGCCAACACCGTTGTGTAAGTGTTACCGATGTGCAACTTACCAGATGGATAGTAAATTGGCGTCGTAATGTAGAATGTGTTCTTATCTGCCATTTTTCTTATACCTCCCGCCACTACGAATGGGTAGGGCGTCATTTTTTGATTGCGAGACCATCCCGCAATGTCTGTTGTTTATTATAACAAAGTTTAGGAAGCCCCGCTTAAGTTATATTGCGGACTTTGACCGTAACTTGCACAAAAAAACCGTACCATTTCTGGTACGGTTTACGTTGCATCGCGACGTCCTATCCTCGCAGGAAGCGAT
>JQAY01000014.1 GCA_001436895.1 Weissella confusa
ATCTTTCCGACCAGTTAGCCGCTTAAACGTCACTCCAATTTTCGGGGTTCAGTTCATCGGAAGCTTTTTCAATATTTATCTCAAAATTTCAATCAAATTCTTGCGTGATGCTTGGCGCGCTGGCAACCAACCAAAGATAATTCCAATGGCAGTTGTGACACCGAAGACCATCAAGACATTGTTCATTGTGACGACAGCTGTAATGTTTGGATTGTCCATCACAACCGTAATCAACTTACCCAAACCAGCTCCCATTGCCAAACCGATGACACCACCTGACAAGGTCAACATGACCGCTTCAATCAAGAATTGCAACAAAACGTGGCGTTCCGTGGCCCCGACGGCCAAGCGAATACCGATTTCTTGCGTACGCTCTGAAACTGAAATGTACATCATGTTCATCACACCGATACCGGCGATGAACAATGAAATACCAGCCACCGCTGACACAAACAGGGCAATCACAGATACATACTTTTGCAATGAAGCCATGGTTGCGCCTTCATCTTCAAATTGGTACTTACCAGAAGATGCTTGGCTACCATTCTTTTGCAAGTAGTCCGTTACCTTTTGTGCTACCTTCCCTGGCTTATCCTTTGTTGCAATCGTCAATTGTACCATCGGATAAGCAGCTGTTTGTGTGCCCAGGAACGTGTTGTATGGCAACCAAACTTGCGCTGGCATTTCCATTTGTGAATCTGCACCCATCTTCACAACACCAACAACCGTGTAACTCAAACCACCCAATTCGATAGCTTGATCAACAGCTGCGTGTGCTGAACCAAAATACTTTTTCGCAAAATCATCTGCAATCGTAACATTGCGTTGGGCCAATGCGTTATCATCCTTGGTTAGCTTACGACCAGTAACCAATTCAACATCACCACTACCCTTTACGACTTTGGCATTCAAGTTCGATACCTTTTGTTCACCAGCATAACCATCAAGTGTCGTTGATCCGTTTTCAAGGCGCTTCAACTTGATGTTCGCAATCTTATCCGCGTAAGGGCTGTTCTTGATTGTGTTAACGTCAGATTGATCCAACCCATTTGCGTAATAATCATCTTGTGTGTAGTAAATGGTTTCCTTGATCATCCCCGACTTATCAGCTGAGACAAACTTGGCCATTTGCTTGTTCACACCATTACCAATCGACAAAATCGTGATAACAGATGCGATACCAATGATAATACCCAACATCGTCAAAATAGAACGGCGCTTGTTAGTGATAAGTGACTGCCATGACGACTTAATAATTCCCCAAAGATCCATCTCACATACCTGCTACATAAAACGTGGAGAAATGTAGAAACACCAGTAAGGATTCATGTATTTCCTTTCTGTCATACCATTCCTTGTTCTATTCACGCCCATCAAACAACAGTATTCTGACTTCGATAACTCTCTCAGCCACATTGACCATCTCTGGACGCACCTAAACTATCAGTTACCCAATAGTTGGGACAATAGCCTGCCCCCAAACTGAATTAATTGCATATTGCTTCAAATTTTCAACGGCATTCTCATCACGATCCGCTTCAAAACCGCATTCATAACAAACGTACTCATGATGTTTTGTCCCGTGTTTGCGATTGCCACTCAGCGTAATTTTATCGACACCTATCTTGATATGCCCGCAGTTTGAACAACGTTGCGTGCTTGGAAAAAATTGATCCGCACATACCAACGTCACACCCTGCCACGCCGCTTTGTACTGCATCATCAGTTGGAATTTACCAAACATTGATCGGTGCAGATTTTTCGCCAAGCGCTTGTTCATCTTCATGTGCTGACAATCCAAGTTTTCGATGCCAATCACCCCATATTTCGCCACCAACTTGCTCGTAAACTTGTTCAGAATGTCCCCTTGAATGCGCATAATTCGTTGGTAGCACCGCTTCAACTTGGCTCTCGTTGTCTGGTACTGCTTTGAATTATAGTTCTTAGGATTCTCAACCCGTTTACGAGCGAGTTGGCGTTGATACAACGTCACACGCTCATAGAGTTTTAGTAAACTATTCGGCAATGTTGCCTGCGTTTGATATCCGTCATCGTCTTGATAAACGAACCGCCCGATATTGGCATCGACTCCTGTTGCTTTCGATCGATTGTAATCTACTACAACCTCTGGCATTTCAATGGCCAGCGATGCGTAATAGCCGTCTTGTTCTAACTTGACGGTCACCAGCTTCAACTCACCATGCCATCGTGGCATCTCGGCTAGACGAATGTCAAACCACGTTGAAATACCTTCCCGAGGCTTATCCAAACGCAACTTACCAGCGATAATCTTAGCCCGATCCGTCGTGAAAGATTTAGCTGATCTTTTCTTGGATTTAAACCGCGGTCGCTGATGATTTGGCATATTCGGATTAAAGAAATTGTGCCATGCTTGCGCCAAGTCTTTAACCGCCAGCTGCAAGACACGTGCGGACAACCGATATTGCCAGTCTGCTTTATCGCGAACTAGCTCATCACGCACCTTACGCTCATTTGGCAAGATATGTTTATCGGCCATCAATTGTGATTCCTCATACATCTCTTGCCAAACTTTCAAGCCCTTATTCCAAATAAAGCGTCGATAATCAAAAAGCTTTTCTAACTCCTTACTCATCGTGGCGTTAGGATAAATTTTAACCTTATGCGTTTTAATCATTTTTCCCACCACTTTCATTAGGAATAACTTAATTATACCTGATTTTAGTTAGCGTGAAAAGTAATCTTCAGTTCGTTTAATCAATCAACATTCTCCACTTAGTTACTGTGCTGATTTTCTATTTTTTGCTACAAATTGCTACGTTTTTGGTAATTATTTGTTGCCACCTACAATTTGACCGTCAGCCAAACGAATTGTTCGTTGCGCTTGTTCGGCAACATGGGCATCGTGCGTTACCATCAAAATAGTGGTTCCTTCATGATTCAACGCAATAAACAAGTCCAAAATTTCTTGGGCAGTATGACTATCCAACGCACCAGTTGGTTCATCGGCCAACAAGAACTTAGGCTTCGCAACTAATGCACGCGCAATCGCGACACGCTGTTGTTGTCCACCAGATAATTCGGAAGGTTTCTTGTTCCCTTTGTCACCGATACCAAGACGATCAAGCGTCTCTTGGACTGCTTCCTTGATATCTGAGCGGCGACGTCCCGCGTATACCAATGGCAACGCAACATTGTCGAACACAGACATTTGTTGAATCAACTTAAAGTTTTGGAAAACCCAACCAATATTACGGTTGCGGAAAGCTGCATAGTCGCGACGGCTTAATGTTGTTGTGTCATCATCCGCAAAGAAGTAATCACCTTCAAATTCACGGTCAAGCATACCCACGATGTTAATAAACGTAGATTTACCAGAACCTGATGGCCCCATTACCGCCACAAATTCACCGTCCGATATTTCAAGTGAAATGTCACGCAATACGTGTAACTTTGATTCACCGTTTTGGTAGGTCTTATTGATATTCGATAACTTAATTAGCGTCATCAATTGCCTCCCCGTTCTTAGCTGAATCATAATCGGTTACAACGCGATCACGTTCAGATAGGTTAGCCGTAACGATGACATTGTTATCACCTGTGTGAGCATCAACAACCGTCTTCACCGCGCGACCATTTACGACACGGTAGACCATCTTTTGGCCGTCAACCGTCTTTACGGCGCTCTTGGGCACAACGATACCGTGTTGCGCAAGTGAAACCGTCACCGGTTGACCATAACGGAATGTGTCATCCAGCGTCACCGTGAATTCGTACTTAACTAGTTTACGGTTACTGTCCTTTGTTGGCACAGCGCTGACAGTCAAGACATGTTGCGTCGTTTCCTTGTTGTGATCTGAAACACCGTTTACAGTGACTTCAGCATCTGGCTTAACCTTGTCGTAGTCACCATCGCTAACTGTCGTCACAACTTCCTTCTTTTGTGAGTAAACTTGTAGCTTTGGTGCATCTGGATCCGTTTGGTCTAGCACAACAACACCATCAAACTTTGCAACGGCCGTTGTAGCGACCTTGGCTTGGATGTTTGCAACCTTCGCTTGTGCAGCTGTCAAATCATTTTGGGCATCTGACAAGGCCATCTTAGCTTGCGTCACGGCATCTTGACTGCCACCATCTTCTGAATTCATTGCCTTTTGGGCATTATTTAGGGCTTCTTGTTGAATACCCACAGCTGCTTGAAGCTTCGTTACCTCAGCTTGTGCTTCACTAACATCCGCCTTACCATCGGCAGCTTCCATCGTCATCAAAGCGTCCCCAGCCTTGACTGTTTGACCGTCCTTGACCAAAATTTGACCAGGCTTCATGCTACCCAATGCAACTTCTTGAATCTGCATTGGTTGAACCACACCAGATTCCTTCAAATCCGGTTGTTCTTGCACCTGAGTTGTGGCAATCGTGCGCTTCTCATCTGACTTACCAAATTGTGTCACAACCACGCCACCAACAACTAGTACCCCCAAAGTACCGCCAATAATAATCTTCGTTCGCTTCTTCATTTTTCTCTCCTAAACAATAAACCCATTCGTACTACTTCTATATCCTACATGACGACTACTACTTTGATAAATAACCCGTCGTTTCTTAAACTTTTTCTTGTCACCTGTCTGGTATTTAGTACGCATCGTTGTATCGCGTATACATTTTAAAAATCCCGTAAAAAAATCCAAGTGCTAATAGGCCATCAACCACTCGTGCTGCCCATTCGCCCAGACCCATCCAATCTACCAAATAGGTCTCACCTAGCGAAACGACAATAAACACAATCAAGAAGACAACAAAGAAAACCGGACCCTTGGCATACTTGAAACGTGGCATAAAATGAGCAACGCCCAAATTAACCGCCAAGCCAATAAAATTAACAAACAAAAAGACGAGTACAATCGCGCCGGTTGAGCTTACTACACCGCTAAATTCCCAACTAAAGTGCAACGCATTATCAGCTTCACTAGCGTTCAATCCCTTTTCGATGGCCATCATCACCAAACGATAAACCCCAGTCACAACCGCGACGTTGATTAAAATCACCAACAACCGGACAACCAAATTACTGATTACAAATTGCCATTTTGTTGCTGGTAGCAAAACCAACTTCGCATTTTGCCATGACTGGACTGATTTTACATAAGCCATTATCACATAAAATACCTGTCCAAAGATGACTGGTAGGCCAATCGCTAATGACAACGAGGTAAATAGCTGAGAGCCTCCCGCTTGCCAACTGTCTTTGAAGGCAATTGCCAGCGCAACAATCATAACTGCACCAACTGCAATCAAAAATGTTCGAAACCCTTCATAACTATCTTTCGCAATGAACTTAACGAGCTTGCTTGTCTTCATCATGATTCAATCCCCTTTCGATTCTCCGTAACCACCTGGACAAAATATTGTTCCAAGCTCATTTGCTCGGTTGACCGAATTTCGTCAATACCACGATCAACGATAATTTGCCCGTCCTGAATGACAAGGGTACGATCAATGACTGATTCAATCTCGTTAATTTCATGCGTCGACATCAACACAATTGATGATTCTGGCAGCCAACGTAGCAAGCTTTGCAACACGCGACGACGCGTCATCACATCCACACCACTGAACGGTTCATCCAAAAGAATAACCTTTGCTTCGCGTGACACCGTTAAGGCAAAAATCAAACGTTCCAGTTGTCCCTTTGATAACTTGCTGATTTTAGCCTGATTATCAATCTTCAGATCCTTACGCAAGGCTTCCCAACGATCACTATCAAAATCCGCATAAGCATCTTGATAAAAAGCTGCAACCGACGCCACTGTATCACGCCTCATTGCCCAATTTAGATTTGGAATAAACGACACCAGTGACTTCAACACATCACCAGATTGATTATCAATCTTAATGACTGCCCCACGTTCTGGATGAATCAATCCCGCTAAGGCACGCATAAACGTTGTCTTACCTGCCCCATTTTCGCCCAAAACACCAACAATCTCCCCGGCCTCAACCGTCAGCGTCATCTCCTTTAAGATTTGACGTAAGCCGGTTCGATAACTCAGATTCTTTACTTCTAACATCCCCGTTTACCCCTTCTTGTACTGCGCCACCACTTGCGTCAAAATATCCTGCAATTCAGCAATTGAGACAAAAGCCAAACTGTTTTTAACAAACGTTTCCGTCATTGCAGTAATTTTATTGCGACGAATGCGCTGAATTTTTTCTTGATCCGTCGTCACAAAGTTACCCAACCCGCGACGAGTTTCAACTAAGCCAGATTCGACAAGTCGTGTAATCGCATTTTGAACTGTTCGGCCATTGATCACTAATTCTGCCGCCAGTTCACGTACACTTGGAACCTTGCTCCCCATCTCGTATTTGCCATCGAGAATTTCACTTTCCAAATAATCCGCGACCTGAATGTATAAGGGTTCGTTATCATTAAACTCCATTATCAGCCCTCCTGTTACAGTGTAGTATAACAGTGCAACACCTGTAACACAACAACATGCGCTAACAAAAACACAGCCAAGACCATTCACGGTCCTAGCTGTGTTCGTTTTTTGATTTAATTATTGCCCGCGACGCTCAGCAAAGTAAGCCTTCATGCGCTTCATTGCTTCAGCCAAGTCTTCATCTGATGCGGCGTATGAAATACGCACGAATTCAGGTGTGTATTCTGAGAAAGCATCCCCAGGAATGATGGCTACCTTGGCCTTTTCTGCCAAATCAACGGCGAAGTCAAAGCCGCTCTTGCCCATGTCTTCAGGAATCTTCGCGAAGATGTAGAAAGCCCCTTCTGGGTTAACCATCTCGAAACCAAGTTCCTCAAGTTGTGGACGCAACCAGTCACGGCGACGCTTGTAAATGTCACGCATTTCATCAGCAACTTCCGCAGCCGTTGTCACGGCAACTAACGCACCATCTTGCAAAACCTTTGGCAATGAGAACGTCAACGCACCGTGTACCTTTTGGGCGTAGTCGATGAAGCTCTTTTCACCAAGGATAAAGCCGATACGGTATCCCGTCATGGCGTGTGACTTTGACAATCCCGTAATCAAAATCGTTTGATCAGGAATCAACTTTGCCAAAGAAACGTGTTGTTGATCATACGTCAATTGTGAGTAGATTTCGTCTGAAATGACCCATAGGCGGTGCTTCTTGAACACTTCAGCCAAGGCAATCAATTCATCTTCTGAATACGTCACACCCGTTGGATTTGATGGGTAGTTAAACAAGATGGCCTTCACTGGCACCTTGGCATTCGCCATCGCTTCATCAACTTGTTCAGGCGTCAACTTGAACTTCGTTGGACGTGTGTTGATTGAAATCTTCGTCCCGTGGGCCAAGTCCAATGATGCAAAGTATGGTGGGTATGCCGGTTCGGGCACGATTACGCCTTCATTGTCGTTCAACAACGTCAAGAACACAACATTGATTGCTTCAGACACACCGATGGTCACAATCATGTTGTCTTCGCCATCATAGTTCAAGTCGTACTTCTTGTTGAAGTATTCAACCGCTGCATTACGCAACTCACGCTCACCTTGTGACTCGGCATAGTGTGAATTGTCTTCACGAACTGATTCAATGATGCGTTCCTTAATTGCGTCATCAACGTTAAAACCAGGCTCTCCAAACGTCAAACGAACCAAATCCGGAATATCACGTACGGCCTTTTGAAAATCCAACAACCCATCTGGCGCCAAATTAGTTACAATTGGGTTAAGGGGTTGGATGAAATCTTTTTTAATCATATTAATTATTCTCACATTCTTCCCAAGTAGTAATTATTATAACAATAATCACTTACTTTTCTAGCTGTGTTTTGTGAAGAAAATATGAATGTCAAACAAAATGACTCACAGAGGGGGCTGTGCTGATGCTTGAATTTACTGGAAATCCAATTGAACCACAACGCGATACTTGGGACTGGGGCGAAATTCGTGCCATACCGCTTGATTTGTCAGATGAAAAGCTGGTTTCAGTGAGCTATCTACCTGAAAAAATGGTGGTAAGCCCACAATACTTTATCCAGCAACTACCGGGTGCGAAGGCTGATATCTTCGTGCGCGAAACGATTCAACAAAAATTGAATGATGCCGCAGACATGCTGCCCTACGGCTATAAGTTGGTTATCTTTGACGCTTGGCGTGATATCGATACGCAACAAGCCCTGTTCGATCGCATGCAAAGCTTCGTGCAACGTGACCATCCCGAATTCAATGCCGACCAAACATTGGCTGCGACATTGCGCATTGTGGCCTTGCCTTCATCAAACGCAAACCGCCCTTCACCACACAACACAGGTGGTTCAGTGGACGTTTCAATTGTTGATGAACGTGGTCGCCTGTTGGAAATGGGCAGTCCATTTGATGACATTAGTGCCCGCGCTAAGACAACTTATTACGAGTTTGAACCGGAATCTGAAGACGTCATCAAGATTCGCGAAAACCGTCGTCTGCTTTATCATGTGATGACGAATGCTGGTTTCACCAACTATCTCGAAGAATGGTGGCATTACGACTACGGCAATCAAAATTGGGCCTTCATGAGCGGCCACGACACCGCCTTTTATGGCGCGACAAAACCTGAATTCCCTTGGCTATAGTAAAACCGACATCACCTTCATTGGCGATGTCGGTTTTTCATTATTCTGGCACAAATTCGTCCGCTTCAACGTCTTGAATGAAATGCTTCAAGTTATAAAAGAAGATTTCAGGGTCATCCACCATGTGGACATGACCGGCGTTTGGCGTCACACGCAAACGGGCATTTGGCATCTTGTCACGCATTTGACGCGCTACTTCCAACGGCATTGATTCGTGCCCACCAAAGGTTAACAAGGTTGGCGTTTCAATTTCGTGTAGTCGATTCGCAACTGACCAGTGCGCCAACTTCCCTGTAATCACAAATTCATTATCACCTTGAAAATGGTTGTACACTGCTGTCCCCATCGTACTGATTTGGTGATGCGGTGCATTCGGGTGGCGAGTGATGTATTCACGGTCTAAGTGTGTCGCATACTTCTGATAGGTTGGGTTATCCCATTCACCACGTTCTTCAACTTCACGCATAAAGACGACGACATCGGCGTCGAACTCCTTTTCGCGAATCGCATTGATATTCGTGACATAATCATCGATGTTATCAATCATTGAGATGATAATGAGTCCCTTCAAAACGCCCGGATGACGGAGCGCATATTCTTGGGCAAGCAAACCACCCCACGAGTGCCCAGCAAGATAGAACTCACCATCTTCATAACCCAACTTTTGGCGAACTTCTTCCACTTCGTTTAAGTAGTAGTCGTAATTCAAATACTTTTCAACGTTGGCCGGATCATCAAAATCAGGTTGATCTGAATACCATGCCCCAAGTTGATCATATTGCGTCACTTCAACCCCAATTGGATTCAAGAACTCTGGAAAACGTTCATACGGCTCATGCCCAGCACCCGGGCCACCATGCAACGTCAATAACTTGATCGGCTTGCCCGTTCCGTCAGTGCGTGACCACAAATGGTAGCCATTATCCAAACTCAAAATATGTGTCCCGTCTTTTGTCATACCGTTTTCTCCTAATTCTTTACTGCGTTCTTCCAATCAAATGTGCCACCAACTGGATTGACGAAGACACCCTTAACCTTTGGATTCATCAAAGCGGTCATCTTTGAGTATGTCAACGGCGCTACAGCACCTTGCTTTTGTGCATACTCTTCAGCGGCTGCCAAGTCCTTAAAGCGTGCCTTCTCATCGTTAGCATCCGTCGTCGTTGCCTTCTCATAGAGCGCATCGTACTTCTTGTCTGACCAACCAGTTAGGTTCCAAGATGCCCCCGTTACCAACGTTTGCAACATATCAACTGGATCAGTGTAATCCGCGTTCCACGTTGCCAATGACAAGTCGAACTTACCCGCCTTTTGGAGTGAACTGGTTTGCTTAGCTGGCACTGACTTCACTGAAACCGTCAAGCCCTTCAAGTTCGTTTCCAATTGCGATTGCAAGTATTGACCGGTTTGCTTAGCTGCATCGGTATCGTTTGTTAACAACGTCAACTTCACTTGCTTTTGACCAACTTGCTTCAATCCTTGTTGCCACAACTTGGCTGCTTGGGCCTTGTCATAACTGACGTACTTCGTGTGCGCACCAACGGTGAAGTCCTTGCCCGTGTTTGGATCCTTTGCCAACCCCTTGGCGGTAAAGGTCTTGGCTGGTTCAGCCGCACCCGTCAACACATTCTTCGCCAGCTTCTCACGGTTAACCGCAAATGATAGCGCCTGACGAATCTTCACGTTTTGCAACGCCTTATTCTTTTGGTTCATCGTCATGTATGTCGTCGCAGCGGTATCAACTACCGTGTAACCAGGCTTGTTCTTTGAGTTACGGGCTTGCGTCGCATTCAGCAACGCAAAGTCGGTCTTACCTGAGTTGTATAGGTTGAAACTCGTCGTTGCATCAGCCGTTGTCGTCACATTAACAGCTGGTGTCTTTACATTGGCTGCGTCCCAGTAATTTGGGTTCTTTTCATACGTGTATGATGAACTTGAACCATCCCACTTCTTCAAAACGTATGGCCCACTTGAAAGTGAATCAACAGCGGTCGTGCCAAACTTTTGGCCGGTTTGCTCGACGAAGCTTTGCTTTTCAGGGAAGAAGTACATCATCGCCAACTCAGCCTTAAATTGTGGCAATGGACGTTCCAACGTCACTTGCAACGTTGTATCATCGAGCGCCTTAGCACCCAATTCATTCAAATCCGTGACCTTACCAGCTTGGATGGCATCAGCGTTCTTCACCCCACTGAAGAACATCGCCCCGATAGCCGCCGTCTTAGGATCATTCGTACGTTGCCAACTGTAGACAAAATCTTGGGCGGTTAACTTTGACCCATCTGACCACTTCAAGTTATCACGCAACTTGAAAGTCCACGTCAAACCATCTTGTGACACGTCGGCTGATTGGGCAGCCGCCAATTCTGGTTGACCACTCTTACCAACACGGTACAACCCTTCACCGGTTGCCATAACGGCATCTTGTGATGGGATATCCGCAACATTTGAAGGGTCCGTCGTCTTTAGATCACCCGTAAGTGTCCAATTGATGGCCTTGGCTTCACTTGCTGAAACAACTGGCAGCCCAGTTCCTGCGACCATAACCAATGTTGCTGACATCAAAACTGAATTCTTAACAAACTTATTCATAACCATATCTCCTAATATTCCTGTATGACCTACGAGTAAAAGTTTGAGCTCAAAAAATTTATATAAAAAAACGGCTAGTATTCTGCGCAAAATACTAGCCGTTACTCGTTTACAAAGTAATTAAATTTGGCTAGCCATGATAATCTTCCTTGGGAAGCAGTCATGGCTAGCGTTAGCATCTCAAAAAGCCAACCATCACTGCGAAATAATAATAATAATCGCAATGATAATTGGGGCAACCAACGTCATAACATTCAACTTTTCTACTGACACGTTCTTCATGACGTTGTCCTCCTCTTTTCTTGATGTTCTTAAGTATACGAGGTTAATTATAAAAGTCAACACTTTTCTCTAATTTAATTTTAATCAAACTAATTTTGTTGATTTGTCTGGGGATTTGTGGTGTGTGTCCGACCTCCGGTCGGAGTGCTTGGCCCCTTCTGAGGCACGCTAACACGTACTGACCATGACCTGCAAGGAGCGCGAACCACAGCAAGCTGCGTTTCCCTTTACCTCCCGTGGCTCTAAGCGGGAAGCCCGCTAAGAACCCACACCTGCGGGTCAAGGTCTGCACGTGTCTATACGCGTGGCGGGGCCAAGCACAGCAGCCAAGAAATACTCTGGTTGTTTGATGGACATCCACCGCAAAAAAAGATGGTCTACCGAAGTAAACCATCTTTATATAATCTCAGATTATTTCAAATCCAAAGTAAAATCATATTCGTGATGACTATTAGCGTCAGAATAATCGTCTGTGTCGTAGTACCCATCAAACTTAAAGCGAATGCTCTGCAATGCATCATCTGAATCTAATGACTCAACCGGGATATGAACTACACCAGTTTTAGTAACCCCGTTCGCAATCTCTCCATCCCATGATCCACCCGTGGCATCTTGTTGTTCACTGTTATTTAGAATCGCAGTACCATGTGATGGATAAATTGTAATATCTTGATTAGCCTTAATTTCAAAATGCATCGTTACAATACCGTTGATATTCTTTTTACCATCAGTATAAGTATCATACTCATAAGTATCATCCAACTTGTTAACCACCACTTTACTTACCTTCACAGATGCTGCTGACCAGTCTGTGTTAGCATATGTCACATGATAATCCTTGCTCGAAGAAACATCGTACTTTTTGTAACCCATTTCAACCGTCTTTTTACTATCTTTTTTTGATCCCTTTTCGGTTGAAGTTGTACTGTGCCCTGATGCCTTAGTTGCCTTTGAAGCATTATCAAACGCTTCATCCACTGTGCGAGAATACATGCCTTGCGTTACCAACACAATCACCATACTAATCACAGCCAATCCAATACCAACTAGTGACAAAACTTTTTTGTTTTTTCGATTCATCACCAATGCAATAAGTGCGATAATTAATCCAATTATCGCAAGTACAAATGATGCATTATTTACAAATGGCATCCATGATGTAACCAAGGCAATTGCCCCGAATACAATTGCAATAATTCCTACGACCTTTTTTTCAGGCTGCTTTTCCATAACTATAAAACCCCTACCCTTAAAATGTATACCGGTTTCAACCGGTGGAAACATTGTTAAGATTACCCTCGCTGCATGAATTTTTTGTGAATTTCCTGTTGCCACGCCGGGCTAATTTATCATCTTGCTTTTACTATTTAGTAGCATCCTGTTTGCGAGCATTTGGTAGCTTCTTTATCATCGATGTCTCACGAAACAGATAGTCTCTAAATTCCGGAAAAACGCGCACCGAAAAAACACCCAGAATAAATCTGAGTGCTTCATGTGTTGATTATTCAACTGTTGTGCTGATTTCGTTGATCCACTCAGTCATAACTGGGTAGTCATTGCCTTCGCCTTCTGCGATACGGGCTGGCAGTACTGAACCTAGATAGTGTTGCGCCAACAATTGTGACAACACCAACCCACCAATTACATCAAGGATGTACGTGTCGTTCAATGTGCGGAACGTCAAAACGTTGTCCGTGTTGCGCGCAATGTGAAAACGATCAATAGCAAAATTGATTGTCTTGGCAACATCCCCAATCCCACTAACTGTTGAGCTAGCGGTATCAAAGGCGTTTAGTTCGGCTTGCAACACATCTTGCCAGTTGGCCAATGGCACTTGGCGTGGTTGCTCGCGTTGAATATCTGCTAGTGATAATGACATGTTCAGTTCCACCTAAATTTAATAATTACTATTTATTATAGACTAACTACTAACATTTCGTCATTAACATCCCTTATGCGAACTTTTCAGCAGAACCTTCAGGAACGCGCACCAAGTCCAAGGCAACCAAGCGTTCGGCGATTTGCACCGCGTTCCAAGCCGCCCCCTTCAACAAGTTATCTGACACAACCCACATGTGGTAGCTACCGTCATTTTCAAGGTCTGGACGCACGCGACCGACAAAGGTGTCACGCTTGCCTTCAGCATTGATTGGTTGTGGGTAAATTTGGTTGGCTGGATCATCTTCCAACACAACACCTGGTGCTTCTGACAAGGCTTGTTGAATCTTTGGTGTTGAAGCGCCGTCTGCGTCAGCGACTTCAAAGTAAACCGTCTCACCGTGACCAACTGGGACTGGCACACGAACTGCGGTTGCCGTCACCTTGATATCCTTGGCATTCTTGTCGCCCAACATAATCTTCTTCGTTTCGTGAATCATCTTGTACTCTTCGTGCGTGTAGCCTTCATCTTCAAACACATCGATTTGTGGCAACAAGTTGAAGGCCAATGGGTAGTGCTTCTTATCACCCTTTACTGGCAAAATTTCGGCCGTTTCTGGTTCACCATTCAAGTGCTGTTGCGCTTGGTCGAGCAACTCTTGCCAAGCTGATTGACCAGCCCCAGAAGCCGCTTGATACGTTGACACAATCACTTGCTTCAAACCAAATTGTTGGCGAATTGGCTCAAGGGCCACCACCATTTGAATCGTTGAGCAATTAGGGTTCGCAATAATCCCATTGTGTTCATACAACGCTTGTTCGTTAACTTCAGGCACAACCAACGGTACATTGTCGTTCATGCGCCAGAATGAGGTATTGTCGACGGCAACCGCCCCGCGCTTTACTGCTTCTGGCAACAGACGAGCTGATACGGAACCACCAGCTGATGCCAATACCAAGTCGACCCCTTCAAATGACTCTGGTTGGGCCTCTTCAATCGTAATTGTTTCACCACGGAACTCACGCGTTTGGCCAGCTGAACGCGCTGATGCCAACAACTTCAATGACGCCACCGGAATTGATGATTGCGCCAATTGTTCAATTAAACGAGACCCCACTGCGCCGGTAGCCCCCAAGATAGCAACTGTATATGATCGTTCTTCACTCATGTGTTTTCTCCTCAAATTTTAATAAAAACCCGAAAATTGGGTACATTAAAAGCACAAGCCGAAAATGACCGGTTGTGCTTCCAAAAATTAAATTGTTCTCATTTTATGTTAGCCCTTCAAAGCAACGTATTGCTTCAAACGGTTAACAGCTTCCGTTAGGTCTTCGGTTGAAGCAGCGTATGACAAACGCACATAGCCTTCACCACCGGCACCAAAGATTGAACCTGGTGCAATACCCAACTTCACTGTTTCTGCCAAATCAATGACAAATTCCATATCGTTCGTGTTCAACGTTGCTGGAATCTTGGCAAAGATATAGAAGGCCCCACCTGGTTGTGCGGCCGTAAAGCCAGCTTCTGCCAACCCAGCCATGACCAAGTCACGACGTTGCTTATACGTATCACGCATATCAATGGCGTCTTGACGACCATTGCGCAACGCCTCTTCAGCAGCGGCCATCATTGGACCAGGTGCCGTTGTGACCAAGAATTGGTGCATCTTACCAACGTGCGCCATCAACGTAGCTGGACC
This sequence comes from Weissella confusa, assembly GCA_001436895.1. Taxonomy (GTDB): domain Bacteria; phylum Bacillota; class Bacilli; order Lactobacillales; family Lactobacillaceae; genus Weissella; species Weissella confusa. Next base: position 15,031 of record JQAY01000014.1, read on the forward strand.
TGCTACATACCCAATACGGTATCCTGTCATAGCGTGAGACTTTGACAAACCGCTAATCAAAATCGTTTGATCTGGTAGCAATGATGCCATTGAAACGTGCTCACCATCGTAAACCAACTCAGCGTAAATCTCATCTGAGAAGACCAACATGTTGTGAGCCTTTAGAATTGCGGCGATTGCCTCGATTTGCTCAGCTGAGTACGTCACGCCAGTTGGGTTTGATGGGTAGTTAAACAAGATAGCCGTGGCATCTGGGTTTTCAGCCAGCGTTGCTTCCAACTTTTCTGGCGTCAACACAAAATCAGGTGCTGTGTTAATGCCCACAACATCAAGACCGATAATGTCAGCAATCGCTTCATACATTGGGAATGTTGGCGTTGGGATAATAATCTTCTCCCCCGCGTTCAACAAGCCATTCATCGTTGCAAACAATGCTTCTGAAGCACCAACCGTCACGACAACTTCACCGTTTGGGTTGTAACGTGGCGCATCAAAACGCTCCACTAAGTAATCAGAAATTGCCTCACGCAAGCTCAAGTGACCGTGTGGTGCGGCGTAGTGTGAATCATCAGCATCAATAGCAGCCTTCGTAGCAGCCTTAATGTGATCAGGTACCGCAAAATCAGGCTCACCTAGTGTCAACTTGATGATGCCATCAATGGCTGAAAACTTTTGATCAATCACACGGATTGGTGATGGCAAAATCTTGGCAAGCTCCTTGTTATAACGGTTTGCAAGGGCTGGATTTACTTCTGGCATTTCAGTCTCCTTTGGCTCTCAGGCCATTCTTTTTTCTTAAGCCTCGCTGGACTTGGGCAACAATTACAATAGGTGTTCTAGACCGACTACCAGCCCATCGATTTGATGAACCTGACGAATAGCTAACGCAACGCCCCCCATAAATGATGTGCGTGTAAATGACGTTTGCTTCAAACGTAGTGTTTCACCTGGCGCACCGAAAATCACTTCTTCTTCGGCAACATAGCCTGGCAAACGAACGGCGTGCACGGGCACGTTATCAATGACTTCACCACGTGCTGCATCATGTTGGCGTTGTGCCACCGGTTCAGCTTCACGGGCAGCTGCAATTTTTGTAGCCGTCGCTTTGGCCGTACCAGATGGTGCATCCAACTTATGCGGATTGTGAATCTCGATAATTTCAGCATCCGGCATATACTTGGCTGCCTGCTCAGCAAATTGCATGAGCAAAACAGCTGACAATGAGAAGTTTGGCACAATAATCGCATGACGATTATACTTCTGTGCCAAGTGTCCCAATTGCGTCACGTCTTCAGCGGACAACCCGCTGGTACCAACAACCAAATCATAACCATGGGACAATGCATAAGTCGCGTTATCAAAGGCTGATTCTGGTTGCGTCACATCCACCCAAACATCGGCTGGTGTATCGATCTCGTCCAGTTCAGTATACACGGAAATGGGACTTTCATGAAGCGTTGCTGAGAGAATTCCCACTAATTCTAAATCGGGTTGTTCAGCGATGAGCGACTGGATTTCCAGCCCCATCTTGCCAAAGCCACCAGCTAATAAAACTGTTGTCATGTTTAATCGTCCTTTTCATTAAATGTCGCTTGCACATCCGCCAATTCAACGTCCGTTAATGGCAAAATTGGCAAACGCGTTGTGTTTTCAATTTCACCGCGTTGCGCCAAGACCGCTTTGACTGGCGCTGGGGATGGGTAACGGAAGAACGCGTTCATACGTGGCGTTAACCAACGTTGCAAGCGTCCTGCTGTTTCGATATTACCGTCCGCAACTGCCGCAAACAAGTCCGCCATTTCGCGACTATATACGTGAGCAGCAACTGAAATGGTTCCCGTTGCACCAACCACTTTCGCAGCCAACGTCTGTGCGTCCTCTCCGGTGTAGACCGCAAAATCAACTGGTGTGTGACCAACCAAAAATGCCAAATCATCAATCGTGGTGACTTGCTTAACTGCGTTGATCATTGGGTGTTGGGCCAACGTCACGACAGATTCGTTCGTTAGTCCAACCGCTGAACGACCCGGAATGTTGTACAACATCACTGGCACACTTGCGGCGTCAGCAATCGCTGTAAAGTGTGCAATCATCCCCGCCTGACTTGGCTTATTGTAATAAGGCGTCACTGCCAACAAACCATCGACACCAGGAATGGCGCTGACTTCCTTCGCCAAAGCCACTGAATGCGCCGTGTTATTGTCACCAACGTTAGCCACAACCACACCGCGATTCCCAATGTGGGCGGCGAAATGCGTGTATAACGCGATTTTTTCATCGTGCGTTAGGGTTGGTGACTCACCAGTTGTCCCCCCAATGACAAAACCTTGCGTCCCATCATGCAACAACCGATCTGCTAGTCGGTCTAAGGCCACATAATCAATTTGGTCATTCGCCGTAAATGGCGTAATAATTGCGGTAATTAATTCAATATTTTCGTACATCACTCTTCCCCTAATGCGCCATGCGCCATGTTAAGTAACCCGTTATTGCATTCACGCCCGGTTGAATAGCCGCCTCGTTTGGCGACAAGCCAGCTTCATGCAAACTGTGGGTGGCATCATCAACACCAAGCCAGAACATCGTCCCCGGAATTTGGTGTAATAAATAACCAAAATCTTCCCCCGTCATAGCTGGCGCGATATCCGTGTAATCAACGTCAGGTGCGTTGGTCATATAATCAATAAATAATTGCGTTGTGGTTGGATCGCTTTCAACCGGTAAATAGCCACCTTGGATTAATGACAAGTCCGTAGTCACACCATACATCGTTTCGATGCCAGCAACGATGTCGCGCACGCGTTGCTGCATCATTTCAATGTCCGTTTGGCGGAACGCACGAATCGTGCCATCCAGGTGCGCCGTTTCGGCAATTACATTGCCAATCGTTCCAGCGTGGAAAGTGCCCAGCGTGACGACCCCACCACGAACCGGATCAACATTACGTGACACAATCGTCTGAATTGCTGAGACAAATGCAGCCCCGGCTACAATCGCATCGGTCGCTTGATGTGGAAACGCGGCGTGCCCACCGCGTCCAGTAAACGTGACGTGGATTTCCGTCGTTCCGGCAAACAGCGTGCCCATGTGACTGGCAATTTGACCAGCAGGTAAGCCGGGATGATCATGCAAGCCGTAGAATTCATCAGGTCGCCAGTCTCCCGTAAAGGCTCCCGTTTCATAAACCCGTCGTCCACCATAATCTGACTCTTCAGCCGGTTGAAAGAAGAAAATTAAATTATCTTTTGGTTGATGCGTGGCAAAGTATGCCAAAACACCTAGACCCACTGTCATATGCATGTCATGGCCACATGCGTGCATCACACCTTCATTTGTTGAGGCAAACGGCAATCCCGTCGCTTCGGTGATTGGCAAGGCATCGATATCGGCACGATACCCAATGGTGCGCGTCGGATTTGAGCCAGCCAAGCGCACCAACAGTGCCGTTGGCACCTCAGGAATTTCTCGAATCGTCATGAAGTCCGTTTCGAAAGTTTCAACCACGTTTTTCAAATACGCATGCGTTTGTGTTTCGTGTAAGGCTAGTTCGGGGATTTTATGCAAATCACGTCGAATTTTGATTAAATCTAGTGTCGTCATATGCTGCCCCTGTTTCATTAATCTAAGTTACGCAACGCGTCAACTAGTGCTGTTTTGGCGCTGGTTTGTGCATCAATTTCCTTGATAACACGGGCCGGCACACCAGCTACCACTGTGTTCGCAGGGACATCCTTCGTGACAATCGCACCGGCCGCAACCACTGCATTATCACCTACTTGAACCCCTTCAATTACCACCGCATTCGCGCCAATCAACACATTGTCACCGATACGCACCGGTTGTGCTGAAGCTGGTTCAACCACTCCGGCCAGTACGGCACCGGCCCCCACGTGACTGTGAGCGCCAACAATGGCACGGCCACCTAGCACAGCTCCCATATCAATCATGGTTCCTGGTCCAATTTCAGCGCCGATGTTAATAATGGCACCCATCATAATGACGGCGTTCGCGCCAATTTCGACTTGATCACGAATAATGGCCCCGGGTTCAATACGGGCTGGGACACCATCGTAATTTAGCAATGGCACACCCGAGTTACGGGCCAACAATTCCACGTGTTGGTTCGTGATTTGATCGGCATGTGCTGCCAAAAACGGTGCGATTTCGTTAAAGTCGCCGATCACCGTTCCTGTGCGTGTTTCAATGAATGCCTGGACTGTTTCTGGCCAAACAATATCCGTCAAATCGCCTGCCAACGTCACGCGCGCTGGTGTTTGCTTAGGTGCGTTTGCAATAAAATTAATGATTGATTGTGCGTCTAATTCTGCCATGCTAATTCCTCTTTCTTCCTATAAGTAGTGGCGATCTAGTCGCACGATATCTTGGTAGCTTTCTCGTTCAACAACCACCTTCGCTTCGCCATTTTCAACGAAGACCACAGCTGGGCGTGGATTGCGGTTGTAGTTTGATGCCATTGAGTAACCATATGCACCGGTTGCCAAAACAGCGAGGACATCCCCAGCCTTCGTCTTTGGCAACGCCTGCTCCCAAACCAGCACATCCCCTGATTCACAGTACTTACCAGCAACGCGCACGACTTCTTCAGCTGGTGCTTCTGGTTGGTTAACCAAGACCGCCTCATACTTTGCTTGGTACAATGCCGGACGAATGTTATCACCCATTCCACCATCAACAGCCAGGTATGAACGAATGCCTGGCACATCTTTACGTGAGCCAATTGTGTACAAGCTCACCCCTGCTGGGCCAACAATTGAACGACCTGGTTCAATCCAAACAGCCGGCATTGGCATCCCATATTCGGACGTCTTCTCAGCAATCGTATCGATAATTGCTGCCACGAAATCAGATGCCGGAATTGGTTCGTCATCTTCCGTGTAGCGAATGCCAAAGCCACCACCAGTGTTGATAACCTTAGGATTGAAGCCCCATTCATGGACCAAATCAACCAGCTTTGTGGCTGCCATTTGGAAACCAGTCACATCAAAGATTTGTGATCCGATGTGTGCGTGAACTCCCAACACATTGAAGTGTGGATCAGCCAACGCTTCTTGCAATGCTGCTTGTGCCTGGCCACTGTTCACATCAAAACCAAATTTACTATCCGTTTGCCCCGTTGAAATGTAATCGTGCGTGTGCGCCTCAACACCTGGCGTAATCCGTAATAGGATGTTTTGCACACGGTCACGTTCAGCCAATAAATCATGAAGCAAATGCAATTCGAAGAAGTTGTCGACAATAATCGTGCCCAGATTGTTCTCAATCGCCATCACAAGTTCTGCTTCAGACTTGTTATTACCATTGAAAGAGACATCGCTCATCGGGAAGTTCGATTCAAGGGCCGTGTAAATCTCACCACCTGAAACCACATCAATGTGCATCCCTTCTTGAGCAGCCACCTCATACATTGCAACCGTGGCAAAGGCCTTTGAAGCGTATGAGACAGCATAATCAACTTGGCGTTCTGTAAAGACGCGCTTAAAATCACGCATCTGTTGGCGCATTGCTGACACATCGTAGGCATACAAAGGTGTGCCAAATCGTTCTGCTAATTCGTTTGCTTCTACACCGCCAACCGTCAAATGGCCGGCAGCGTTTGTTTCATATGGTGTTGTCATCTTATTTCCCCTACTAATCTGTAATTTGACGATAAATGCGTTCTTGTAAGCCAGTTGAAATTTCCCAAGGTGCCAATCCCACATAATCAGCGACATCCTCAAGGCGGTTTTCAACATCACCTTGGCGACCAATAATGGTTACCGTCGTGCCAATTGGTAATTCACCAGGCAATGAAATCATCATCTGATCCATAGCTAGCTTTCCAACAATTGGTCGACGCTCGCCGTTTACAATCACTTCGAATCCTTGCATTTTACGTGGTAGACCGTCACCGTAACCAACCGGCACCGTGCCAATCCACTCACCTTCTTCGGTGTAGTACGTGTGACCGTAACTAACCCCTTCGCCCTTGTGGCAACGCTTAACGAATACCAACTCTGTTTCAAGTGTCATCACCGGTTCTAAGTAATCATCATCACGCAGCTCACCAAGCGATGGCTCAACCCCGTAGACCACCGTACCAGCGCGAATCACATCTGTTGGCATTTCATCAGCGTGATACATGGCGGCCCCTGAGTTGGCGAGATGCACCAACGGTGGCATTGGTAGCCCATCCGTTAGTGCATGCCAGCAATGCAATTGTTGATGGAAGTAATCTTCCTCCGTCGAATCCGCTTCAGAGAAATGCGTCATGATACTTTGATAATCAAAAATGTCATCATGGGCCTTCAAGTAGGTAATCGCCGTTTCCAACGTGGCGCGTTCACGGAAGCCAATGCGTCCCATGCCAGTATCTACCGCCAAATTTACTTGCAAGCGTGGACCATCGGGACTCAAGTACTCAGCTGCCGTTTCCAACCAAGCGAGTGAACCAACCGTCGCCATCACTTGGTTATCAGCCAATAACTTTGCGTATTGTGGCAACGTAATGCCCAACACCAAAATCGGTGCGGTAATCCCCGCTTGACGTAATGCCAAGCCTTCATCCAAAACTGCGACGGCCAAACCATCTACGCCACCCGCTAAGGCCGCTTGACTCATGGGCACCAACCCAAAACCATAGGCATTGGCCTTCACTGCCAAAAAGACGAAACTCGCTTGGGCACTTTCACGAACTTGTTGGACGTTATGTGTGACCGCCGCTTGCGAAATATTAAGACGTGTCGGACGTGTGACTGCTACTACCATGATGCTTTCCTCTTTTTCTTTAGTGTCCGTCGGGCAAATAAAAACGATCAACCGACGGCACTATCGCACTGTCAGTTGATCGCTCGAAAAAGCATTCAAATAGACTGTTACAATAGCTCTCCGCTGATTTCCAGCGACAGTCCAACAGCTCTTAACTGTTGTCCCAACAAATTAGTTGCGCTAATTCATTTCGGCGACCGCCCCTTTCACTTAACGTCCTTGCCGGTGCCGGCTCGGTTAAGCTACTCTTGTTGGTCGCAACCTCTATCAATAATTAAGATACGATTAGAATACTCCTTAGAATTATGAGTGTCAAGGGTTGACTTTTGAGAACTTTTCTTTTTAAATTATCGTCAATTAGCCATTATTTGAAGGAGTCAATCATGAAAGTTGTAAAATTTGGCGGATCCTCCCTTGCGAACGGACCGCAACTAGAAAAGGTTTTGAATATTATGTTGGCCGATACGGACCGCAAAGTCCTTGTTGTATCAGCGCCAGGCAAGCGTTTCAAAGAAGATATTAAAGTCACTGATTTATTAAAGACATACGCGCAGCTGACAATTGTTGGCGAAGACACGACCGATATTCAAACGCAGATTTTACAACGCTACCGTGACATCGTTACTTATTTTGAATTAGAAGAAAATGAGATTCTATCTTCATTATCTGATCAATTGGCACAGTTAAGTCGCGTTCACTACCCCTCATTCGACTACTTATATGCAGCTTTCATGGGTCATGGTGAATATTTGAATGCGCAATTAGTTGCCTACGTCCTCCGCGAGCTCGGTCATCCCGCTCAATTTGTGTCGCCTCATGATCTTGGTTTGACAGTCTCTGGTTCACCAATGGCGGCCCGCGTTAACGAAGATAGTTACGACCGCATCGCCACATTTAATCTACCTAGCGAAGGTTTGATTGTGGTACCCGGCTTTCTTGCCTATACCACTGACGGTTTGATGGCGACATTCAGTCGTGGTGGTTCTGATATCACCGGGGCCATCCTGGCGCGTGGCTTCCACGCAGATATGTACGAAAACTTTACTGATGTGTCAGCTATCTACGCCGTTGACCCACATATCATCAAGTCACCAGCTGCGATTGAAACAATGACCTACCGTGAGATGCGTGAATTAGCCTACGCTGGTTTCGCCGTCTTCCACGATGAAGCCATCATTCCGGTTATTGAGGCAGATATACCAATTAATGTGAAGAACACGAATGAACCCGATGCACCAGGGACGATGATTGTGCCGGTGGATCAAGTTTCTAACCCTGCGAAAGTAACTGGGATTGCCAGCGATGATCGTTTCGCTGCGTTGTACCTTCACCGCTACTTGCTCAACAAGGAAGTTGGTTTCACGCTACGTATCCTGCAAATCTTGGCCCGCCACGGCGTTAGTTATGAACACATGCCATCAGGTATCGATGACATGACGATTATCTTTGATAAGACACAGCTCACCCAACCAATTCAAGATGCCATTTGCGCGGAAATTCAGGCTGAAATCGCGCCGGACCATCTCGAATGGATTGATGATTTCGCGATTATCATGGTGGTTGGCGAAGGGATGCAAAATCGGGTTGGCGCATTTTCGGAAATCGCAACGCCCCTTTCTGAAGCCGGCATTACGTTGCCCATGATCAACCAAGGTGCCTCACAAATTTCATTGATGCTTGGTGTGAAAGCCAGCCAAGTCAACGACGCCGTCCGCGTTATCTACGACGCCGTCTTCTAAATAACAACAAAAAACCGAGAACCTGTTTAAAACAGATTCTCGGTTTTTATTTGTGATTAAAATTGATTCTTCGCGTAATTACGCAACGTTGCTTCTAGACCTGCGTTGCGGGCAGCTGGGCGAACATCCAACGCTTCATGAATTTCGCCACCTTGACCAGCATAATTAGCTGACTCCGTGTTGGCAATCATTTGCAACTCATCAAGTGAGTAAGCATTATGATCTTGCACGAAACGTACTGACCCATCTGCAACAACCACTTGATGCGCTTCAAGCGGCTGCCACAATGACACAATCTGATCAGCTGAATCGAAAATCAACTCAACGTGATAATCAGGTGTGACCACCTTCACGTTTGACTGATCCGCTACGCCACGATTATGTAGGCTAACATCTGGGTGTAGCACCTCGTGACCCATCTCTTCAAGCACCTTTGCCTCATACATGGCACGTGTCCAGCCTTGGGCACGTACAAAATCAGACACCGGCTTGCCAAGATAGTAGCGCAATTGGTTGTCGAACGTTGCCGTTAACAAACGACTCGTTGCATAACGAGAGCGAATACCGTTCCAAGCACGGTACTTCAAACGCATCAAGTAAGCAACACGGTTAACAAATTGCCAATAAGCTTGTAGTTCATCTTCATCATTAATTTGTAGGTAGTATAAATTAGGCGTCGCTTCACGATCGTCCCAAAGACCCAAATGTGTCATTTGCACAAAGTTGGTTTCATCTAGATATAGCCCCAAAACGTTGTACAACATCCCCAAACGGTCAGTTGCTGGCGCGCTACCACGGTGGAAACCGGCTACTAACATTTCTGTAAAGAGCTCTGATCCCACTCTGTGTGCTTCAAACCACTTGGCTTCCAATACGTCCATCATCGTCGCATCGTTTAGCTCAGGTGCCTTCGCAACGGCCTCAACATATGCTGCCAAAGACTTAGGTAACCAGCCATCAGCCATCAATGTCTCAACTTGCCCTATCAAAGCTGCTGACATTGCTGCCTTATGTTCGGTTACTCCGGTCGGATTCGCTATTAAATCGCGTGTTCGCTTAAACAAAATTGTCATGGCGCACCTCCTCAGAGTACTAGCTTACCATAATTAAGCTAATGGTGCAGTCGACTCGCGCACAACCAAGTTTGCATCAAAGGCTGAAACTTGTCGTGGCGCGTCTGGTTCCGCAATACGCTTAAGCACTGAGTCCAATGCTGCCTTGGCAATATCCCACACTGGTTGTTCAATTGTCGTCAACGCTGGGCGGAAGAACTCTGCATAATCAGTATCATCATACCCGATGACTGACATTTGCTCTGGCACCTTGATGCCGATTGCATTCAAACCCGAGATGACCCCAATCGCCAACTCATCATTCAAGGCAAAAGCTGCCGTGGCGTGCGTGACTGAGACAGCCATCGCCGCCGCACGACCCGCGTGCTTGGTCAAATTGCGCGTCGCCACTTCACTGACCTTCACACCCGCTTCGGCCATCGTTTCTTTGAAACTAGCCGTACGGTATTGCAAATTATCTGTGTAAACTTGGTTTCCCAACAACACCACGTGCTTGTGGCCCAATGCAATCAAGTGTTCTGCTGCCTTGCGACCACCTTGCGTATCTGATGCATAAACGGCATCCGCATCTTCCAATTCATCGTGGTTTTCAAGCACGACCATGGCAATGCCACGGCGACGCAAGCTACGCGCAACGGCAGGTGGATTAGACAATTGACTCGCCACAACCAAGCCTTGTGCTCCCGCAGCCACCAATGTTTCAACTGTTTGATCAGCTGTGCTGGTTTCCGCTGTCATGATTTGCAATGACACATTTTCTGGCAACACCTCTTGCATACGTTGCACGATGTCACCGAAATAAGGATTGCGCAAACTTGGCACAATTACCCCAATCATTGTCGTCGTGCCACGCTTCAAACTACGGGCACTGGCGTTTGGTACGTAACCAACCTCGTCACGTGCAGCCAACACCTTTTGTTTCGTGGCGTCTGAGAATCGTTCTCCCTTGCCATTCAGTACTTGTGACACTGTTGCAATTGAAACCCCCGCCAAATTAGCAACGTCACGGATTGAAGCCTTCCCCATTATTCCTTCTCCTTCTTAAAACACTGTTAACCCAGTTCCTGCAATATCAACCACTTTAAATTCACCTGGCAATTCCAAATAAGCCAGCACATCTAACAAATCTTGGGTTTGGTTTGGTGCAACCAACGTCACCACCGCTGGTCCATCACCTGCAACCACTGATCCGTAGACATCAAGGGCATGTGATGCCTGGCGAATCTTGCCCAACTCTGGCACGTCATTAATCACTGCCCGTTGGATATTATCGGTTTCCAACAATTGTCCAGCCAATACCAATTGTTGTGACTGCCAAGCAGCCAACAACATATTTCCGGCAGCTGCCGTTGCGGTTGCATCCGCTAAGGCAATCTCGTTGGGCTTGTCCGCCTTGTCGTCACGTTGATACTCAGGCAAGTAGATAACTGCTTGGTATTCCGGTGCAACCACCCCGCTAGCAAAAACGTTACCGTCGTTTAAGTAGCTGGCTGTGACACCACCAAGCAATGCAGCTGTGACATTAGCTGGTTGGCCTTCCGTACGGGCAGCCAACGTCAACTTCGTGTAGTCATCTAGACCGAGTTCACCAAGTTGGTTAGCCAATTCAATTGCCGCCAAAAGTGCCGCCGTTGATGATCCCAAACCTTGGCGCAATGGAATATCTGACGTCACGCGCAACACATGTGGCGTAATATCTGGATACAGCTTCTTGGCAACCGCCACAATGTAATTCGTCTCATCATAAGGAATCGTATCCCCTAGATTGTGTTCAACCACCCAAACATTGCTTGCTTCAATGATTTCGACCGTTAATGATAGGTCTAGCGCCATGCCTAGTGACGCGACCCCAGGTCCAAAATTGCCTAACGTTGCAGGTACCTTAATTGTTATCATGATTAATCTCTTTCCGGGTTAAATACTGTTGTAAACATTTTACCAACTTTTGAAAGGTTTTACAGCCCCTTATTGCGACTTATGTTCACAAATTGACCAACAATTCGCAAATTAGTTGCCTCTATCAACTAATATTGTTCGTATATTCCGAACGATAAAACGTTTTAACATTTTTCTTTCGTTGTTAAACATTTTACTTTGGTCAATTTAATAACTTTTTGTATCCCTTTCAGCCAAGTTGTTCTACAATAGAACTCGTAACAGAAATGCAGGGTAGATTTTGATGCGTTAAGTGCTGTGGAAACGGAATGTGGGCCACAGACGAAGGACTGATACGTTCGCGATATCATTATCACATTCACTGTAATAGGTGAAACCCTCCAAATAAAATTAGGAGGTGTTTTCGATATGAAGACATTAAGTTACGCATTGCCACGTTTGCGCACGACGCAGTTGGCACTACTAGGAATTTTGATGGCGTTGGAAATCGTCATTGGCCGTTTTACGTTTGGACCAGCTTCCGTTAAGGTTGGCTTTACGTTTATCGTTGTTGGGTTGATTGCCAAGTGGTACGGCCCTTATTGGGGAATGATTGTTGCATTCTTCAACGATTTTATTTCAACGATGATTAGTGGTTATAGTTATTTCTGGGGATTCGCCCTTTCAGCGCTAGTCGGGGCTGCTATCTACGGATTCTCATTCTATAATCGCGAGCACATCAGCTGGGCCCGTGTGATTATTACGGTTATTCTGGTCTTGTTTATTGTCAATGCCGTTATGAATACGCTATGGATTGTGATTATGGGTGGTATGACTGATCCGCACGCAATCACGTCACTCCTTTGGGTACGTGGTGTGAAGCAAATTATATTCCTTCCAATTCAAGCAATTATCCTTTATTTCTTCTTGAACCACCCCGTTCTTGAGCAAATGAAGTCACGTCTGATGATGAAGTAATTAATAAAGAGGATTCGACAATCGTCGAATCCTCTTTTTGTGTGCTTTAGAAACTTTGATGAACAGACAAACCTTGTTCAATGCAAGCCGTCTCAAATGAATTGGCGAACTTATTGCGTTCATCCGGTGTGCTGAACTTTAACTTGAATGCGTTCTCGATTGTGTCACAACCAATATGATAGACACAACTGTCATAAACGCGTCCAACGAATACTTGTCGCTTACCATAGCCAGATTGCTTAACAGCTGAGTAAACGAATAATGCCGTTTGCTGCGGGATTTCGCGAGCACTGTCTAATAGTGCCCACAGCTTTTGTTCCCCGTGTAGCTTGTTTTTTTGGTGAAATTCCTCTTCGTGCATGTCTGCCTCCAAAACTTCGAACCTGGTGGTGATACCACCAGTGCGCTATCAACAAATCAAGCATATCCCGTATTTTATTTTTTGACAAATCACCTTTATGTTTTTTAAAGGACTTAACTTTTATATCCGTAACATCATGTTATAATTAATCCACTAAACAAATTTAAGCGTAAAAGGGAATTTCATTATGAGCGAATCCGTATCAAAGACGCAGTATCTGCAAACGATTTTAGAATTAAGTGGCGGTGATGACGACAGCAAGATTTCAAACAATCAAATTGCCGATCACTTGAACGTCACGCCTTCTTCCGTTTCAAACATGTTGGCGAAGTTGCAAGAAGCCGGCGAAGTTGATGTCGTGCCTTATTACGGTGTTACGTTGACCGAACCAGGTCGTCAAACTGCCCTTCGTTTGATTCGTTCACACCGTTTGATTGAAACGTTCGGCGCAACCAAGCTGGGGCTTTCAATTTCTGAAGCCCACTTCAACGCTGACAACTTGGACCACGATGCGGACGATGAATTTGTTAACGCCCTTGAAAAGTTTTTGGATTATCCAAAATATTCACCCCACGGGTTGCTAATTCCGGACGCAAATTACAACTATGAACCAGACAAGTTGCGCACGTTGCGTGCAGCTAATGACGGCGAAACCGTAACGCTAAACAGTTTTACCGAAGACTTGGAGTTACTCCAATATGTTGAGACAGTTGGTGTAACCCTTGGTAGCACATGGACAATCAAGGAACGTTTGCCATTCGATGGCCCTCTTGTTTTGACGGACGGACAAAACGAGGTGCAAATTACGCAACACGCTGCTGATTTTATTTATATTAACAACTAACGACAAAAAGCCATTGGTGAACTGAACCCCATGAGTTGGAGTAAATCTAACTCATGGGGTTTTCTTATGTT
>JQAY01000015.1 GCA_001436895.1 Weissella confusa
ATTCAGTTTTCAATGACCTACGTCGTCGCCTTGACGACTTAATCTATAATACAGAAGAGAAATGCGATTGTCAACAATCAATTTCAATTCTTTTTCATTGCTTGTTCATGAATTCTTCATACATCCGAAACAACTTAATATATATTACAGAAGAGATTTGATATTGTCAACACCCTTTTTCTTAACCGATAAAGACGTGGGTGAAACACCCAAAAGACAACTTAGATATACTACTCTTATTTACCCCAAAACGTCAACACATTCGCCCCATAAAACAGAAAAACGGTTATCCCTAATCGGGGACAACCGTAATCTTACTTATCGTAATACAAATCTTTGTTCACAGTTTCCTTGATTCTACGGCGTAGCTCACTGTCGAAGTCACGGTTATCTGCCACCATCTGCTTCGTCACTTCGCGTGGCGCTTGGTAGAATGCCCACGGTCCACTAGACTGATTCTCGAATTCCAATGGTGAGATTTGATATAAGTCACGTGCCTCTGGTACATGAAGCCATTCATCAAACATGGCAAACAAGAACGGTCCGAACTCACCTTCGCCATTCTCTAGATATGATTCCCAATCAGCAACGACAAATGCTTCTGGTTCATTATCCATTGCATTACGCATAATGACTTCCAAGTCACCGGATGCTTTTTCCGATGTTACCGCGTAATAGGCCGAAACATCAGGTGCAGCTAACATTGGTAGTGAACGATAGTCAAATCCTAATGTCTTTGCTAATTTTTGCGATAGCGCAATGCGGGTATGCTGCGTCATTGGTACGCCCTCATGACGCGCAATACGCAATTCTTGCATGCCGTCCGCAAGATCTACCATCTTAAAGTCGAAATACATCTTACCGATCTCTCCTTATTTAACCTTTGCTGCATAGTAGCCAATTACGAGACCGATAAAAACGAGTCCAGATGTGACTTCTTTACTATGCGTCACAAACATCACGACAATTGCGACTAGAAATAACAACACTGCTAGTATTGTCATCCCCAGTTTAAGGTTCTTCTTTTCCATTCTCTTCCTCATCTCTCAATTAATCGGCATAGCGATACGTGGCATCACGTAAATAAGCCGCGAAGTCACGGTGACCAATCTCTGATTCGAACGTTTCTTTAAAATCGGCAATATAGCTCTGCTTCATCTCATGGTGCTCTTCCGTAACATGCGCTTGTAGTTCTAGCATCCCCATCACATCAATCACATCAAACTCTGGTAGTAGCGCCTTGATTTCATGAACTTGTTCCTCAGTTACCGTAAACTCTTTGACGATTAATGGTTGCGGGTTGTCTGTCGTCACACCTTCAGCAGTCGCCACGACAGCATTTGGCGTAGAACGAAATGCCAAACGGCGCTCAGCCATACGGTATAACTGTCCATCCGCCATATCTAACACACCGAGCGCCGTCACTTTTAGTAGCTCTGGTCCCCAGAAAATCATTTGCTTGTTACTCATCATAACCTCGTTTCTTCTATATAGAAGTAAACTGTGCGACCATCTTGACAGATTCTTCCCACAACTGACGTGCATTCGCATTACCGTCATCTGCCACTTTAACTGGAAGCAACTTCTTCCCATCGTATACTTCACCAGCAATAAAATTAGTACCAGGTACGCCAAGAGCCAAGTTCACCAAACGCTTGGCACTGTGTTCTGGACTAATCGTGCCTAGGTACTTCAATGGCGTGCGGTATAGCCAACGCATAAATGTATTTGATTCAGAAGAAAAACTAGTTCGCACCACACCAGGGTGGAATGCGACGGCCGTTAACTGATCACCATAGCGGCGTTGTAACTCACGAGTGAATAGAATGTTTTCGTACTTCGCATAACCATATGCTTTTTCTGACGTATAGTCATGGGAAACATTCACATCAGTAACGTCAAATGTCTTCACAAACAAGTTTGCTGCAATACTTGAAGTTTGAATAACTGTCGCATGATCAGCTAGCAACTTATCTAATAGTAGATTTGTTAAAAGGAAACCTGCCAAATGATTCACTTGGAACGTCTTTTCAAATCCATCGGCGGTCAACGTACGGTCACCCGTGATGCCACCGGCGTTGTTTGCCAGCACATCGATGTGTTCATACTGACGTAGTTCGTCCGCCAAACGCTTAACGTCCGCTAACTTCGTAAAGTCGGCCAAATGATATGGCATACCAAGTTCAGTCGCGACTTTCGCTGTTTTTTCTGGGTTGCGTCCAACAATCACCACTTGATGTCCAAGGCTAACCAATTTCTTAGCGGCAGCGGCCCCGATACCATCACTGGCACCAGTAATCACAATTGTCTTCATATTCCCCTCCATTTGTTTGCTTTCCTTCATTATACCTGCATATGCAAAAAAGGCACGCTAATGGAAGCGCGCCTTTATGAGTAACTCACATCACTCACAATATCACAGTTTAGGAGAATGCAAACATCAACTAAACTCTCTCACAAGTACTATCATAGTTGACCCGGCCAAAATGTTCATCTGTAATTCTTGACTCACCGCCGAATTCTGTAGACCGTTTTGTGGGATGACTTGCTTCAGGCAGTCCCCGTCACTGATTAGCTGCCTGCCAAAACGCCAATTCATGCTGATACGATGTTTCGTAAATACCGGCGTAGTCAGCCGTTGTAGCTTGTGTTCGTGCAAACAGTTGATCAACTGTTCGCCAACTCCAGTCGATGATCGCCTGATAGGTTGCGTCCGCGTAGTAATCTACCCAGTCGTTGAACCCAGTTGATGCGACACCTTGCTGTTGCAAACGCTTTGCAATTAAACCATATGATTCTGTGCACGGCAACAGCGCTAACATGCTGGCCAGTGGATCACCTTGGGCGACTGTCTCTCGCAAATAATTGAGATAGTTCGTATTATGCGTACCTACCGCAATTTGGTGGTAGCGCTCACTTGGTGCAAGACCCAAATGTGCATCGCCCTCATCTGACTCAGACATAACATTTCGTCTTAGCTCTAATGGCAATTGTGCATTGGTTTGTTCTAACAGCATCATAAACACATCGACATAATGATGGTCCTGCGCAACATAATAATCCCGACTAGTTTGTGATAACACACCGGTCCGGATACCTTGGACAAATGGTTCTGCCATAATTGTGGCCATCATACTGTCGCGAATTGGCATCAACTCTTCACGTGTTATAGCGTCCTCCACCGTTCTTTCATCTCATCAATCACCGTACGAACATCTGCTGCTTCGCTCAATAGACTGATCACCGCAACACCATCGACACCCGACTGATGTAATGCGGGTAAGTCTTCAAGTGTAATGCCACCGATGGCAACGGTTGGCAGCTGTTTTGCATTAGCGTTCAAGGTCGTCATGAGACCTTCTAAACCAAGTGGCGTGGCTGCATCAGCCTTCATTGTGGTCGCAAAAACCGGTCCAACGCCCAAATAATCAATTCCCATCACCGACTGGGCAGCGACTATTTCAGCCTTATTTCGAACCGATAGCCCCACAATCATGTGCCCGGTAACTTGCGCCACGACAGCCGTAATTGGCATATCATCCTGGCCAACGTGAATGCCATCCGCTTCAACCGCTATTGCCAATGTAACATCGTCATCAACGATAAACGGCACAGCTAATTCACGTGCCTTTGCCCGCAACCGCATCGCCAAAGCTTGTTTTTCATCAGTCGACAACGTGGGGTTCTTTTCACGGAACTGATAAGCCGTAATGCCAGATTGCATAATCAGTGCAATGCGTTCTTCGTATTCAGGCAATGTTAAATCAGGAAAGTTCTGTGAGCCAGCAACAAAATAGCGCTGTAAAAGTTCTTTTTTCATATTGTCACCCAATGATTCAGTGGACCGTGGCCATGACCAACGGCAATGGTTTCAGCAATCGTAGCGTTCATAAACGCCTTGGCGCGTGGCATGATGTCGACTAACGTTTCACCTTGCGCAAGATGTGCCGTGATAAAAGCCGACAATGTATCGCCAGTACCATGCGTGCGGTGCGTCTCGATGCGTGGCGCGTGATACCAACGGCCTGTGCAATCGGCAAACGCCACGTAATCCGCCACATCATCAGAGTGACTATCTTTCAAATGACCACCCTTCAACACCACATTTTTAGGACCCAATTTCTGCAGGTCATACGCGGCAACCATCATGTCATCCATCGTTTCAATTGCACGGTTCAACAAGACGGATGCTTCAGCCAAGTTCGGTGTCACAACCGTCGCTAGCGGAAACAATTCGTTTTTAACCGCTTCGATGGCATCATCAGTCAGCAACTTGGCGCCACCTTTTGCAACCATCACAGGATCAACAACCACATCTGCCACACCGGACCTCGCAATTTCGTTTGCAACGACATGCACCCGGTCGGCATCAAACAACGCCCCTGTTTTTAATGCTCGAATATCCAGGTCGCTCAAGACACTTTTGAATTGATCACTAATAAAATTAGTTGGTGTTGGCAAGATGTTTTGTACGCCCAATGTATTTTGCGCCGTCAAACCGGTAATGACAGAGGCGCCATACACACCTTGATTATGGAATGTTTTCAAATCTGCATTAGCGCCAGCACCACCGCTTGAATCAATGCCCGCTACAGTCATTACTTGTGTCACATCAATCATCGTGCGGTCACCTCCACTTGGGTCATCGTATACAGTTCATTGAACAATGCCCCGATGAAGTGGCCCGGTAACTGATTCACTTGTGCAGACGCCCGTTCACCAGCTTGACCAAACAATTCAGTCGCTGCGACCCCGGCTGCAAAGTAATCCTCTGTCACGGCAGCAAACGCACCAATCAAACCGCTCAACATATCGCCAGCACCAACGTTGATTGCCAACAAAGGTGAGTTGGTATGCACCGTCTGCGTTTTCACACCATCAGTAATCACGTCAACCACACCAGTTTGTACAATTACGGCACCGGTATTTTTAGCAGCTAACTCAGCTTCTTGTTGGTGCGTTGTTTGGTCAAGGGTATCAATCCCGCGACCCGCAACCTCTGCCTGGGCAAACCACGCAATTTCACTGGCATTACCTCGGATAATATCAACGTGCACATTTTCCAGCAAGCGACGCACAAATTGTGCGCGGTATGGCATCCCCACCGCAACCGGATCTAAAATGACCGGCTTGTTTTGCCGATTAGCCGCTTGCCCAACTGCCAAAAATAGTGGCCATTGCGCTTCAGATAGCGTGCCAATATTCAAAACAACCGCTGATGAAATGCCAACTAATTCAGCGGTTTCTTGTGGTTCGTTGGTCATCAAAGGCGAAGCGCCCACGACGTTAATCGCATCCGCGACGTGTTGCATCGTCACAAAATTTGCAACATTTAGCACCAGCGGTTGTTGTTCACGGATGTTGGTCAGTAAAGTGTTCATAATTCCTCCAGAATAGACAAAAAAATCGACCAACCCGCGTATAAAGAAACGGATTGATCGATTGGATAGTCTTATCTGGTCGGTCTACCATCACTTCCCTACGCAAGTCTTAACTCAACAGGTTCAAAGGGTCCGGTCATACCGTCTCAGCCAAATGGCTCCCCCAGTGGTGAATATTTAATTCATGATTAGTGTAACAGAGTTGCCGGCAAATACAATCACTATTTTTTACATAACGGCGAACCAAAACAGCAAGTTCCCTTTTCAACCCAGTCATACCGGGCATTATGCTAAACTAATTTCATCAAAATTATAGGAGATCGTCATGGCAAGTGCTTTTAACGTTGCGGATATCGCCGCAAAGAAACAAGAAATGGGTTACCCCGCTGACACAACCAACGTTGCTTACATCGAAGCCAACCACAAGCTTGAAGATGTAATCGGTGCCTTCAACGCTTTCACGGGTAAGAATTTTGTGATTAGTTTTGAAGAGAACGGCTTGTTGTTCATGGGTCTAACGCCGCTGAACCAATTTAACGGTACCGACAAGTTCGTTGCTTTGTCTGAAATTGGTGCAATTGCCCACACGGACGAAGCAGTGTTCAACGGACGCTTTGTCACTGATTCTGAAACGTTGGTGCTTGATTCCCTACACGGTGATCACACTGAAAACCGCTTGTACACCACATCAACATTGGCTGATTGGGTCGCTGAAAACGTCGCCAACGTGAATGCCATCATTGACGGTTACAACGCAGCCAAGTAAATCGCCATTATTAGGAAGTACCAAATCGGTGCTTCCTTTTTTCTAGAACAGATGTGTAAAAATTCTTTCCGCGACTGGTGCTAACACTGCGACCAAGAAAACGTATTTGTACCATGTAATCGACTTTGCAAAATCATCAAATCGATCTGCCAGTGCGTCTATCTTGGTATTATTATTCTCAATAGCCCCAGACAGGCGCTCGTCCATCGCTCGCATATCACCCTCCAACCGGCCAACATCGACGCAAACATCAGAAACACTAAGCTGTAAACTGCGGATATCGGTCTTGATTTCACGAATATCACTTTGCTTAAAATCTTGAAACTCGTCATAAGTCACATAACGTTTTTCTGTCATTTCATCCCCCTTACTAACAGTCAACACTGTCAACAAATCCCCATAAACCACAAAAGAGATGCCGCTATAGCGCTGACATCTCTTTTTGTCGTACTGTAATTTTAATTTATTTAAGTCTGAAAAACAAGACTACAAAGGCAATGTCACCTTTTCGTCTTTGACTGCTTCGTTAATCAGATTTGCGGCATACGCTTCTTCAAACGCACTAACAGCATTGAACCACTTAAACATTTCATCTTCAGTTAGTTCACCAGCATCGTTTGCCCATTCAGCATATGTCTCTATCGCAAACGGCACTAGGAATCGTTCACTCAAGTAGAAATCTTTTTCAGGGAAGCCTGTCTTCATAATTTCCACCAAAGCACCACCGGTAATACTCTTGGTATTGCGGTGCCAATCGTTCGCAGCAACCAAAGCGAATGTTAACATGATGTGATTAATCTTGACGAACACAATTTCCGGTAAGTCCAAAGTTTCACGCAGATCATCCATGAACTCATGCACATTCTGATAATAGTGAGAAATCACATTGTCAACCTTAGCATTCTTAACCGTCTTACCGCGCAACTTATCGCTCTCATCAGTACGGACCATCGGCATATCACGCAAAGTGGTTTGCTCGGGATGTGCTAACACCACTCGATTGCCTGACCAAACTAGCTGATCAGCTTCACTTGCAAATCCATTAAGATCTCTAATGTAACTTTCCAACATTGCTCTCAAATTCTTTTTCGGCACACGCCGCTTAGTGGCCAAAGCAGTTATCATCTTGATCCATGTATTAGCAAACAATAGATATTCACGGTAATTATTTGCGTTAATTCGACCCTCAAACGACCCAAAGCCTAACCACTTAATTTCTGGATTAATCAATGTTGCACGCTCATACGTGCCAAACGCTTGCCAGTACCCGCGTGCAAGATCATCATCAACATCAGCTTCATCTAATTCTTTAGCTGACATTTCCCAATCAGACATCGTGTCACCCAACATTTCTTCGGCACCGAACATGTTTTCCGGATGTTCAAAATCAAACATCATACGGCGCTTTTCGATTTGTTCCGGACTATTTGCAAACGCCAAGAAAGCTTCTTTATCGGTAAGTGGGTTAATTCCACGTGCCATCGCCTCATCGGCTACCATTTGTGCAAGACCTGGCATCGGTTGCGCATCAACAAACTCGTCTTCTGCATCTGCGTCATCAATCATGCTAATTGCTTCTTGCGCCTTAAGCGTGAGATAAACCGTCAAATCCGGTGTCACCAACATCGGATTTATCCATCGCTTATCTTTTAAACGTAACAACGTTTGCACAACGACATCCATGTATGTCATCAAGTTTTCTTCAGAAACATCATCCATTACCATCAACGCAGCGTTAATTCCTTCTGCCACATCATCGGCCGTCCACGCAATCATCGGCTTGTTCGTCGTGATAAATGCCCCATCAATCAATCGACGTGAAATCCCCTCTGCATATGGATTATCCGGTAACTTTGCAACAACATCTTTCGAGATTGT
Source organism: Weissella confusa (assembly GCA_001436895.1). Classification (GTDB taxonomy): domain Bacteria; phylum Bacillota; class Bacilli; order Lactobacillales; family Lactobacillaceae; genus Weissella; species Weissella confusa. The sequence continues at coordinate 8,026 of JQAY01000015.1, forward strand.
CATTGCGTTCTGGCGAATTTTCTTAAGTGCCATCATGTTGATTGGTCCAAGGTTAGTGCCAAACTCAGCATTTCTTGCATCACGAATCAACGGAATAAGATCTACTTCAAAAAAGCCATCTCGATCAAAACCATTCATGTTGTCTCCCCGTTCATCATTAGTTGTTATCTCAAGTATACGTACAATTCCGCGAAGTTTCTACTTACGAAAAATTCCCGCCGGCAACAACGCCAGTGAGGATCATCAATTAATTTAACTCGTATTCATCCACCAAATAACGCATAAACATTTTAAACGTTACTTCGTATGGACTCCTTGGTGCATCTTGGCTCAACAAACCAAATTCTCGCAGATTCTTAAGCTGTCGACTGATTTCCGTACGTTCCAACCCGGGTAGATAATCGTGCAAGTCATGTGGCAAAAATTCGTCTAACCCGCTTTTAGCAATAGCCAACAAAACCTTTTGTAGATTTCCAGAAAAATTATCAATAGCTTGAAAACTTGAGCTAGCTAAAATTTTGTGTGAATTCTCGAATGCAGCTTCAACATCATCCAAAGTAACTTCAGATTCACTACGAGTCCAAAATAGGGATCCCAGCAACTGAACAGCGTATGGGAATCCTTCTGTTAACTCGGCCATTTTCAATGCCACCTCTTCAGTTATTACGCGATTGTTCTTGTTGAATACATTGAAGTACATGTCAGCCACGAGATTAATGTCCAATTCGTCAAGTACAACTCGGGCACTCCGAGCTAAAAACGACATTGCTCTGTCATTATCCACCCACGATACATACTGTGGTAATCCAGCTACAAGTAGCATGACATTATAGTGTTCACGCACCCACATTTGATATGAAGTCGCCAATACCCTAAGTTCATCAAAGCCCGCTTGAACCTCGTCAACACTGATCAACAGAAGGTTATTAGCTTGTCCATTATCACTAATTTTCAAATCTAGTTCGTCAAACATTCTCTGTATTACGTGACCGTAATCAGAATTAGTAAACGACAAATTCGAAGTAGCTCTATCAACTAATAAATCCGAAACTTGTTCCGCAATATCAACCAAAACAGAACCTTCAATACCGTCAGCGGTTGTCGAAACAACGTAAACATTTAGTTCGTTTTCGACAAGACTAATCATCTTAGATAACAAAGATGTCTTTCCGGTACCTTTAAGTCCGGTAATCATCATTACACGAGAAGCACTGTTGTAATCACCTACAGCTGCTTCAAATTCATTCAGTTCGCTCTCTCGCCCAACAAAGATATCTGGATGACTACCGAAAGTCGGTTTAAAAGGACTATTGAAACCAGACCTGTTCATTCGATTTAAAGTTGGCGCTTTAGATTTCATCGTTATCATCGTCAATTAGTTCCGCCAATGGCAACAACTTCAATTGACCATCAACCACCTGCAGGCTAGCCTTGAAGACTTCGACTTGCTCAGCAACCTGTTGCAAAACTTGTTCGTACTCCGTTAATAGACCAGATACCTTGAACTGCTTGCGTGCCATCACTTGGCTCTCTACCAAATCAATAGCAAAACCAACCCCAGCGACTGCCAGATCAACGGCCACATTCTTCACGATTGCGTTGCCCTTCTTCGGCGTTGCAGCGGCTGTCTTGCGCAACTTTGCAGCTTGTCGGGCCGCCATCGTACCGGCTTGCAGAACCATCGCGCGCTTTGATGACTTGCTCAAGGCATTAGCTGTCGCATTCGGTGTAATTTTCACGTACTTGGCTGGTGTCATCGGCGTCAATTGCACATCGTGAATCAAATCTGAGTCAAAGTCGAATTGCTTCGTTGCTTCATCCGTCATAAATGACACAACCATGTTGCGTAATGCCTCATTCGCACCTGCCACCAACTGCGTTTCATATTGCAAAGCCACTGCATCAAATTCACTAGTGCTGATTTTGTTGTTCTTATACAACTCCGCCAACTGCTGAATTGCCACCCGTCTCGTTTGCTTCAACGCTTTGAACGGTTGTTGCAACTTGCGATTCACAATCATGTTCACGCGTGTTTCAACCGTCTTCGCCTTCACTGACTCACCCATACGGCCCGCGCTTTGCTTCAAAGCTTGAAAGCCATCACTCATTTTCGCCATTTCATAGTCCCCCTCAATGGTGTATAGGTATAGCTTACGTGATGAAGCTTAAAAATGCACCTCAAAACTAAAAAAAGAGAGGTCGCCCTCTCTTTTGGTATGATTTATCGTTTTAGCGTGACTTCACATATGCATCGACTGCCACCAACGCATTGGCAACATCTTCAGCTGTCACTTCAAATGGCATTTGGTGAATCGTCTCACCTTCAGCAGTTGCTTGAACACCAATCTTCAACAAGTCCTCGCGTGAGGCATTTTCCAAGTGCATCTCTTCTAGCGTTGTTGGCAAGCCAAGCTTTTGATAGAAGTCAATGTACTTATCCACCGTTTCCGCCGTTTCGTTTTGCAAAATCATTTGCGTCAACGTACCGTAAGCCACCTTTTCTCCGTGTGTTAGGTGGTGAATATCACCAGTCAAGGCTGTGAATCCGTTGTGGATTGCGTGTGCGGCAGCCAATCCGCCGGACTCAAATCCCAATCCTGAAAGCAACGTATTCGCTTCAACAACTGATTCAAGGGCAGCCGTTACAACACCTTGGCGGTTGGCTTCGATTGCTTGCAAGCCATAGTTGAACAATGTTTCTTCCGCCTTCTCAGCAATCGCAACTGCTGCCAACGTTTGCTTGCCACCTGCCATCGTATCACCATGCTTTTCGCTGACAGCCTTCACTTCGATAAGCGTTGCCATAGCATCCGCAATACCGGAAGCCAAGTAGCGCACTGGTGACTTGGCGATAACATCCGTGTCGACCATGACCAACTCTGGATTCTTCTTGTAGAATAGGTAACTCTCAAATGCGCCGTCATCGGTGTAAATAACTGACAAAGCTGACGTTGGCGCATCAGTTGATGCCAAAGTTGGCAAAATTACGACTGGCAAGTTAGCTTCATCCGCAATGGCCTTTGCTGAATCGATGGCCTTACCACCACCTAAGCCAAGGACAACATCACTGTTGTTTTCACGCGCAATACCAACCGCACGGGCAATTTCTGAACGTGATGCCTCACCTTGGAACTCAACACGCGTATATGACATGCCAGCAGCTTCCAAATTCTTGGCAAACGTTTCCCCAACAGCAGCCCACGTGTGGTTACCGGCCAACAATAATGCATTCGATCCCAATTCCTTGATGTGATCAATACCGCTTTCCAATACGTGCGCCCCTTGCACATAACGAGATGGACTTGCAAATACACGTTCCATGATGATTCCTCCAAAGTTATCTTTTGTGATTTAATTCACATATAGTATAACACTTATTTTACACCATGTATCACCTTTTCATTACCTGTCTCAATTTAAATACCAAGTAGTCTGTTCAGGCTGTTTATCCGGTTCAACCTCCCCAAACTCAGCCGTAATCTTCTCAAGCTTACCAATCTGCGTCACAAACTCTTTATCACGAGTAAACCTCAGCATCACCGACTGTTTGATGCGTTTTTCGATGAAACGAGTTGGTAATGTAAATAAACCAGGGCCACTCTTGGTCCAATCCGACTGTGACGCTGCTTTAATGGCATTCACCGCTTCCCACATCGTCTTATTCGCCATCCCCACGGACACAAAAGGCGAAATATTGTGCTTCAAAAAATACAACAAATCATCCTTAGTCACAACGACAGGCAAACCGTCATCGTTGATCATCACTTCCGGTATCGGTTCAAGGACATCTTTGAAAAACGGAAATAAAAGTGGCCCTGTTACCACCGGTGCAAACGGCATTTTGCGTTCATTACGCTTTTGTGCCTCTACAAATTCTTGATAAGTCTTACTCATGTTTTACCTCCCCAAAACCCTTTAACTAAATTCTACCAAAAAAACGTGCCCACCATCTGGCAGACACGCTCCATCGTTAATTCAAATCATCACCATTCGTCGCGATGACCTTCTTGTACCACGCGAATGAATCCTTCTTCTTACGTTCTAGCGTTCCGTTACCGGCATCATCTTGATCGACGTAAACCACACCATAACGCTTTGACATTTCTGATGTTGAGAATGACACCAAGTCAATGATTCCCCACATGGTGTAACCCATCAAATCAACACCGTCGATAATCGCCTCGCGCATTTGCTCAATGTGCTTACGTAGATAGTCGATACGGTACGTATCATGAATGCCGCCATCGGCCGCAATTTCATCAAGCGCACCCAAACCATTTTCAACGATGAACAATGGTACGCGGTAACGGTCCCACATCTCATTCAAGGCAATGCGCAAACCAATTGGGTCGATTTGCCAACCCCAATCAGAAGCTTCCAAGTATGGGTTTCGACCACCAACAGCCATATTACCCAACGCATCCGCTTCACTATCAACGGCGGAAGTCACCGTTGACATGTAGTAACTGAAGCTCAAGAAGTCGACCGGGTGTGCCTTCAAAATCGCCTCATCATCGTCAGCCATGGCAATCTTCACGTTGTGCTCCGCAAAGTAGCGATTCATGAACTCAGGATACTCACCACGGACTTGGACATCCGTGAAGAACAAGTTCAACTCATCTTGTACTTGGGCAGCTTGCACATCGGCCGGATTTGGCGTAGCTGGATACGTTTGCATACGCGCCAACATCGCACCAATCTTCGCTTCCGGATCAATCTCATGCACTTGCTTCGTTGCAATCGCACTGGCCACAAATTGGTGGTGCAACGCTTGGTAACGAATTTGCAATTGCTCATCGTAAGGCAAGCCGGTATCGACCACGCCCGTCTCGTGGAAACCAAATGATCCCGTGTTGATTTCGTTAAACGTCAACCAGTACTTCACCTTGCCCTTGTAGCGACGGAAGACTGTTTCCGTAAACCGGTTAAAGTCCGCAATCGTCGCACGATCAGCCCAACCATTGCGCGTCATCGTCAAATGAATTGGACTCTCATAGTGTGACAAAGTAACCACTGGCTCAATGCCGTACTTGGCCATCGTTTCGAAAACCTTGTCGTAGAAGGCCAAGCCAGTTTCGTTCGGCTCCGTCTCATCACCATTCGGGAAAATTCGCGTCCAGGCCAATGAAATACGGAATGCCTTCGCACCCATTTCGCCCATCAACGCCAAATCTTCTTCAAAACGGTGGTAGAAATCAACCCCGCGACGCTTTGGATAGTTCTCATCCGTCTTGTCCGCAATCGCGATTTCGATATCCTCAAGCGTGATATTCCCCAAACTCATATCAGTACGCTTTTCAGCCTTCTTCACCACTTCGGCCGTGCTTAATCCCTTGCCATCTTCATTCCAAGCACCTTCGTATTGGTTGGCTGCCGTAGCACCACCCCACAAGAACCCCTCTGGAAAACCGGTTGGAATCGTTGACTTGTACATATTGTATCCCCCATACGTCTTATTCTGTCTGTTACGCATTTAGCATACCAACAGTTGTAAGCGGTTACAATTGAATTCGAGCAATCTATTAAGATTAGTCAAAAAATGGTCGATTTCAAATAAAAAACAGCGCCCTGAAATTAATCAGAACACTGTTCAACGTTAATTACTGCATATTAAGAAGCGCAACTGCGACTGTGAACGTTAGCATAATGAACGTACTTCGGAATAAGCCAAACGTACGTGCCATCGCGGCATCACTTTTAGACGCATCCATTTTTAGCGTTGCAAAGCCAATGATACCAACAAACGCAAGAACAATAATCACAACGCCGGCAATCACCGGATAATACGGCGCCTTAATAATCTCGGTAGAAAAATAGATGACAAGCATTAATACCATCGGCAAAAACGCGACCTTGTATTTTCTCTTAAGACCACCTACGACCTTTACGCTACCACTCTTTTTCATAGCAGCTCTGTATCGCAAAAGCAACACGACAGCGATGATGCCACTTAACATCGCGAAAAAATGAGTCGCATTGGCAAAATTAACAACCATTTCAGCTTCTTCCTCGTTGATATCACTTTTTACAGGAACTAACCCCACGATTCTATTTAAAACACCGTTTGCTTTTACGACATCGATATGGTCAGAAATACCATTACCACCGTAAATGTAAAAATGATATAGCCAGCCTTGAGCTTCTCTATCGTCCGAACAACCTGCACATCATTTTGATAATCGCGTTCAACTTTCTGAGTTAACAAAGCGCCAATCTCAATCAAGCCAAAAATGATTATCGCAACATCTGCGGTAACTGCAAAGAGACCAGGTCCAACTGTTAATTTCAAGAACTCCGCAATGAAAATCAAAAACAGTGGTAGTTGCGATAGTACGCGCCGACGAGCACCGCCCACAGTCTTCCAACCACCGTTTGCTCGTGATTCGGAAAAAGATGTCACCATTAATAGGCCACTCAATAACATACCCACTATGACAAAGAATGTTCCAACATTCGTTAATGTGCTACCCATTTCAAATTCTCCCTTATAAAAATCCACTTATTCCAGTGTACACCTACAAAGGAGGTTGCTACCGTTTGCGTTTTGATTAATTGCGGTTGTACCCGAAGCGCCTTGTTTGCATAACATCTTTCCAGTAGCCTTCACGGTCTAACGCTTGTTTGCGGCCTTGTTCGTTCTTGCTGAAAATTTCCAAAATGCTATACGAGAAGTGGCGACGGATGTAATCCAAACCGTGATTCTGAACCAACTCGTTCAACCCGCGATTGGGATAGTCTTTGCTGTTCTCTTCTTCCGGGTCATACCCTTTTGCGAGATACGTTTGCCAGCGCGACAATATGCCACCAGCTCCAGTCGCCGATCCGACATAATGTCGACCAGTACGATTGTCGGTTATTAAATACACACCGTAAACACTCGATAACGCAGTTTGCCAAGCCACACTCGTCAATTCACTCTGAAGCGTTTGGTAATCTACATTCACATTTTCAAAACCCGGAAATTGATTTGTTCGATTCAATATCGGTTCTGACAAAATTTCGAAAAGCGAAACATTATCAACGATGTCTGGGCTCACATACCGCCACACTTGATTTTTATTTTTCCAATCAAATATAGCCCTGCCTTCAAACGCTTCATACTGTGGTAATTTTTCAGCCCGGGCATATGGAATTTCATCGTAATCTGCAATTGGATCACGGGCCACTAAAGCATCCTTCGCCAGAATGACGTAAGCACCAACAAACAACCATCGATGTGGCTGCACTTCAATAAATTGGAAGGTAATATCATCATCTCGATTTCGCGACTTCGCTTGTGACAGAATCCAGGGTTCAAAAATCGCCTCATGATTCGCATACATCTGATAGAAGTCACGACGCATTCGGTGTCCTTGCCGGTCATTCGTATTCCACGATGTGTTAAAACGTAATTTGATCCGTCTATCAGGATAAGATTCACGCAACTTGTTGAATCCAAACAAATCACTGATTAATATATTTGCCATAACTGTCACCTCATTTTTACCCTGAAGATTACAGTGCAAATTTGAAGTTTCGTGATTTGAACTACGAAAAAGGCCACTGAACGAAATCTCGATCAATGGCTTAATTAAAAACTATTCCGTTTCTTACGCAGCAGCCCAAGCTTGTTGAACGACCAAATATTCTTTGAATTCATCTGCTGTTAATTGTCGCTCTTTCGACAACTCTCTGTAGTATTCCAGCTTTTCATTTAGTTCATCGATTTCTTGACTTTGCTGATCTATAACTTGTTGTTGTTTTGAAATCGTCCCTTGTAGTTTCCGAACCATCTTCTTCAATTGAAGATTTAGTTTCTTCTCTTTCTTGACACGATATAACAAATAACCACCACCGGCTACTGTAACAGCTATCAAAGTTCCGGTTACTGCAAACGCAATATTCTTAGATTGCACGGCACTTTTCTCTAGTCCCGTTACGGTTTCCTTTAACGAATAAACCATAGCTTCTGCTGCTCTATGCTCCTCGCCCGAAACAACGTCTGCCGGTATTAAAGTCGCCAGATCAACAAGAGTTTTACCTTCACGAACTGTCGGCGCAAAAGCACCTAATGTTCGACGTGAATAATCCAAACTTTGCCCCGGTTCTAAATTAACTTCAAAATACATAATCCCTCCAAGTGTTAATGACTTTATGTTCAAGACCTCTTCCGATAACATTACTGGATAAATTCATCTTACTATCTCTACCAGAGGCTTACTCAATTGCAATTACTGTGGCGAAGATACAAAATATGCAGCAAAAGGATTTACATTACCCATTTCAACCGCCGTCTTCGTCTCAGTTTTTTTTGTAATCACTCACACCGGATAAAAACTTAATCGTTTGAACAAATCCATCATGATTACCGTTCTTCTCAATTAACAACAAATCACCATATTGAGCTACCACTACGAAAGTATCCCCTTTTTCAAAGGTCAACCCATTTTCATCTGAACCGCTCACGCTAAACGTATACGCTTGTTGATCAACACCCGACTTATTGTTCTTCAAAGCCTTAATTGCCTTTTTGACACCGGCCTCACCAAGCCTAATTGTCGCATAACCCGTAACACCTGCAATACTTAGCAAATTTCGCGGTCCACCTACGTTACTAGACCATCGTGTGATTACTTGATACATTCCAGATTACTCATCATCTGTTCCTTCCATATATCGTTGCTTCATTTCAGCAACTTTTTCCACGTTGGCTTGGTGATTTCACGTGCAACAGCTTGTGCAACTGATGGCATGATGCCACCAAATATTGCAATTGCAGCTGAAATAGTAGCGCCTCCGGCGATGGTTGCCGCAACTGTTTGCGATGAAGACTGTGCTTTTTCATATGTTTCATCGTCAAGCTTGTCCCCACTGTCCAATAGTATCTTTATAACTTGGGGCAAAAGCTCATTTTCTGGATGACTCTCGATTTCAGCATCTAGTACAGATCGAATGGCAATGTATTGCGTAAAGTTCATCTTCGTTTTTGAATTTTCAATATTACTAATCGTCTGTTTAGTAACACCAATTTTTTCGCCCAGTTCCTTGGCACTCCAACCCGCAATCTTTCTAATAGCTGCAAGATTTGTCTGCAACCGTTGAATCTGATTCTCGCGGTCAGTTAATTTATCCGTCATGATTCGAGCCCTCCTTTATGTTTTTATAATATCCCATCGCTTTTACTCGGTCAAATATTTTGACTCGGTAAATTAAAGAAATGAATATCGCGTAAACCTACCAAACGTTTAAAAACGCTGTACCACAATATCTTTCCCTGGAAAGTAGTTATGTAACAACATCATATAGCTGCTATCAGTCCACCCAACATTTACTATGCCAAATTATCGGCCACTCAAAAACCCGGAAACACAAGATTCCCGGGCCATTTCATCTATCCATTAATTTAACAAATCAGTCAGCCAATCACACTTTACACGGCGGAAGGCCTCATAAGCACCATTCCGTATAATATAAGCAATTTCCGCCAAAGCCTTACGTTGCTTTTCGCTGATCGCATAGTGCGTGGCTATGTGCCCCAACATCACTTCAACTTTTTTCATTTCAAGTTCCGTTACATTCACATCATACGGCTTATCATTGGGCCATCTAAGCCACCCCAACAAATCATATTCACTTACAGATCGATCAACACCACGTGCTTGGCAAAGCCAGTGGTAAATAACACGAATCGCCATCAAATCAGCCCGTACATTCGGCGCCGTCTTTGTCACCTGAAAATTCACACCGACTGACGTTTCAATTACTGCACCACGTGCAGTACCAGTTACACCAGTAATCACCTTTACGTTAATCCAGCTGGTATTACGTTGCGCATCCATAATTGGGTAAAACGCACCCTTTGCCCCAATCACAGCCTTGTTTAAATTCTTATTCCTAGTCTCATATACTCCATAATAGGCACTCATATCCCATGCGCTGGCCCAACTAGAGTGTGCCGTCGCATCGGTAATCAAGTTTCGTGCTGGCTTCCCAACCAAACGACAATCCCCATCCATCGTCAGAACGCGCGTCGCAAATCCCTTTTCACACTTCTCGGGCAGCAAACACAACGTTTGGTCAGCTGACATTTCACACAAGCGGTCGCCCTTCTCTAATTCAAGCCCACACAATCCAATGACATACCCCTTTTGATCGATTTCGATCCTGGTCATAAAACATATTCCCCCACGTCTTTTTTAACGCCATCTGTTTTAACCAAAAAACTGTGCTTTCAAGTCTAATTTATACAAATCAGACAACCTTCACCCGATTTTCGCGGGTTTAGGCACAGTTTGCCGACAAAACAGATGTGCTTTAATAGTAAACGGCCAGAAATAAGAATCTGGTTCCGCCAAAAGCGGTAAAACGAAAGGAGGACTTTATGGTCCAACAAGTAGATTATGCAACTCAACTCCCGCAGTACGATATGATGATTCGCAGCGTACTCAAAGCCGGGCATGTTTTCCGCACGTCGCCTGACTACGATGATTACTATCAGGAACTGCGGTTAATTATCCTATTACAACTGATGGGTGGATACGTTCCCTCCCCTTGCAAGAACAACTCACTTTATCGGTTATTGCTTTGGCGACTACGTGACTTTCAACGGCAAGCCAAGCGGTATGGTGAGCATACCTGTTTTGAGCCAGCCGATGAGAATGTCGAAGATTTACGCAGTTCAAACGCTTTAGACCGGTTTGAACTACATCAAGTACTGGCCAAGTTGGTCACCCGGGAAAAGAACAAATCTGACTTAGAGCGCGTGATCATCGATTTGATTAAGTATCCGACCGATACCATCACTAACCGATGCGCACGTCTAAGTATCCATCGCGCAACCTACGCGCGTTGGCTTAAGCAGATTCGTTTGTTGATGTTGGATGTTACAGCTTAAGGCGCACTTCGGAGACGTCCTAATTTTAGGGCGTCTTTTTCTTAATGTTCCCTTTTATATACAGTGTTGCACTATTCCGAGTACACTAGATATTGGAGATAGTGTGCTCAGCAAAGAAAAGAGATGAATAATGTAAATAAGCACCACGATTTAGCAACGTTTCAACTCGATTCTTAAGGAGAATAATATGGCATTAACAGAAGAAGATGTGCGTATTGCGTATGCAGCAAGTAAGATTACCACGGCAAGTAACCGTTCAAACTCTGGACGCGTGGCCCTTTGGCTTCACGTACCAGTTGAAGATGTTGACCAAGTGATTGATCAGTACTCACTACCAATCAAGAAAACTGCAGCGATGACGCATTTTTAACTTCTGATAAAGTTAATCACTAACAGAAACGGGCCAAGGAGAGTCAGCCGACTTCCCTTGGCCCGTTTTTTAGTATCAAATTAATATTGGTGAACTGGCACCTTTAACAAGCGAACCGTTTCGTTCTCAGTATCTGCATCAAACATGCATACAGTGTCGCCCAACCCAATTTCGTAGATGCTCGTAAACGTCATCTTGTGACCATTGACTGTGATTGTCGTGTCGGTGTAATTACCAACCGTCAAATGCACCGTCATCCCTGGCAAAATATCTTTCATGATAAACCTCCCCATTGTCCATTAATTGTTTAATTGACACTTATATTTTATCACGAAAGCGTTTGCAGATGTTGCCTCAGTCTGTTCATAATTGATTGTATAAACAGATATGTTATTTTGGACTATTCCAACCATTGCTCGTCAGAAATCTGTTTAATCTCATCAGACTTAGTAGTGAACATAGCTCGCCTATTTATATCATATTCTGATCTCCAATTTTTTGTCGCAACCTGTATCTTATATAATCTCATATCGCTATCTTGCATGACTGCATACTTAAAATTTAAATAGCTCGCAAATTTTATATACATTGTTTCATTTGGTTTCAATACGGCCTGAACGGCCGGTCTCGTTGGATAGTGTCCCTTGTTTACCGCAACTGGTAAATCTCCCCCAGAATTAATAAATACAACATCATAGTTTTTTACAAAATTACCGTTAGTTAAAAATAATTTTTCTAAGATTATAGTTTTTTCGCTTTGATTTGTTATGGGAAGAATATAGTATTGATAACTATAATTTCGATTATACTTTTCTATATTAATAATTGAATCATACGGCATAACTCTGCCACTTATCCCCGTTTTCTTTGGTAGGAATTGTACCAAATATCCGACAAACGCTGAAACTAGAATTAATACCAAGGAATTTTTTTGAAAATCAATTTTTACGGGAATCATTTTTTCAGCAATGAGATAAATCATTGCACTAAGAAAAATCGCAACCATAAAAACTTTAGCATAATTATTTGCAACAAATCGTATTAATCTTCCCAGTAAAAGTCAAACTATTTTACTAATAAACCGCCCTCTAAAAAACAATTTATTAATCAATGTTCTTCTTAGAATTCCATACATATGAACAAGGATAATTTCCCACATACATTTCCCTCATAATTTCCCGTAATGCTATCAACTGTATTCTTTGCCACTATATATCGTGTACTAACATCTTTCTTAGTTCTTCATCAACCGCGTACAAATACAAACCATGCACACCGCGTTTCATCAAAACGTTCAACGCATTGCGCAGATGTTCTTCAGCCGTTAACCCGTCATCAAGACGCGTCTTAGTGGCATTTTTATCATGACTTTCACTGGCATCAATCACAATCTTCCCATCACGATACTTGATAGAAGGTCCAAGGATGACACCGGCATAATTCAAGTCTAATCCTTGGATAGTAAAGGTACTACCAACCTCATCAATCGTCACCGGATCTTCTGACCATGCCAACGATTTGTTTCTCCCCGGTGTTTGTAAATTCCATGGCTTAACCAAGTTTCCTACCGTTACCATCCACGGCTCACCGTCAACACGTCTCTTCAACTTATATTTCCAATCAAAAGTCGCTAACAAGCGTGACAGTCCAACTTCATTATCGCGCATTTGAATAGCCTCAAACATCGCTTTAGCGTTATCAAACACACGTAAGTCATACTTAAAATCATGTGGAATCGGCTTTAAATCACCAGCTACAAAACTATCAATCCAGTCTCTAGTTTGCTCATTTGCTTGAATACGATATTGCTGTGTCAGTGAGTACGTCACATCTGACCCATGAATCAAATCTGCAATTGCATCTTCATCCCAAGATTGATCTGCTCGTAATATCTGCTTCGGATCAAAGATGGCGATTGTAACCTTAGCCGTCTTAGCTAATGCCTTCAATTGATTTTCAGTTCCAAACATATTGAAATGTTTCTTTGTCCAAGCAGCCATGTGCCCCTGAGTCCAAACCAGATGTGCTTCATCAACCAAAACAACATCAAATTGTTCCTGCTTCTTCATGTAAGCATTTAGATATTCAGTTGGCTTAAAGACGACTGGTTCTTCACCAAACGCTGCCTTTAGACGCTTCGTGATCGCTGAGTAAACCGTTCGTTGTTCATCATGATTGACAATCATCGCAACCTTTAATTTTCGCCCGGCAACTTGCTTACCAAACTCAGCAGTTGCAAGTTCATAGAATAAACTGCTCAATAGCACAGTCTTTCCCGTTCCCGCAGCCCCAGCAACAGTGATTAACTTAGTATCACCATCATTCTTAATGGTATTAGACACCAGAGCTAATATATCTGACTTAACCTTCTTCTGTTGGCCCGACAACGTTTTAAATGGCGACGCTTTAAACAACGTAGAATTAAGCACTCGCCCATATTCAGGGAACAATTCTGGCTCGCGACTGTTCAGTTCTTTCAGTGTCTCTTTGAAAATTTGATCTTTTAATTCTGAGCCAGCATATGAGCCTTGAGGATTACCACGTCCATTTAGAACTTGTACATCCCCAGGCAATGCCAAGAAGTAATTAATCAGTTCATTCTCTATATCCAAAGTCATTGACTTTTGAAACTCACTATCACCAATCACATACAGATAACCGTCTTTAATTTGTTGCAGAACATCATCTTTATCCTTCAAATGCTGCAAAGTTCTCTTTTGAATGTTGTTTGTTTCACCCACATAGACCTTATATTGTTTACCCGATTGTTCATTAACAATATAAACAGTATTACGATCTAAAATCACCTGCCGGTCGGCAGGTGAGATGCGCGCTAAGCTTTTTAACCCTTTTTCGGAATAGGGAATATTTTGAATTACAAGTTTATCTGATTCCACTGTCATTTTCACCACTCACCCGGTTAATATATAAAATTATTATATAGCATACTTAGCCGTACACTATGAATTTTTATAAATCGATAACGACACTAAAAAAGCTAACCTCAAGAAATTGAAGTTAGCTTATACAGTACAACCCTAAGATGAAAGGATTCATATTAAGGCTGATTTAATTACATGTTTTAAATTTGTTCGAAATCATCATTACGCATAAATCATTTGATCAAAATTGATTTAACATCATCAAGATAGTCATCTTCAATCATCGGCACCAATAACTTCCCATCGATAGCATTCATCATCACTTGCTCTTTCTCTTTTAAACGGTCATAGACTTGTTGATCAATAAATCCGCCGTGTGCACTGTCACCCTCTGTCATCAAATAATAGTACCTTGTGTACTGATCAGCAGGCAATCCTAATCGATGAATTCGGTCACGTGACTGAAGCATGAATGTCAAATTAAAATTGTATTCAAAGTACACCGCATCGTGCACGGTTTGATGCAACGAAATCGACTCACCAAGCGTAGCCGGGTTTGAAATTAAGACCGACACATCACCGTCACGAAATTGATTTATCAAATCGACCCGAGCATCTTTTGGTGTAGCTCCGTAAATCAAACTGGAGCTAATCCCCTCTTCGGTTAACTCATCTTGAATTTTATGCATCGTACCAACAAACATTCCCCAAACAAGCACTTTCTTCCCTTCGCGTACCAGTGATTTAATTAAATCCATACCTGCATCAAATTTAGGCGTCCGCATTTTATCAACACCAAAATCCAAATAAAGTCTCTGCTTAGCTGCTCGTTCTTCGGCACTGTCAAATGCTGAATCAACAGTATAGTCAAGTTCTCCAAACAAAAATCCCAAATCGTTAAAATCGATGTTTGCAGTTAATAGTTCCGGATTTGTTGATGCCTGCATGAGACGAATATACTTTGCTAATACATTAGATTCAACATCATGGATAACCGCTGCCAGGTCAGCTTGTTGAGTATCTGGCTTAACCTTGATAAGCTTGTCAGCTTCGGCTGGGGGTACTTCCAAGTCAGTCTTGTTAGTCCGCCAAAAAAACGGTTGCAATTTATCATTAATATCGCCTGAAATATTGGCATCAAGCTCATTGATTTCCCAACCAAAGAATGCATCATACTCGTTTTGATAGAGTAAATGTAAAAAATTGTAGACATCCTTATACGAATTAGGAATTGGAGTTCCCGTCAATACGTAATGATAACGAGCATTAGGTCCCAAAGTCAGAGCATTAGCCGCTCGCTTACCTTCCGGATTTTTAATTCGATGAACCTCATCGAATACAATCATTGTTTTCTCATCGATAAGGCCATTCAAAGCACTCAATTTCCAACCGGATAATGCTTCATAATTGATAACGATTATATTTGCAACACCCCAGTCGCGGCGCACATCACCAACAGCTCCATACTGTTTTAGGTTCATAAAGTGCAAATCTCGCTTCGACCCAAAAACCTCAGCAAATTCTGTTCTCCACGCTTCAAACGCATTAATTGGCGATACAACGACTAATCGATTTATCTCATCGACTTCGGGCGAACTTAGATAAGCAAATGCACCATACATCATTGCCGTCTTACCGGCACCCGGGACACTAAAGTTTGCTGCTTTTTTCATAGTAGCCAAATAAAAGCTAGCCTGTAGCTGTTGCGGCTTCAACGGACGTGAAATTTCCTGATTCAGGATTCTTGAAAATTCAGCGACTTCATCATTCCAACGCAAATCATAGTCTTTAATGGTCAACCCCGCAATGCGTTGTTCATCAATTGCATATGCATTTTGTTCAATATACTGTTTAACATCATCTTCCAAATAAATCTCATCATTTAATCGGTTGTTAAGCTTTTCAATTAACGTGTTTAAGTCAACATAATTAATATCTTTCGGAAGAATTAAATCTTCAAAATCCACAAAATAGTCACGGTACCGTTTCAGAGTTCGTTGAACCCGTGAAGATTGTAATTCGCCATCCGAACTATCAATAAATTGAAAGCCGACTTTAGTTTTTTTCAGTACTGGTTTAGAGTTCATCCTCATACACCTCAATCAAATCATTACTGATTAAGTTGATTTTGACCAACATATCGCGGATTTCAGAAATTTGGTCTCGACTGAAGTTCGTAAATTGTAAGTTTCCCGTTAGTCCGTTGCCTTGTTGCATATCCTTCAATGTATTCAACGTTTCTGTCACGTCTCCCACAAAGTTGTCTACGTTTTTACCGCGGTTTTGTCTGTTAGTCGTTGTGGCGTACTTTTCATTGACTTGTCGCAACTCCGGAACCGCTGTCTCCAATCGTGCCCGATATTCAGCTGCCGTCGCTATTGGTTCTGAGTCCATCTTGTCGCGAAAATTATCAACCACTTCCTCCAGTTGTTCGTTATAGTCGTCATTCACAGCGCTACTCATAATATTTCGAGTGTAGTTTCGCATCTCAGTACGTGAATCGTCCCCCGAGATGATTACTTTCGCAAGCAAAGTAAACGCCGAATCCTTTGTCGCCTCAAATTTTGGTCCACGATTTGGATACTGTTTGTTCAGCTTATCTGCAAGCGTTTCAAGCGGACTGTATAGTTTCAAATCTTTAATGATGTAAAATGCATCCGCTGGCATATTGTTGAATTCGAAAAATGATTGCATCAATTCCACAGTAGCTAGCTTCGATTCAACATCCTTAATTCGAGTATTTGATTCGTTCGCATAATCCTGCGCAGTCATTAGCTCGTCGACAACGATTGTTTGATATGCGTCCACGGCCAAATCAACGGGATCATAGCTAAGCTTTTCTTCAACACCTAGCTGAATGGCCAACTCAAGGCGTTTAATCTGTGAACGATTTGCTTTAGCATCATAGGTAAACGGCAGAATGACGGCCTCGAAAAATTGCGTTGTACCAGTTTCTTCGGAGATTTGGCGCAGGGCTGTATAACGACGATTACCATCGATGATTCGACCATCTGAAAGGACATACCCATAGACTTGCTGTCCTTTATCTAAAATTGACTTCTTAGTCTTCTTCAAGGCACCTAAGTTATCATCTGCTATGAATCCAGCAAACTTTTCATTATACAGCGGGTTCTCTTCATCGGTTGATGGTGTAAGTTCCCCAACAACACGTCGAACCTGTGTTGAAACACGTCCGTTTTCATCGTTGTAGTACAAGTAATTCAACGGAATTCTGTACACATCCAGCATATTATCCGTTAAATTAGGGATTGTTGTAGGCAATTTGGGTTTCGCACCAGTCTTAGAAATATCGCCACTGTCTGCCAATTGAAGTAAATCTTTTTTCATCAGTTACCCCCTTTCTCATTTTCTAATGTACGTAATTTTGAAATAACTGTTTGCGCATCAGTAGCTTCTGTATAAACCACATTTTGTTGCTCTAACTGTCTAAAGAACTCCGTTTGAATATCAACAATTTGTTGATCCGATATGCGCTTATTATCAGCTTTAGTTTCTACCAACAAGTAAACATGTGATTTATCTTCACGTTCAACCATATATACAAAATCAGGAGTAGTAGTTCCGCCAGTATATTTAGGTACTTGGATTGCTCGTTTAGGTATCTTACCAAACACAGTTACTTCATCATCATAATCGCGCTTAAGTAAATCACGCTCCGGTGTAACTGAATCATAACGCATTGGTGGCGTGTCATACAAAAATGAATCTTTATCCGTCAGAACAGAATCATCGACCTCTCGACCAATAGCATCAGCGGAAATTTCATCAACAAATTCGTCTGTATTTGGATCAAATACGGACGTAGTTGCTTGAAAGTCCAGTGGCTCATATTTATATGATTGTGCATATGCATTCTCAAAATGCTCTTATGCTAGATTTACGGACAGATTTTTCTCTGCCCTGTAAACTAATAGTAGA
>JQAY01000016.1:0-20119 GCA_001436895.1 Weissella confusa
AAAACGTCACTCCAATTTTCGGGGTTCAGTTCAGTTTGCGCTTTTTTATTTGTAAATATAAACATATTAAATATTTCACAAACTAAATGATTCAGGGAGAGTATCATGATGATTTGGCATAATAAATGGGCCCGATGGGTGTGGTACAACCTGACGGGTATTCTGTTTGTTTTGTACCTATTGCACTATACAGCGCTCGTGTTGAATACATGGAGTGTTGTTGTCTTATTAGTGGGTATGGCAGCAGTGAGCGTCTTTATGTTTGTATCTGAATATATGCGTTTAAGTCCAGTGGCTGTAGAGTCATCGGAAGAAGCTGACGACCAAGGAAATTGAGTTGGTAAAATAGGACGCAGAAGTTTATACTTATAGTATTAGTTTCTGCACAAAATATTCGTTACTATGACGAGTTCGCAGACTCGAATTGTACGACAATAAAAAACAAGCGCGTTCATTACCAGCGCGCTTTTAGTTTGGAAAAGAAGGTATGTCAGTGACTACAGTAACCGTTCAACCTGGCGTTTTTCTGCATATTTTGCCAACTCAGCAATTTGCAACGACAAGAATTTTAATTAACTTTACTCGCCAACATGACGTGGCCTCATTGGGTGGTCGCGTGTTGGCAAGTAACATGCTTGAAACAGCTTCACAAAAATATCCCTCACAGACTGCGTTGGCACGTGTGTTGAGTGATCTATACGGGGCATCGTTTGGGACAGATGTACTGAAGACGGGAGCATTGCACACACTACGTTTGCGAATGACGTTGGTGCATGATGATTTTGCAACGGATTCACAGAGTTTGTTGCGCGATGGCTTTGCGTTTATTCGCGAGATGATGTGCAATCCATTGGGTGATGCCGAACAAGGCTTTGATCCAACTGTTTTTGAACGTCAGCGTGAAATTGCCTTAGATGAAATCGCTGGGCTACAAGAAGAGAAGCCTTTCTACGCGGCACGCCAAGCGATTGATGTTTATTTCACCGATCCAGTGCAAGCTGTGCCAGCCTATGGCACAACCAAAATCCTTGAAAAGGTCTCACCAAAAGAGGCATGGGATGCTTGGCAAGACACCATGGCACACGACCGTGTGGATATTATCGTATTGGGTGATGTGGACACAGCAACTGTTGAACAAGCAGTGGCGCAATTGCCGTTGGAACCACGTGCCATCGCTGGTAATCCCTATTATGAACAAGACTTATTCCCAGCTGTAAAGCGTACGGTGGAACTTGATAAGGTGAACCAAGCTCGTTTGATTTTGGCTTATCAATTGAAGCTAGAACAGTCAGACCGTTTCCAAGGTTTCGTCTTTAATGCATTGTTTGGTGGCCTTGCTGTTTCACGTTTGTTTATGAATGTCCGTGAAACAGCCGGTTTAGCTTACTCAATTTATTCAGATTACAATCCCTATACAGGTTTGCTGATGGTGGAGTCGGGTGTTGATCACGCCAAGCTAGTTGAAGCTGAGAATCGAATTGATGCTGAATTGACGCGCCTTCAAACAGAACTAGTTGGCGACGATGAACTAAACATGATTAAGCGTTTGATGAAGGCTGATTATGTGGTTTCGCTTGACCAACCTGGTCGCATTACTGAACGTGTGCAGAATCAAGAATTGATTGGTTATCACACAACACCTGAGGAGTGGCTGGCAGCGGTTGATTCAGTGACGGCAGAACAGGTCCAACAAGTGGCCCAAGCAGTTACAAAACAATTGCACTATGAATTGGTAGGAGGTAAGGCATAATGGTTGATGCATTGAGTCGTTTTGCGCCTAATGAGCGTCATGAAACATTGCCAAATGGGGCACGATTGCATATTTTGCCACGGCCTGATTTTCACCAATTTGTGGGGATGGTAACGGTTGATTTTGGTGCGCGTGATCAGACGTTTATGCAGGATGGTCAATTGGTTAAGCAACCAGCTGGTCTCGCACACTTTTTGGAACACAAGTTGTTTGCGCAACCTGGTTATGATGCCTTTTCACGTATGAGTGAACTGGGTGCGAATGCAAATGCGTTCACGACGCAGACTCGCACAAGCTACTTCATGACAGCCCCTGCTAATGAATATGCGGCTTTCTCAGAATTGTTGCATTTCACACAAGAGCCTTATTTCGAAGAGAGTTCCGTTGTGCGTGAGCGCGATATCATTTCACAAGAAGTGGATATGTATCAAGATGATACGAACGCCCGCTTGTATCGACTAATTTTAGGTCAATTGTTCCCTGGTGATCCGATGGCTGACGATATTGCTGGTACGACCGAATCAGTGCACAGCGTCACGCCGACTGATTTGCAGGCTGCCTTTGATGCGTTCTACCGTCCGGAAAATATGGACATTGTCGTTGCGGGTGCTTTTGATGTGGATGCTGTTCGTCAACTTGTGATGGATGCACCAATTAGTTCACGTCAAGCTAGCGCGAATATTACAGTGCCAACTAAGACATTGGCGCCAGTTATTACAGAACCGCTTGAAGTTGATATGGATATCGTACGTACAAAAATCGCTATCGGCCAACGCTGGTACGATGGGGCGACGATGCCAACGGGGATGGATGCTTTACGCATTGCCATTGCCGGTAGCTTGGCAGTTGATTTGGTGTTTGGCGAGTTTTCACCAACTTATATGATGTGGTATGACTCGGGTATGATTGATGATACATTCAGCGCCGAATTCGACTGGGAACGTGGCGTGGCCTTCCTGACCATTGCAGCGGAAACACCTGAAGCTGATGAATTGATTGATGCCGTTTCAGATGAATTAGCGAACTTGGCTGAGCGCTTTAAAGCATTGTCTCCCGATTTTGAATTGGTGAAAAAGGACGCCTTGGGTCGCTTGATTAGTAAGTTCAATCAACTTGAAGAAAATGTCACGCGATTTGAAGGGAAGACCTTTGATTTTGCAACATTGCGTGATGAAATTAATGTCTTGCAGAGCCTTGATGTGCAAAGCGTTTATGACATACTTATGCATGCCGAAATTAGTGACCTTTCGACCGTTATTGCGCGTCCGAATGTCGATAATATGTGGTAGTATAGATATATGCAATTATACTGATAAAAAATAGTTAAGGATGAGAGACTAATGAACGAAGAACGCAACAGCGTCATCGGACAAGAGCTACAAAAGGCTCGTCTTGATAAGGGGCTATCCCTTGACGATATTCAACAAACGACAAAGATTCAAAAGCGCTACCTAGCTGCTATTGAAAATGGCCAATTTGATCAATTGCCAGGGGCATTTTACGAGCGTGCATTCGTGCGTCAATATGCTAATGCAGTTGGACTTGATGTTGCTGATTTTATGAAGAACCATGATATCACCACAGAAACGGTTGAACCTGATTTGAGTGGTGCTCGCGTCGACGCAGATAACGTGACTCGCGCGGGGATGCACAAGGTTGAAGAAACGGCTGCTGATAAGACACGTCAAATGATGCCAAAGATTTTGATTGGTGTTGCTGTGATTGCAATCATCGCCGTTATCTGGGCTGTTGTTGCCTCATTTGCTGGTTCAGCAAAGCAACAAAGCAAGAACGAATCATCTGTTTCAGTGACAACTTCAAAGGTGTCATCTGTTTCATCATCTTCAGAGTCAAAGTCAACGACTGACGAATCAAAGAAGTCATCTTCTAAGAAGGAGTCTTCAAAGAAGGAATCATCAGAGAAGAAGGATGATAACAAGGTTGACCTTGGAACGGGTGCGGCAACTGGTAACACGGTAACGTACGCTGCTGTTAAGGCACCAGCTGATAAGGACATGACGTTGAACTTGAAGTCAACGGGAGCATCATGGATTCAAGTGAAGGATGCAGCCGGCACTGTTTTGTGGAACGGTACGTTGCAAGCTAACGGTAACCAAGATGTTAAGATTCCTGCTTCAGTAACTGGTATCAGTGTTTCAATCGGTAACGCAACGGTTACGAAGATGTCTTTGGATGGTTCAGACGTTAACTTGATGAACAACAACGCCATCGTTTGGAACGCAAACATGACGTTCCAACGCTAAACTTAGTGGGGTAGATAAAGAATGAATTTGCCTAATAAGTTGACGGTTTTCCGTATGATTTTGATTCCTGTTTTCATGTTGGTACTTGCGTTGCCACTTGATTGGGGAACGTTGCAAGTGGCTGGGGCAGTTTTGCCAGTCACACACCTAGTTGCAGCAATTATCTTCATTGTTGCTTCATTGACGGACCTTGCGGACGGAAAGATTGCGCGCAAGTACAAGTTGGTGACGAACTTTGGAAAGTTTGCTGATCCATTGGCTGACAAGTTGTTGGTTATGACGGCGTTGATTTTCTTCGTTCAATTCGGCTGGGTGCCAGCTTGGATGGTTGCCATCATCGTTATTCGCGAGTTGGCCATCACTGGTTTGCGTACGTTGATTGTTGAAAACAATGGTAAGGTGTTGGCAGCAGCAATGCCAGGTAAGATTAAGACAGCATCACAAATGGTTGCTATCTCATTCTTCTTGCTACACGACATTGTCTTTGCGATGTTCAACATCCCATTTGCAATGATTATGATTTGGATTGCTTTGCTTGCAACAATCTACTCAGGAATTGATTATTTCTACAAGAACCGCGACGTTTTCTCTGACGGTTTCAAGTAAAAAATTGAATGAAGAGGTAGTTTGACACTCGTTGTGTTGGACTACCTCTTTTGTTATACAATTGAATCAAACGAAAATTGGAAAAATTAGCGATTACTGCGTCTTTATTATTGAAAGGGGTGCAGAATGAAAAATATTGAAGTTGGCCAAGCTTTGATTGCGCGACACGAGAGCATTACATCGGCCGAGTCGTTGACGGCCGGATTGTTTGTCAGTACGTTAGCAGAGGTGCCAGGCATTTCAGCTGTGTTGCCAGGTGCATTTGTGACCTACGCTGCGGCTGCAAAGACGCAATTGGTTGGCGTGCCGGCCGATTTGATTGATAAAGTGGGTGTTGTGTCAGCTGAAGTTGCCGAGAGCATGGCGAGCGGGGCAAAACGTGAACTGAAGACCGCCTGGGGCGTGAGTTTCACTGGTGTGGCTGGCCCGGATGCGTTGGAAGGTCACCCAGCCGGTACGGTATTTATTGGGATTACGGCCCCAGATGGTACAGTAGCGGCAACGAAGTTTAAATTTGATGGCGATCGTCAGCGAGTTCGTCAACAATCAGTTGCGGCAGCATTTGACTTATTGGCAGACAAAATCAAACAAATCACGAATTAGCACGAAAAAGAATTGAATTCTAAATTGAATTAGGTTACACTAGGTGTATATTAAGTTTAAGTTAACAAGTGGAGGCCGATAAAAATGGCATCAGGAAAGAACATTAACCCAAATAAGAAGCTTGAAGGAAAGATTGCGGACCCAAAGGAACGTCAAGCTGCGTTGAACGAAGCCTTGAAGAAGATTGAAAAGTCTTTTGGTAAGGGTTCAGTTATGAAGCTTGGTGATAGCCAATTCACGAAGGTGCAATCAACGTCAACTGGATCATTGAAGTTGGACGTGGCCCTTGGAATTGGTGGTTACCCTAAGGGACGTATCATCGAAATCTACGGACCTGAATCATCAGGTAAGACGACGTTGGCTTTGCACGCGGTTGCTGAAGCACAACGTAACGGCGGAATCGTTGCTTATATTGACGCGGAAAATGCCATGGACGTTGAATACGCCAAGGCATTGGGTGTTGATGTTGACGAATTGTTGCTATCACAACCAGATACTGGTGAACAAGGACTGGCTATTGCGGATGCCTTGATTACATCAGGTGCCATCGACATGGTTGTTGTTGACTCAGTTGCCGCTTTGACGCCTAAGGCCGAAATCGACGGTGAAATTGGTGACTCAACAGTTGGTTTGCAAGCTCGTATGATGTCACAAGCTTTGCGTAAGATGTCAGGTGCTATCTTGAAGACCGGCACGACGGCAATCTTTATCAACCAATTGCGTGAAAAGATTGGTATCATGTTTGGCAACCCAGAAACGACACCTGGTGGACGTGCATTGAAGTTCTACTCATCAGTACGTTTGGACGTTCGTCGTAAGGGTGGTATCGATGCTACCAAGGCTGACGGTGACGATGTGAAGTCAGTTGGTAACGTTACCCGTATCAAGGTTGTGAAGAACAAGGTTGCAGCACCATTCCGTGAAGTGGAAGTTGAAATCTTGTTTGGTAAGGGTATCTCAAAGACTGGTGAAATGATTGACTTGGCTGCTGATAAGGACATTATCGTGAAGTCAGGATCATGGTTCTCATACAACGGTGAGAAGATTGGTCAAGGAAAGGTCAACGTTATTCGCTGGTTGGAAGACCCAGAACACAAGGATATTTACGATGATATCTACGCACAAGTTCGCGAAGCATACATCGGAAGCCACGATGGTTCAGACGACGCTGCTGAAGACAATTCAGCAGATGACGTAGAAGACATCGAATTGGCAATCGAAGAAGATTAATCTTTAAAAACAAACGGCAAAGTCTCCATAACGGGGACTCTGCCGTTTTGAATATCCACTGAATTTATGCAAAAAATCATATATCTGGCGTCTGAAAAAATAGATTCAAGTTGTTTATTTTTTGACGCAAATTTGGATACCTTATTTTCGCCATTAGATTTCGGTTGTTCTATACTAATCATGTAATAAAAAAGAAATAAAAAAAGCTACGTATGAGTAGTTGGAGGTGTTTATCATGGCATACACAAAGCAAGAAGTTCAAGATTGGGTAAAGAAGTTGGATTTGAACACTTGGGGACCAACTGAGGTTTATTGGTCTGACAGTTTCCACCGTGTTCATGTCATTGCAGCTGATATGGAAAGTGCAGCAGTTGCCGAAAAGATTAAGGCAGCTGTCGAAGCAGAAATCGCAGCCGGCACCACCGACGAAACAGACGCACGCGACTTCTTGGAGCACTTGATCGTTACTGATTACGCACAAGAAGATTAATATTGACGATAATTCTAAATTGCTTGTCTAACAGAAATGTAGGGCAAGCAATTTTTATTTTATAGATGTTTCTACTATATATAATGGAAACCTTTATCTATGACTATCAAGCGACGACACAAACCGCGACCCACAAACCAAACCATTAAAAACACTCTGGTAAATAACCTTAAAGTGTAGTACCATGGAATCACTAATTTTAGCTGGAGGGGACCCAGTATGGAACCATACGAAGCCGAGCAACAACGCTTGGATGTGGTCTTGGAAAAGATTCAAGACGCAAAGGTAAAAAATGATTTAGATCGACAAAACAACGAGCAAAAGCAAGCTGATGTTGAAGCTGGATGGAACGACGTCCGCTTCAAGTCATCTACTTATGGTAGCTTGTTCGAAACGGCCATGTCTGTTCGCCAACAACAACAAATGTTGCAAGAACGCGAATTGGCCATTAACTCAGTTGAACACCAAGCCGTGGTGTTGGACCGCTTGCAAGCTCGTCCATACTTTGCCCGTATTGATGTGCAAGAAAACGGTTCTGAGACGGTTGAGCCAATTTATATTGGGCTGGCATCATTCTCAGATTCACCGGACAATTTCTTGATTTATGACTGGCGTGCACCAATTTCTTCTATTTACTATGACGCTGGTTTGGGTCAAGTAACGTATGAGACGCCGGATGGTAAGCAAGAGGCAACGGTTCACTTGAAGCGTCAATTCCAAATTGAAGATGGTAAGATTGTCACAATTTTTGATACGGACGAAGCGGTTGGTGACCAAATGTTGTTGAATGCCGTTTCTGGTGAGTCAACGACGAAGATGAAGTCAATCGTTACGACGATTCAAAAGGAGCAAAACAAGATCATCCGTAACACGGCAGCTGATTTGTTGTTCGTGCAAGGAGCCGCTGGTTCTGGTAAGACATCTGCCGTGCTACAACGCGTGGCGTACTTGCTATACCGTTACCGTGGTCACTTGACGTCTGGTCAAGTGGTGATGTTCTCACCAAACCAATTGTTTAATGACTATATCGACCAAGTGTTGCCTGAATTGGGTGAGCAAAACATGGTGCAAATGACGTACTACCAATATGCATCACGTCGTTTGCCTAAGTTACAGCTTGAAACACTACAAGAGCGTTTCGAAGCGCAACCAGAAGGCGCTCAAAAGGCCATCATCGACATGAAGGGTACCAGTGACTACTTCAACGCGATGAATGCATACGCTGACGGTTTGAACAAGGCCGACATCAAGGTGCGCCCAATTAAGTTCCGTGGTCAAGAAATCATTTCAAAGGCCAAGATTGAAGAGATTTACTACTCATTCAACGAGAACTACAAGTTGGGTAACCGTCTCCAAGCAACCAAGGAACGTTTGATGAAGATGTTGCAAGGCCGTATTGGGACGGAAATGCAAGCGGACTGGGTTGAAGCTGAAATCCAAAACTTGACGAAGGAACAATACGACTCAATGTTGGGGGACAACCCACGCGAGTTTAAGTCTGATGAAGAAGAGACAAAGTTCTTGGCCAAGATTATTGTGACGAATGCTTTGGCACCGATTGCTAAGGGTGTTAACCGCAACCGTTTCATTAACATTAACAATCAATTCATTCACTTCTTGCGTACGGTGCCAAAGTTGATGGACTTGTCTGCATACGGCATTACGTTGGGTGATTGGCAAAAGTCTGTTGAGAACACAATCAACAAGATGAAGAATGGTGAATTGCCAATGGCTGATATGACACCATTTATGTTGTTGTTTGACTTGATTAAGGGTAGCCGTGGTGAGCGCGATATCCGATTTGTCTTAATTGATGAAATTCAAGACTACACGCCATTCCAATTGGCCTTCTTGAAGTTTAGCTTCCCACGTGCACGCTTTACGATGTTGGGCGACTTGAACCAAGCCATCTTTACAAAGGAAAATGCAGTTAGCTTGCAAGAAGAGTTGTCACACTTGTTTGATCCAGAGAAGTCTGAATATGTGCAATTGACGCAAACATACCGTTCAACGCAACAAATTACTGACTACTCAAAGGCAATCTTGATTAACGGTGCGCAAATCGATGCCTTCGAACGTGAAGGTGACAAGCCACTGGTTAAGGTATTGCCAGATCAAGACGCAATGATTGCGGCCACGTTGTCACAATTGGCAGCTAATTATGCAGCTGAAGAGACGACAGCAATCATCACTAAGACATTGGCTGACGCAGAAGCTGCTTATGCTGCTTTGCGTGACCAAGCCGATGTCACAATTATTCGTACTGAAAACCAACGCTTGGTGCCAGGAACCATCATTGTACCTGCATACTTAGCTAAGGGACTAGAATTTGATGCTGTCATTATGTGGGATGCCTCAGAAGGGGTGTACCACGGTGATGACGAGCGTCAACTGGTTTACACCATTGCATCACGTGCTATGCACCAATTGACGGTTCTTGCGATTAACAAGCTAACGCCATTGTTGGCAAACGTTGATTCACAACTTTACGAAATGGGGTAATTGACTATGAGTCAGGCACCACTTAACTATGCGGTATTTAATCGCGATGATTGGTCAGTTTTAGTTGAGCCACCAGTGGATCGTGACGTTTCACACGTTACGCCATCTGTTTTGGGTGAGATTAAGGCGTTTAATGACCAAATTTCAATGGCTGACGTTGCAATGTTTTATGACCCATTGGTTCACTACATTAAGCTACGCCACGCGCAATACTTGCGTGACCGTGAAGAACGCCAACGCTTTTTGGGGCGTGTTACAAAGCCAAGCCCATTTGTTATTGGTATTGCCGGTTCTGTGGCCGTTGGTAAGTCAACGACAGCTCGTTTGCTACAATTTATGTTGCAAGCGGAATATGGCGATCATAACGTTGCCTTGACGACGACGGACGGTTTCTTGTTGCCAAATGACGAATTGAGGGCGCAAGGGCTGTTTGACCGTAAGGGGCTCCCAGAGTCATATGACATGCCAGCATTACTAGAATTCATGAATGCGGTGAAGGATGGTGAGGAATTTGTCCGTTCGCCAAAGTACTCACACGACATTTCCGATGTACTAGTAGATGAGTTTGACACATTCGAGCGACCTGAAATCTTCATTGTTGAAGGTATCAATACTTTGCAAGCGGCACCGAACTCACCTGTTTACTTGTCGGACTTCTTTGACTTGTCAATTTATGTTGACGCAGAGACAGAATTGATTGAACACTGGTATTTGGATCGCTTTGAAGCGTTGTTGCAACAAACGGCTGAAGCTGATGATCCTGACAATTTCTTCTACGCATGGACGCAAGTACCGCGCCAAACGGCGATTGATGCTGCGAAGAAAGTGTGGGAAACCGTTAATTTGCCTAACTTAGTTGACTACATTTTGCCAACTCGCGAACGTGCCGATTTGATTCTACACAAGACAATTGGGCACGAAATTGATGAAGTTTGGTTACGAAAATTCTAAAACCATTACTTTTCAACGTAACGCTAATATGACAAAAAACGTTAAACGCCGAGAAACAACCGTTTCTTGGCGTTTATTTTATGAGTTTCGTTACAAAAAACGCGTTACTTAACCGGTTAAATACATCAGCAAAAAACCTTAAATGGTGCGGGTTTACACGTGTAACAGCCCCTATGTGACGATAATGTAACGAAAAAATCGGGTCGTTTGGTCGGTTTCGACATCAAATGTAATTATTCTGTAATTTTAAGCCTTGTCAGCTTGGTAAACTATGTCTTGTGGTTGAGGCGAGGTAAGCCTCATTAAGAGAAGTGCTTGGGCAATAGTGTTCGCACATGAAAAACAATCCGTAGGAGCGTTATAACAGATATGAACAAGATGAAAGAAACAGCATTGACGGTTGCCGGTTTGGCATCAGTATTGGTAGCAGGACAACAAGTTGTTCACGCCGCATCAACATACACTGTACAAACCGGTGATACTTTGTCAGAATTGGCCGACAAGTTTAACATGACGGTTGAGGACTTGGTTAAGACTAACAAGATCTCAGACGCCAACATGATTTTCGTTGACCAACAAATCGAAGTACCAACTTCAGCAGAAGTTAACCAAGCTGACTTGGATTCAGCTGCTGCTTCATCAGCTAACTCAGCCGCAGCAACTGCAGCTTCAGCTGCCGCATCAGAAGCTGCTTCATCAGCTGCTGCAGCTTCAAGCGTAGCCGCATCAGAAGCCGCTGCCTCAGAGGCTGCTGCATCTTCAGCCGCAGCTTCATCAGCTGCCGCATCAAAGGCGGCTGCTTCACAAGCAGCCGCAACGGCACAACAAACTGCTGCACCAGTTGCTGTTTCAACGGCAGTCGGATCAGGTTCAGTTTACGACCAATTTATCGCTGCTGGTGGTACTTCAGCATTGTGGAACGCAATCGTTATGCCTGAATCAGGTGGTAACCCTAACGCCGTTTCACCAAACGGTTACCGTGGATTGGGTCAAACTAAGGAAGGTTGGGGAACTGGTTCAGTTGCACAACAAACTGCTGGTTTGGTTAACTACGCCGTTTCACGTTACGGTTCAATCGATGGTGCCATCCAATTCCGTTTGGCTAACGGTTGGTGGTAAGATTTTACCCAATACAATAGATCATTCAAATCGCATCTGGGTTTCGACCGGGTGCGATTTTTTTACGCCCCTTAGTTTGAATTCTCACAATCTATATGCCATAATTGGCATATAGATTAGTTTAGGATTACGGGGGAACATGTCATGGGGCACGAACATCATCATCACGAATTTGAACAAAACAAGCAAGCGCCATATTTAATTGGTATCGGACTTAATTTGGCATTTATCATCGGTGAAATTATTTTTGCTAAGTTAGCTGGATCAACGGCCTTGTTTGCGGACGCTTTACACAGTGTCAGTGACGTCGCGTCATTGATTCTGTCGTGGCTCGCAGTACTTGTGTTCGGATTAAAGGTAACACGTAAGCGCACATATGGCTTCCACAACACGACCATCTTGGCGAGCGCGGTGAATGCCATTCTATTGTTAATTGCGGTGTGTATTATTTGGTTTGAGGCCATTGTGAAGTTGCTCAACGGCAAAAGCCACGTGGACGGTGACATCATCATCTGGGTGGCCTTGGTTGGTATCGTCATCAATTTCCTATCAGCGTACTTTTTTGCAAAGAGCGGTCAACAGGAGCACGATTTGAACGCTAAGGGTGCGTACATCCACTTGTTGGCTGATGCTGGTGTGTCAGTCGGTGTGGTGGTCTCGGGTGTACTGATTGCATTTACAGGCTGGAATTGGATTGACCCCATTGTTTCAGTCCTTATCGGCATTATCATCGTCATTAGTTCCTGGGACGTCTTTAAGCAGTCGTTGAATTTGCTCCTTAACGGTGTGCCAGCTGGTATTGATGAAGCGGGGATTGAATCATACCTAGACAACCATCCAGCGGTAAAATCAGTCCACGATTTGCACATTTGGGGCATCTCAACCACCGAGGCGGCGTTAACGGCGCATTTGGGGGTCCAGGAGAGCTTTAGCGACGTAGACCTAGATGAGATTACGCGAACACTGAAAAACGACTACGGTATCGCGCATACGACGATTCAGACCGAACTACACACGGAGATCAACTGCAACAGCATTTAATGAGGGATTAAGATGACACAGGAACAACAGTTAATCATTGCCGTGGCTGCTTTTTACAAAGTGCTAAGCAATGAAAGCCGGGTGCAATTGCTGGATTATATGGTGACGCATCCTAGTCCGGTCCATGTGAGCGAGTTAGTTGAACAAACTGGCATTTCACAACCGAATGTGTCAAAGCATTTAGCGGTGTTGTTGAAGCAACAAGTGGTAACGCGTGAAGAAGTCGGCAATCGGGTTTACTACGAAATATATGATCAACACCTCATACAGACGCTTGAAGCAACATTCGTGCACATGAAACATATGCTGTTGGACCAACAGTAGCAAGGGTTTGTGAAATTAAAAAATAATTAGGCGAAACTCACTATATCTTTATCAGGAAACGCGTGCTATACTAATCACATAGTTTAAAAGATTTTGTTTTATGTTTCACCGAAATATCTGGCATTTTCATTTTTGAATTATTAGAAAATTTGGCAATGTGCCAGGAGGTTTCAGACATGGAACAAGGAACAGTAAAGTGGTTTAACGCAGACAAGGGATTCGGTTTCCTTTCACGTGAGTCAGGTGACGATGTATTCGTTCACTTCTCAGCTATCCAAGGTGACGGCTTCAAGTCATTGGAAGAAGGACAAGCTGTATCATTCGAAGTTCAACAAGGTGACCGTGGCTTGCAAGCTGCTAACGTTACTAAGTTGTAATAACGGCTTAAAGGCAACCTGGTAAAACAGGTTGCCTTTTTGTATATATATCAAAAGGAGGTTGCTATGGATTCTTGGACCAAGCAGATTGTCTTGCCGTCTGATCAACCGGCAATTTCAATTAAAGAACAATTAACCCAATGGCTAGTGCCACGTCGCATTCGTGGTAATTTCCGCATGGAACGTCGTATCTTGCTAAATGGTACTTACCAACCAACGTCGACGATTCTAAAGCCAGGAGATACTTTGACGATGACGTGGTTGCCACATGATTTTGAGGTGGCAGCTTCAAACTACGTAACCGACGATAGTCAACCAGTTGATGTCTTGTTTGAGAATGACGATTTAATGGTCGTCAACAAAATCAAGGGGGTGAAGACACATCCAAATTCACCAGGTGAAGATGGCACGATGATGAATTTCGCCCAGGCGTATTTGCAAGCCCAAGGTAAGGCGGTTTATATGGTGCACCGCTTGGATGGCGACACAACCGGCGCATTAATGATTGCCAAAAATCCATATGTCGTGCCCATGTTGAATCAAATGTTGCGTGACAAGACAATCCGCCGCACGTACTTAGCTTGGGTCCGTGGTGCGATTAATGAGCCTTCAGGGGTGATTACAGCAGCAATTGGGGAAAGCCCTGATGATAGCCGTACGCGCCGTGTAGATGGCCCTAACGCAGTTTCTGCGGTGACCCATTGGGCGAAGGTGCACACGGTTTACCAAAATACGCTTGTTCGTCTGGATTTGGAAACGGGACGCACCCATCAAATACGCTTGCACATGCAATCAATTGGCCATCCACTAGTGGGTGATCCACTTTATAACCCAACTGATGATTACGAAGGTGGATTATTGTTGCATGCGGCTTCAATTAAGATTCCATTGCCATTCACGAATGACGTAAAGTCGATTGGGGCGCCGTTGCCAGCTTCTTTTCCACGTAATTTTAAATGATGTGAAAAAACTAAACTGTCCCATTTTGTCATCCCTTGTTACCCTGGGGGACAGAGGAGGAGATTTATGGCAGAGATGATTAGGATTGATACGGATGTCCTAGACAATACCGGCGAAGCAGTGCCGTTATATGTCTATCAGACAGTTAGTTTACTTGGTGAGCGGGTAGCCATCACGGATGGTGGTTACTTCGTTGAAGATTTACTGAATGCGAAAGGGCAGAGTGAGTTGTCCGATAACGATGTGAAGCGCATCAAAGCGTTGCTCAAGGGCACGCCAATGACGTTTGACACGCGTAATCATGTCTTGCGATTGAAATGTTCAGTAAAAGAGGCGGATGCCAATATTACATTAGCAACTAAGGTATTAGAACGCCTTCAGAATGCAACTAAATGAATTGTATTTGTAAACCAACAATGAAAAATTGTTGGTTTTTTCTTGAAGATGTAATGAAGTTGTTAAAATCTTTTGCTATACTTGTGAATCGTTAGGGAAAACAGTATATGAACTAATTGAAGAACTAAGGGGAATTGATATCCATGGAATTGAAAAAGCACTACAAGATGTATAAGTCAGGTAAGCAATTGGTCGTTGCAGCAGTTGCAACTGTAGCCGCTGGTGTTATGTTCGCTGGTAACCAATCAGCATCAGCCGATTCATGGCAAGCAAAGTCAGTTGACCAAGTTTCAGCTGAATTGCAACAAGCTGGTAACGTGTCAAACTACACAATCCAAAACGGTGATACAGTGTGGGCTTTGGCAACTGCATTGAACATGTCAGTTGAAGACTTCTCAGCACAATACGGTATCGCTAACCCAGAATTGATTATTGCTGGTCAATCTGTAAACGGACAAATCGTTGTTGTACCTGTTTCATCAGAAGCAACAGTAGTTTCAGACGCTGATGCAGCCGCATCACAAGCTGACGAACAATCAGCCGCAGCTGCTTCACAAGCCGCTGCTGACTCAGCATATGCCGCTTCAGTTGCAGCCGCATCACAAGCTGCTGCCGATTCAGCATACGCTGCCTCAGTTGCTGCTGCACAGCAAGCACAAGCAGACTCAGCTGCTGCCGCTTCAGTAGCCGCTGCACAAGATGCACAAGCAACTGTATCATCAGATGCTGCACAATCAGCTGCACCTGCAGCTACGGATCAACAAGCACCAGTTGATACGCCAGCAGCCCCAGCACAAACTGCACCATCAGCACCAGTTGCTACTGGTGATTTTGCTGAAGCACTTGCAACAATGAACCTACTACGTCAACAACATGGATTGTCACCGGTTGTCTACGATTCTGGTTTGGCTGGAACGGCGCAAATGCGTGCGCAAGCTCAAACAAATGCAGATTACGGTGATGGCGCACACTGGGCGCAAGCATATGGACCAGAAGTACTTGCTCACGGTTATGGATCAGGTGCAAATGCCATGTACGCTTGGTTTCACGAGACTAACATGGCAGGTGGAACTGCTCACCGTGATTGGATTTTGAACGTGAAGATTACGCGTGTTGGATTCGGTTACGACGCAGCTAATGATACTTTCGTTGGTATCGCAGGTTATCATTAATAATAATTTGAGGTCACAAGGGAATTTTCCTTTGTGACCTCTTTTTTGTGTTGGCGGATGAACACCAAAATAAAAAGCCATCCACGCAAATACGTGAATGACTATCAAAATCTATTATGCCCAATCTCCATTACGGAAGACAGGTACGACTTGACCGTCGTATGTAATACCATCAATGTCCATGTCAGCTGATCCCATCATGAAATCAACGTGAACAAGTGAATCGTTTTGTCCCTTAGCCTTACGAGCCTCGACATCCATTTGTGTACCACCCTTCAAGTTGAATGGGTACGCAGCACCAAGCGCCAAGTGGTCTGAAGCGTTTTCATCAATCAACGTGTTGTAGAAGACGATTCCTGATTGTGAGATAGGTGATGGATCTGGTACCAATGAAACTTCACCTAGTGATGAAGCACCCTCATCGGTCTTAATCAATTGTTGCAACACAGCTTCACCAGTTGAGGCGTGGGCTTCAACGACGTGTCCGTTCTCAAACGTCAACTTGATATCGTTAATCAAAACACCAGCGTATGACAAAGGCTTTGTTGACGTCACTGTACCGTGAATGTTGCGGTAGTTAGGAGCCGTGAAGACTTCTTCAGTTGGCATGTTGGCCACAAACATGTTACCGGCCTTGTCAATTGAGTCAGCCGCTTCCCACAAGTGGTCTTCTGCCAAACCAACCGTCAAATCAGTAACGGCCGACTTGTAGTGCAACTCCTTGAAGTTCAAGTCGTTCAACCATTGTGCCTTTTCCTTCAACTTGTTAACGTGGGCCATCCAGTCAGCGATAACGTCGTTATCAACACCGACACGCGTAATCTTGAAGATTTCTTCCCACAAACGGTCAGTTGCAGCTTCACCTGACAATTCAGGGAAGATCTTTTCGGCCCAGGCTTGACCTGAAGCAGCCACGACCAACCATGAAACGTCATTATTCATCGTTGCCTTGCGCACGGCTTGGTTTGCACGTTGGTAGGCTTGTTGGTAAGCTGACACGCGGTCGCCATCAACTGAACCAAGACCATCTGGATCAGCTGAAATCAATGAGATGCGCGTTGTGTGCTTGCCCATCAATTCTTCCGCGCGAACTGAAACCCAGGCAGGGATGTTCGTTAGAGAATCCTCGTTAGCGTGCTTCAAGAATTCACGTTGAATATGAATGTCTTGCCATTCAATCATGACGTTGTTTGCGCCACGGGCATAAGCTGAGTCAACAATCTTGTGCACCAATGGCACTTGCTCAACATCAGCATAGATAACAATGTCTTGGCCCTTTTGGACATTAACACCAACTGATGTAATCAAATCAGCGTACTTTTGTGACAAAACGTCAAAATTTGCGAGAGTCATAAGAATTCCCCGTTTCTATTATTAAGATATTCTCATTTTACACGAAAAAACTGTTTTGCATAGCTGATTGGGGGATTTGTTCATAAATTATCCGCTTTCTTATCGTATGATGAACGTAGTGAAAATGTTGGGAAGAGAAATCATGGGGACTCAAAATTTAGCGGAACGAATCAATGAGATTCGCGCCGAAAAGAACATTGCAATTGATGAAATCGAAGCCGCCGGTGTATCACGTTCGCAGTATTATCGGTTCATTCGTGGCGAAGCGTCACTCACTGCGGTGGAGCTTTGGCAGATTGAAATGCTGTTTTCGATTTCGTTTTCAGAGTTGATGGAAGGTGTGGCTGAAAAGCCATATCAACTCAATATTGGTGAGTTGGCACAACTACCAGATGCTGATTTGATTCGCGAGCGTGAGCGGGTGATGGCAGCGTATGATGAACAACGTTTCCCGTTGGGCATGCAGGTGATGCATGTTATCAATATCATTTTGGCCCGTCGCCAGGGGATAGATTACAGCGATGATGTGAAAGCGTTATACGACGATTTTCGTAAATTGAAATCATTTTCGTTGTTTGAAATGCGCGTGACGTCACTTATCGGGATTGATTTGACGCCTAAACGCTTCTTAACGCTGTACCAAAAGTTTATTGAGAGCGTGTAGGTATTTCAAGACTATATGCCAAGAAGCTTGTTTGAGACGAGTTTAATGATCCACATGACGGCGATTCAATTGTTGATTATTAAGCCACGTATACCGAAAGTCGCGAATGTGTGGTTAATCTTAACGGCAATCAAAAATCATCCGGTCCAAGATTCGAATGTCGAATTGTTGGTGTTGAAGCGCTATGGCTATTTAATAGCGACGTTTTTAAAGATCAATTCAATAGTGACCGAGGCCATGATGGCGACGTTTTTGTTGGCTGCGCGCCAAATGGGAGTCGAGACGCGACAAATGAATTTTGTGAGTATCTCGCTAACGGATGATTGGCGTAAAATTCAAGACAAAATCAGTCAATTGCATTCGCAGTCATTGAGCCCGGTTGATGATATTATGTACGATCAACTGTCATTCAAACCGATTAGCCAAACGTTTGGTGAACTGATGCATCAGACGGTGCGCGACAAGGGGATTTCAATTAATCGCTTAACGGCGCTGGGCTTTTCAAAATCGAAAATGTATCGGTTATACGAAGAGGCGCAAGCATTGATGGTCAACGACATGCTAGATTTGATGCGCATTGGAGGCTTGGAAACCGGTGATGTAGATCCGCTGTTAATGATGTTGCCGAATAAAGGGTTGGATGTCCGCTACAATTTGTACGGTGTCCAACAACATATGCTGGTTGAAACGGCGGAGGAATTGCCTCAGAAGTACGCGCAGTCGGGCATATTCGTGATTTAGAAGGCGCTTACGAGCTCGAGACGATTGTCCGTTTTCAGCACGACATAACTTGGATCGCATCCGATGACGCTAAAGTACTCGCTAAAGAAGTTGCGGACTTGCTACGGCACATTGATGAATGGCATAAAAATGAATATCGCTTGGTTAAAATCGGGTTGATGGATGTGACTGAACAAAAAGAATTAGGGGAGTGGTTGCGCCCTATTCGCCATGATGGTAATGTAGCGAATTATACGCGTACGACATTAACTATGAAGTGTTTATCGGATAAAATACACTGATGGACTGCTACATCAGTTTGTTTGATAATTTGTAGAGTCAGTACCGTTAAACCACGCCAAGTGTTATTAGTTGCAAAAAATGAGTACTTTAGACTGCTTGGTAGTAGTGAATTGAATGCACCACCTCAAATTGACGCGAAAAAATTAAATCATTAAAAATGACGACGGCACAATTTTCGTCTTCGCGATAAGATGAAACTGTACGGTAATGTCCCCCCTAGGGTATACGTAAGATTGGTTTGTGGCGACTTCGTAATGGAGTCGTCTTTTCTTATGTTTGCTTCCAAAATAGCGGAATTTTTTAATAAACAAAATATTTCAGTTAATTCAAAATAATAAAAATAATAGACTGAAGTTGTTTATTACAAAAAGGAAATGAGAGACAGAGATCATGGAATGGCTACTACCGAAAAAAGATCAAGAACGTTTGTCATTACACCGTTATCTCAATGCACAAGAAAGTAACGTGGTGCTGATTAAGGGGATTATGGACAGTCTAGGTTGGTCGAGATACATGGTATTGCAAAACGTGACAATGTTGCGTATAGATTACCAACAGATAGGGGATTGCAACACATCGTATTTGTCCATTGTAGATTCTAACCGTGCATTGCAGATTGAACAACTGAGGACGATTAGTGACATCGCTTTGATGGGTTACTACATCCGAAAATCACTCGGCTTTGAGGTGTTGATGGATATCTTTTTGAAGTGGCACATTCAAATGCAAGCATTAGTTTCCGTCATTCATCTAGTACAACTATTGTCCGTGAAACAAAAGTAAAAGTGAATGATGAATTGGACAAGTATGGCATTCACATTTCAAATAATTATCAATTAGTTGGTGATGAACGCAACGTTCGTGTTTTGTTGTTCGAGATGCTTTACACAGCCTATGCAGATCAACCATCACCATTCCCAGATGAGGTTACAGCACTGGCAACCAATGTTGAATATTTGGTTGAAGATCATACGCCAATGCGTGCGACGGTCAAGCGCGCCTTACGTATTTTCTTTGGTATCTGGATGACGCGAATTCGCCATGGTCATGTCATTGCAGCAAGTGAACCGGATGTCGGCGCTGATGTCAAGATTATGGACAGTTTTTTTCGGCGCCGCAAGGTGCCGCTACCCCGAAAAATTTTCAAAACCCGGATTTCAGCCTAAAATGGCGTGATTTCTGGGTGTTTTTGTAGGCGGAACAGGGCTCAGCCCTACCGTTGAGAGAAAACGAGTGGTATAGATTGTGAACCGGCCGGATTTCACAAGTTGTAGCGTGCGGTAAATAAGCCTTC
>JQAY01000016.1:20322-20550 GCA_001436895.1 Weissella confusa
GTGCGTGAGTTGATGCGACTGTTGTTGTACCAGTTCACGTACCACTCGACAGACACCCGGACATCATCAATGGTCCTGTACTCTTCGTGATAAAATCATTTCGCGCTTGATGAGCGAATGGAAGCTCTCGATACGAGCGTTATCGTAGGGATGACCCTTACGGGAGTAAGCGTGATTTATTCCAGAGTTTTGTAATGTTCCTTCGAACAGGCTAGAAGTGTATTGGCT
>JQAY01000016.1:20806-21068 GCA_001436895.1 Weissella confusa
GCATTTCTGGACTTAGCCCGTATGAGACTACGCGACGCTTTTCTGGGTCATAGACAGTTGCCAGATAAACCCACTCACGATTCATCAACTGGATGTACGTAATGTCAGTTGCCAGAACGCCACTCAAATCATCCAACTTCTTCATGAGATTGGGCTTTTGAGATGTGTCAGTGGTTGTTGTTGGCTTCTTGTATGACTTCTTGATCATGCGAGATTTGAGATTGAGCTCATTCATGAGTTCCCAAACCAAACGATCGCCAAC
>JQAY01000016.1:21316-21551 GCA_001436895.1 Weissella confusa
GGTGTTATAAACGGCTTTAATTGCCGTTTTCAGAGCATTACGCCGTGTTTCTCGTTGGCTAGGTTGCCAGTTTTTCCAGTGATAATACGTGCTTCGAGCAATGTTCGAAGCCGATAAAACGCTTGTTATGCGGTGTCCCATTGCGAGTGACCGGTCAATGATTTCCAGTCCTAACTCCCGATTTTGCGTTAATTGTACTTCGAAAGCAACACCGCGGCTCGTTTTAAAATCTCAA
>JQAY01000017.1:0-2513 GCA_001436895.1 Weissella confusa
AGCCAATACACTTCTAGCCTGTTCGAAGGAACATTACAAAACTCTGGAATAAATCACTCTTACTCCCGTAAGGGGCATCCTTACGATAACGCTCGTATCGAGAGCTTCCATTCGCTCATCAAGCGCGAAATGATTTACCACGAAGAGTACAGGACCATTGATGATGTCCGGATGTCTGTCGAGTGGTATGTGAACTGGTACAACAACAGTCGCATCAACTCACGCACTGGTTGGCTTCAGGCCGCCTAGACCAATGTCTGGTTTACTTAATCTCGGTTATCGGCACTAGCCGGTACGACGCCGTTTATAAGCTGTCACTTGTGAATTTCAAAAATTCGCCTTGTGAAGGCTTATTTGTTGTGCGATACAACTTGTGAAATCCGGCTGGTTCACAATCTATACCACCTGTTTTCTCTCACCGGCAGGGCTCGGCCCTGTTCCACCTACAAAAACACCCAGAAATCACGCTGTTTTAAGCTAAAATCCGGGTTTTGAAAAATTTTCGGAGTCCGGTACCTCTCGGTGCCGAAAAAACCTGTCCATAATCTTGACATCAGCGCCTCTATCTATTTAAACTAGATATCGGTAAGTACCTTGATAGGCCATATGATTCAAAGGCGATATGGGGTGATAATGCTAAATTAAAAGCAATTGCGACACATCATTTAAAGTAAGTGACGTTTTTGCACAGTTGAAATAGTTACACTCATGTCGGAAGGATAGCATTTTGTTCAAAAATGACGCTTCAAAAAACGCCTTGGCAGCAGGTATGTTTTTTGTTATATACACAGGTTTACAATTTGTAAATAGATCATTTTTTTCGCACCAATTAGGTGCTGAATATTTGGGTGTTAATGGTCTTATATCCAATTTGGTTGGGATGTTAGCCATTGCAGATTTAGGAATTGCTTCGGCTGCAAATTTTAGTCTATATGGACCTGTTGCTCGAAAAGATAATGCGACGATTGTAGCGTTATTAGCGCTATACCATAAAATATACGCAATTATAGTTTTTGTAATTGGTTTGTTCGGTGTAGTAGTTGGCTTATTCTTGCCATACATTACAAAAACGCCGTTAGATATTAGAATACCATTCATACTTTTAACGTTAAACACAATTATCAGCTACTTTGGAGCTGCTCGAAGGTCGCTCATTGTGTCACACCAGCAAGATAGAAAAGCCAGCTTTGCTGATTTTACTGGAAATTTCATAGTGGCAGTTGGGCAGATTGTTTTTTTAGTTTTGGCAGGAAATTATACGGGTTATCTAGTTATTCGAGTTATTGGAACACTAATAACGAATGTTCTAATTTATGTAGAATCAAATCCATTAATGCCCATGGTGACTACGAAAACAGTTGTTGATCAATCGATAAAAAAAGAGCTATTCAGTAATGTTATTGGAAATTTCTTTTTGCGCATGTCCGGAATAGTTGTTACTGGTACTGATAATATTCTAATTTCTTTGTTTGCAAATCTGACGACAGTAGGATTATATTCAAACTATTTATTGGTAGTTCAGACTGTACAAAGTTTAATTACGCAAGTATTTAATGCTATTACATCAACGATTGCTAAAAGAGCAATAGAAAGTAACAAAAGTGATTTGGCACGAGTTTTCCTTAGGATGCAATTCGTAAATTTCGTAATAGTTCTTGTAGTGGCAACGGGATTTATGAGCTTCTTTACATGGTTTATTAACCTTTGGGTTGGTAGTAAGTTTTTGCTCCCGCATTACACGCTTTTCTTGATTGCACTTTCTTTTTTCTTTATGAACTATAACATTACGAGTTGGGGATTTACTTCAGCCCTAGGATTAGCAGGTAGGTTTAAAAGGGTTTCGATTTTCGAAATGGTTGCAAACCTAGGATTTTCTGTGCTCTTTGGTTATGTTTTGAAACAAGGACTAAACGGCATTATCATGGGTACGATTACTTCTACAGTTGTTTCTGTGGGGTGGATGAATGTGTATATTATTTTTAAG
Organism: Weissella confusa; assembly: GCA_001436895.1. Taxonomy (GTDB): domain Bacteria; phylum Bacillota; class Bacilli; order Lactobacillales; family Lactobacillaceae; genus Weissella; species Weissella confusa. The sequence continues at coordinate 1,985 of JQAY01000017.1, forward strand.
TATGGATTCAATCATACTCCGAGAATGTACTATAAAAACATGCTCATAAATACATTCATTTTTATTTTTACAATTTATTGTTCTGAATTTGTAACGAGAGTGTTTGCTTTTAACGAAAGCAGCCTGTGGGGTTCGGTTGTTAAATTTATTGGATCATTGATGCTTGAATTTATTTTAATAATCACGTTTTATCACAAGGCGGATGAATTGAGATATTTGAGTGGACGTTTAAAAAAAATGTACATTAAATAGCGTACTTATATTCTATCTAAATTTAGTATTTCTTTTTAAAACACGCACATAATTTGACCCGGAATATGCATGCACTAAATTTTTAACCACAGCTAAATCAGTAAAAAACAATAAATCACCTTGAAACTGCCAGTACCTTGGCACAGTTTCAGGGTGTTTTTTTCGATTGAGCGTTTTTTGATAAAAATGGGCACACTAAAACAAGCCAGATTTTGCTATTTTTTTTTGAAAATCTACTTCGTTGTTTTATTGCCACAAAGCATTTAGTCGTTCCCAG
>JQAY01000017.1:2753-3914 GCA_001436895.1 Weissella confusa
TGTGCTTAGTGATACGTCCACCGATTTTTAACAAAGGGTCTCGAAAGGTGTTGATTGTCCACGATTGTTGATGGTCGTCCAACGCAATACTCTTCATCAACCGCATCAAGTTTGATGCAATTACTAATATCCACATGCGCGCTTTGTTGGCGAGAACTGAACTGCTATCAGTTTTTCAAAAGGCAAATCCACCTTTAAGCTCGCGAATAATATCTTCAATCGCCGCACGCTTGCGGTAAACACGGACGATGTCTTTTTGTGGACGACTTAGGTTAGTGACGATGAACTGTGTACCGCCATGTTCATCATTTAAAATGATAGCACGACGTGCTTTGTCCCATGAGGCGGCTTGATACTCAAATTTATCGGTCGTCAACTGACCTTCAATCATCAAAAGATTGTCGAGATTAACATATCGTCCATCAAGTGCCATACGCTTCAATCGAGGATTTGACTTCAATCGGATGGTATAAAAAATATTGTTGCCTTCTAATTGTTTTCATCAAGTCTGGCGTGGCGAAGCCACTGTCACCACGCAAAATAATTGTCCGATGTTGAGCGGATAGACTACTTGACAGATACCCTTGCACAAATTCAGTTGCACCATTACCGGTATAGGTATTGCCACTTCGCAACGATACCTGACGCACGGTTCCAGTTAAAGCATCGGTCATGATAAGCGGATGGTAACCGACGTTCAAGTAGTGATAATTAAAACCAATTTTTTCTTGATGACCAAAGGTCTCAAAGTAGGTTGAATCCAAATCTAGCACCAGTTCAGTGTTGGCTGATCTTTCATCAATTAAAGAGACAATACGACGATTGAATTCTTGTAGCTCATCAATGTCTTCGTTTGTGAGATGTGATAGAAATCTGGAAATAGTTGGTTGAGATGCCATGTTTTGCGCATAAACAAGTCGATGTTCGAAATCTTGGGTCAAGTAATCCGCAACGTCGTCATTGCGATAACCTTCGATAACTTGAATGAGCATTTGCTATAATAATTCTACCTTAATATAGCGTGGATTTTTGCGATTATCGTTGAATTCAACGTTATTAAAGAGCCTGGAAACTACAGGTGAATTCAGCAACATAGTAAGCAGTACGTTGCCACCATCCGAGGTAATTGGTGCCCCATTGTCTGAAACTGCAACTAAAGGG
>JQAY01000017.1:4149-15126 GCA_001436895.1 Weissella confusa
CAAATATCATAAAAAAGAGCTCCTATGGTTTTCACCCAACGGGTGAAAGCGCAAAACCCGCTGAAACGGTATTAACTTGCTGTTTCAGCGGGTTTTTGTTTGTCTTGATGAATAATCCGGGTTTTACTTTCGTTTCCTGAAATATATTCTAGGACTACCTTAAATTTTGTTTAGATATCTTAGTCATAAAGAAAAACCTCGAAAGCTACTTTTACTTTCGGGGAACGCCTCATTTGCAAGAGCTTTTTTGTAGTCTATATTAACAGTTTGTTACAAATTACAAGATCTTCGAAATTGAAAAAACGTTATTGATAATTATTCGTAATGCCCGGTCTATATTGCTGTAATTTATTACCGGAATATTGGAAAAAAGAGACAAAAGTATAATTTAGGTCCGAATATACAGACAAAAATCATTAAAGAATCTGATAAATACCTCTAAAAATGATACTTTATGCAATTATGTTTTAACATAACCCTACCTTAAAAAGGTGATAGAATTAAATGTGTCTTTTCTGTGTGCAATTATTTTACGAAAAACGGAATTTTTTTGAAGGTATTATTACCAATTTAGAATAGGTGGGTTTATTTATATGGATAACGTAATCGATCTTGGTCGACTATGGTTGATTGTTCGTCGTAACTGGACGTTTATGCTGGCACTTGGGGTGATTGTTGGTGGTGTTGCTTTCGGTGTGTCTAAGTTTGTGGTTCATCCACAGTATAGTTCATCAGCTGCGTTGCTTGTTAATCGCAAGCAAGATGGATCGCAACAAGGATTGCAGCTTGGTGATCAACAAGCCGATGTGCAAATCATCAATACATATAAGGATATTATTACGCGGCCAATTATTTTGAACATGGTCGTCAATAATTTAACAAAGCCACACAAGGAACAAATTCAAGCGGCAGTACCAGCTCAATATGAGACCAATGTTCATGGTAAGCAGGTGCAAACTGCACCAGCACAACCGGCTAAGTATAAGCTGGTAGCTGCCAAGTATGACAATACTGATTTAACAGCTGATTCAGTGGCTAAGATGATTAGTATTTCTAACCAGACAAATTCACAAGTTTTCTCAGTGAATGTTAAGTCAGGCGATGCAAAGATGTCTAAGGATATTGCGAATACAATTGCGGAAGTGTTCAAGGACAAAGTTGCTTCAATTATGTCTGTTTCAAACGTATCAATTGTTTCAAAAGCAATGACTAATTCAAAGCCCGTTGCGCCAAATGTTAAGTTGATTACCTTGGCAGGATTTGTTTTGGGTATTTTTGCTGGCTTTGCTTGGGGATTTATTAAGGAAGTAACTGATCGTACTGTTAAGGATTTGGAATTCCTAACGGATGAATTGAAACTGACTAATCTAGGCGTGATTGGTTACATTGGTAAGATTCGTGATGTAAAGGATGTCATTGCAGCTAATCAAAAGAAGAATACAATTAATGAAACGCGTACATCACGTTTGGGTCAACGCATTTAACGGGAGATAAGAAATGAGTTTTAATTTTTTGAAGAAAAAGCACGTTGAAGATACTGAGACACAAGACAATGGTGCTAGATTGGTGACTTTTGTTGAACCGAAGCATGCTATTTCAGAACAATTCCGCACATTGCGCACGAATATCGAATTTGCTGGTGCGGCTTTGGATAAGTTGCAAGTGGTGATGTTTACGTCAGCTGAAATGTCAGATGGGAAGACGACGGTTTCATCTAATGTAGCGGTTACATGGGCGCAAGCTGGAAAAAATGTGCTTTATGTTGACGCAGATTTGCGTCGTCCAACGGCACATTCAACTTTTGATTTGTTGAACACACGCGGATTAACGACGATTTTGGCTAGAAACGCACAACCCAAAGACACAGTGCAAAAGACGTTTGTGGAAAACTTGGAAGTTCTTACTTCTGGACCGGTGCCACCTAATCCAGTAGAACTATTAAGTTCAGCACGTATGGCTTCTTTGGTTGAGTGGATGCGTAATAACTATGATGTTGTAGTTCTTGACGTACCACCAGTGATGGCTGTTACGGATGCACATGTTTTAATGCCACTTGTTGATGGTGCAATTTTGGTTACTACGTTTGGCAAAACGCTTAAGATTAATCTCCAACGTACAGTTGAAACTTTGCGTTTGACTGACACAAAGATTGTGGGGACTGTGCAACGTGTTCGTGGTGGTAAAAATGATGCTGGTTACGGATATGGCTACGGATATGGCTACGGATATGGCTACGGATATGGCCAAGAAGAAAATTAAAATCGTCAGGATTTAGGCGTCATGTATTATAAAAACCATTTTAAAAGGATCTTCGATTTCACTTTCGCCTTGCTACTCGTGATAGCTATGGCACTACCGATGCTCGCTATTGCTATATTAATTAGAGTTACATCACAGGGCGATGCTTTGTTTCGACAAACAAGATATACATTGTATAGTCGTCCATTTACAATTTATAAATTTAGAACAATGGTCGTGGGGACTCCTGAAATTGCCAATCAAGAATTCAAAGATAGAGAATCTTATGAAACCAAGTTTGGCAGCTTTCTTAGAAAGACATCTTTGGATGAATTACCACAAATAATCAATGTTTTAAAAGGTGAAATGAGTTTTATAGGGCCAAGACCTTTGGCGATTACGGATAAATATGTATTGAAGCAGCGGAGAGATTCTGGCGCGGACAGTGTCAGACCAGGGATATCCGGATTGGCACAGGTTCGTGGGAGGAACGAAATTAGTGATGATGCTAAGGCTATGTATGATAAAGAATATGCGGAGAAAGTAACGTTATCAATGGATATATACATATTGGCATCTACACTTGTAAATGTAGTACGACAAACGGGAATAAATAAGAAAACGTAGAAATGAAGGTGCAACGGCAATGATTGTCTCAATAATCGTGTCTTTTTATAATGTGGAAAATTACGCTCAGCGTGCAATTGAATCTGTGTTGGCTCAAGATTATGAAGATATTCAATTTATTTTCGTGGATGATAATTCTACGGACAATACTCTGAGTATCTTAAACTACTATGCTCAAATGGATGATCGTGTCTTAGTCTTGGCTAAGAAAAAGAATGAAGGACTCGCGGCCAGCCGAAACAGCGGTATTGCTCGTGCGACTGGTGAGTACATCATGTTTTTGGATGGGGATGACTTCTTTTTAACTAAGGATATTGTGAGTCGCATTGTCTCGGAGGTTGTCAAGACGGAGGCTGATTGGATTGATTTTCCTTTTGCATTAATATATGACGATGGTAGAACGAAAGTTAGAGATGTGTCTACAGGGCTTAACAACATGTATTCTGGTGTTTGGAATAAAGCTTATAGTCGAAACTTGTTTGAGGGTGTGCATTTTCCAGTTGGAAGGGTTTTTGAAGACGTTGTTGTGTCGCTTCAATTATTCAAGAAAGCAAAAAATAGGAGAACGGTTAATGTCTATGGTGTTGGATACCAACAAAGAGATGATAGCACTGTTAGAAATTCACAAAAACCCGATCGACATTTAGATGTATTAATTATCATTAATGATTATATTAAGCGTGTTAGGGAAATTGATGAACTGGAGAACAAATATTTTATCCTGCAAATTCTAAAACATTACCTGGTGCTTTTGGATGAGACACGGTTTGCTAGAGCGGTTAGAGGAGATTATCGAGTACAAGCTTTGCCACTTGTTAACGAATTGAAATCTAAAACAGTAAGTTTCGAAGTCAAAATAATGATTTTAATCTTGAAAACGCTTTTTAAACTTAAAAATTCTTGGGTTGAATTAATGCTGATTTCAAGCGTTAATTCGTTGAGAAAGAGAGTAAGTAGGTAGAAATATGTCTAGTATTTTGTTTGTTGTTACTGAACTACGCATGGGCGGACGCGAACGTGTTGTTACACAAATTGCTGAAGCTTTTAGAAAGAAAGGTTGGGATTCGGCTATTTTTTCGACATGGATCCGGACTCCTTTTTTTCCAACAGACGTACCTGTAGTTTTTGAAGATTCGGATGAATTGGTTTCTGAACCACGTGTGACTGGAAAGCTAAGCGTGGTCACGTTAGGATCAAAATTTACCTCGATAAAAAACGGTATGTTTTTCGTTGCTAAGAAATTATTTAATTACCAGTTTTTGCAAAAAAAAAGACTGGCTGCATTATTGGATGTAATTGAAAAAAGAAATGTCGAGACAGTAATTTTAACGGATTTAACCATAACGTTCGCTAAGAGAATACGTGAAAGGTTTCCGAATATTAAAATAGTCGGTTGGGTACACATGGAGGCAGATCCATTTTTCAATAACCAGTACAAAGATTTTAAAAAAGAACTATTAGCTGGCGTTAGCAATATCGATAAGCTTATAGGGCTTACTGAAAAACAAAGCCAAGATTTCTCAAAATACACAGGGGCTGACACCGTTAGAATCCCTAATCCAATGCCTGAGCCTGCTTATCAGGAAGTTAATCCTAACGTGGTGAAAAATGAATCGAATCTACTAGTAGTTGCTAGAATAGACATTCACCATAAGGGATTAGATATGCTAATCGATATTTTGGCGCGTGTAGAATCCGAGTGGACGCTGACCTTAATTGGAGACGGCGAATTAAAGGATGTTTTGAAGCTGAAGAAAATGATTGAAAACGCGGGAATAAGTCATCGAATACGACTACTTGGCAAGATGGATGGAGTGCAGCTTCGAGATATTTATTCAACAGGAATGGTATTTTTGATGACTTCCAGATATGAAGGATTTCCAATGGCGATAGGCGAGGCGCTGTCATCTGGCTTACCGGTAATCTCCTTTGATTTGGAAGGGGTTCAGGAAGCCGCTGGTAGTTCTTATGAGAAAGTTAGTTCGTATGATTTGAACGAATTTGCAAAAAAAATTGATGCCTTATTGTCAAATCCAAACCGCCGGCAGGAACTTTCTAGAGCAGCAATTCAAAGGTCTACCACGTTTTCCATTGAACGTGTTGTTGGAAGATGGATTGAAGTGCTGGAAAGTATAAAAAATAAGATGGATTAAAATCTGGAGGTGAGTTTTCGAAGGTGGCTGATTAGATTGCTTCGAAAACTCGCTTTTGACTATCATGAAGAAGTCACTGCCATTTTGAAAAATTAACAATAGGAGAAAGTATGGTTTTTTATGGCTTAATCGGGGTGGCACTGTTTATCTTTTTTGCAGTTTCATCGGTGATTTCAATTAACACTTTAAGTGGCCAAATAAAGGTATCCGATTCAAGATTTACCCTGTTTATTTTTGTGGTTGTAATAACTATTTTTGTGGGATATCGCGGTTTAACCGGTTCAGATACAATCACGTATCAATATTTTTATCAGTCCAACTATTATCCAATAGGGATGGAAGCGGGATATATTTTATTATCTCGTACATTTAGCAATTTGGGATTCAGCTTCGAATTTTTTGAGATGTTGATTGCGATTTTTACTTATGTTCCACTCGGATTAGTGTTAGCGAAACGAACAAAGAATTTTGCATTTTCAACGTTCTTTTTGTATTTGATGGGATTTATTCAATACTCGCTTAATATCTCGAGACAAATGTTTGCGGTTTCGCTTTTCCTTTTGGCGGCTGATAGTCTAATTGATTGGTACGTGGGAAGAAAAAAAACTGTAAGTAATATGATTCTGATTACACTTATGTTTTCGTTCTCAGCGTTGATTCACTCAACCGCTGTATATTTGGGCATTATATTGATGTTCACTTTGGTGGGGTATAAGGCAATTTTAAGGCGTCAACGATCATTTACCTTATTAGGACTTGTTGGGTTGATATGGGTTCTCTTTAATTACCATAGTGATTATTTCTATAATGTGCTTCAAAACGTGTCAACAAACAGATTTGTTGAAAAATATTCTGGTTTTGTTACCAATAACGGCGCAAATGAATTATTAAATCAGAAATCACCGACTGTTATGTTTATAGGCATTGCTTTTTCTGCTCTGCTAATTATCTTAGGAGTTTATTGGCGGAATAGGTCAGTAGATAGGATTAGTGAAATATATAGCTTGATTATGTTCGACTATGTACTTGTCATAGGGACGCAAGCAAATTGGATTGCTGATCGCTTAAGTTATTTTCTTTTGCCATTCGTAGTGATTATCATATCAAGATTAGCTTTCGGTAGCGTAGTAAAGAATGACGGGATACGATTGTTAGTTGTACTGATTGCACTGTTTAGTGGACTTTTGAATTTTTACAGAATTACTAATGGAAACTTTGGAAATATGATTCCATACCTACCGTTGTTATAATTTGGAACAAAAAATGAGGCGTTTTATGGATAAACATGATTATGTATTATCAATTGTCATTTCTGTTTACAATGTGAGAGGATTAATTTCTGAATTATTGGATTCTTTGTGGGCTATTTCTTCGGAAAATGATGTAGAACTCATCGTCGTTGATGATGGATCAACTGATGATAGTAGAAATGAAGTGGAGAATTATTTTCTGACGCACCAAGCACCGAAGAGTTGGGCGATTTATTCAAAGGTTAATGGCGGATTGAGTTCTGCCAGAAATTTAGGTCTGTCAAAGGCCAGAGGAAAATATATTCATTTTGTAGATGGCGATGATTTGGTTAATAGCCAAAATTATAAGCATCTTGTTAAGCATATTAGACAGCAAAACGCTGATATCATTTTGCTTAACTGGCAGAAGGTACTATATGATACGACTACAGAGGGAACGCCGTTTCGTCCACTCGAAATATTAGGTAGAAATGAAGCAAGCAATGATATTTTGCTAGTATCACTGCTTGAGCGACGGATACAAAGTTATACTTGGTCATTCATTTTGAAAAATGATATTTATCGAACAGAGAAAATTTCATTTCCAATCACCAGAAATTGGGAAGATTTTGCGACTACGTACAGAATGTTTGATGTATCAAAAGAATTTTCAATTTTTGATGAAACTATTATCCTATATCGAATGAGAGACAATTCAATTTCCAATTCTAAGAGTTTAGACAGTTTGAAGAAGAATGTTTCTGATGTATTGATTACAGCGAGTGAGGTTCTCAATTACAAATTTAAAACAGCTGTGAATCCTAGCTTAGTCAGACAATTTGTTATTTCATTTGTCCTATTAGCAGCTCAATTCGCGAACCAAGCACAATCTGTTGATAGGCAACGAGTGAAAGTATTTATGCGGAACATTGATAAGAGTGGAATTAAACTTAAATCAAAAATAGTAGTGTTACTCTACTATCTAGGTATTTATGATGCATTAAAAAAAGGATTTAAAACACAATGATACCTAAACGAATATTTTACGCATGGTTTGGTAACGATGTTTTACCGATAAAAGTTAAAGATAGAGTCCAACAATGGAAGAACATGTTACCCGATTATGAATTTGTTGAAATTAACGAAACAAACTTTGATGTAAAACGATATGCGTTTGCTCAACAGGCATACGAGGCTGGTGAATGGGCCTTTGTTTCCGACGTAGCGAGATTAGATTTCGTTTACCGCTTTGGAGGCGTTTACCTGGACGTTGATGTCGAAATTTTGAAACCATTGGATGATCTGTTGACTGCTACGAGTTTCTGGGGCCTTGAAAATTCTGATGCAATTAATTCCGGGTTAATTTTTGGAGGACACGAAGGAAATCGGGATATATTCAATTTATTGAACCTTTATCAAGATTTACAGTTTAATCCTAATGAGATTTTTAGTTCAATAACAGTAGGAATCATTACTAGGTATTTCTTCCAGCATGGATTCAAATACAAAAATAAGCGCCAAGTTGTAGGCGTGGATTCGGCTGTTATTTATCCGACATCTTATTTTGCACCAATACATTACTGGGGCGGCGGACGTGTTAATTCAAGAAGTGTTACTATTCATCATTACTCCGGCAGCTGGATAGAGAATCAAAACTGGAATAAATATAACAAGTTTTGGGTTTCTAAGGAGGCTGTTCTTCATTTTCCACAGGTTTATTATCTACTGAAGAATGTGAAAAGACAACTTAAAAAGTGGGGAGAAAAATGATGTTTGAAACTGAAACTGTAAAAAAGCCTGAAGTTAGTCTCGTCATTGCAAATTTTAATGGGAGAAAGTTTCTGCCGAAGATAATTAAGATGCTAGAAGCGCAGACTTATTAGGATTTTGAAGTCGTGTTTGTAGATGATGGATCACGAGACGATTCTGTAAACTTCATGGGAAATGTGTCTTTTGACAAGATAGTTTAAAAAAACAGGAAAACAAGGGAGTGGCATCTGCAAAAAGAGTTGGAGTTTTAGCATCACGTGGTAAGTATGTTATGTTTGCGGACGTTGATGATGAATTTGAACCAAAATTTATCGAGACTTATGTGGAAGCAATAAAAATTAGTTGAGAAGATGTTGTGTTTTTGCCTGTTTATGAAGTAACTGCGAATCACAAAATAAGGATTGAATTGCCTGATTTTTCGGGATTTAATTTTTCGACGTTGCTACTAACTGGTAGGTTACAAGAATGGTTCTGGCAAAGTATTTCTTACAGGCGATTATGGACCGGAGATTTATTTACAGACGGCATTAATTATGCTGAAGATTTGCTTGCTTGGATTCGAATGTCGAAACGTAATCAGATTTCAGTATTTTTCGATACAAAGGCCCCTAGTATGTACAGTTATATTCATCAAGAGGAATCTATCACACGGACGTTCACAATACAGGCGTTCGAATCTCAATGGAAGTCTGTGCAGAGCATTATGCAAGAATGCTCTTCGGATGTTGAAAATGGTCGGAAATTTTGGAAAAATCTGTTGTTATATTTTTATGCACAAAGCCTTATCCAAAGAGATAGTGAAGTAATTAAGTGGGTTGAAGGATTTTTATTAAGTAGAACGGCTTTGTTTAAGTTTAGTTTTCTTGAAAAACTTAGAATTAAGTTTAAGTTGTTTTTTATTCGAACCAGGTTTAGGAATATTATGATGGAATGGAAGATTATAAAGTAATGAGACATGCTATTTTAGTTGCCGGAATGAAGGATTCCGGAGTGCTTCAGCAAGTTATTAATCTATATGACGATAAAGATATTGACTTCTTTGTTCATTTTGACAAAAAGTTTGCACAACCTAAGTTAGTATCAAATTTTTCGCATATTCAAGTATTGAATCCCGATAACATATATTGGGGCGGCCCTTCCCTAGTTGCATTAAGTTTGCGTCTTCTGAAAACGGCGTATACGAGCCGCACTTACGATTATTATCACTTGATTTCTAGTGAAGATTTTCCTATGAAATCGAAATCAGACTTCATGGACTTTTTTGCAGAAAATTCAAACACAGAGTACGTCGATATTGATGATGTGAGTGGCTTTTTTGATTTTAGAATTCGCTCATATCATTTTTTTGAAAAATGGAAGATGCCTCGCAGCATCAAATATTTATTAAGTGAAAAAATAGGACGAATGCAAATGAAGCTTGGTATCGAGAGAGCAGACTATATCAATGTGATTGGCAAGGGTTCACAATGGTTTTCTGTTTCTAATCAATTTGTCCAGGAAATATTTAGTTCAAAGCACGATAGATTCTTGAATCTGGCGGTTGATAAAACTCTAGCTGCAGACGAAGTCTGGATTCAGACCATTTTGCTTAATTCTGATAATCGTTTTAAGACAAGAGAGGCTATGCGTTATGTTGATTGGGAAAGAGGAAAACCGTTTAAATTTAGCGTAGAAGATTTTGACGAAATTAAAATTAAGATTAAGAACAAGGACAATTATTTGTTTATTAGAAAGGTAGATCTTGCTCTAGCGAAGGGGTTGGTGTCTATTTTGTCTGAATAATAAAGTTAGTTCCCAACTGAGTGAACTACTCCCCACTTAGCTAACGTCTAACGACGCTTACGCTTGAAGTGGGAGACAAGATGAAGATACGCATGTCTGCGTTGCCGCGAGGCTCTCACAAGTTGCTGTGTAACTTCTGCTTACCTGACCTTATACAGGACGGCAGAGGCATTATCTTTATCAGACGCCCACAGGCGTCGCAACTAGGCTTAACTATTGGTTCAAAGTCAATGGGTACTGATGAGCGGTAAAATTTAATATTTTGAACCTTACTTAGGCAGCTGACTTCACATTGTTGAGGTTAGCGTAAGCTGGTAAACACCGCACGCGTATAGTGCGCCAACAAATAGGCCACCAGGTAAACTGAAAGTAAGCTCGTAAATACCACACGGATATTAAAATGACAATCCTTCGACTAAACTGGTATCACATTCAGATATCAAAAGGTTCAAAGTCAAATGGTACTGATGAACGTATAAATTGAATATTTGAGCCTAGCTACGCTGCTGAACTTTCGAGTTCGGCGGTTTTTGCTTTGTAGTTCATCGAGTGGAAGCTGTTCTTGAATGAGATGAGAATGCGCAATCGGAAGTTCTTGAAGCTACGGAAGCCGTAGGCGACGCGCTTGATAGCCTTAATTTTGTTATTGGCTCCTTCAACTGGACCGTTGGAATAACCGTAGATGAAGCTGTTGAGAATTTCTTCACGATGTCTACGAAGCGTGCGACGTGCGTGTTTCATTTGGCCAGCTAGGTGCTGGTACTGGGTATCGTTCTTATCTGGAAATAGTGCTGCGTTTAAGTAATCCTGGCTTGAGCGTGACACGGCGAATATAATTTCTTGGTAGAAATTATAGGAATCGCGAAGTTCATCGGAAAGTTGAAGTAGTCGCTCGACTACTTCTTGATCGGTTAGGTAGCTGTATTGGAAGTTGATTCGCTTCTTACGTGCAGTGAAATCGAGGTCTGTTTCCTTCTTCATTAGTAATTTCCAGAAACGCTTTAGTTGTCGGTATTCTCGACTGTCACTGCCGTATTTTTTGTAGTTTTGGTGCCTTAAACGTTGATATACAGGCGTTTAAGGCGACTACAAGTAGTGTTATATTGCGTAGTTGAAGTGTTACAAATAATTGATTTAGAAAGGAAACGGCATGTATATGGACGTTGCAAGTCAAAAAT
>JQAY01000018.1 GCA_001436895.1 Weissella confusa
CTATTAGTTTACAGGGCAGAGAAAAATCTGTCCGTAAATCTAGCATAAGAGCACGGTGCGGTAGCGCTTGATTGCGAACTGATTTGATTGCCACGTTACGTGAAATAACAGGCGAGGCTGTGACCTATAATTGCAATTGCGTCAGCAATGATTTACTTCGCGAACACGGGATTATCGTGTATGACCCAGACAATTTGTGAGATTAATTTGATGTCCGATATGCGATATACTGATATACTAAAGAAGTAGGAATGAAGAATTTCGCGAATTTAGGGAGGGCTCAAGATGCTTCAGACATTTATGCAAAACTGGTTGGATTTATCAGAAAACGACATCATCACAGATAAGTCGTTTATGAATAAGGCACGCGCATACGGTGTTGACTTCGACGCAAAGTATGTGGCGATTGTTGTCGAAGGTGATAAGCAGAAACTACCAGATGAGCGTCTGGCATTTGAATTGGATTATTTGCGACGAGTGTACGTGTTGCGGACGAGTGAGGTCGACCAGTTCGTGCCAAGACTTCCCAAACGTGCGCTTGCTGGGGTGGGGATGCCGCATCATGGTGTTCAAGAAAGTGTGAAAGAGGGAATTTTTGCACTGGCGATGACTCATCCGATGGTTGATGAGATGCGGACTATGTACTACGAAAACATGATGGATTTGGCCAATATTATTGATGCAGGGATCGCATATCCAGAAACGGAGCAATTGATTCATGATCATTTGGATGATGAAGTAATGTTAACGTTATGGCTTTACGCGACGTTCGGACAATCAATGTGCTCTTTGAGTGACGCACTTCACGTCCATCGCCGTACTATCCAATATCGATTAGACAAAATTAAAACAGTCACTGGTTTGAACCCACGTGTGACATTAGAAGCATGCACGTTGCTACTAGCTTATGTGCGTCGTCGTACGTCAGTGATTGTACCAGCACTGGTTGAACAATTAGAACGCGTCATGATGCAGGCTGACCGTCGTCAAATTGTGAACAGCTAGGCTTGATACGGTGTGGTACAATAATTTGAGTGAATAAAAAGAAAGTAGATGTCTTCATGGTCGAAATGGTTATGGGCTTGCTGGTCAAGTTCCGCTCTCAAATTTTGTACTTATTCTTTGGTGTCTTAACGACTGTTATTAATATTGTTGTGTATGCCTTGTTGCGTATGGCAGATATGCCAGTGCAAGTGTCATACTGGTTGGCCTGGTTTATCACCGTCTTGGCCGCATATCTAACAAACCGCAAGTGGGTCTTTCACAGTCAAGCTAGCACGCCACGCGAGTACTTCGATGAAATCGTCAAGTTCTATGTGGCACGTTTGGCAACTGGTTTAATCGGATCAGGTATTATGATTGTCGGAGTTAACTGGTTGCACCAAAACGACATGCTTTGGAATATTATTCAAAACGTCTTCGTAATTGTAACGAATTACGTTTTGAGTAAGTTGGTTATTTTCAGAGCTAAGAAAGAATTCGAAAACTAAACTAAAAATGGCGGGTCCGATTAATATTTCGGACCCGCCATTTTGCGTCTACTTTGTCTTAAGTGCGTTTTCAATTACGTTGTGGACACGGCTGATTTCAGAGTTATCCATAATTTGATATGACACACCATCAATCATCGTACCGGTACCGACCATTTGGTCAGACCTAATGTTGGTGCCGGCTTCACGATAATTTTGAGCCAAGTTCTTAAGTGATGTAAGTGACACATCAGTACGGACATTATCAGCAACTGCGCCAAGGAATTTGTCTGACATAACCGTCGTTGGGTTAGCTTGCAACTTGTTCATCACAGCCTTGATGACCAATTGTTGACGTTCTTGACGACCGTAATAACCACGAGGGTCATCATAACGCATCCGAGAGAAGGCAAGTGCTTCGGTACCATCAACGTGGTAGCTTTGGCCTTCGACGAAGCTGTAGCCTTCATAGTTAAACGTCAAAGGCGAGGTAACGGTTACGCCACCAACAGCATTAACCAATTGCTTCATACCTTTCATGTTAACCAATAGGTAACCGTCTAACTTAATGTCGAGCAGTTGTTCAACTTCGGTCATAGCAGAATCGGCTGATCCGTATGCATAAGCAGCATTCAACTTGGCATTTTGACCATTCAATGAAATCAAAGTATCACGTTGGAGTGACAGCATGGTTGATGATTTCGTTGATGGATTAATGATCATCACCATCATGGTGTCGGTACGTCCCTTGTAATCACGGCCAAGTGCGCCAGTGTCCGTACCAAGCAATAGGCAGGCAACCGGCTTCTTAGCGCTAGTTTTCTGATCTGACGTTTTTGAAATTTGCTCGTTGTTTGAGTAAATCTTAGACGTCGTATTATGAATCTTGTAGGCCGCCACGCCACCGATAATAACGATACCAGCTAAGGCGATTCCTAATATCCAAAGTAATACTTTTTTCATAGTAGTCAATTCTCCTGATAGTAATAGCAACTGGTTAATTATACGGTGGTAATGCGACGGGTGACAAGGTGTGGTGAAAATACAGTGCCAGTCAAGTATGATGTGGTACAATATTTAAAGTTAATAGTACAGGTTAAGCGTTTTTTCAGTTTGTTAGACGCAGGACAAATACTAGCTTATTTGAAAGAAGGACAAAGACGTTGATTACGATTAAGTCAGAACGTGAAATTGAAAGTATGCGTAAGTCAGGTGCAATCATTGCTGGTATGCACAAGGAACTTCGTAACATCATCAAGCCAGGTATTTCAACTTGGGAAATTGAAGAATTCGGTCGTAAGTACATCGAAGATCACGGTGGCCGTGCAGCGCAAATCGGCTTTGAAGGCTTTGAATTTGCAACGACTGTTTCAGTCAATGATGAAGTCGCCCACGCATTTCCACGTAAAGAGTTGATTTTGAAGGATGGTGACTTGGTAAAGGTCGACACTGTTGTTGACTTGGCTGGTTATTACTCAGACTCAGCTTGGTCATATGCAGTTGGTGAAGTTTCACCAGAAGTCCAAAAGCTGATGGATGTAACGTTTAAGGCTTTGTACATTGGTATTGAGCAGGCGCAAGTTGGTAACCGTATCGGTGATATCGGTGCAGCAATCAACAAGTACGTTGAGGATGAAAATGGGTTCGGAAATGTGCGTGAGTACATTGGCCACGGTATCCAACCAACGATGCACGAAGAACCGGCTGTGCCACACTATGGTAAGGCGGGTCACGGATTGCGTTTGAAGCCAGGTATGACAATTACTATCGAGCCAATGGTTAACATGGGTGGCTGGGAAGTTGAAACGTCTGAAGAAGATGGTTGGACTGTTACGACCATGGATGGTTCAGTTTCTGCACAATACGAACACACCATTGCCATCACAAATGATGGTCCAAAGATTTTGACATCTCAAGATCCTGAGTTCGACAAGAAATATTTGTAAAAAAAGTAGCCACGGCTTGGGCAGTTCCAGACCGTGGCTTTTTAAATAAAAGGGTACGCTGATGAAAATTTTAATTGCGACACATAAAGATTATAAAATGCCCAATAATCCCATTTATCAACCAATTCGGGTAGGGAGCGAGTTAGCAAGCGACTTATTTGGATTCCAGGCAGATAACACTGGTCAGAATATCTCTGCTAAAAATCCGATCTATAATGAGCTAACGGCATTATATTGGGCAAAGTACAATTTGCAGCAAGAAGATGTTATTGGTTTAGCGCATTACCGTCGCTATTTAGGTAAGCGCCGTTCTCATGATTTAAACGATATTCTGACCGAGAGCGACATTAATGCGGGATTAAAGGAGGCAGATGTCCTTGTGCCTAAAGCACGTAATTACTACGTCGAAACACAAGAACAACACTATTTGAATGCCCACGCCAATGAACCTTACTTTATTTTGAAGGACGTCATTGCTTCAGAGTTCACGGCATATACGGGTGCGTTCGAACAAGTTGCTCAATCGAAGACGGCATTTTTGTTTAACATGTCAATTATGCGACAAGCAGATTTTCAAGCATACACAGATTTTTTGTTTGATGTTTTAGGGAAAGTCGAAGAACGAATCGATTGGTCTAAACTAGAAGGCCAAGACGTTAGGTCGCTGGGCTTCATGGCGGAACGATTACTGAATGTTTGGATTGTTGCCAATAATAAGCGTGTCAAAGAGTATCTGCTTGTTACAACTGAAAAGACAAATTGGGTGGACAAGGGATTTCACTTTTTAAAGCGTCATTTTACTAAAAATGGCTCAGGAAAGGTTCATTTTTAGTGGCTTTCTTTGCTATACTGAATTGATAACAAAAATGAAGTGAAGATAAAAATGACAAAATATAGTAAAAGCTACGTCTTTTCGAAAAGATTTTTGGATATCTCAGTGTCATTATTTGCACTGATTGTACTATCGCCCATCTTTTTAGTTGTTGCCGTAACGTATTTTTTTGGCAACGATAAGGGACCAATTTTTTATAAACACAAGCGAGTTGGATTAAACCACCAAACGTTTTACATGTACAAGTTTCGATCAATGGTGGTTGGTGCTACTGATATCTTGTTAAACAATCCTGAGCTTTACGCTAAGTTCGTGGCAAATGGGTATAAGTTACCGACTGAAGAAGATCCTCGAATTACCAAGTTTGGTGCATTTTTGCGCAAGACATCAATTGATGAGCTGCCACAATTTCTGAATGTGTTGCTGGGTGACATGACGATTATTGGTCCGCGGCCTGTTGTGGAAAACGAACTCAAAGAGTATGGGGATGATGTCGATATCTTGTTGTCGGTTAAGCCAGGCGCAACTGGCCTCTGGCAAGCAACTGGTCGCAGTGAAATCCAATATCCTGAACGAGCAGACCTTGAAATTGAGTACGCCCAAAATGCTAATTTATGGTTTGATTTTAAGATCATGTTCATGACAGTTGGCGCGGTTATCAGCGGTAAGGGTGCATTTTAAAGAGATGGCACTCTTTGTTGTTTGGCTCCTTAAGGATCTGGGGTTGAATTTAATAGATGTGAAGTAAGGAGCGAAAACACTTGAAAAAAAGGGAATCGAATATAGAACTGTTGAGAATTGTTTCAATGGCGCTCATTGTCTTGTATCACATAATGTTCCATGGTGTACTTCAAGGAGAGACCACGGTATCTAGTAATCCTGATCAGCTGATTGCGTTATTTATGGCTGTTGGGGGTAAGACGGGTGTAGGAATTTTTGTGCTTATCAGTGGCTTTTTTTTAATTAATAAAACAAACATTAATTTGAAATCAATTAGGCTATTATGGAGCCAGGTGTTCTTTTATTCTTTTGGATTTTTGGTTTTGTCTAGGCTATTAGGAAGTGATTCGCACTGGAACGTGATTGACACTATCGAGAATCTGTTTCCGTTTATTTTTAATAAGTACTGGTTTTTTACAGACTACGTCATAATTATGATTCTAGTGCCATTTATTAATGCTGCTGTTAAAAATATATCTCGAAAGGCGTTGACAATTGGATTGGTTATTTTCGGCATACTTTGGTTTGCCGTGCCTTCAATTGGTACGTTTTTGACCCATGATGTAATTTTGCTTGGTGTAAATGAGTTTATAACACTAATTTATATGTACATATTAGGAGGTTACTTTCGACTATATAAGCCTGCATGGTTACAAAATACTTTTGTAAATTCAGGATTGATAATAGTTGGGTTACTTATTACATTTTTAGCGGAAAATTATTTCTTATCGCTAGGATATCAACAGAAAAATGTTGACTTGAGTAATCTAGCTTGGCAATTTGACAGTTTGAATAGCATAACCGTTTTAGCGTTAATTGTGGGGTTGTTTGGTTTATTTACGGCAAAGCGCATAGGAGAAGTTGACTGGATTAATAAAATTGCTAGCGCTACTTTCGGTGTGTACTTAATTCATGATAATGAGTTTGTCGGACGTTTTATATGGAGCCATTTAGTGAAGTCTAAAACGCTACTCGACAGTCCGTGGTATGAATTTATATGGAAGTCATTACTAGCTATGGTAGTTATATATATTGTTGCATCGGTGGTTGAATTAATACGAAAAGGTCTTGTGGAACAAAACCTTGAGAAACTACTGAATCACTGGTTGAATGAGAATGTTCATTAAATCACACTAGTATTTACTATTGTTCTTTTGCTACTAATGAACATTAGTTAATGTACAAAATTTCGGAGGGAAACTTATGTTTTTTATTGAATTTCTAATTATTGCTACTCTCATTGCAAAAGTAGCGTCTTTAATTATCGGATTGGGTTATGGGTTTAGTTGGCCTGTTTCGTTCGTTGGTGGAATTTTAGGATCTTGGCTTGGAACGCTAGTGTTGGGGCACTTTGGACCACAATGGATCAGTTTTAATTGGATTCCGGCAACAATTGGAGTTGTAATCGTAATGCTTATCTTTAAAGTTATTGATAGAAATCTTTTTGGGTAGTCTTAATTAAGCTGGGCAAGCGCACGGATGATAACAATTTGGCTTCTGGTTAAACTGACTGTAATAAATCAGCGTAATCAGAAGCTTTTGTGTTGCACAGAAATAAAGCTGGATTGAAAAATGCTGCCTTTCTATGGTTGGCAAACTGCTTTCAACATAGTTTTAGAATTTCTAAATATGATTTACGTGTTAGTAGCTGGTGATATTTTTGCATGTGAGACTGGCTATAAAAATTGAAAGAAAAAGGGATTTTTCAAATCGCTGATAAACAATTGAGCCAATTCAAAAAGGTTGATATTTTAGAGCGCGATGTAATGGCGCGAACGGATGAAACGAGTGGTCGAAACTTATTAATAAAGAAATTTTAAAAAAATTGAATGTAAGTTGTGTTTTCGGTGGTAAAAATGTATTCTCATCCCCTGATTTGCTGATTATTATCGCTGAATAGAAGCAATACTCAATGAGCATTGACTGCTTTATGTTTGTTGTGCGAAGAGCGAAAAGGAGTAGTATGCACTGGACGTAGTTATTGAGAAAGCTTTAGGTGAAGGGTGAGGGTGTGTGAAAAATAGGGAATCTAATTTTGAGTTATTGAGAATCATTGCTATGCTTATGATTATACTGCACCACGTTATGGTACATGGAGTACTGGAAGGGGGAATTAGAACAAACTTGACATCAACGGATATTCTATCGTTTAGTTTGGCGTCGGGTGGGAAAATAGGCGTCATGATCTTCATGCTTATTACTGGATATTTTCTTGCTAATAAACGAGTGGTCAATAAAAAATCGATGGAAGCACTGTGGATTCAGGTGTTTACATATTCTTTTGGCATTTATGTTGCGTTTTCGCTTCTAAGAGCACATTACACTTTTAACTTATTTGATTTTTCCGCAAGTCTAATGCCAGTTGTGTTTAGCAAATATTGGTTTTTCACTGATTATTTGGTAATAGTATTCTTGGCACCTTTTATTAATTCAGGGATGCAGGCATTAAAAAAACAGGGTTTGACAGTTGGATTAATAATTCTTTCAATAGTTTGGTTTGTCATACCGTTAGTTACTACGTTTATTTTTAATCGGTCGGTAGTTGTGGTGTCGAATGATTTTGTGTTACTAACATTCACCTATGTCTTGGGCGCTTACTTTAGATTGCACGAAACGCTAGTGATGAAATCATGGAAAATGCGTGAAAACAGACCCGGACAATACGCCCTCAGTGATTTTTTGCGGGGAAATCCTGCAGGTACGCTTACGGTTGTTGTAGCACGAAATCTGTTAATTCAAGTTGGAGGATTTCCGAATGTTCATCATGAAGATTATGCACTATGGCTTACTTTGGTTAAGAGGAACATACAGGGATACTTGATGAAAGATCGTTTAGCAGCTTATAGGTTAGGGAACGATTCTGTATCGTCTAATAAGATTAAAGCAGCGCTATGGACATTTCAAGTTCTGCGTGATTTTGGAGGCGTGCAAGGAATAAAGTTAATAGAATCGTACTTCCGATACATGGTGAATGTGTTACGTAGATGATTTTAATTTATACTACTTATGTGTTAACTCAAGTTTGCTTTTATAAATGAGAAAGAATGAGTTTGTGACTGGTAAAAATGATGTGGAACTATAACAAAAAGGGGCTTGGATAGAACAGTTTCAGCTGAAAAGAAAGAAGAATAAGGAAATCCGCAGGATTTCCTTATTCTTCTTTCTTTTTGTCTTTATTGTTGCTATCTTGTAAGGAATAGGCGTAGACACTCGATTGAACTGTCCCAAAAAATGGAGTGAAGTTTAAGCGGTCCACTGGTCGGAAAGGCTTTGGTATCGAACCGGAATTTTTCCGGCCAATTGTGTTGTAATCCTATTGTTGTTGTATTAAGTATGAGTAGTTACAGTGGACTTCATTTCGTCATAACTTCGATAGTGATTATGGCGTACCGTTCCTAAATTTGCAATGCGAAAGATGCCTTCGGCCATTGCAATATCTAAGTATGTCGTTTTACAACTCATGTTCTGTAATGCACGGTTATTCGCTAACCGTGATACGTACTAAAAATTCTGATATTGGGAACCTTTGTCAGAACGGACTGTCATTTGATGATGTAGCTCTGACCTAGTATGTAGAAGTTCATCTAATGGTTTTGTGATGGACGCAATGATTGGATTAAGAACTATGTTTCAAGTGAGAATCTCTCAATATATAGACATCAATATATGCAGTGAAATAAGCGTGTTCAGTCTGGCTACCCGAGCCTCACCGAAGTCTGAAGTCTTTGACATCGGTGAGTACTTGCAGATATGGTCTCTCCGTCGTGAACAGACAGATTCGATTTTTAAGAATTATACTTCTGTGTTAAACGGGTGAATGCAGTGTATAGAATCCCTTAGTCACCATGATGTTCAACACAACTTTGTGCGTGACGCGAAAACAATAGTAGTTCGGGTGTCATCGCGAATTG
The DNA here is from genome assembly GCA_001436895.1 of Weissella confusa. GTDB lineage: Bacteria > Bacillota > Bacilli > Lactobacillales > Lactobacillaceae > Weissella > Weissella confusa. Next base: position 8,879 of record JQAY01000018.1, read on the forward strand.
ATTTTATCGTATCTATTAAATCACGTGGATACCTCTTGTGTGCACGCTTGTTAGCGGCGTGATAACTACTGCTAGACATTTCAGTCATTTTAAGAAATAGCTCTCAGTTTGCAATTCAGAGTGCGTACCGCTGCTCTTGATTTGTGATTTCTTTTTCCTTTAGCTAAGACTTTGATTTTTCCAAGTGAGCCATATTAATTCGGAGCAGTTCATTCTATTTTTCGGGGGGCTTAATCTTGTTACATTGTTGCTTATTCATGGTTCATTTACATCTTCGTTGATCAGGTTTTAGACGACTATATTTAACGTATTTCTATTTCTAAATTTGCGATGAACTAAACAAACAAGACTTTCTTGTCGCCTCAAGTAAGTAAGTATGATGCTTTAATTGCTGCGTAATCAGTGTGATTTTAAAGGAGTACGTATAATATATCTTGTCTAGAATTCATTGATTCGGTTCATCATCACCTAGAAAAAGTAGTTTCAAGTTCTAATCACGAATAGCATTTCTAACCTTGATATCAAACATCAGCGAATTTTCACGTGAGAAACATCTTTGAGGTAGAGCAATAGAGCATCCGCTGTAGTTTCTTTTGAATACACAACAAACCCCGTAAGTTTGGAGTTACTCCAACTTACGGGGTGAGTGTCAGTGCCATTGGGTGCCTTTGTTTATTTGAATTGTTTATCTGAATTTAATCCGAGTCTTTTGTTGTTATTATCCATTATGATTGGTAGTCACTTTTAGTAATGTAAAACTTTGTCAGCAAATTGATAATCTATGAACTAGGTGTGTACGGTTAGTTCAGACATTTTTCGTTCTTAATAAATTGTATCGATAGTTTTCTTTGTGAATGGTTGTAGGCATCAAAATTTTTTTGAATATTTATTTGTGTAATAAATATAGATTAGCCTGAAGAAATCAAATGCGTTTAATTATTTACCAGAAATCTACTTAGTTTTTTCACACACTCGTTTTTTGCATGAAAATTGATCTGAAACGCCATAAATCATCAAAGTTAGGGGTGCTAGGGGTAACAAATATCGAGCTTGAAACCCTTGGATGTCTGTGATATCAAAAGTTTTTCCACCAGGGTACACTTTTGTCCAGCTAACAAGAAGTGCCGCTTCCGTCAAGCCAACAGCCATTAAGTATGCACCTACAGCGAGAATTATAGGGTAGAAAAGTGATAAACAGTCTTTCAAGCTTGCGGAAGGACTAATTGTTAGTTCTTCTTTGTGTGATAGAAAAAGAACAATGGTAATTACAATGATAAATGAAACCGTTAGGAATCCTAAAGTAGTGGCGCTTCCCGGCTGATCAATTTCACTTAAAAACTTAAATGGAATCAATATCGTTTGTGAAAAAATTGCGAATACTGCCTGACCAATATGTTCTTTAATGAAGGTGACGTTCGCATTCAAATTATCAAAACTTTGTAAGACGGTTGCGTATTTATGAGACCAGATTAGATAGATAAGTAGGCCTAAAATGCCGCTGCCACCAATAGATGATACTTTCTTTTTAAACGAATAATACCGATTTGGTATTGCTAAGATAATAATCAATAGGGGGACATATGCCACTTTAAGAGAGAATAACAGCAAGGTGAAAATGATTAGTACTGAAATCTGTTTTTTTGAAATTTGAGTACTTCTTAAAGAATTCATTCTCAAGTGTAATACGTAGGCTACGAATAGGGTAGAAATCGAGATGTTCAAAGCGTCGCCGCTTAAAGATGACGATAGGAATACTGACAATGGAAAAGATCCAATTAACGCAAGAATCCAGCGGCCATTGGGGATGATGACGATAGCAATGGCAACTAGAATGACATAAATTGCGAGGTTCCCTATACGAGCACCTTGCCACATTCCCCAGATTGATGCACCAAAGTGTTTAGCTATGTTATATCCAATGGCTTGGGGTACCCAATTAATAAACGGATATTGTGTGCGAACGGGGACATTGGTCATATTCGCAGGAGTATTGTTATAAGACTTTTTCTGCAGAGAGTATTCTTTGCTTTTAGTGAATGGATGTAGAACCATGGGTTCATAAATGAAGTTGGCGCCGTTTAGTGTCAATTCATCTGAGGGGCCCTGTATCATCATTTCCTTTATGCCGTTTTTTTGATTATTAACAATAAATTTTCCAGATAACTGACCTGTAGCTACTGCATAAGTGTTATATATGTGCATATCGTAATCCCCTAAGGATTTGGGACCGTAGTTTTGGATATATAAGCTTCCAAGCGTAACTGCACTGATGATAAAAAATAAAACAGGCACTAAAGACTGCTTGAAGTAATCTTTCATTAAAGTACAACCTTTCAAAAATTTTATAATGAATATGTTAACAATACTACTTAGACCCGCTAGGTGACAATATATAAATGATCATTCGTTATTGAATGCTGTAAATGAGGGAGTCACAAATATAAACTGAGAAATAATGGGTGCATTAATATCAAAAAATATGCAGTGTTTGTAAGATAGGTGTTAACTAAATAGCACAAAATCTTTTGAAATTATGGTAAAGTAGTTTCAGAAGATTTTTTATATCCTGAAAGGAAATCATCAAAAAATGACTTTGAATGATAAGAACTACGACTACCTTATTGTCGGTGCTGGACCATTTGGTTCAATTTTTGCCTACGAGGCAGCCAAGCGCGGTAAGCGCTCATTGATTATTGAAAAGCGTCCACACATTGCTGGAAACATGTATACACACACGGAGCACGGAATTACGGTTCACGACTTTGGTGCACACATCTTCCACACTGATAACAAGGAAGTTTGGGACTACATCCGCCAATTCGCTGAATTTAACGGATACCAAAACCAAGTTGTGGCAAACTACAAGGGTACGTTGTACAACTTGCCATTCAACATGAACACGTTCTACGAGATGTGGGGAACTAAGACTCCTGCAGAAGCTAAGGCTAAGATCGAAGAGCAAAAGAACGCTGCTTTGGCTGACTTGGGTGACCGTGAGCCACGCAACTTGGAAGAGCAAGCTATCTCATTGATTGGTACTGATATTTACGAGAAGTTGATCAAGGGTTACACTGAAAAGCAATGGGGACGTAAGGCAACTGAATTGCCAGCGTTCATCATCAAGCGTTTGCCAGTTCGTTTCATCTACGACAACAACTACTTTAACCACCGTTACCAAGGTATTCCAATTGGTGGATACACTCAAATCTTTGAGAAGATGTTGGACAATGATTTGATTGATGTTCGTTTGAACTCAGACTTCTTCGAGCACAAGGATGAGTACATTGCAGAATTCCCACGTATCTTGTACACGGGAATGATTGACCAATTCTTCGATTACAAGTTTGGTGAGTTGGAGTACCGTTCATTGCGTTTCGAGCACGAAGTTATCGAATCAGACAACTACCAAGGAAACTCAGTTATCAACTACACGGATGCTGAGACGCCATACACGCGTGTGATGGAGTGGAAGCACTTCGATGGATTGTCAGACGATGGTGTGACAATCATTACGAAGGAATACCCACAAACTTGGGATCGTTCAAAGGAAGCATATTACCCAGTTAACGATGAGAAGAACACGAACTTGTACAAGGAATACGCTAAGGAAGCGCGCCAACACAAGGACCAATTCATCTTCGGTGGTCGTTTGGGACAATACCGTTACTTTGACATGGACCAAGTCTTCAACGCGGCGTTGAACGAAGTACGTAAGGAATTCAAGATTCCATCAAGTTTCAACTTTGCTCACGATGAAGATCACTAGTGACGAACAAAGGTATTTGTCGCAAAACATTCATATTCTTTAATGTAAAAGCAAGGTTTTTTCAAGAAAAGGCCTTGCTTTTTGTTGTATACTGGACAGACGGAGTTTTTCTTAGGAGAATAATAGAATGCGAAATCAAAAAGTGAAGATTTTAGGCGTGGCTGCGGGAGTTCTATTGCTAGGTTCAGCAGGCGTTTACGCAGCATCGCTGATTAACAATGAACCAAGTAAGGCAGTAATCGAGCAAAACAGCACAAAAAAAACTGAATCTAGTAGTCATAGCGGTACTAGCAGTACTAACAGTTCTGTAAGTCAAAAGAGTTCAGCAGCTGTGTCTAGTGCCGTTAACGAGGTCAGCGAGACTAGTTCCCAAGCTTCCTCGTACAGCACCACTTCAGAATTTAAGCCGGCGGGTGAATTTAGTGAGGCCGCTGCTGCAAAATCTTCAATTATGACTGCTGATTCCGGCGCGCCAATTACGGAAGATATGGTGAAAGAGGCACGTAAACAATTGGAGAATCAGGGGATTCCATCAGGTGCATTCTCTGACTTGAATATTGCACAGGTAATAAACAAGGCAAATGATGAAAGCTTAGATTATAAAACTGCCATTGAAGAACTTTTTCCGGGATATTTTAATTAAGGAATGGCGATTTTAGACAGAAATAAAGGGAATTTTCATTATGAAGTGGCGTAAGTTGGCTGTCGTTACAGGATTAGCCGTAGGAACATTTGTATTCGCAAATGAAAGCAATGCAAGTGCAAATTCTGTGAATGACTATATTTTTTCCAAGAATTGGGCACAAAATGATACACAGAATCATATTCAATGGTGGTTAAATCATCGTTCAGACGCAGATATGAACTATAGACACAAAAAGCCGGAAGGCGTGATTGTGCATGAAACCGCGAACTCTAGTGATAAGTGGAGTAACAATGCAATTTGGAATGAGATTAATTATATGCTAGGTCATTCTGATTCCGCGTTTGTTCACTCTTTTGTGGATGAAAAGCAGGCGATTGAGATTGCTGATCCTGACTTTCTATCTTGGGGAGCGGGACCAATTGGTAACTCGAGATTTATTCAAACCGAACAGGTGCAGGTTGAAGGTAAGGATCCTTTTGCGCATGAGTTATACAATTTAGCTGTATTGCAAGCAAAGTACTTAATTAGGTATAACTTAAAACCATCTTTGGGTAATACTGTATGGAGCCATTCTATGGTCAGTCACCAATCGGGAGGAACTAACCATTCTGATCCTGATGGATACTGGGCGGACATGGCATACCGTTTCTTTGGAACGACGTATACGATGAATGACTATATAGCGCTGATAGACCGTGTTTACAACCAGATGCAAGGTTTGCGCTGGGAAGATGGACAACTGCGCTACTACTATTCAAACGGCACGATGGCAAAGAACACA
>JQAY01000019.1:2463-2899 GCA_001436895.1 Weissella confusa
GTTCGATTGGAATTTCACCGCTACCCACACCTCATCCCAGCATTTTTCAACATGCACGGGTTCGGGCCTCCAGTGCGTTTTACCGCACCTTCACCCTGGACATGGGTAGGTCACCTGGTTTCGGGTCTACAACAACATACTAATTCGCCCATTTCAGACTCGCTTTCGCTACGGCTCCGGTCTTTCCACCTTAACCTTGCATGGTATCGTAACTCGCCGGTTCATTCTACAAAAGGCACGCTATCACCCATTAACGGGCTCTAACTTCTTGTAGGCACATGGTTTCAGGAACTTTTTCACTCCCCTTCCGGGGTGCTTTTCACCTTTCCCTCACGGTACTGGTTCACTATCGGTCACTAGGGAGTATTTAGCCTTGCGAGATGGTCCTCGCGGATTCCGACCGGATTTCACGTGTCCGGCCGTACTCAGGATCCTG
>JQAY01000019.1:3020-3246 GCA_001436895.1 Weissella confusa
ACGGGAGGTCAACACTTTTCGCATACGGGGCTATCACCCTGTCTCGCTCAGCTTCCCAGCTGATTCTGCTAAATGTTAACTTTGTAACTCCACAATGTCAGTCCTACAACCCCAAAGTGCAAGCACTTTGGTTTGGGCTCTACCGATTTCGCTCGCCGCTACTGACGGTATCGATTTTTCTTTCTATTCCTGTTGCTAATGAGATGTTTCAGTTCACAACGTCTAC
>JQAY01000019.1:3472-3692 GCA_001436895.1 Weissella confusa
CTTCAACCTAACTATATATTCATTAGGTGATAACTTGCATAACAAGTTGGGTTCCCCCATTCGGAAATCTCCGGATCAAAGCTTACTTACAGCTCCCCGAAGCATATCGGTGTTAGTCCCGTCCTTCATCGGCTCCTAGTGCCAAGGCATCCACCATGCGCCCTTAATAACTTAACCTATCAACTGACGTTGATGATATAAGTTTGAGTATGTGGCTCAA
>JQAY01000019.1:4649-4874 GCA_001436895.1 Weissella confusa
ATTAACAATATTAAATGAATTTAAAAATTTACAATTATGATTCAGTTTTCAAAGATCTAATATTGAAACCCGCAGGTTTCAATGGAGAATATCGGGATCGAACCGATGACCCCCTGCTTGCAAAGCAGGTGCTCTCCCAGCTGAGCTAATTCCCCATGATGTATTTAATTGAGTGTAAGTCACTCAAAACTGAATATCGTTTCAACGAATGTGTAGGTTTCCGAT
>JQAY01000002.1:0-81448 GCA_001436895.1 Weissella confusa
ATTTTTGACTTGCAACGTCCATATACATGCCGTTTCCTTTCTAAATCAATTATTTGTGACACTTCAACTACGCAATATAACACTACTTGTAGTCGCCTTAAACGCCTGTATATCAACGTTTAAGGCACCAAAACTACAAAAAATACGGTTTCAATTTTCTTCACCCTATTAAAAAATATATATAGTTATTTAGTTACTTTGGTTATATTCATTAAACATTTAAATAATGTAGTTTTTGTAGTTTAGCCCTCTCAAAGCCCACCATTGCTGAATTCTTTATGTAGTCAAATCTGTTACAAGTGTGTAGCTTAAACTACAAATCAGTCTGTTTTGATCCCAAACCCCACAACTCGGTTACGCGCTGGCTTGTCCCAATCATCTATCAACTCTGCATCTTCAACGATGCCTCGACGTGGTGCTGGTTCAACACGGAACCCTTTGGCTTGTAATTCGTTCTTCAATCGATTAGCCGTCCACGGTTCAGAAATGCCTGCATCTTCCATAAAGGTCACAAACAGGCCGTGAATGTATTTCACTGTCGCGCCATACATTCCTTTAATGCTGTCATGATATTCGTTGTTGAACTGCCCTAAAATATCATCCCCAGCCAACCAGTCTAGTGTGCGCTTGTGTGCTGCATCAGATATGGTTAACTTCTTTGCTGCCATTGCTTTCTTAGCCTCAATCAGTGCATAACCTATAGACTCTGGTAACGCTGCTTCTAAATTGGCTGGGTTGTACTTTTCTTTAATAGCCTTTGCATCGGCTTCTGGCATATCGTCTAGGCTCGGTGCGCTGGCATTTAGCAAAATCAAACGTCGCTGATATTCCTTTGAGTTATCAAACACAGGTAGGCGGTAGTTGGCTGACACAATGAACTTTGCCCGCGGGTAAAATGTGTAGGCGTCCTTACCTTTGGGGTTTGCTGTAATCGGATCCCCAGCACTTAATTGTTTAATAAGCGCCATACCTTTACGATCAATGTTCTCATCGCTCTCGGTCATGATATTGGCCCATTGCTTCGCCAGCGTATCAAGGAAACGGTCTTTTTCCTTACCCGTTAACTGTTCAAATGAGATACTACCGGCATTTTCTCCAAACGCTTTTAGCATCGCTTTAAGTAACGTGCTCTTACCGTTACCACCAACACCTTGCACAAACAGCAAAGCGTTTAGTGTGCTGGCGTCCTTAAAAAACATGTAACCAAACCACTCAATCAAGGTCTTTGCATCATCACCCAGCAAGTAACGGGCATATTCAGCAACCAGTCCACCGTCCGTGCTCTTTTTCATAGCCACTGGCAACTTGCTAGTCAAATAGTCCTCGCGCTTAAATACGTGTCCCTGCATTGTCTCTAGGTCAAACGTACCGTTAACAAAATTGACGTAATTGTCAGCATTAAAGGTCACGTCTTGGTTATCCAGTAAGTATGCCTGTACGTAAGTTGTGAGCTTGTTAATATCCTGGTTTGTCATGCCCTCGTATGCTTCCCAATCACTCAACTCAAAAATCACGCTACTCTTAACTGCGTTTCGGGCCTCTACAATCTTTTTGAATGGTCGCCAATGCTCACCCGTCCAAAGGTGCCCGTCCGGCTCTTCATAGGTCACGATAATGTCTAGTCGCTCACGCATCACTGCTAAAAACTTCTCGTTATTGACCGTGTTTGTAATCGTGCCCTTATTCTTATTGAATCCGTGCCGCATCCAATCTGGGCCGGCATGATCTAGCTCTTTTATCTTGTCGGTAAAAAACTGGGTGTAAGCTTCACCTTTTAGCTCGTGTTCACCGTCACCACCGGCCAACATGCGGGCGATATCTTTCTTAACCTGTGCCAAAGTAGCCAAATACTTTTGCTTATTGTAGCTGTTTAACTCTGTTTCGTTCACAGCTTCTGTTACCGCTCCACTAGCCAACATGAAACCTAATTCAAAGTCTGAACTCGTCTTTGGCTTATCCAATTCACGCAATAAATTGCGTACATTGCTTGTCACCATATATGGCAACTCATCAGCCGTTGTTGCACTAATAAGCGCCTGCAAGGTCAAAGCCACCCCACTTGTTGCAATAACGGCTAGTTGACTGTGCCCGCCTTCCTTAATCAAATCATTCACATCACTTGCCACCAGTCTAATTGTGGCGTTGTCTAGTCCTTTCATCTCATCGCCTCCTTATAATCGCTTTATAGCTTCGTCCAATTCCGATTGATTAAACAATTCCCGTGCTACACCAAATTCAAACAGTGAATGTGGCTTAATCACGCCTTCATCTATCAATTTTTGAAAGGTCTTAGGCGACACATCCAAATAGTTATAAGCCTTAATCTTAGATAACCACGGGCTTTTCTCTGGCGCCGTTATCGCTGCCGTTAGCCGGTCTAGTGCCGCCACTAAGCTCTCGTTATCTGGTATACTGGTAGCATTCATAAATAAAACCGTCTCCTTTCTTTTGGGTGCGTGGTAACGATTAGTAACGGGCTTTGGTCGGCACAGGTTACTAGTCGTTTTTTCTTTGTGGTGAGTTGGCTGCTCGCATTCGGTTTATTTTTGATAAACACAAAGACTTTCCACTGGGCAGTTTAAGGACTTGCTTGGGTCACATTATGTACACCAGCCACCAAATACAAGGTGCTGGCACGGTAATAACTAATAAAGTTGTCCTTTAATTAGTTTGTTGTGTATGTATGACGCCACCAGTGAGCCGTGTGGCGTCTGCGTTTAGTTGTTTTCGTTAAACTCTCGGTCTGCCTTTGCACGTTTCAAGCCGTCTTGAACCTTCTCGGCCAATTCCGCTAATACAGCATTTGCTTCATGCTTGTCATCTGCATCGATGGCACCGTTCAACTTCTCGGTTAATTCAAACAAGTTAAACGGATCGTGTGCAGCGCTATGCGGGTCTGCATAAGTACGGGCAATTTCTTCCATGTACTTAACGTGTGTTAGCGCCTTCTCAATGTCTTTACTCTCAATCGCCTTATATAGCTTTCCAGTTGCGTCATATAGCCCCATTGGGTCATTAGGTTGTTGACTAGTAGCCGGTGCTAAATCAAACATTGCCACGCTCCCCATATCCTTGGCCAACTCTTCAATAGCCATTGTCAGTCGGACCCATGCGTCTGTTACCATTGGGCTTCGTTCAACTGCCCCCACTGCATCATCTTCCACCGTTTCCATATCTACTGCGTGCATTGCCGCCAACAATTCAGACACAGTCCCCACTAAATCGTACTTATCAGGTACATTGACCGTTACAGGTACATACCGTTCCGTTTGTAGTGCTGGGTGCTTCTTCGCCGTGTAGTCATACTTATTCATAATCAAAACCATCCTTCTTTGGTATTGGGGATGCATCCCCATGCGTTACTAGATACTGTGGTAGTTTTCAGACTTGCCGAGGTCACATCGTTAATCGTCTACTTCTTCAATCACCAATGCGCCCATATATAAATCAATTAGAATGCACGCGATGACGTAAATAATAGAAATACCAGCAAGAATGCCAAGTAGTTGTAACAAGAATGTTTGTGTGTCTGTCATGCTAGTGCTTCCTTAACTTCCTCGTAACTCTTACCAATTAGCAACAATGCTTTAATAGCTTCTCTAACATGCTCTAGGTCTGATACTTGTTCCGCTGTTAGCGCGTCTTTAGCGTCTGATACACCAAACTCTGCTTTAAGTTGCTTAGCATTCTTACCCGTGACAACTTTCAACGCTAAGTTATGGATCGTTGAGTACATATGCGGGTTATCTGGCCAACTATCATGGACTACTTCACTAAGTGACTTATTCACTGGCTTAATGTTGGCAAGGGCAATTGTCTTATGTGTTAGTTCCTCACGCTGTGAATAGAACGCGGCAACTAAATTACTTTTGAACTCAACCACCGCATCCGTGTTCCGCATGAACGTAATAAGCAACGTTGCTTGTTGCTCGTTGTAGTGCCAAATCTTGTGTGGTCGTCCTCGTCCGTCTAATTTTGAGTTTTCAAAACCCAAAATTCCAAATCGTTCTAGTTGACCCTTGTGCTTGTCCGTAAGTTGTCGCACGTGTTCAACAGATACGCCCGTATACTTCGCCACAATTTCACTTGTTGTATAAACACCTTCGGCTGGTGTGCCGTACATTACTAATTCATCCATGGTATAATTACCTTCCTTATAGTTATCTGACGCCACGGCCTGCTCGCTGTGGTGTTTTTTTGTTGTGTTCGTCGTTATCCTACATTCGCTCACTCCCTTTCTTCTTGAAAAAGCGAAGCTGGTTTGTTACTTTGCCAGTTCCGAAATCAGATAATTATTGACTGCTTGAAAAATCTTGCCATTAACTACTATTGGCGCTTCACCGTCTAGCACTCTTCGTGCGGTGTGGCGATTAATCTTCAGCTTCTCAGCCAAGGCTCCAGTGCCTAGTCGTTCTTCGCCAGCCTTCCGCAACAAAGCAAGTTGCTGGTCTTTCGTAATAATCGCTTGCATGTTTTATCCTTCCTGTTTCAAAATATCCCGTTTGTCATATTCGACTTCAACTATAATAATATCCCGTTTGTCATATTGTCAATGCATAAATTGCCAATTGGGATATTTCGTTCTAAAATAACGTTATAGAAAGTCGAGGTGTAAATCATGACAATAGGTGAACGACTAAAGAAACTACGCAAGGAAAAAGGTGTAACACTTGTGCAAATGAGTGCTGACATCGGCATTGCACAATCATCTCTATCAAGGTATGAGAACGGTGAGCGCGAACCAACTAAAATGGAGCAGCTCCAAAAGTTGGCCAACTACTTTGGTGTAACTATTCCATACCTACAAGGGCAATCAAAATTTAAATACAACGAATTCTTCCCAGACGGAGTTAAAAACGAATACTTGCTACAAGGGCGCAATACAGAATACCTAAAGAACTTGTCTTTATTTGATATTCTTGGTCAACGTACAGCGGAAAAGCCCCTGAACCTAGCAGCACAAAAAGGGATAGTTATTAAGGATGCCGACAAGGACGACATAGCTAGAACTATTTCAAACGCTTTTTATAGAGTCGTTGGTGAGGCTTTAGCTGGCAACCATGAAACGCTAGATGAGTTAAAAGACCTACTTGGTATGGACTTTCCAAACACAGAAACACTTACAGACGAATACATCGACCAAAAACTCAAGCGCTCTGACCATAAACGCGAGATTAATTGGATAGAACAACACTTACGAGATATTTACGATTCAAGCTTGTCGGACAACAAAAAGTAGGCATCCCCAATCGTGGGAAAAATAATCTCAATATTCCTCAATAATTAGCAGGCATTGCTAACTTGGGGTCAGCGCAATATTGCGCCACCTCATCACATACTCAAACCTTAATGCCATACATAGAGTTGGCTGCTCGCATGGAAAGGCTTAACTATGAGTATTACGAAACAAAAAAACGGCACCTACTCCGTGCGCATCCGTTGGACGGACAAACAGGGCAAGCGCCGTGAAAAGACAAAAACTAAATTTGAAACTAAAACACTAGCAAAGCATTGGGAACGGCAAGCAACATTGGATGCTGACGCCGGTAAGTTTGACGGTGTCACGACTGACTTAACCGTTAATGAACTTGTTGATATGTATCTGCAAGAATACGTGCGCGGTAAAAGGCTATCAACCACAAGCAAGGTGGCTCGTTCATTTGAAATGTATGTTCTCACCTCTAAATGGTTCGATAACGTCAAAGTGGCCAAACTATCAAAAGTTGAATTACAACGCTGGGTTAATTGGTTAGCTGGCCTGTTCTCATCGTACAAGCGCAAAGTCGATCATTTCAGAAAAGCATTAGATATTGCCGTATCTTACGAACTGCTAGAAAACAACCCGCTTAATGACGTTCGATACCCCACGGCAGTTTCAAAGCCTGATAGATCATATCGAGTTGAATTTTATGATCGTCAGCAACTTCAAACATTCATGCAAGCTGTACAAGACAAGTATGATAATGCTATCAACTATCACAAGTACGCCTATCTCCGTTTGTTAGCATTTACGGGGATGCGCAATGGTGAGGTTCGTGCGCTTACATGGTCCGATATTCATTTAGAGGTCAATGAGCCACATATTATCGTTAGCAAGACCACTAGCGAAACAACTGGCCATGGTGTCGTTATTAACCCGCCTAAAACGAAGGCGGGCAATCGCAAGGTTATGCTAGACGAAAAAACTGCCGGCATCCTAAGACACTGGCGGGCTATTCAAGGACAGCAATTGATGAAACGTGGTATATCTGCCAATGGCATCGTTTGGACCAACCAGCGACTTGATAATCGCATTTCAGGCAATCAACCACGTTCGTGGCTACTATCAGCCATACGTGATACGGACGTCCCTCAAATTAACATTCACGGGTTACGGCACACATATATCACACTTGCGGTTCAAGCTGGCATGGATATTAAGACTTTGCAGTCACAAGTTGGACACGATGACGTAAAAACTACCTTAGCAATTTATGCTACCGTCACAGATGAAATGCGATCAAAGACGGCCGATATTTTCACTCAATTAGTCAGCTTTTAATGACAACTGGGGGAGTAACTGGGGGAGTGAATAGAATTCAATACTGAAAACGCCTAAACGACAAGGGTTTCAAGCTGATTGGTCGGTTCCCAGCCAGAGCAGTCAGTAATTTCGCATGTAGCGCCGGTTCCATTTGGAGCCGGCGCTATTTGTTTGCCTCCATATAAAAAAGATGCGTATCGCTACGCATCTCAACTCATTATTTATTGTCGACGTTGGCGGTAAGCCATGCTGCCACTAATTAGCAGCAACACACCTGGTACAACCCAAAACATCATGACACCACTTCCACCCACACGGGGGAAGATTGACTTCACCTGTTCTGCTGGCACATCCACCAACCACTCGTCTTTCGCTTTGTCGTATTTCAGCTTATCGCCAAGCGGCACACAATCCGCCGCCATTTCAGTTGGCGAACCGTCAATGCCAGTCGCCGTCACTTCAAAGCAGTACACCTTCTGATCCACCACAAACCCTGTTGGTGCGGCAATTTCTTCCAGCGTATAAAGTCCTTGGCTCAATCCAGGCAATGTTTGTCCTGTTTCGCGCGTCGTAAATTCACGACCGTGCCCCGAACTCACACGAGTTAATCGATACGTTGATCCGGCAAGCGGCTTATTGGGGTCATCCCCCAATACAAACTTACGGAACACGAGGCCATTCACATCATTCGAAAAAATCACTTCATGAACATCTGACGATCCTGAATCAGCACTCGTTGGCAAATCTACCGTAACAACACCATCTACCACGGTCACTTGGTACGTCGTGTTATCAAGCCAATAACCGTTCGCTACACCAGTTTGTCGCAACGTATACTCGCCTTTTGTCAGACCTCCCCAAAGCGTTGTGTGACTACCCGAATTTTGTTTAGGCAATTGTTTGCCCTTGTCATCAATCAACTCAAATTCACCGCCAACCAATGAACGGTCGCCAGATTGATTCATATTTTTAACCGCAAATGACGCCGTGATGGCCTCACTAGGCTTTTCAGGTTCCGTTCCCTTTCGCTGATGACTCACCACGTTCGATTGCTGCGTACGATTCCACAGCACGTTGTCGAACGTATATGAAACCGCTGATTGTTGGGTATAAGTTGCATCCGTCAAATATTCAGCCACCGAATGACGCACATTAACGCCAACCGCCCAATCCGAACCGTTAAACATCAGCTTACGCACACCTTCCTTGGTCAATGTCACCTTAACCTTACGATCCTCGATTGTTACCTTATAATCCTCTAGGTGAGTCATCTTGGCGCGATTGCCTACCGTTGCGTCATCACCTGTACCCGCCGTGTTATATACCTGAACACTATCCGCTATCGCACCAGCCAGAATAACCGCATCCCCACCTACTTTAGGTAGATTAACAATTGCTTCAACGGCTGTTGGTGATAGCAAGTAATCTTCGCCGTTCGCGTACGTTGTTGGATATGTCCAATACCAGAACGGCTTAGTGGCATCTGCCAACAATGTATTATTCAAATCATTTGTGTCTTTATGGACGAATTTATTAACTGATGGCTTATCACGCGTTCCAACAGTTGTATCAATATCAAATGAGAACTCCTCATCGTTAGGCACTGAGATACTAGAACTCAAGAAAGCACCCCAAACACCGTTGGTCAATGACCCCATGCGCACCTTCGCGGATGTGCCTTCCAGCACAAACGAAACCGCCGAACGCTCAAAATTTTCACCATTCAAATAGTCTTGCCAGATATCATTACCCGTTTGGCCTTGATACGCAGCATCTGTTGTTCCGATGTACTTGCCATTATGATAAGTGATTGTCGCCCCTTCAACCGTTACACCCTTGTTTTCGTTTGGGCCAGCCCAACCAACACCTTCCGCATAGTCATAACGCTTTTCAATCGCAGCGTCCGGTCCCCAAGGATTTGTCCGTCGATTAGCATTCAACGACGCAAACGTTAGATACGACATCTTCTTATCCGTCTTCTGCACATCAATCAGATGCTTATTCTCAAAATCGACGTACTGGAACTCAACTTGGAAATCCGAGAGTTTGTTATACAACAACCCCGAATACAAATTATTCGACAGGTTCAAATACGGATCTGCATTATCGCCATCTCCACCTGTATGACCACCATTCGTACCTGGAATAAAGTCGGATAACGTCACGTAGGCGCCCATCAAATGAGTAGTCCACTTAACATCACCGTTGCTATCGACATGCTTCGTTTTATAAGTCCCAACATATGGGTAATAGATTGTAATTTCGCCCCGCTTAGCTCGGCTCGCAACTAACTCAATTACAGAAATCATCACCGAGTAATTCTTACCTGGTGATTGCTCATTAAACTTCTCATAGTAATACAAACCGTGATCATTTTGCTCTGAATTCCACCAAGTTTCACCCCACATATTTGCCAGCTTACTCCGCTTATCGGCGTTTAAACGTTCCTCGATAATCAAATAATCACCTTCGACCGCATCTTGGTTCAGATACACTTTCATCTTATTTGGATCAGAGTAGGCATCTGCCTTAATCGTTGCGCTGTACCCCTTCAACGTCTCAGTCGGAATCAAATCATCCGGTCGCTTCAGCGTTGCACGTTCATCCTGTTCGTCATACACCGTCATTTTTTGATCGTCATTCACCCAATCACTGGCAAATGGGAAAAACAGTACGCCCATGTGAATCTCACGTGGAATGTAGTTATTCACATGTCCATCTTCATACATTTCCTCACGTACTGGCGATACAATCATCAAACCATATTTCTTATTTGCCGGTGGCCTTAACGTGAATTTAAACACTTGTTTTTCAGTTTTCGCATTAACGATGAAACGATTTTTACTATCCAACTTAATTGGCTTGTCGTTTAATGTAATACTTTCAACACTTCCAACGCGATCGCCATCAACCCCGAATTCAACCGGGAATACGCCCGCTTCCTGGTCTGTTTGGAACTGTTGGAAGTTCTCTTCCATCTTGTCGAACGTAATCTCATAATCCATAAAGGCACGACGCTGTGAAACCTTAATCACAAACGGTACCCCTTCATAATCGAAGTAGTCATAAATTGTTCCGGCAACACTTTTTAGCACCGCAGGCTTCGTTGGTGTCGTCGGTTCTAGCTCACCTTCACCCATCAACGTTGGATTATCCTTACCAGCACCAACCACATCTGGCAGTGACACTTGACCGGCATCTTCAATGGCATCCAATAATCCGTTTTCAATTTTGGCTGGCAGGTTACTAATTAAGGCGTTTTTAGCTTCCGCATACGCCACCTGACTAAATAGCAACAGATTACATAACAGCGGCACCAATAGAATCAGCACACTAAATCGAGTATTCAATTTTCGCATGCGACTGCTCATCGTTGGCGTCCCCTTACATATTTTTACTCATCCTATATTACGGACAAGATACAACTTGTCTGTGGCTGTCAATTAAAGACTCTTGGAAATTCTCGATGGGTTTATGACCAAAAATGCAACAGAAAAGCCGGCTGCGAACATTTCTGTTCACAACCGGCTTATTCAAGCAATTTTAATTTTCAAATATGTGTATCAAAATTATTGGTTTTGACGGCGCTTGATGTACCAAGCTGCCCCACCGGCAATCAACATAACGATCAAACCGGCACCAATGTATGCTTGAATTCCCGTTCCTCCAACACGAGGGAAGATTGACTTAGCGCTGTTAGCAACATTAAAGTCCCCAACCCAAGTAGAGTAAGGCTTTGTTGACGTATCCTCCTTCGCAGGCAACCACTTCAAGTATGAACCGCCTTCGTTAACTTGCAAGAAGTTAACTGGTGCATCCATATTTGCCGAAGTACCATTCAAATCCTCTGTAATCAAAGGCCCATCGCCATAACTAAAGCTAGGATCAGAAAATACATTTTGTGGTACAACAATAAAGTAGAAATCGTCCTCCATCGCATATCCAGATGGCGCAGTCACTTCATGGACAACGTAAGTTTGGTTAAACTTAAGCTTTGTTCCATCTGCAATAGTGTGCACGCCCCCAGCTTGTTCGGTCATATCTACCCAAGGATTATCAGTGATTTGACCATTCTTGTAAGCTATAGCATCTGATTGCAGCGCATACTGGAACTTTGCACCAGCCAACGCCTTACCATCAGCATCTACCTTATTCAACTTAAACTGCGTCGGCACACGTGGGTTTTCGATTGAGGCCGTCCATTGAGCAGGTCCTGTCGTTTGATCAGGTGCCTTCGTTTGTGACAATCCAATCAACGCTTTCTTGTCTTCATCCGAATCGCCACTCATAGTGTGCGTGTACTTTCCATCCTTGCCCAACGTCTCTGTTACCGTGAAGCGAATACCATGCAATTCATTTCCATTATCATCGTACATGATTTTCCCGTCATCATCCTTTAAAACAGGCATTGAGTTAATATAACCACCCGGTACACCCGTTTCAGTAAGCAGGTACTTTCCGATGTTAAGAGCATCGTATTCCCAAGTTGAGCCTTGCGATGATGATGTTCCCGGAATATTTTGTGGGTCAGTCAATGGCGTAAATGTTGGCTTTTCTCCATCCCATCCATTGAACGCGTGCGTAAGTTCTAGATTAAACGTAACACCGTTAACTTGATTTCTTGGTGCATCATCATCAACCTTGTACAAGATCAAATCATTATCATGCAAAGGTAGCAGCTTAACGTTTACTTTATTTGTGAAAATGCCGTTCGGCTTGTTTACGCCGGTCATAACATTAGCTGTATTATACCAGATGCCTTCTACACCAGTAGACAAAACTTTCGTCGCCGG
This sequence comes from Weissella confusa, assembly GCA_001436895.1. GTDB lineage: Bacteria > Bacillota > Bacilli > Lactobacillales > Lactobacillaceae > Weissella > Weissella confusa. The sequence continues at coordinate 11,317 of JQAY01000002.1, forward strand.
CACGTGTACATTCAAATTCCAGGCCAAGTTATTGCCATCAAAATCCATCTTATTTCGACCAGCCTCAGTGAAAGTTACTGTAATTTTTTGACAATCTTCACCATTTACTTCCACCACATCAAGTTCAACGGTATAATCCTTGTCCTTACCATACGCAAACGCTGTCCCATTCGTGTTGTATATAATAATATCGCTCGATGTAAATGACTTCATATCGCTTTTGCTATTGCTACGCAACGTAACTCCAGCATCCAATGTATCAGTCATAACAACTTCATTTGGCTTAGCAATTGAATCCGTTCCAATACGGTACGTTGGTTGCATTACCCAGTAGTCGTAGTTGAAATAGATAACGTCCCCAATTGTTTGGGCCGGCTTTGTGGCCAAATTTTGCCCATACATGTTTCCGTAAGCAACACCCGTTGCAGTAATCGCTTCATTTACAGCCGTCTCACGAGCAGCAACATAAGCGGCGTATGATGCATACACCTTTGGATCATATTCTCCAAAGCCTTCTCGTGTTGTTTTAATTGCTTCTTGTACCGCCGCATTACCGTTGGCAGAATTCAGCTGTCCAACGGCGTTGTTATAGTTAGCCGCATCCGCAGTGCTAGTAATCAAAACATCATCGGTCACAAGCTTACGTGGCGCATCCAATTGCAATGGGTTCAAAGAAGCACATGTCAACGTTTGCCAAGTGTTTCCAGTTCCTGTGTACAAACGGAATGAAGACGTCTCTCCTGAAATAGGATATGACAAGGCACCCCGTGTGAACGTGTTGTTTGAATCATCGATATTATCAATCCAATTTGTTCCTGTATATGAAGAGTTAGTATAGTTACCGTGCCCTTGTGAATACCACATACCATTACGAGCTGAATCTTGCTTCATCGACGTCACTGTGGCTTCCTTAGCCAGACTACGATTTGCAACTGCATCCGTACCTTTAATTCCTGAAATCTTGTCTACAGACTCAGCGTATCGCGCATTACTAATATCATATGTCGTTTCAGTCCATGAAAAACCATTACTTACATTTTGAGAACCGGTTACTGCACCAAAGTTGTTCAATGAATCGAAAGTCATTTGCGCGCTAGCATCTGTCGGAACTGACAGAAGGTTGGTAAACTGTCCGTTTGATGAAACGTAGAACTGCACTGTAATATCAAGTGAGTCAATTCCTTGGTACAAAATTCCTGAATACAAATTATTTGGAACATCAATATAGACACGTGTTCCCAAATGATCATGGTCTGAACTAACCTTCTGGATGTTTCCAATGGTCATTACTGCACCCATTTGAACTTCATTTCCAAGATAGTCAACATATGATCCAACATTATCGTAGAGGATAGAAAAAGTTTTATCATCCAAATCACTTTGACTAACGTTGTTCTTATTTCCAAACAAAATCATATATGATGATTGGTTATTATTTCCACCGTTAGTTTGATATTGATTGTGATAGTTATTTAGCAGCGTATTATCTGACACTGGTGTCGTAGAATCCCCACCATCAATTTTCACGGATGGACGATCAAACTTTTGAAAAATATTAATCTTTCCTGAAGTAATATCAGCGCTTGAAAAGTTTTTATTTGAATGGAATGCCACTGTATCTGAACCATGATTTGCCCAAATTTGGAAATTCTCAGAACTTGTTTTTCCAGTTTGAGTACCATCAATTGCTGTTGTCCTGCTATAACGATCAATCAATACGGTCTGAACTTGACCAGCTCCTTGACCGATAATCGGCTTTGTTGACAAAGAGGTGTTCAAAGTATCAATCGGATTCGACCCATCATACGGAATCAACCCATTCGTGTCTCCATCGATAATACGAACTTCCTTATCTTGCTTTTCTTCCTCAGCAACGGCTTCAGTCACCGTCTCAGAAGATGAAGATTCCTTAGCAATTTCAGCAACCTTCTCAAACGCCATCGTCAAATCGACTGAGCGATTATCAACTGGCAGCTTATTTTCACCATTCTTATCGTCATATAGTCCCAACTCAGTAACCGGCAACGTAATATCGTGCTTATCTTCATTAGTACTAATGGCGGTCAAAATCAAATGTGTACTTTGTGACTTCAACACCGCACTCACGATACCCTCGCGCATGTCTAGCGTCTTGTCATCTTGCTTGATTTCGGCGTCCTTTAGGCCTGCCTTATCCAAATCAAGTTTGAACTTAACCGTCTGCTCACTGACAGACGTCTCTGATCGATCAAACTCCAAATCCCACGTGGTCTTTGTCTTGTCCTGTGATGTCTTCAATTTGACATTCAGCAACTCGCTCTCATACACGTTCTGCGGTCCAGTGACCGCATGAATCGCGTCTCCCAAGGTACCCAGATTGGCGGCAAATGGCACAGCCAGAGCTGCCAAACCAATCAAAGCGCCTAACTTGCGGTGACGCTTCTTAATTGAAAAGCCTCCACTTTTTGTCATAGACGTACTCCCTAAATCTGTATTTTTTCTCTCATAAACAGTGTGGTCCATCCCACCTTCTGTTGGACTATCTCAGAATACCGATAAAATGGTGTAACAGTTTGGCGCAGGCGTAACGACTTTTCGAAACGTTATGAAGAAACTTTGCCACTTGCCTTGAAGTTTGAATTTTCCATTACAGAATGGCGTCAATTCACAATTTATTCATTTTTATTCCACGTTTTCATCCCTATTTACTTTTTATAATGAATAAATGTAAGAGGGGCTAACGCAACTTCTCACCTAGAGAATACACAAAAGACGTCGACCGGCATAACTGCTAGTCGACGTCTTTTATTTATGACTTATTCAAATACCATTTGGTTGTTGTACAACTCAGCGTAGAAGCCGCCTTGCGCCAACAATTCCGCGTGGCTACCGTGTTCAATAACGTTTCCGTCACGCAACACGACAATCTTATCCGCATTCAAAATCGTCTTCAAACGGTGGGCAATCACGAAACTTGTACGTCCCGCAATCACATTATCCATCGCCTTTTGAATCTTAGCTTCCGTCACCGTATCAACGTTTGACGTTGCTTCGTCCAAGATCAACAAGTCAGGCGCTGTCAAAATCGTACGGGCGATTGACAACAATTGCTTTTGACCAGTTGAGAAGACTGAATTTTCATCAGACACTTGAGTATCATAGCCATCTTCCAACGTCATGATGAAGTCGTGAATGTTGGCTTGCTTAGCCGCATCAATCATTTCTTCATCCGTTGCATCAGGCTTACCAAACGTGATGTTGTCACGAATCGTACCCGTGAACAAGACAGAATCTTGCAACACAATACCAACGTTGTCACGCAAAGACTTCAAGTCCATGTCGCGTACATCGACACCGTCAAACTTAACAGCACCGTCCGTCACATCATAGAAGCGGTTCAACAAGTTCATAACGGTCGTCTTACCTGAACCAGTTGGTCCAACCAAGGCCACCATTTGGCCCTTGTCCACTTCGATGTTGATACCGTGCAAAATCTCGCGATCAGGGTTGTAACCGAAGTGTACGTCATCCAACAAAATCTTATCCTTAACGCCGGTGAACTTCACACCGTCCTTAGGGTTGATTTCGTCATCTTGCGCAAACACTTCGTTCAAACGGTGGGCACCAGTCATGGCCAATTGCAACATGTTGTACGTTGACGTGATTTGTGTGATTGGTTGGTAGTATTGTTGTGAGAACGAAACGAACGTCACAATCAATCCCAAACCAGCCGCACGTGAAGCCAAATCACCGTTCAAAGCTTGTGTGGCACCGTAGAAAATCACGATAGCCAAGTTGAACAAGCCCATCCCTTGCATCAATGGGAACAACACACCTGACCAAGCTTGGCCAAGCGTCGTTGCCTTACGCACCTTGTTGTTGTGCTCGATGAATCCGCGAATTGACTCTTCTTGCAAACCGTTGGTGATAATGACCTTTTCACCGTTGATTTGCTCGTTGATGTATCCGTTCAAGTGACCAACTTCAGCTTGTTGCGCATCCACGTACTTCTTCGCTTGCACAATGATCAACGCAGCCAAGATAACCGCAACTGGTGTTGACGCAATCGTCACCCAAGCCATCTTAGGACTTTCATTGAACATCATCCAAACCACACCAATCAACATCGCAACTTGTGAGAACAATTGGAAAATAGCTTGGTTCATCGCGTTGAAGATGTTATCCAAGTCAGACGTGAAACGTGACAGGATTTCACCGTCTTGGTGAGAATCAAAGTAACGCACCGTCATACGTTGCATCTTGCCAAACAAGCCCTTACGCATGTCATTAACTGAGTTAGATGACACGATAGCTTGAATGAAGGCGTTAATGAACAAACCAGTTAGCATCAACAACACAAAGCCGAAGAACAATAGCAAGGCATGGTGGAAATCATGCAAACTTGCTTGGCTAGCCGTCATTGGGTTCAACTTCACCATCAAGTACTTTGACAATTCCGTAATTGAACGCCCCATGTAAACTGGCGCCTTAACTTGCGCCCACGTTGCGAAAATCGTGAACACCAGGATGGCAATCATCCCCATCCAGTAACGCTTGAAGTAGTGCGCAAAGAAACGAATTGACTCAGTAATATTCTTCATCTTTTATGCCTCCTGCGCCTTTTGTGTCTTGTAAATCTCTTGGTAGATAGGTGACGTCTCAACCAGGTCCTTGTGGGCACCTTCTGCAACCAACTCACCATCTTCCAAAACCAAAATACGGTCGGCGTTAATCACTGAAGAAATCTTTTCCGCAATGATAAAGGTCGTCGTATCTTGCAAATCATGATCAAGGGCTTCCTTAACCAACTTTTCTGACTTAGCGTCCAATGCAGACGTTGAATCATCCAAAATCAAAATCTTAGGATCGCCAATTACACCACGAGCAATTGACAAACGTTGCTTTTGACCACCAGAGAAGTTTGATGAACGCTCTTCAACTACGTGTTCGTACGTGTCTTCATAACGCTCAACGAATTCAGCGGCTTGCGCGATTTGCGCCGCACGCTTCATGTCGGCTTCTTCGGCATCAGCCTTACCTTGACGCAAGTTGTCAGAAATCTTTCCTGAGAACAACGTTGCGCGTTGCAAAACGAATGACACCGTCTTACGCAATGATGATTCGTTGGTATCCTTCAAATCAACACCGCCGACCTTAACCGTTCCCTCAGTTGGGTCAAACAAACGTGGAATCAATTGGGCCATCGTTGACTTACCTGAACCGGTTGCACCGACAATTCCAATCATTTCACCAGGTTGCACTGCAAATGAAATGTGCTTCAACGTTGGCTTATCATCCCCAGGGTACGTGAATGACACATCGTCAAATTCAACCGCACCAGACAAGTCTTGTTCTGGGACATCCTTGTATTGCAAATCAGGTTCCGTATTCATAATTTCTTGAATACGACCCATAGAAACAAATCCACGCGCCGCAAATGTCATCATCATTCCACCAATAATGATAGATTGCATGATGATCATTAAGTAGTTCGTAAATCCTGTGATTTGAGCCAACATCTTTGGCTCAGAACCAACCATGTTTCCAACAAAGTAAATCGCCACAACCATCAAGCCTTGGCCAATAAACATGAAGGCAGGCACGATAATTGAGAACAAGTAACCAATTTGCAAGTTAACACCGTTCAATTCGTCAGAAACTTCATTGAATCGCTTTTGCTCATTGTCTTCTTGGTTAAATGACTTAACCACACGGACACCTTGCAAGTTTTCCTTCGCCTTGGCGTTAACGCGGTCAATCAACCCTTGGATCATACCGAAGCGCTTACCCATGTTTCCCATGACAACCGCTGACACAGCACCAACCAAGATGACCATCACGACAATAACCCACCACAAAGCAGGAATTGAGTGGACGGCCAAGATAAATCCACCAACAAACAAAATTGGCATACGCAACAATGGTTGTAGCCCCATCATCAAAATACTTTGAATTTGCGTAATGTCGTTCGTCAAACGAACCACCAAGTTACCAACAGAGTATTGCTCGATGTTTCCAAATGAGAACGTTTGAATCTTGCGGTAAGCCGCTTCACGAACATCTGAAGCGATTCCTTGTGAGGCACGGGCCGCAAAAATCGTGTTAATAATTCCAGCAATCAACCCGATACCGGCAATTACCAATAGCTTGAAACCAATTTGGTTAACCTTGTCCATGTTATCGTCTGAGATAGCTTGAACGATGTTGGTTAGCAACGTTGGCTGTAGCAACATTGAAATCGCCATGATGGTCACCGTCAAAACGGCAATCGTCAAATCGAGTTTGTAACCCTTAAAGTAGGGCTTCAACAATCGCATAATTTCCCCTCCAAATTTCTTATTTATTTCTATTCGTCAATAGGCTATTTTAGCAGACTTGCAACCCCTTTTGTAAATTAAGTTTACAAAGAATTAAACAAAAGCCACACCCGAAAATTCGGATATGGCTTTAAAAATCTTATTTAACAAATAGCGTGGCAATCGCCAAAATGATTGAAACACCAAGTACAAGCGCTGAGATCGCGATGTGCAAACGACGGTGCATGTTCAAGACAGCAATGTATTCACGAATAAAGGCTGGAATACGGTAGTAGAACGGTGTCTTACCACCACGGCCTTGCGCTTCGATGCCAAACTCACGGGCTTGCAATCCCGCACGGAAGACGTGGTATTCACTCGTAAAGAACTCGAATGAGGGGTCAACCACGCCCGTTTCCTTACTAATCAAATCACGTGAGAAACGCATATTTTCACGCGTCGTGCGACTTTGATCTTCCAAACGCGTTTGATCGGTTGGATAACCAAACGTTTCAACCGCGTAATCACGCATGGCTTGTGCTTCGGAAACCTTCTCGTCGCCACCTTGGCCACCTGAGAACACGATAACTGGGTACTTGCCATCCTTTTCAAAACGACGCTTACCCGCATCGGTTGCGGCTTGAATACGGTTAGCCAACAACTTACCAACCTTGTGGCCATCAATCAAACCAGCGCCCAAGACCACATAGTAGTCGCTCTCACGCTTGCGCATCACCCAACCGTAAACAATTGCTGATACGAAGAAAATCAAGAAGACCAACATGAAGTAAAGCGTCATCACACGGGCAGCTGTGAACAACGTATCCAGCCACGCTGGTGCGTTGTTCATGATACCGTCAACAATGTTGAACACAGCCAAAGCCAAGAACACCAATGGCAACAACAAGTTTGCCAAGGTGTGCGACTCCTTACGCCAAATTTTCCACGAGTAGTAAACCACGCCAAGGTCGATAAAGATTGACGCAATGACGAAAATACCAATAATCATCAAGACAATGCCGGCCAACACAAGCAAGCCAGGTCCGCCCAAGAAGCTAGCGGCAAGCATGACCGTAATCAACAAGAAGAACAAGAACACCAATGTCCACGTTCCAAGCCACATTGAGCGTGGCTCATTCTTGGTATTACGCCAAATCATATAACCGGCTAATACGGTAATTAATAATGAAAGTAATGTCAGTGGGACCCATTCGTGGGCTCCTTAATCAACAATATATTTTGCAAAACGCGCAGCTTGCACTGGCGTCAACGTCACATCCATCATTGTGCCAGCTTCAACATAATCGATGCTGTGGACAGATGCTTCTTCATTCAACTCGTTCACCAATTGACCTTGGTCAAACGGAATCAAGACCTTTACTTCTTGGTGATCCGCAAAGATGTGCTCACGAATAACGTTGACCAACAAGTCCAATGAGGCATCATCTTGTGCTGACAACGTCAACGTATCACCTTCACGGTCAGGGAATGATAGCCCTTCAATCTTATCGGCCTTGTTGTAAATCGTAATCATTGGAATATCACCAACACCGATTTCTTTCAACGTACGAGCAGTGGTTGACATCATTTCCTTGTAGTTTTCATCCGCATAGTCGACCACTTGTAGCAACAAGTCAGCTTGCGCAGCTTCAGCCAACGTTGCGCGGAAGGCTGCCACCAAACCGTGAGGCAACTTTGACACGAATCCAACCGTATCAGACAACAAGAAGCTTTGGTTATCAGGCAAGTTCAACTTGCGCACTGATGTCTCCAACGTCGCAAACAACATGTCGGCTTGGAAAACGGTCTTCTCTTGGTTCTCACCAAATTGACGCACCAAACCGTTCATGAACGTTGACTTACCAGCGTTGGTATACCCAACCAAAGCCACGTTCTTGATGCTTTGCTTATCACGACGGGCGCGACGTGTTTGATCGTCGGCTTCAACGTCCTTCAATTCAGCACGCAACAATGAAATTTGGTGCTCGATGTGACGACGGTTCATTTCCAACTTCGTTTCACCAGCACCACGGCTAGTAAAGCTACCACCGCCACCACCAGTTTGCTGGTCAAGACGCACGTTCATTGACGTACGCAAACGTGGGAGTTGGTATTGCAATTGCGCAATGGCAACTTGCAACTTCGCCACACGCGTCTTAGCACGTGATGCGAAGATGTCCAAAATCAGCGCCGTACGATCCATGATGCCGGCACCCGTACCTGATTCCAAGTTACGGATTTGTGAGGGTGACAACTCATCGTTCGTCACAACCATGTCGGCTTCGTAGTATTCAACGGCTTCCTTTAGTTCTTCAACCTTACCCTTACCAAAGTACGTGGCCGCGTTCGGACGTTCCAACTTTTGGGTCACCGTCCCAACCACTTCCATGTAGTTCGCTTCGGCCAAGTTGGCCAATTCGATCATTTCGTAATCGAATTCAGCATTTTGCTTATCTAGCCCCGCAAGAACGACCTTGCGGATTGGATGCAAATCATTTTCTATCATAAATTATCTTTCCTACCAATTAGTTGTCGTATCGTTGTACGCCTTCAACTTCATGTCGTCATCTGAGACTTCCCAAACTGAAATTGAACCATTCAATGGCTTTTCCTTAGCCGTCTCGTGTGAGTCGTACTTATAAACCAAGTTTCGAATCATTGTTCCATGGGCAACGACCAAAACGTTTTGCCCATTACGTGTGTTTTGACGCAAAATGTCCAAGCCGTTCTCAGCGCGGGCCCAGAACGTGGCCGCATCCTCGGCATCATGCGTTGGATCAGCTTCCTTGAACGCATCCATCACTTCGTCTTGCGTCAATTGTGACATCAAATCACCGTATGACGTGATGTTTTCCAAACCAATAATACCCGCAATTTGCTCGGCACTTGATGCACTAGGAAGTCCTTCGAAGAACCCGAAGAATTGCTCACGGAATTGTTGCAATTGCTCAGGCGTCTTCAAATCACCACTTTGCGTGTTACGCCCCAAAATAAATTCAGCTGTATGAATAGCACGTTGCAAGTCAGATGAGTAAGCCGCATCAAAGCGCACGTTGCTCAAACGCTCACCGGCCGCAAACCCGTCTGAAATACCCTTATCAGTCAAAGGTGCGTTTCCCCACCCTTGCATACGTTGATATTTATTAAAGTAAGTTTCCCCGTGACGTACTAGATACAAATTAAATGACATTGTTAACCTCTTTCTGGTTGTGCTTGTCCCCGATAATCAAGCATCAACAGCCTTCTAATTGTTACTATTGTACCATTTTTGTTACAGTCACCGCAGGCATCAAGGAATTACTAATAATTTGAAATTAGTTTACGAAAAAGTGTTGACTTTAGTGTGGGTTATCTGTATAGTTATGTATTGTTGTTAAGACAACAGATGATAATTTTGGCCCAATGGTCAAGTGGTTAAGACGTCGCGTTCTCAGCGCGGAATCCAGGGTTCGATTCCCTGTTGGGCTATTAAGCTCAGGCTTGCTAAATTTATCATCATGGCCCAATGGTCAAGTGGTTAAGACGTCGCGTTCTCAGCGCGGAATCCAGGGTTCGATTCCCTGTTGGGCTATTAAGCTCAGGCTTGCTAAATTTATCATCATGGCCCAATGGTCAAGTGGTTAAGACGTCGCGTTCTCAGCGCGGAATCCAGGGTTCGATTCCCTGTTGGGCTATTAAGCTCAGGCTTGCTAAATTTATCATCATGGCCCAATGGTCAAGTGGTTAAGACGTCGCGTTCTCAGCGCGGAATCCAGGGTTCGATTCCCTGTTGGGCTATTAAGCTCAGGCTTGCTAAATTTATCATCATGGCCCAATGGTCAAGTGGTTAAGACGTCGCGTTCTCAGCGCGGAATCCAGGGTTCGATTCCCTGTTGGGCTATTAAGCTCAGGCTTGCTAAATTTATCATCATGGCCCAATGGTCAAGTGGTTAAGACGTCGCGTTCTCAGCGCGGAATCCAGGGTTCGATTCCCTGTTGGGCTATCACTTAAGGCACGGAAGTCGTTTGACTTCCGTGTTTTTTTATTTTCTTGTAACAAATAAAGCGGCGACCAGATAACTGATCGCCGCTTTTTTCAACGCTATTTTAGACTTCACGACGCTTAAACAGCATCAACGCAATGCCATAAAGCACACCGCTGTAAACGATTGTGATCAAGCCAACTAGCCAGCCACTCATCTGATACTCAGCCATCACATCAGGCAACCCCGCCAGCGCGCTCACGTAAAAGGCACCCAGCGGTGAATAATCCAGTGGCAAAATACCGTGTCCAACGATTACCGCACCAATCACTTCCAACATCAAAATCATCAAGATGCCGATAACTACGACTAACAAGTCATTTCGAATCAAGTTAGCAATCACAAGCATCACACTGACAAATAGAATCGAACTGATGACGCTACCAAATAAGTAACCCGCATAGCTACCTAAATCGATTAACCACGTCTGACCGAATAATAATGAGACGATTACCATCGTGACAAACAACGTGGCTTGCAACAGCACAAACGCGACTGCAACTGTCACCAGCTTCGCAACGAAGATTTGTCGGCGCGTAAAGCGTTGCGCAAACAACATATTCATCGTGCCAAACGTGAATTCAGACGTGATCACGCGACCAGCAATGCCAAGTAACATCAAATCAGTCACTAGCGCCAATGTTCCTGTGAATTCTTGATTAACTAGGGTTTTTACCGTTTCGGAATGACCAATTGCATTTGCAAGCGCCAATAATAACCCCAGAACAACTATCGTCAGTGGCATCACCCAAGTTGATGTCTTTTTGAAAAGCTTCTGCAATTCCAACCTAATCAACATCGCCAACTCCTTGTTGTTTGCGACGCGCAATCACATCCGCAAACATTTCTTCTAAGTCCGGATCCACCTTACCGTCCGCAGCGGTCAGAATTTCATCACGCGAAATGATTTCACCACGATCGATAAAGATATAATCATCAACTAGGCCTTCCAAATCACGGACGGTGTGTGAAGAAATCAAAATTGTTTTGCCAGCATCGCGCCAGTCACGCAACACTGCCTTAACTGCTTCAGCGCTAACCGGATCCATCCCATTCAATGGTTCATCAAGCAACAAGAGGTCAGGATTATTAACCATCGCCAATGCCACCCCAACGCGTTGTTTCATTCCCCACGAATAGGTCTTCACTTTTTTATTAATAAATTCAATCAAGCCAAGTTGCGTCACAATCTCGGTAATTTTATTATCGGATATACCAGCGACTTCCGCATACAACTTCAAGTTATCCCAACCTGTCATGTACGCATACAGACCCGGATTTTCAATCAATGCCCCAACCTTGGCCAGCACATGTCGGTGTTGCATCGTGACCGTTTCGCCTGCCACCTTAACCTCACCAACATCTGGTGCCGTCACGCCAGTAATTACCTTCATTGTCGTTGACTTACCAGCGCCATTTGGGCCGACCAGCCCAATAATTGCGCCACGTGCGACTGAAAACGATACATCACGCAAAGCCCGCACACGACCGAATGACTTATTAATATTCGAAACCTGTAAAATCGGCGTTTCCATAATGCATCTCCTCCCATCCGCAACTATTAATCATACAACTCAACTAGACCCCTTGCAAAGAAATTGTCACATTCCGGTCAAATATGTAATCTGACAGGTACCCCATTTTTCGATACAATGGAATCAAACAGAAAAGAAGGATAGGTGTCTGAAATGAAGTTCATCTCATGGAATATCGATAGCGTCAACGCGGCCGTTGAACACAAATCAGCCCGTGGCGAAATGACTTGGCAAGTTTTGCAAGATATCGCGGCTGAGCAACCGGACGTACTTGCAATCCAAGAAACAAAGTTGAAGCCAACTGGTTTAACAAAGAAGCAGGCGGCTGCGCTGGATGAACTTTTCCCAGGCTACCACCGCTATCTTCGTATGAGCACTGGTCGCTCAGGTTACTCTGGTACCATGATGCTCTCAAAGACTGAACCAATCGCCGTTGAAATGCCCGAAATCGGCGCTCCTGGCGACATGGATATCGAAGGACGTATTATTACCCTCGAATTCCCAAACGTTTACGTATCAACGGTTTATACGCCAAATTCAGGTAGTGAATTGGCTCGCCTAGATGAGCGTCAAGCCTGGGATGATGCCTACCGCGCATACGTGTCTGGTTTGGATGCCAAGAAGCCCGTTATCTTCTCTGGTGACTTCAACGTCGCCCACCAAGAAATCGACTTGAAGAACCCAAAGACGAACCACAAGAGCGCCGGCTTTACTGATGAAGAGCGTACAAAGTTCAGCGCTTTGTTGGACGCCGGCTTTACCGATGTCTTCCGTCACTTAAACCCTGACCTAGCCGGCGTTTATACCTGGTGGGCACAAATTTCTAAGACATCAAAGATTAACAATTCTGGTTGGCGTATCGATTACTACCTCACGTCAACGCGTTTGGACGATCAATTGGCTAACTTCAGCGTCATCGACACTGGCGCTCGCCAAGACCACGCCCCAATCAAGTTGGAAATGACCGACGATTTTGAGTTATAGACAAATAACGCACCTGAAAAAATAAATTTCAGGTGCGTTATTTTTTACTCATTATCAATCAACGTTGGCGTTAGCACTTCAACGTATCCACGTAATGTGCCATCTGGATTTGCATAAATCGAGAATCCGACCTCAATCGGTCCAGCTGAATGATGCGTTTGCGCCGTCATCAAACCAATCTTGTGTGAGGCCCCTTGTTGGGCTTCGGTCGTATCATCGTACCCAGCCGGTTGGCCGTCATCACCAAACTGCTTCACCAAATCGGCCGCTAACAACTGTAACTGTTTTTCGCTCGTCAAATCCGCCAGCGTCCAAACATTACTTGATGACCCCGGCACATTACCAAAGGTCAAATTATCCTTCTGATCAACACTGCTTCCGTAATCAACGTCCGTAATGTGCTGAATCGTCGAACCGTCACCATTCGTCTCCTCAGATCCTTGGCTGTAGTACTTCAACTTGCCATCAGCCATCTTAAACGTTGGCAACGTCTGGAACAGGTTATTGAAATTACCGTGTGGATCTGTCGCAAAATCATTCTGATTCTGCAACGCCCAACGACTTTCTTGCTTCGCCAAATTCAACGCCACTGAAGACGCCGCAACCGGACTAACATCGTAATGCGCACGATAGCTATTCAATGCATCAAGCGCATAATCTTGTAGTGAATCCAATGTCCGGTCAGTCAACACTTGTCCCGGTTGATTACTTGCTAAATCAGCTTGCTCGCTATGAAATGAAGATGACCCCGGTGCACGATCCAACTTGTACGTAATCGTCTGTGACTTCTTCACTGTCAACGTATCACCACGCGACATCCGATAACCGTCTTGTGAAAATGACGGAATAATCAACTTTGCCCCGTAGGTTGCATCATAAGTTTTCGTTGCCACGACGTCATTGTTATCTGCGTCCACATAACGCAACGTGACTGAATATGTTTCAGGGACATATTTAAATGTAATTAACGTATGACTTTTGATGGTCTGCGTAATTGATTCAGGCGTTGAATAACCTGGAATATCAATCGGCACCAACGTTTGTTGCTCACCAGGACGAATACTTGCATTACCCTGCGGTGCAATTTCCTTCCCGGTACGCACATCGACATACTTAATCACGACACCACTTTGACTGATGCCGCTGGTAAAGCCGCTTACGATTCCGTCGCCACCATCAACGGCGAGTCCCCCCAACGCCAATGATAGTCCGACCAATCCGGCCACTTGCCACTTTTTCAAATCCTTCACCTATACTCTCTTGGGTGTGGGTTTGCCACTGTTTTTCGTTAACGCAAAGTATACAGATTAGCGTTAAGCCTCTGCAACAAAAATGCCCCGGAATTTTCGTCCGAGGCATTGCTTATTATCGCCAACCATAACTACCGAAGTCGGTAATTAAATCAGAATATGGTCCAAAGCAAGTTTCTTCATAGCCCTTAAAAGGCTTCTCTGGCACATCTTTCCCCAAAGACTTCTTTGTTTGCGTGACCGCAATTCTTTCTTCACGTTGCATCGCCAAGCCCCTCCTTTTCGACACCTCTATTTTATCAAATCCTGTGATTGATTGTTTGTTGGAACCTTTTTTTGCGGTGGATGATTATCTCGGACAGAATAAAACATCTCGGCTGCCGGCATGAAAGTGTGGGGCTATCGGAGCGTTCAAATTGGGGCAACATGCCGCATGGCCGGCGCTATTCAGAAAAGCCCATTCAGGACTAGAAGGATTAGGGGGAATTATTTGCCCCGCTGAATGGCGTCCGCGCCATTCGGTTGCCCCAATTTGAACTTTGCCGGAGATAGCCCCGCGCTTTCATGCCTCGGCGCGATAGCGACGACACTAACAACCACCTAAATAAAAGCACCCACAAACCATGGCTGTAGTTTGTGGGTGCTATAGATATTGAGTTGTGAGGCGTTAACCTAGATTAGAATTGGTCTGACAACAAAGTGCGGATCTCTTCCAAACGTGGTTGACGTGGGTTACCTGGCGTCGTTTGGTCGTTGTATACCAAGTCAGGCAAAGTCTCCAAAGCCTTGTCAAAGTCAGCCTTTGATACACCGTTTGCTGACAAAGTTGGAACAACTTCTACACCAGCGAACAATTGGTCAATCTTAGCCAACAATGCTTCAACCAATTCGGCATCGTTCTTTCCTTGCAAACCAAGGTAACGAGCGATATCAGCGTAATCCTTTTGTGCCGTGTAAGTCTCGTAACGTGGGAATGGCGTACGCTTTACGTTTCCAGTAACCGCGTTGAACTTGATAACGTGCTTCATGGCGATTGAGATAGCCAATCCGTGAGGCAAACCGAAGGCACCACCAGTCTTGTGAGCCAAGGCGTGGTTAATTCCCAAGAAGGCGTTGGCAAATGACATACCTGCCAAAGTTGAAGCGTAGTGCATCTTTGAACGTGCTTCTTGACCTTCCTTAGTTGGGTTAGCTGGGTCGTACTTGTATGACGTCTCCAAGTTATCGAAGATCAACTTGATAGCTTGCAAAGCCCATGGACGAGTGAATTCTGAGGCCATAACTGAAACGTATGACTCCAAGGCGTGTGACAAAGCGTCCAAACCTGAGAAGGCAACCGTGCGCTTTGGCACCGTCATAACGAACTCTGGGTCCACGATAGCAACTTGTGGCGTCAACTCGTAGTCAGCCAATGGGTACTTAACGTGCGTTTCGTCGTCAGTAATAACAGCGAATGGCGTTACTTCTGAACCAGTTCCTGACGTCGTTGGGATAGCAACCATTTGCGTCAAGTGTTGGTGATCGAACTTCACGATACGCTTACGGATATCCATGAACTTTTGTGCCAACTCGCCGAACAATTCCTTCAAGGCAGCATCGTCGTTCAAGATTCCTTCGTGACCCTCTTCTGCAGAGTACTCGTACAAGAAGCGAGCAATCTTACCAGCGTCAAGAGCTGAACCTCCACCAATCAAGACAACAGTGTCTGGTTGGAATTCTGACATTTGACGGGCGATTTCGATAGCTTGACCGATAGTTGGGTCAGGTTGTACTGAACCGTAGATGGACGTCTTCACTTGGTCTTGGCGCAAAGCAAATTGGTCCAAAATCTTGTCTACGAAGCCGAACTTAACCATTCCTGGGTCGGCAACGATGAAGGCGCGATCAATGTTTGGCAATTCTTGCAAGTACGTGATTGCGTTTGACTCGTAGTAGATGTCCTTTGGCAAACGTACCCATTGTGGGCGGTTACGACGACGTGCAACCGTCTTGATGTTAAGCAAATCGTAAGTTGACAAGTTGTGTGACAATGAATTCTTCCCCCATGATCCAGTTCCAAGCGTCAATGATGGGCGCATTGCGTCAGTGTAGATATCTCCAACACCACCGATTGAGTCTGGTTGGTTAACCAAGATACGTGATGCTTCAATCTTGTCGGCGTATTCCTTAACGAATGGATCGTCTTGCGCACCGATTTGGATAGCAGCGTTGTGTCCAGCACCTTGGTAGTTCAACAAAGCGCGTACGATTTCGATAGCGTCTTCGCGGTCAGCAGCCTTGTAGACTGACAACAATGGGCTCAACTTTTCTGATGACAAAGCTTCACCGATGTTCTTCTTGTCCAATTCGAACAACAAAACATCCTTGTCTTCTGGCAACTTCAAACCTGATTGCTCGGCAATCCACTTACCTGACATTCCGGCAACTGGTCCGTTAACACCGAATCCTTCAGCGTTTGGCTTGAAGACGAAGTTAGCAACCTTCTCGTAGTCCTTCTTTGGCGTCAAGTATGCACCTTGTTCTTGCAACTTGCGCATAACTTCATCGTAAACAGGGGCTTCGATAACCAATGAGTTTTCAGTAGCACAGATCATACCGTTGTCAAAACGCTTTGACAAAAGCAAGTCTTCAACAGCGCGGTCAACGTTAGCAGTTGCGTCAACGAATACGGCACCGTTACCAGCTCCAACACCCATTGATGGGTTTCCTGACTTCAAAGCGGCGTTAACCATTGAAGGTCCACCAGTAGCCAAGATTGAAGCAATCTTTGGGTTTTGAATCAAAGTCGTCGTTCCATCTAGTGATGGCTTGTCGATCCATTGGATGAAGTTCTTAGGAGCACCAGCGGCAACGGCTGCATCGTAAACGATCTTAGCAGCGTGTGCTGATGACTTTTGAGCTTGTGGGTGGAAGGCGAAGACAATCGTGTTACGCGTCTTAGCAGCCAACATTGACTTGAAAATAGTCGTTGAAGTTGGGTTAGTCGTAGGCACGATACCAGCCAAGATTCCAAGTGGGGCTGCCAATTCAACCTTACCAGTTACGCGATCTTCTGAGATAACGCCAACCGTCTTGTCGTTCTTGATAGCGTTGTAAACAGATTCTGAGGCGAAGCGGTTCTTCGTATCCTTATCTTCAACAACACCACGACCAGTTTCATCGTGAGCTTCGTGGGCCAACAACAATGAGTTTTCTGATCCAGCCAAAGCCATTGCGGCAACGATCTTATCAACTTGTTCTTGTGTGTAAGTTGAGAATTCCTTCAACGCAACTTCAGACTTGTCAACCAATTCTGAAGTCATCTTCTTAGCAGCTTCGAAACGTGCTGCCTTTTCTTCTTCCGTTAGTACCTTCTTCTTAGGTGCATCAGCCATGATTATAACCTCTCAAATATCTTTCAAAAATTCGTTTGCTCATTTATTAACATACTTAGTATATCATTTCACAAAATGTTGTCAACACCATTTGCCAAAATCGATTATTTTTACCAAACATATGCGTCATACCAACCTTTCGCGTCTCTTTTTTCTACAAGTGAATAATATCACATAAGGTTAATATAGTGCAACTTTTTGTTTTATTTTCATGAAAATAAGTGATTTATAACTAAAAATGTATGCGTTTTCATATTTTTATGTAAGTTAATAAAAGGCTTGTGAACCGCGTAACTAGTGGATTCGTGTCCTTATAAACTAATAAAGAGAAATTTACCGGAGTAAACTTCTCTTTATCAGTTATTCGTTATGTGCGTCGCTCTCACCCGACGTTAGGGACAGATTACCAAGCGTTTATGAACTTTGTCTAACGATAACCCTTAGACTTTTTGACTAATTATCGCAATATCAAACAAGCACCCGCTGCATTGGCATTTCCAATGCAGCGGGTGCTTATTGTTTATAACTATTGTTTCTTTGGTAATTTGAATGTCTTGGCTGCCTTCATGATGATACCTGTGATATCACCTGGGGTAACCTTTTCACCAGACTCCAGTTCATTCACGATGGCCCAGCCGATTGCTTCAGTCAAACCAACTGCGGTCGCCATTGAGATTGCTGCACCAGTGGTTGTCCCGATACCAGGGATAAACTTTAACGCATTCCCCACGACACCACGACCGAATGATGTCGCAGCGACTGCCCAGACGGCACCACGTACGGCACCCTCCATCACCTTTTGATCATACGCCTTGAACAACGATGTAATCATCGTGACTTGAATTGGCACAAGTAACGGAGCATCCGTAAACGGAATTGGTGACAAGGCCACCGCACCAGCTGCGCCTGATGCTGAGTGAATAATGTTTTTTGCTTTTTCATTTGGTGTCATAATTCCACCTCCATACCGTTATTATACCGAACTCCCACAAATTAAAAACCGAATTCGACCTGCCAATCGGGCAAAGTCGAATTCGGTTATTTTCTTATTATTACCAGATCATCACACGGTCTTCTGGTGCGCGGTACATCTTGTCAGATGGTTGCACATCAAATGTCGTGTAGAAGTCATCGAAGTTAGAAACTGTCACATTAACACGGAACTTGGCTGGTCCGTGAACGTCTGAAGCGGCCAACAATTGCATGATTTCTGGACGAGCCTTTTGACGCCAGATAGTTGCCCAGCTCTCGAAGAAGTCCTTCGCTGAGAAATCAGCATCGCGCTTTGCGGCAGCCAAAGCAGCAGCCACACCACCCAAGTCAGCGACGTTTTCAGAAACCGTCAACTTACCATTGACCTTAGCTCCGTAAGAATCCAAGCCATCGAATTCATCGACAACCTTTCGCGTACGCTCCTTGAAGGCTTCGTAGTCTTCTTCAGTCCACCAGTCATTCAAGCTACCATTTTCATCAAATGACGCACCGTTCGTGTCAAAGGCGTGTGAAATTTCGTGCGCGATAACCGCCCCGATTCCACCATAGTTAGCTGATGAAGATTGGTCCAAGCTGTAGAATGGCGCTTGCAAAATCGCCGCTGGGAACACAATTTGGTTTTGTTGTGGATCGTAGTATGCGTTCACCATGTGAGCTGGCATGTGCCACTCCTCACGGTCAACCGGTTGATTCCACTTTGACCATTGGTAAGCCACGGCTTGCGCGCGGAATTTTTCAGCCGTCTCAAACAAGTCAGCCCCATCGTCCACAATCTTATCCTTGTAGCGGTCAGGCAACTTTTCTGGGTACCCAATGTGTGGCACAATCGCATCCAGCTTCACAACCGCCTTATCGCGCGTTGCTTGTTGTAGCCAGTCAGCTGATTGCAAACGTTGCTTGTAGACATCAATCATCGTCGCAACCTTTTGCTCAACGTCTTGCTTAGCTGCCTCAGAGAACTTCTCACCGGCATACCACAAACCAAGCGCTTGTGTGTATGGGCCAGCAGCCAAGTAGTAGGCAGCCTTTTGCTTGTTCAAAGCTTCTGGCGTTCCTGACAAAGCACGGCCGTAAGCACCACCCAAGACACGAATCTCGTCTGATAGGTAGCTCGTGAAGGCATTCGCGATACCCACAATCAACGTTGCTTGCAACAATGGCCAAGCTTCTTCAGAGAAGAATTGATCTGATGCAGCCCAGAATCGTTCTTCTGGCACCACAATCATGTCTGGCGTCTTACCAGTCATCGCTTGCAAGACATCATCCAGTGGCAATTGCGTCAACGCTGTGAAGTCCGCCCACTTGTATGGGTGGTACAACTTAGCGTATTCCGCAGATTCTTCTTGGCTCAAGACAACCTTGGCGATACGCGCGTCATAAGCAATGTACTTGTCCAACAAGTCCTTGATTTCGTCAGCTGAGAAACCAAACTTTGGCAACAAGTCCTCTTGTGCTGCACGCCACTTAGCCAACAATTCCTTACCTTGTTCATGATCTTCAGCATAGTAAGTCGTATCTGGCAAAATTGTGCCCAAAGCATCAGCCCACAACACATTTGTACGAGCATCCTTGAAGTCAGGTGCAATACCAACTGGGAAGGCGTTTGGCAAACCTTCCTTTTCCAACTCAATGATGTGGCTCTTAAAGTCAGCGAATGACTCAAAGGCTTGGTAGCGCGCAATCAATGGCTTAACCGGCTCTGCACCCAACGCATCACGGGTCTCCCAATCTGACGTCAAACGGTGGAACTTAATGAAGTTCGTCAAAATCTCGTCAGTTGGGGCATCCTTGCCGTCCATCCAAGCATCAGTCGTTTCCAACATCATCTCTTCAATTTCGTCAGCCAAATCGCTGAAGCCACCTGTGCGTGACTTATCCGCAGGAATCACGGCTTGCGCTTCCCATTCCTCGTTGATTGCATCATAGAAATCATCTTGTACTCGTGTTGCCATGTGCATTACCTCGTTCTTATTATTTCTCACTATTCTAACACTGAACCATGAAATAAGCCCGAAGGATATGCGGATGTTATCGTGCGAAATGCATATTCTCTAAACAACAAAAGGAGTACCGTCAACACGATACTCCCATCATTAACTATACTAACTACTTACCAGCCAAGGCCATCTTAGCTTGCTTGATGCGGATAATCTTGCGAATCAAGACACCGATAATCGTGGCCACAACGACCATCAATCCGGCAAACCACAAGAATTCTGAACGGATCGTACCAGTTGGCAACGTATCACCTGGCACTTGCTTACCCGTTACCAACAAACGGTGTGAGTTCACACCAACTGGCGTACAACTAACCAACGTCACCAAATTCTCCTTAGGGTTCAACTTGAACGCGTTTTGCATCTTGTCTGGCTTCATGACACGGATTTCAACAACCTCATACGTCATCGTCTTGCTACCAAGCGCTTCGATGTAGAACTTGTCACCCTTCTTCATCTTACCCAAGTCAGTGAACAACTTTGAGGTTGGCAAACCTGAGTGCGCCATGATGGCCGTGTGCAAACCTTCCTTGTTAGCTTGTGGCAATGACGTACCTGGCACAATACCCGCCCCCGTACGCAACACCTTTTCCTTCACGGAGTTGTAGATTGGCAAACGCAACCCACCAAGTTCTGGAATCGACAAGACACCCAATGGCTTACCGGCAATCTTCGTCAAAGAAGAATTCTTACCCGTTTCCACGTCCTTCTTTTGGTTCAGCTCAATCATCGCCTTCACCACGTCGGGATCCGTATCACCATTCGTGCTCTGCGCCTTCTTCTTAATTTCATCGTTACGCTTATCAGCTTCAGCTTGCAACTTCGCCTTTTCGTTGGCGTTCATTTGCGCAGCTGTTGAGCGATAATTACTTACCACACCAGATTGGTGGGTTGCTTCATACGCTTGCGTCACAATCGGATATGAGAAAATACTCAAGCCCACAATAAATAGAATCCAGGTTGACCAACTGGCCCCGGCCATAAACTTCTTTTTCTTCTTTGCCATTCTTTTCTCCCCCGAGTTAATAGCTAAATATGTACCTCGCCGATCACCCGGCGAGCAAACTAATCAAGATTAGTCATTGTTTTGGGCACGACGCTTCTTAATCAAAGCAATCAAACCTGCCAAACCAAGCAACGTCAACAAACCGCCAAGGGCCGTTGCCGTGTATGGCAAGATACCTCCAGCGTGCGTTGGCGTATCATTGATTTGTGGCGTTTCGTTACGGTAGTTGGCAACCGTAATGTCGTCTGACGTTGCAGCACCGTTAATCTTACCCGATTGCGTGTTTGACAACGTGAAGTAGTGTGGTTCCGTCATCAACTTGTAGCCTGATGGCGCTTCACGCTCGATCAATTGGTAATCACCGCCGGCCAATCCACAGTATTGCAAGTATCCGTCAGGACCTGAATAGTGGGTCGTGGCATTGTCTTCACGAATCGTCCACAAGATGTCTCCCATCGGATCAGATGCGTTTGAGTGCATTGATGCCATTGGCTCACCCGTCGTCATATCTTCGTGCATGAAGTATACCCAACGTGTCTTGCCGGCCTTCACATCATCACGCAGTTGTTGGACATCTTGTTCTGAGGCTGTACGCTTCATGTTAGGGAAACGCTCTGCTGTATACATTTCAGCAATGATTTCATCAATATTCGTTGACGTCACCTTAAGGCCCAAATCGAATCCGGCACAAGCCAAACCATTCGTAATGTTACCGTTACTGTCAGTCTTCACATCACCATCTGTCTTGATGATTTCCCATCCAGCCGTGAATGTGTGTGTCTTATCGTCGTCTGATCCACCGTCATACTTGGTGTTGTAATCCAAGTCAATCTTGTTGACCAAGTGATCCGCTTGCAACGCCGTGTTACCAGCTGAGTTAATCTTCCAGCTCAAGTTCCATGAACCGTCGTCAGCACCTTCTGCCAACAACTTTTCAATCAACGCACCCATTGCGTGGCGACCAGAAGCTGTCATATCCAACACAATTTCACCGTTTTCAACGGGCTTCGTCCAGTCAACCACACGGGCTGGGGTAGCTGAATCACCTTGTCCAACGAATGTGTACGTACTCTCGTGACCGAACAAATTGAATGATGATGCATCAAAGCCTTCAGCCAAACTCGTGACCTTTGGTGCAGTTGCTGCATCGTAGGCAATTGTCTTGCCATTCAACGTTGAACCGTTTTGATCAGTCGTAAAGCCAAGTACCTTACCAGTCACACCTTCGTCAATCAATGACTTGTCAGTTGCGTGGTTCACTGGGTACAAGCCATTCACAACTTGTGACAATGGCACTGACTTTGTCTCGCCGTTTTGCGTGTACGTCAATGCCAAATCCATTGACATCCAGTTCACTTGATATGGCATTTCATCAGTCAACGTGTAGTTCGTGTAATCAGCGATGTTCTTGTTCAGCTCAGACGTGATGTCCCATGTGAACTTTTGTCCACGGGCGATACCTTCCTTGTCATCACCAGTACCCTTTTCATTGGCACCGAACGTTTGGTTATCAACCGTAATCGCCTTGTCGACTTGCAACTCATCATAGTTGACCAACTTCGCAGCGTTTTCGCTATCTTGTTCAGCCGTTACAACCGTTACTTGTGGATCCGTCAAATAGCCCTTAGGCGCCATCAATTCGGCGATGACGTATTGTTGTCCCTTTGAAATCGCGATACCGTCGTTTGCATCAAAGACAACTTGTCCGTCTTTGTCAGTTGATTCAATTGTGAATTGGTCTGACGACAAGCCCAACGCAGCAGCGACCAATGAATCGGCCTTCGCTGGCGTCTTTTCAATATCCTTAATCAATTGTGGCAAGACTTCGTTCAACTTATCTTGTACTGAAGCTGGAGCAAGCAAAATTTGCGCACCGCCCAAAGCCTTCTTCGTTTCCGCATCAGTCTTCTTAATCGTCAAGGAAGCCGTCTTGTATTGCTTCGTGTAAACGTGCAATGGTGATTCAGTGTCATACCAGTAGTCAGTGTCTGATCCGTTAACCTTACCCATTGGCAAGTCCAAGAAGATTGGCAACGCTTCATCTGTACCAGTAGCATCAGAATCTTGTGTAATTACCCATTGTCCGTTTGGCAACGTCAACTTCGTTTCACCGTCACCATCAGTTGGACCACTAGTTTGCGTCTTCAACCCAGCATCCTTCACAGCAGCAACGAACTTATCACGGTCCACCACTTCAATTGTCTTGCCAGAAATATCTTGTGTTTTGGCATCATTAGTCGTTGCAGCAGTCTTAGGTGCTTCAATTACATTCAACAGCTTTGACCAGTCGATGCCCTTAATCTTTTCAGTTGCAATCTTAGGCTCACTGCCAGAGTTCGTGTATGTCACAACCCCATCTGGCAACTCATATGCCGTAAACGTTGCGCCAGTTGTCGTTTCCCAAGTTGTGTCGGGATCGGCATCTTGCAACGTCTTCAAATCCTTTTCTTCACCTGATCCCCACAACGTTGGTGCATCAGCAGGGTCACTATCACTAACGTCTGTAATAGCGTGAATCATAACGCTTGTGCTTGTTGGCGTATCATTGATGCCTGACGTTGCCAACGCATCCCCAGTCGTTAGCAAAATCGGTGCAATCAACGTCCCCATTAATAGTAATGAACGATGCTTTTTCATCCGCGTATCTCCTCAAAAATCATATCCTTATTTTTAACCCCATACTTGACCACGTATGAGTTTTTCTTCACAGTAAAATTCTCACAAAAAAAAACGGCGTTTCCGCCGTTTTTATGTTTCACTTTTCTATTTAATTTGTGCCTGAATTTTGTTATTCGTGGGCATTTTGTGAAGAGTGGAATTTCAACACAATTAACCGAAAAACGGCAATCAAATCATTTCTGATTCGATTACCGTTTTCATGTTTTTCAACATATCGTAAGAAAGATATCATCGCAAAGGCGGGATCAATCTCGTCTTTCTAATATGTCTTGTCACGTTTTCTGGAATGTATAACGTTATTCTAGCCTACAAATTAAGCTTCGTTCTTCATATCCTTCTTACGCTTCAACAATGCAAGTCCCATTGCCAACAATCCAGCAATCACTGCGAACAACGTACCAAGTCCACCGACCAATGGGAAGATTGACTTCTCGTAGTTCTTAACTTGAACAACATCACCTTGCTTAGCGAGATTTACCAAGTTAAGCGTTGTATCAGTTCCTGTGATCTTATCATCTGACCAAGAATCGTTCAACAATTGGTAAACCTTGTTTCCACCTGCCGCGTTAAACGCTGTAGCAGTCGCAATCCATGCTGCAGACTTTTCAGTATCAGCGTTAGGCTTGCCAGTTGCATAAGGGTTATCATCCAAGTCAATCATTCCATCTGCACCCAGAGTAGTACCTGCCATAAGTGTTTCGTCTGCAATGAAGAACTTAATATCATCGACCTTGTCGTATCCTGAAGGAACATCAGTTTCTGACAACGTGTATGGACCTGATGCCAAACCACAGTATTGGAAGTAACCATTCTCATCAGTGTAGTGGGTCGTTGCCAATTCCTTATATGGCGTCCACAAAACGTCACCCATTTCACCCGTTTTCTTCATATCCGGAGCTGGTGCACTGTGTTCATCAAGGTGAGCAAAATAGACAGGCTCACCCGTTTTAACGTATTGAGCAGAATCGTTCATTACCTTAAGCAAAGCATCTGCAAGAGTCGCCTTGTCTGTGTCAGTTGGTGTAGCAATCGCGTCGTATGCCTTTAAGGCAGCAGTGAACGCCGCTTCAGCGGTAGAACCAGTCGCTCCTCCCAAGTACCAACCAGTACCCGTTCCAAGCTTCTTAGCTTCTGCAACGTATGCATTCAAAACATCTTCATCAGTAAAGTCTGTATTCAAAATCTTACTGTCCGCATTCAACAAACGATCTCCTTGAGTATCAGAACCCGTTACAATACGTGACAAGTCAAATCCTGCGTTCTCCAACTTTTGGTTGTCAGCATCAGTCTTAACGAATTCCCATCCAGCGTTGTATGTCTTTGAAGTATCATCATCCGCAGTTGGTGATCCGTAAACTGATTGGCTCGTCAAATCAACCTTGTTGTTAAGATCGCCAACAGTTGCTGCTGAGTTAGTTTGAGCATCCATAATCAAAGTCACTTGACCCTTTGATGCTGAAGCGGCAGTCAAAGCGTCTACAAATGCCTTTGCAACAGGGTTAGTTGAGAAGTCACCCGGGTCCGTCTTCGTATCCGTTCCACCTGCATTAGGTGTCAATGACAATGTAATCTCACCCTTAACTGAAGTTTCAGCATCCTTGTCAATACTCTTTCCGCCAGAAGTATCATATGATGAAGCGTGGCCTGAAATAGTCATGTAATTCTTCAACGGATCAGCACCTGTGTTGTACAAATCAGTTGTCTTATCCGTATCAGAGACAGCATATACCTCAACGTCGTAAGTTCCACCATTTGAACTAAATCCACCATCTACTGCTTGACTCTCGCCATTAATCGTCAAAACAACATTGTACAAAGGTGTGTAAGTAGAACCAATTGTTGTTCCAATTTGGAAACCAGTGATATCTACTTCAGGGTCAAACGTATCAACAATTTCAAACTTGTTGTATCCGTTCAATTGAGCTGGACCTGATGCATTTGGTGCATGTACGTCAGAAGCCAAGTACTTGTTAAAGTCGGCCGCAACCTTATATTGGAAGTGTTCTCCACGTGATACACCAGTAACGTAATCGTTATCTTGGAACACGCCCAAATTGTAGGTGTTGTCCATCAAGTTTTGAACAGCAATTTTCTTATCTACTTCAGGAATTGGCAAGTTGCTAATCTTGTACTCACCATTTGCATAGTAAACCTTACCATCAGCATTAACGTCTTCTTCATCTTCCTTGTAAGGCGTAGTTTCGACTTGTTGAACAACGTCAATCTCATCTACATTCTCATTAGTTCCGATGCTTGTTTCCATTACATAGTAGACTTCGTTTGGCTTTACGCTAAACTTAGCCACACCCAACTCTGAACCATTCTTACCATCGCCAGTAGTTTGTTCATCTACAACGCTTAGTCCATAACGAGCGCTCTCTACCAAAGCAGTAACTTCAGCAGTTCCCAATTCAACAATTGTTTGAGCACCTTCCGTTGTTTGTGGATCTGCCACATCAACGGATGTCACCTTTTTATTCGCATCATAAGTTACTACAAACTTTAAATTACTTGCAATATCCTCACGCAACTTAGCAATACCAGCTGCTCCAGTTGATGAGTCTTGAAGAAGCAAGAAATCAACCCCTGCCAACTTTTGACCATCAATGTCAGACTTAACAACCTTCAATGATCCTTGCAACAAGTAATCCTTAGGGTACAAGTTAACTGCAGGTTCTCCTACCTTATCACCCGTATATGCCGCATTAGTTCCAAACCACGCTGAACCATCAGACTTCATCATTGGCAAATTCAATACCATTGGTGTTGCTCGCGTTAGCTTGCTGTCATCACCTGCCGGATCAGTCGTTTCAAAAATAATCCATTCATTGTTTGACAGGTCTTGGAACGTAGCATCACCAGATGCATTCGTATCCGCAGTCTGCTTGGCCGGAGTAGTTCCTTGGCCATCAACGGAATCCAAATAAGTAATAAGCTCAGCAACCTTATCCGCGTCATCATCTAGAACAAACGTGTAGTTACTCTTGCCTGAATCACCAGCTCCATCTGTGTTCAACGGCGCTCCCGTTTCACCAGCAGCAGGAACAAGTTCTGCCGTCAACATGCCAGACCACTTCTCAGAAGCCAACGCTGCGTATGCAAACGGAGTGACACCATCAGCTCCAGTAGCAGCAGTTTCACGTTGTTCCGCTTCAGTCAACGCTTCAACATCCTCCGCGCTCATCCCCATCGGTCCTTCAAGATAGGCGATAACATCTGCAATCGGAATAATGTAATCCGTTGAAATTTCAGGCTTGTCCTTTTCGTCATCTTGGGTGCTGTAACCCTTAATTACATCACCTGGCAAGGCATAAGCCGTAAACGTATATCCAGTTTGCGCTTTTTGCCAACCATTTGCTGTAGAAAACGCGCTTGCACCTCCAGGAGCGTCACCACTCTCAATCGCCTCACCATTTCCCCAGTAGTAATTGTTACCCTTATCTTGTGTGTTCAAGTACTTGTGAACAACAACGTCAGTAGCCGTCGATGACGTCCCCTTGTCGTTGATCGGTGCAGCCAGTACGTCCCCCAAAGGTCCAGCCCCAAAAGCAATAGGTGCAACGATTGTTGAAATCAACAAAGCATTCTTCCATTTAGCCATATAGCATATCTCCTTAAAAATACAATCTACCCACTCGTGGCTCGATTTGTTTGTTTTTTCTGTACTCTATAATTCTGCCGAAAAAAAATACCTAAACTGCTATATGCACGTTTAGGTATTTTACATCTTGTGTGTTTTATTACAGGTTTATTACGGCCGTTTTTGAATAAACTCTGAAATTGTGGATTTTTTTAGCGCCTTAGTTTTCGCGCATATCTGTCTTACGCTTGATGTATGAGGCGATCATTGCAATTGCTCCGATGAACAACAAGCTCAACGCTCCAACACCACCAACAACTGGCAAAACTGACTTCTTGTAGTTTTTAATTGAAGCCCAGTTTTCACCTTCACCGCTCACTTTACCAGTGATTTGGTTATCTGATCCCATTTGTTCATTGTCACCAGCTGATGTTACAAGCGGATACTCCTCAAGATTCTTTCCGGCACCACTTACATAGTATGAATCTGGTCCACCGATCGTGAACTTCAAATCATCCATCTGCTTGTAGCCCTTAGGTGTGATTTCTTCGTGCAAGACGTATTGACCATCAGCAACACCACAGTATTGGAAGTAACCACGATCAACACCAGACAAGTGAGTAGTTGCCCAACGCTTATCCGTTACCCAGTAAATGTCACCCATTTCCATATGTGAATCCATGGCATCGACGATTGGTTGCTTGTTGCGATCAGTGCCATCTTCTCCCTTGGCATCCAAGTGGATGAACCAAACAAACGTTTCTTTTTTGGCTGCTACTTCTTTACGCAATTCTTCCGCTTGATCGTCAAGATACTCCGTTACTTGATCAATCTTAGATTGGTCACTACCCGTAAATCCAATCTTGTCCGCCATATGCAATTTAGTTGCATTAGAGACAACATTCCCATTGTTTACGTTACCAATCAGTTGAGAAATAACGTTTTCAAGGTTCTGTTCCGTTACCAAACGTCCCAAATCAAATCCGGCACCACTAACAGGATTTCCCTTTGAATCAGTCTTTTGGAATTCCCAACCGACTGCATTAGTTTGTGCTTGGTCGTACGTAGAACCAGATACATATCCGTTATCGTACTTAAACGTCACGAAGTTGTTAATCATCTTCTTTTGCGGTGTCTCACCTTCTGTGATTCCTTCGTTTGTTTGTCCAACATTGGCTTGAGCGGCTGAATTAGTTTGCGCGTTCATCTTGAAGACCATACTTGATGAGACACCCTTTTCAGTAAGACTTGTGAAGTTCGCAAGCTTTGCGTAACTCTCCAAGAATTCCTTACTGAAGTCGATGTTCATTTCACCGTTCAACAACTTCTTATCTGCTTCCGTAGCACTAAACTGAACAGCTTGGTTCTTTTCATCAAATGAGTATTGTCCGTTGAACCCGTACATGTGAATCAAATGTGCCGCAATGTAGTTTGTTTGTTCTGACAATGAGTTTCTGTAGGCAGTGTCATCTTCACCCGCTTTGGGCTTTTCAACAAATGATCCATCGTACCCAAATGCCTTAGCCGCTTCTGGACTATAGAACTTAAATGAAACACCCATTTCACGAGTATTCTTTGAATTATATTTCGTTGAAACTTGGTGCATCCCATCAGTAGTTGAGTGATCAGGCGAGTCTCCATCCGGGTCCACGGCTTGAATCAAAGGCACCAACCCTTGATTATTCGCCCCGATAGTTGTGAAACCACCGTATCCAAATCGCCCATATAGCGTCCAACTATTGATGTTCACTTGATACGGAATGTTATCCGTGATACCAAACTTTGAATAAGTAGCTAAGTCAGCATTCGTCTCAAGGTCAATCGTATAGTTGAAGGCCTTTCCACGTGACACCTCGAATTCCGTGTCATTATCTTGGAAATCGTAGTCTTGATACGCCGCGGCGTTAGAATTGTGGTAAACAGGGTTCTTATCACCATCTTCTTGCTTAACAGTCAGGTCCTCTACTGCTGCCGGCATCAAAACATTGATATCCTTATCCAAGTCTGGTGTGTCATAGTTCTTCAGCTTATATTCACCGCCACGGTGATGAACAGTATCGTCAGACGGAGTGACACCAATCGTTGTGTCCGGAGTTTCATCACTTGCCGCATTCAAAGTTGCTTTTTGCAAGAAACCGTTTGGTAGGTAACCTGCTGGAGCGGCAACTTCAAGTACATAGTACGTTTGACCTGGCACCAAGTCGTTAAAGACAACGCCTTTATCAGCATCTTCAATAACATCATACTGAAGTGAACCCTCAACAGCATATTTCTTAAGTGTGTTTTCAATATCCGCTAGCTCGCCTGATAGCAAATCATCTGCCAACAACGCATCAAGCTCTTCTTTATTTGCATCAGTCAATTGCATAATTGCAATAGTTGCACCTTCAACCGCCTTGTTCGTTTCGCCATCTACCTTAACAACACGCAAGTTTCCAGTATCCGTGTAATTCTTAGGATACAAGTGCAATGGTGTTTGTGTTCCAAACCAATCTTGCTTACCATCCTTCGTGTCAGCGTTCAACATAGGCAAAGATAGTACCATTGGTGTTGCAAACGTCTCAATGACATCACTTTCTGTACCCTTCGTGATATCTTCCAAGATGATCCAGTTACCATTCTTCAAATTTGTTGAAGTTTTACCGTCATCCTTAGTTGGAGCAAACTTTTCCTTGTCGTCATCTGAAAGACCCGTATCCAAGGCCTTACGCAAGTCAACTGCATTAAATGCTGTTGTCCCTGTGAATTCAATTGCATACTCACTCTTTGTATCTTGATTAATCACGACGCCCTTGATTTGGTCAATTGCTTCCGCTCCTTTAACGACATTCAGAATTTTTTTCCAAGTTATGCCATCTGGTGCTCCCGGCACTTGTGCATTAGAAATTTCAGGAGCGCCATCCTTACCGATGGAAATCACTTTACCCATGTTAAAAGCAGTAAATGAAACACCTGGTTCCCAACTCCAACCAGATCCAGGCATGTTAGTGTCTTCGTTTCCATCACCCCAGTACAAGTTTTCAGCGTTATTACCTGAATCCTCAGCACCCTTTGTATCGCGCTTATGCAAAACAACCGTTGTTCCTTCAGTACCTGGTCGATCTGCTTGCGCAAAGGCGTCACCCACACCAAACGCAATCGGCGCCACGATCATACTAATTAAAGCAATATTTTTCCACTTCGCCATATCGCTATCTCCTTAAGCATTTATATCATTTAATAATTTCGATATTCTCTTACGTCTATCAGTTTCGCAAAAAAAAACACCCAAACTGCAATGTGCACGTTTGAGTATTTTTGAGTTTGTATGTTTAATTCTTGTCGCTTAACTGTTGTTTTTGACGTTTCTGTCGCAACTGTTAAATAATTGTGCCTTTTATTGCCAACTTTGAATTTTTTCGTTCAAAGCCTTTTCGAGATTAGCTTGGCGATCAGCCGTCACCTTGTTGACGATGTCGCTTTGCAACTTTTGTTGGGCGTCCTTATCCTTCATAAAGTTCTCGTCATCCTTGGCACGATCTGCGAATTGCTTTTTAACTTGGTTAGCAACTTCATCGGTAATGCCGTTGTTGCTATCCTTCACCATCTTTTGCAATTCCTTGACTTGCGCTGACGTTAGCACGTCCCAATCCTTTGGCACCGTTAGCACGTATTGTGTCTTACCAGTCTTCAACTTTGTTTCACCGAACAACATGAAGCGGCTAAACAATGACTTGGCTTGATACGTCGTGACAATCGTTTCCAATTGGGCCGTCTCACCAGTCTTCACCGTCGTCTCCGCATTTTGCGTCAACGTTTGGTATGACTTATTGCCAACCTTGTAGGTATAACGGTTTTCACCATTGCTACCCTTTTCAGTCGTAATAAACTTGAAGTCCAACAAGGTTGCTGCTGGCTTAATCTTTTGTGTCTTATCTAATGGCACCTTCGTCAACAAGAAGTTTGAAAGGTGGGCCGTATACAACCCCGCTGCCATGGCGATTGCCAAAACAGTTCCACTAATCAGTGGCATCCATCGCACCGTGTGTTGTTGCACCGAACGCAAAATGCCAACGACTACAATAACGATTCCTAATACCAACAACAAAATCATGCTATCTTCCTCCGGCTCTTAATATAACTAGTATATCAAAGTCGGCCTACTTTTTGTCCTTTGTGCGCAAGGCATGGACATAAATTATCAAAGCCCATACGCAAAGCAAGGTAATCATGAATGGAAACGCCGTCTTCTTCACCATCGTCATATCTTCCCCATTGATGATGTCACGCGCACGAATACGCGTGTCCAAGCTCGGCGTGTCTAAAACTTTTTCATCCAAAATCAAATCTGGTGTCTCATACAACGTTGATTGACTCGCCTCTGATCGATTGTCAGAGTGAGCGACCGTTGATACGCAACTCATGCTCACCAAGGCAAGCATAATCAGCAATACACGTTTCAACATTTCCATCTCCCTTTAATATCTATCTTTCCAATGGTCTATACTACGTGACCTTCTTGTTTAAAATAAGATTTATTGATACTGAATTCAGGAGTAAATGTGAATTAAATTATTTAATTTTGGATGGGACGAAAATTAGACAGATAATACTGCAACGGCGCGAACTGTGGTGCGTAATCGACCGGCGACACATCGGCACGTAGCACGTCCACAATCGCCACATCAAGTGGGCCATCGTTTGGTGACCATAGCGTAATCCATGGCACTGCCGTACACCACGCTTCAAACATCGCACCCATCAAACCTGACTCTTCGGCAATGGCAACCGTTGGCGTCTGCGTAATCAAACCAAATAGCAAGCCGTGAATTTCGTCGGTCACCAACACTTCATAACCTGACATGGCGCGCCAGCATTCACGTAGCGTTGTATCACGCTTATGGCCGCTTAGATGCAGGTGCTTAGTGTTCAAGTAATCTTCTTCCGTCACCCGGCCAAAGAGGTCGCTAATCAGCTCTCTGACCTGTTCTTGCGTTGCCCGGCGGAAATCATTACCAGACGCATGCAACATCAACATGGCGCCATTTCTAGGCTTCCGACTAGCCGCCAAGCGTCCACTCAAGTGCAAAATCATGTCTGGAATTAACATTGCTGGGCAAAGCAACAATTGCGTTAAGTCTTGCAGTGCTTTTTCATCGCGCGCCAACATGACTAGTCGCTCAGCTGTGTTATACACCTGCTTTGAAATTTCACGTTCACGCGTACTGTTGAAAAACATTGATTGTGGCAGCTGAATCATTGGTTGATCTTTCAACCAGGCGACCACTGAACGGCGCAGATTCTCTTCAACCAGTTCACGGTCACCAATGATGCCACCACCATGTAGCAAGACCAGGTTATCCGGTTGAATAATGCGGTGAATCAGTGGCAATGCTTCAACTGTCGCTTCAGCTGGCACCTTTACAATTTGGTGTTCTGGCAAGTTTGTACGCAAAAACAATTCTGTGGCATACGCAACCGCGTGATCACCTAGATCGCCGTGTTCCGGCATACCAATGTAGAAAACCGTAGGTAGGTTCATATCAAGATTTAAAAGTTGTTGTTTCAACTGTGGGCGAATTGTCCATCGCCACGTGATACGTTTATGTATCCATTCTCCGAATTTATTAACCATAGTATCTTCCCCGATTTAAAGCTATCTTCTACTATGCCTGATAAATGTGGGGGTTCTATGAAAATTTCCAGGAACGACAAAAAGACCATTACTAAATCCCGAAAGAAATAGTAATGGTCTTTAAGTTACCCTTTAACCGGCCGAAGCCAGCCTCAGGTCAATTTTTATTTCGCTTAGAAATTAATCGTACGGCAGTAGATTACTTCTTCAAAGCAGTCCACTTCCAGTCAGTGAACTCTTCGATGTCGCGACCTTCGTTACGAGTAACTTCGAAGTGCTTTGCCAAGATGTCATCCATCTTCTTGTCGAATGCAGCAGCCTCATCAGCTGAAACAACTCCGTTAGCAGCCAAGACAGCAACAGCGTCCTTAGCTTGGTTGAAGCGGTCCAACTTTGAGTATACACGCATGTCGTAAGTCGTAGTGATGTCACCATCTTCACGGTATCCGTGTACGTGCAATCCCAAGTGTTGACGCTCGTAGAAGATTGACTCGATCAAGTCTTCGTATCCGTGGAATCCGAAGACAACAGGAGTTCCTGACTCACCGAACAAAGCGTTGAACTTGTCATCTGACAAAGCGCGCTCGTGGTTCATCTCACCGTTCTTGTTTTGCAAACGGTGCAACTCAACAACGTTGACATAACGCATCTTTACAGATGGGAATGCAGCGTTAACCAAGTTCAAAGCAGCCAAAGTTTCGATCGTTGGCTCAACACCAGCAGATGCGAAGACGATGTCAGCTTGCTCACCTTCAGCAACAGTTGAAGCCCAGTCAATAGCCTTCAAACCTTCAGTTGCCAATTCTTGAGCTTCTTCAACTGAGAACCATTGTTGACGTGGTTGCTTTGAAGCAACGATGTGGTTAACCTTGTGACGCTCAGTAAATGCGCGACCAAAGACAGCCAACAAAGTGTTACCATCAGCTGGCAAGTATTGACGAACAAAGTCTGACTTCTTTTCAGCCAAGTGCGTCAAGATACCTGGATCTTGGTGAGTGTAACCGTTGTGGTCTTGTTGGAATACAGTTGAAGTTGAGATCAAGTTCAATGATGGGTAATCGTTACGCCATGATTGCTCTGAGGCGTGACGCAACCACTTGAAGTGTTGAGTAATCATTGAGTCAACTACACGTAGGAATGATTCGTATGATGCAAATACACCAACACGACCAGTCAACGTGTAAGCTTCCAACCAACCTTCAGCTTGGTGCTCTGACAATTGAGCGTCCAAGATACGTCCCTCGTGGGCTTCGTATTGGTCGTTTGGCTCCTTAACTTCTTCCATCCATTGACGGTTCGTTACTTCGAACATGTCCCATAGACGGTTTGACATCGTCTCGTCAGGTCCGAAGATACGGAATGACGTTGGGTTCATCTTTGAGATTTCAGCAAAGAATCCTGACAACACGTTCATGTCCATGTTGCGCTTTGAGTCAGCCAATTCAGTTCCACGGTTTGACTCGTTGATGTCGTTAGCGAATTGCTTCCAATCTGGCAAAGCCAAATCTTGAGCTTCTTCACCGCGACGACGTCCACCGTTAGCGATTGGGTTTGAAGCCATACGCTTGTCACCCTTAGGTGCCATTTCAGCCAATTCTGACTTCAATGAACCATCTTCGTTGAACAATTCAGCTGGCTTGTATGAGTTCATCCACTCTTCGAATTGTGGCAACGTTTCCATCTTCTTTGATGACAAAGGAAGTGGAACTTGGTGGGCACGGAATGAATCTTCGATTGGCATTCCTGATTGGTCGTGAGTAGGACCACCCCAACCCTTTGGCAAACGAGCGATGATTACAGGCCAAGCTGCAATTTCACCGTCTTCGTAACGACCGTTCTCACGGGCGTCCTTTTGGATTGCTTGGATGTCTTCGATGGCCTTGTCCAAGACATTAGCTGCCTTTTCGTGGTATGCCATGTAGTCGTGGATGTCATCGTTTTCGATGAAACGTGGTGACCATCCCAAACCTTCGAAGAACTTAGTGATCTCTTCATCGCTCATACGTGAGAAGATCGTTGGGTTTGAAATCTTAAATCCGTTCAAGTCCAAGATTGGCAAAACTGCACCGTCGTTCTTAGGGTTCAAGAACTTGATTGAGTGCCAAGCAGTCATTGAAGGACCAGTTTCAACTTCACCGTCACCGATAACAGTAAATGCGATTTGGTTTGGGTTATCCAAAACAGCACCAGTTGCGTGTGACAATGAGTATCCAAGTTCTCCACCTTCGTGCAATGAACCTGGCGTTTGTGCAGTCATGTGTGATCCGATTCCACCAGGGAATGAGAAACGCTTGAACAAACGTGACATACCCTCAACATCTTGAGTGATTTCAGGGTAGTTTTCAGTGTATGAACCGTCCAAGTATGAGTTCGTAACCATAACTTGTCCACCGTGACCAGGTCCACCGATGTAGAACATGTCTAGATCGTACTTGTTGATCAAACGGTTTGCGTGTGCGTAAAGGAAAGTTTGTCCTGAGATAGTACCCCAGTGACCGATAGGCTTAACCTTAACGTCTTCCACCGTAATTGGTGTGTTCGTAACTGAGAACAATGGGTTGCTCTTCAAAAAGATCATACCTGCTGAAAGGTAGTTGGTAGCACGCCACCAAGCATCAACCTTAGCAAGGTATTCCTTTGAATCAAAATCTACTGCCATTTTGATTAAATCTCCTTATAATTTTGAGAAAAGGTTCAATCGCAGAAGTTATCTTCTGGATTACAAATACTATAATAACAGATTTCAAAAATTGGTACAATAAAAAGCACAAAATTGGTGCGGTCCAATTTTGTGCTTTGCTTATTTTTCACCTGTAAAGCCTGATATAATCGCTTTTCTAGCCAAATGTGAACAATTTGTGAATTTTGGATTATTCGCCGTCCAAACTGACGAAACTGTTATATCGCATGTACTTGTAGTGTACGCGCATCGTTCCAACTTCAAATGGTGTCCCATCATCCAGGAAGTAAATTCCGGCCATCACGCCGACTGGTTCAACTTCACTCAACTGCAAGTGGCTGCGATCATCTTCGTCAGATGGCTCAACTGTCACCGTCATAAATGACTTGGTAACCGCCTTCTTGGTCGTCGCTTCGGCATAGTGGAACATTGAGTGCCCCAAGTCTTCGCTGGTCAACTCTGGTAGCAACTTAACCGGCACCAAGGCATTCTCAATCATGAACGCTTGGTCTTGCAACTTACGCAAACGCTTAATGCGATAAACTTGCTCACCGGGTTCCAAAAAGAGCGCCAAACGTGTTTCCTCGTTCGCCTCTTCCGTCTCAAATGACAACAATTGGATGGCTGGTGCTTCGCCGTTAAAGCGGAACGAATCAGAAACACCCAAGTTATTACCAATCGCATGGAACATTGATTGATTTTTGAGATACAGCGGGTTCACGAAGGTTCCTG
Organism: Weissella confusa; assembly: GCA_001436895.1. Classification (GTDB taxonomy): domain Bacteria; phylum Bacillota; class Bacilli; order Lactobacillales; family Lactobacillaceae; genus Weissella; species Weissella confusa. The sequence goes on from JQAY01000002.1 coordinate 48,038, forward strand.
AGCCACGCTTCTTAAAGATAATTCCTTGCTGGGCCAAGACGTTCAACGCACGCTTAATTGAGCTGCGTGACACATCATAAGACAAGGCCAATGATCGTTCATCTGGCAATTTCAAGTTTGGGAATTCGCGCTTGTAGATGCGATCCTTCAAATCCCCAAGCACTTTCATGTACAGTACTTCAGTTGGCATTTGTCTATGCCCTCCCGTTTTTAATCCGATTTTATCGTAACACAAAAGTGGTCCAACCAAAAGTTTTGGTTGGACCACTTTTTTTAAATAGTATCTGAATCATCGCTATCAAGCCATGACGTAAAATCTTCGTCACTCTCGAACTTCGGCTCAAATCCTGCACTTGTAGCAAATGCCACAATTTCATTATTCACAGTAAGCCAGTCGTTATTTTGAATTGCAGTCTTTGCATTTTCCGTAATTTCAAAAAACTTCTTTTTCGCTTCTGCCAACTTTTCAACCGTCGCATCATCCATGGCTTCTTGCGCAGCTTTAATATCTGCAATACGAGCATCAAATATCTCTTTGATTCGCTCTGTGCGCTGCTCATATTTGACACCAAAAATATCAAGTCGATCCATGGCATACATGAACACGGCCGCAGCAACACCCGTCGCAATTGTCGACAATGCACCACGAATAAATTCATTCGGCACAAGCTTTTTCAATAATTCGTCTATGAGTGATCCCGACAGAACAATGACAGTTGAACCGACTAATTTTAGAATGGCATCTCCCTTTTGAGCAGTCGACATATTCTTAGAATCCTTGCCAAACAAGATTTTAAACGCTTGAATAGCTGCACCGATAGTTTGTTTAACGATTTTATATATTTTCTCAAAAATCCCAACAAACAGTGACAAAATCCCATCAATGAATCCAGTAATAATTGTCTTCACTAAATCAAACACAATATCTTTTATGTTCTTTAATTGTCGCAAAATATATCGCGTCATTCGCTTAAATCTGTACTTAATCGCCGCGCCTTTCTTATACCCATCAACGTCAATGCCATTTTTTATCATGTCTTTAATTTCATAGGTCAAAGGATTGAGCAAAAGACGAATAGCCTCAACAAGCCCTTTATTTCCCGCCTGTCCAACTCCGTCCATCCCTGCATTTTTTGCAATTTGTTTTTGCATATCTCTAGTATCTTTATTTAGGAGATTCATATTGTGTCGCAATGCTTTATTAACATTGTGATCACGAGCAGTCTTGGCCTCATCTTGTTTCCGAATCATCGTTTCTTTCTGTTTTTCAGAAAGAGTATCGCTGTTTTTATCTACATACTGCTTGTTTGTATAGTCAGACTTCCCACCGTGTCCGCGATTAGTCTTTTCTGACGTTATAGCAAAATTACTTTCATCATTAATCATTAATTATTGTTTTAATGTCATCCTTAGACAAACCATAATTACTTTCCAGTTCATTGGTAATAACCCTTATTGGTTCAATATGATCTGTCTCTGCTTGTTTTTTAGACTCAGCGGTGTAATTTGAGGGCTTATTATTTTGCTTTGAGTACACTCTCTGGTGAGAATCATACTCATCAGCAGCTAATTTATTATCGCCAAAATAATTCCGCTTGTAATCATTCATCGCCCCCGTGTCCTCAAATTCTTTTCGAAACTCTTTGTAGCTATTTGTCTCTCTTTTTACTCTACGTACCGTAGTATTCGGATGCAGTTTTTCAGAATCATGAATATTTTTTTGCGCTTGTATAATTTGCTGTTCCTTGTAACGGTCTGAATATTTTGGACGGCTTCTTTCGTAATCAACTTTATCTTCAGCGCTATATTTAAATTCCCATGCTGTCCCCAGTAAATCAGATGCTGTCATTCCTCGGTCTCTGATTGACTTAAAAGCCTTCAACTGCAACAGACCATCAAAAATACTAAAAAACGTAGGCTTTACAATTGAGTCCAGCACATTGCCGCCTTTTTCAAAGTCAGCATAAACCTGCTCAACCACCTTGTGAGCATCTTCTTCGTCGTATAGCTCAGCATCGATCAGAGCTTGAGGCAGATCAAAAATCGACGCGTTATTGATATTGTTTTTTATTTGGTCAATTGATGTCATACTTCCTCCTTTATGCCGCCTTAGCAACCTTATCCATCTGCTTCTCGAAGGTCTTCATTTGCGATACGTCTTGTTGCTTAGGCGCAACGAATTCCTTATCGATTAACTCTCGAATCAACTTGGTTGCTTCCATCGTTGCACGAATTTGCATTTGTTCTTGCTTCGTAAGCAACTTCGAACGCTTCAATCCTGTTGTCTTATTCAAGAGCGCCACAGTTGCATATCGGAAACTCTTAGCCTCAATTTCATTAAGTACCAGACCATACACTGACTCAATCTGATTAAGTACGTCTCGAATCGCTTCAAAAGCTAACGACAAATTCTCTGCACGGTGCAGTTCGGCCTTCACCTTTTCTTGCGTTTCCTCAAACACCTTGGCTTCGTCTTTGACGTGATAAAGCGTTTCCTTAGCTCGCTTTCGACCGTAAATCCCCAATGTAAAAATATTCTTCATGGTTCTAGAAAACGACGGCTTATCAAAATCAATTGTCTTTAACGCATCAAATGACTGAACAGATTCAACCTTCTTCAGACTAATATCCAGTTCCTCAATCAAAGCGATATCATCGTTAACTAATAAAGGTTTGATTCGAACCATTGCTTTTGCAAAACGATGCAAATTCTCTTTAAGATTCCTTTGTTTCCAGTCATTGATATCATTAACTGCGCTCTGAATGCGATCGCTCAAATCTTGATAGGAGGCTTCTGATTTTTGTTTGAACGAATCAGATTCCTTCTTCAATTTTTCGTACATCTGCGACGCTTCGTCCATTGTTGCCTTACCACTAATTTTTGCAGCGGTGCGGGCAATCATTCGCCCTGCGGCTTTAATACCTTCCTTAACTTTTTCTCCCGCCTTCTTAAAACCTCGGCGAACAGCGGCAAACATTCCCATAATATATTCCCTTTACCTTTCGATCATGTCATAACCTTCATCAAGCAAATCATTGAAGTCCGTCATCCAATTCAGCATTCGCTTCATCTCAAGGTCGCGAAATCCCAAATCCGTCCCCACAGTCATCAACCAGTCTTCCTCAGCATCATCAACAACTTCATCCGCATCAGCTACTCCAGCTAACTCAATAAAAATCGCACGCTTAACTTTCTTGGTTGAGCTTTGAAAATGCATAATCAATTCTTCGTAAGGAACATCCTTAAACTCATATTTTTGCAACTCAGTCTCAACTCGCAAAGCGTTCATAAAGCGCTCTTCCTGTTCATTCATTGGGGACGAATGCTCGAAGCTTAATTTCACCAACTCAATAAAATCCTTTTGCTCTCGCTTGTTCAAAAAATTTAAAAACATATCACTTCACCTCTTTGCCGTTTGAATTATATTTTTGTGTTGTTGTGTTGTCACCAACAGTTACTCTGCGTTGCTTCAAGTTACCGTTTGGATAGAATTCTTCGACAGAATATAAATTACCCTTGTCATCGAAGTTACGTACATTGTGCATTTGTCCATTTGAATCGGGATAATAATCCGCTAGCACACGACGAATACCATTTTTATCCAATGTCGCAGATTGCATCAGTTCACCTTGAGGACCATAAACTGCATACACATCCAGGTCGTTATCCTTCACGCGTTTTGCCTGTCCACCAGAAACCTTTCGCAACCCCAATTGTTCCAACTTATCAACAGTTACATTACTCGTTGCATGAACAGATTCTTCTGTCTTATTCGTATCGGTTTGTGCAACACGCATCAGTTTTTGTGTAATCACTTGAATATCCGCGGTTGCATCTACCAATCGTTGATCAATCACATCTATTCGCTTCTGTAACTTTTCATTAGTCTGCTTTGATAACTTCTGCATTTGCTCGATATCTTCTAGCTTATCGGCATTTCCATATGCAAAATCATTGAAGCCATTTGCCATAATTTCAATCGAATCATTCAAGCGCGTTTCAAGACGGTGCAAGTTTCGAACGCCACGGTAAACGTCCGTTTGAATCATCTCACTAAATTCTGCCAAATCTGATAGATCTTCAATTTCCTCAGTATGATTATTTTTAACCTCTGCCAAGATTTCCTTATTCGACTCAAGCATCGCCTTGTCGCTCATCTCAATGAGTTGCTGAATGTCATTAACTTGTTTATCGATAGCAAGTTCTAGACCAGAAATCGCAAGCTGGGCTGCTTTAATTTCATCGGTTGCAGATCCTGAACCTTGTTCAACTGCAGACGTCAGTTGTTCACTTTGCTGGTCAATCTTAGTATTTAGGGCTTGTTCAATATTTTGACTACCAGCTACCATCTTGTCCGACAGTTCATTCAATGCATCAAGCTGCAAAATTTGAGCATTTTCTATCGAATCCTTCATAGCGTCCGTACTATCTAACATACCATCTAATACATTTGTCTTCAAAGCACTTACCGCCTGCTCAACCTTTCGATAATCAGACGTCATCTTATTTGACAATCCATCGATTGACTCTAGTTGCGCATTTCGCGCATTTTCCAAAGACTTCTTCAGGGTATCTGTATTGTCCGATACACCTTCTAACACATTTGTCTTTAAGTCGCTTAATAACATCGCATTTTCACGATTGTTATCTGCAACGTTTTCCCTAAATGCTTCGATTGACTTATTGGCTTCTTGAGTTTTTTCACCAACTGAACTAACTTCAGCAAGCACATCATCAAACCTAGTCTTTGCCAACTCATTCCACGCTGCGAACGTTTTTTCGTTTGTCAGTACTTGATCATTTACATTCTTAACATCACCAGTAATCAATCCCAAGTGAGACATAACACTTTCATGGTTCTGATTAGTTGTCGCACCAAGTGCATCAGCCACGCCTTGCAAATCCGCATTGAATTGGTCGGCTTGTCCCTCCAAATTGACTTGCATTTGTTGCTTAACCGAATCGATGCTTTGACGTGTCTCGTTGAACTCACTCTTTTGCGTCTCATCATGTGCTTTCATCACAGCCTGCATGCCGTTCTCAAAACCACTCACCGATTCACTCAAACTATCAATGCGGTTCAATTGAGCCGTATTATTCTCACTCGCCTTAGTTTGTCCCTCCAAAATCAGTGCTTTGATTCCATCATCGTTAGAAATCAAGCTATCATTTTGATTGGTCATTTGTTCAGCAAGACTCGCATTGGCCTTCCAAAGAGCGTTACCAAGATTTTCATTAACATCATGTACGTGATTTAAAATATCTTCTTTTTGCGCAGACAAAGCGTTATTAATCTTGTCCTGACTATCACGCAACTTGTTGAGTACATTTTGAACCTTTGCATCTACGTTCTTTTGAATATCGCTCATACCACGCTCAAGCTCATCAGCGCGTTCAGCTTGCTTGTCCATTTGCTCTCTAAATCGTTTTTCAGCCTTCTCAGCATTTCCATCAATTTGATTGCTTAATTGATCAGTAACAGCTTCTAGCTTGGTGAACTCTTTGTGATTTTCCGAATTCAAGGTCTCAATCATTTTTACCGACTGATTTAAACGTTCATCGACATACTTCCTTAAGTTCGTAATCTCAGAATTAAGCTCTTTAGTTGTCACCTTGTTTTGTTCTGTCAGTGTCGAAAAATTCGTCTGAACCTCCTGAGTTACATTCTTATCAACCTGCGATATTTTCTCATCAACTTCGCTGGATAGATTAACGATTTTTTCAGCCGTTGCTTGAGTATCAGCTTCTTGTTTTTCTTGAATACTGTCTTGCGTCGCCATTAACTCGCTAAACTTAGCATCCCAGCTTGCTTTGAATTCTGTAACAACAACGTATGTCACAGCCATCAGCAAAATAACACCTAGTGCAGATGAAGCAGCCGTTATAATCAGTTGTTGCCCATAGTCAAAAGCTGTATTTAAAATTGCGAGCGCAATCAACACTACTGAAACCACAAATAATGGTTTTTTATAATCCGAAATAGCCTTCATACATCAGTCCCCCAAATTGATATAGTTGGTTTATGCTTTAGATTATAAAAAAGAACTCAATGCAATTGGTGTTTAAACCCTTGAAGACTAAGACAATTCAAAACCCAACAAGAAAAATATCTATAAATTCCTTATTTATTCAAAAAAGAGCGGAAACATATCGTTTCCGCTCTTTTCTATGCGTTATTTCGTTGCTTAAATAATTGCGTTAATCCGAGTGATAAGACGACCAAACCGGTCGCAATCCAAAAGGCTGCGTGAATACCAGCCAAATCGGCACGCGCTTGGGCCATTTTTGCTGGTGCGCCTAGTGAAACCAGACTGTAGACGGTAATCAAAGCTGCCGTTCCAAATGAGGCAGCGACCTGACGAATCGTCGTGTACATCGCTGATCCATCAGGCACCATCTCAAGTGGCAATGAATTAAAGGCCTCGGTTTGAATTGGCATCGTGACCATAACCAAACCAAGTTGACGGATGAATTGGCCGACCGCTGGCAACCAGATTGGTGAATCCAATTGCAACGTCGCCAAGACAATCGTTCCGATAACCACAAACACCAATCCGATTGGGGCTAGGCGCTTTACACCGAACTGATCGTACCATTTACCTGATGTTGGCGATAGGAACGCCGTAATCAAGGCACCAGGTAGCAAGACCAACCCTGAAATAAAGGCTGATTGACCACGAACGGTCTGCATGTAAAGTGGCAACATCAAGGCACCACCATACAAGGCAGCCATCAAGACAACGTTAATCAACGTTGCCATCGTGAAGTTGTGATACTTGAAGACATCAAAGTTCAACAATGGCATCTTTGAGTGGGTTTGTTGATAGACGAACAACGCCGTTACGACAATACCGATTAACAAAAATGCCCAAACGTCAGGACTTAGCCAGTTACCCGTACCGGCGTTTGAGAACCCGTATAGCAAGCTTCCCAATCCGATACTTGAGAGGACCATCCCCAAGAAGTTGAACTTCAAGAACTTTTGTTGACCGATGTTCTTCAAGAAAATAAAGGCCAAAATCAAATCAATAATGATTAGTGGTGCAATCCCTAAGAACAACCAGCGCCATGAGTGGTTAGACACCACGAATCCAGATAGCGTTGGTCCGATGGTTGGCGCAAAGTTCAACGCCAGCCCGATGATTCCCATCGCTTGACCGCGTCGGTCAGCCGCGAACAGGTTCATCACCACCACGTTCATCAACGGTCCGAAGACACCCGCTCCGGCCGCTTGAATCATACGTCCCATAATCAAAATGGGGTATGATGGCGCGAACCCTGCAACCAAGGTTCCCACCGCAAATACAAATACCGCGCTTAAGTACAATGTTCGCGTCTTAAGGCGTTGAATTAAGAAGGCTGTTAGTGGCACCATCACACCATTCACCAACATGTACCCGTTCGTCATCCATTGACCAAGGGCGGTTGAGATGTGGAAGTCTGCCATGACTTGTGGCAAGGCCGTGTTCATCAACGTTTGATTCAAGAATCCCAAAAAGACTCCCGCAATCAAGATGATCAAAACACCTCGCTCTTTCTTGCTAATTCCGTCCATATAGCCTCCTTATATTTTTTAGTTTAGATAATCAGTTCCTGCCCACTCCGCTTCAAACTGTGCCACGAATTCATGCATAATCGCATCGCGCTTCGCACCAATTCGCTTCCCTTCGTCAGTATTGAGGTAATCCTTGAGCAAAAATAGCTTTTCATAGAAATGGTTAATCATCGTTTCGCCCGTCGCATCACGATAATCAGCCTTCGTCTTCAAATCGCGTGGTGGCATCGTTGGGTCATACAAAATGTGGTGCTTTTGGACACCATATTGAATGACACGAGCCACGGCAATCGCCCCAATTGCTTCGAGACGATCAGCATCTTGCACGATTTGACCGGCCAATGTAAGTGGCTCTGGGTTACCGAAACGTTGCTTGCTCCATGACATGTTATCGATAATTTGGAAAATTTCAGCCTGTTTAGCCTCATCAACTCCATTATCCGTCAACATGTCCACAACTGCTTGTTTGGCGCTTGTGACATTTTTAAATAACTTATCGTCATACGTGTCATGCAACGTCGCGGCAGCCACCGCGATAAATTCGTCCGCGGTTGGTTCAGTCGTCAAAATGTGCTTGGTCAGCGCCACAACACGATCAATGTGCGTCGTATCATGCCCTGATTCATCCCCGCCAAGCACCTTTTGCATAAAAGCAGTAATAGCAACCAATTGTTGTTCTTCTGTTTTTGTCATCATTATTCCCCAAATTTTATTAGCGTCGACCGATAATCGCGGTCAACATGTACATGATAAACGTCGCTGCCAACACGCCACCAAAGAAGTAGGCGATTGGACGACCAACGGTTTCCCAAATAATAAACGCATCGTTAATCCAGAGGCCAACACCCAAGGCAACGATGGTCAAAAAGATAAAGTAGTACAGCGCACCACTCTTGGTATTCTGCCAATCGGCATCGCTCAAATTCAATGCCAAACTCAAGTTCAAAATGGCATAAATCCACAAAGCGACTTGCCACCATGCGGTATTCAGCCATACGCTACTGCCGTCGTGAAACCCAATTAGCAGTTGTGGCCACAATAGCTTTGTTAACCCCCAACTGGTTAAGGCAATGCCGAAAATCGGTGCCATGCCAATGAAAAAGTTACCGAGTTGTTGGTACTTATTCTTTGGATTCCAAGCATGTGACACATAACCCATGCGATTCTCATTGCCTTCCTTAAACGGATTTTGGAGCAACTTGATTTTGTCGACGTGGTGGCCAAAGATGATTGACATCACCGCATGCGAAATTTCATGAATCATCACGCCAAACCAGCCAAAGATAAGCGGTGCATTGAGTCCAAATGCGCGCATCAAATGTTGGTTCGTACGGGTTGTCACCACTGAAATCAACGCACTACCAATAAGTGGCAACACGAAGAAAATGCCAATGACAAAGACCCACGTTTGCCAAATAATCGTCCAGCTCATGGTTAGTCAGCCGTACGAATGTCCGCAAACTTTGCGTGGACAAACTCAGCCAATTGCTCGGCATCCAAACGAATTGAACGACCCACTTCACCGGCTGACAACGTAATCGTACCGGCCTCCTTGGCACTGTTATCAAAGTAAATTGGGAACTTCTTCGTTTGCCAGATACCAACTGGGTTATTTGCACCGTGAATGTAACCGGTCGTCTTTTGCAAATCCTTCGTTGGAATCATGTTGACCTTCTTGTTGCCTGAAACAGCCGCCAACTTCTTTTCATCCAAGTGGGCATCCATTGGTACGATACCGATAACTGGCCCGGTTACGTTTCCAATCAATGCCAACGTCTTGTAGATATCATGGTCAGTTAGGCCATAATTATCCAATTCGGCTTGATCACGGTTCATACCACCAGCAAACACAATGCTTTCATATGGAATCTTAGCCTTATCAAGAATTTGCTCGACAAGGATCTTCTTAATACGCTCTTTCTTAGCCATGATTATCTCTCCATTCTTCAGAACACTTCTCACTAAATCTAGTACCTATTAATATACGCTTAAATGGTGTACACTGAAAGTCCGACTAACCCTTCATGTACTTTTGAGACGTATTTCTCGGCTTTTAGCCAGGTACATGAAGAAAGGCTCGTACGTTTTGCGACGTACGAGCCTTTTTGTTTTCTATTTAGTTATTACTTGCGCAATTCCATTTCGATTTCTTCCAATGACTTACCGCGCGTCTCTGGCACGAGGTAACGAACAAAGAAGATTGAGATGAAGGCAAAGACGGCGAAGACCCCGAATGGTCCACCCACGTTGTTGTGGAAGACAGCCAACAAGACCAAGAAGAATTGTGATACCAAGAAGTTTCCAATCCAGTTGGCAGCTGAACCGATTGATGATCCGATTCCACGCACTGACATTGGGAAGATTTCACCAATCAACAACCAAGCGATTGGCCCCCATGAAATGGCGAATCCGAAGATGTACGTTGCAATCAACAACATCGTTGGAATAGCGGCCGTTTCAACAGATACCGTGTAGTTCAAGACCGTCAAGATAGCCAAGGCGACCGTCATGACGATTGAACCAAACGTCAACAATGTCTTACGGTTGAAGTTATCCATAATCATGGTTGCCAAAATCGTCACCACGAAGTTAACCACACCGATTCCAACTGAAATCCAAATGGCGTTGGCTTCGTTAAAGCCGAATCCCTTGATGAACACTTGTGGCAAGAAGTAGATTACTGAGTTGATCCCCACCAATTGTTGCAAGAACATAATTCCGATCGCGACAATCACGGCTGGACGGGCGATTGTGAACAAGTCCTTCAAACCACCCTTTGGTTGCTTATCAACTTCAGCCATGGCAGCCAATTCGGCTTCGACAGATTCACCTGACTTGGCGCGCAAATGAGTCAAAACGCGCTCTGCATTTTCCTTATCACCCTTCGCAAACAAGAAACGTGGTGATTCTGGTAGCAACAAACCGCCAATGAACAACAAGACAGCTGGAATCAAAGCTGATCCAAGCATCCAACGCCAGTCGCGAATACCCATGAAGTCATGACCCAAGAAGCCAAGGTTAGAGACGTAGGCCAACAAAATTCCGGCCGTAATCATCAATTGGAACATTGAACCCAATGAACCACGGTGCTTAGCAGGTGCCAATTCGGCCAAGTAAGCTGGCGTCAACGCTGACGCTGACCCAACCGCCAAGCCCAATACGATACGGGCGATGGCCATCGTACCGAAGCCAGTAGCAAAGGCCGTCATCAATGAACCGGCGATAAAGAACAAAGAAGCCAAAATCAACAACTTCTTACGACCAAAGCGGTCAGCTAGCGGTCCAACCCCTAGCGCACCAGCCGCTGATCCAATCAACACGGCTGACGTAACAAATCCGGTCTCAGCAACCGTCAACTTAAAATTGCTTTCGATAAGTGGCGAAGCACCAGAAATAATTCCTGTATCAAATCCAAAGAGCAAGCCACCCAATGCCCCAAAGAAAAAAATAAACCAAACGTTAATCTTCATTACGTTTTCCCCTCACAATAAGTAATTAAAATATCTCACCGGCTTAATATAACTTACTTTTCGGACACATGCAAGCGCTTTCATAAGAAAACAGGATTAAATTTGTGCTTAATACGGGAAAAATAAAAAATGACTCGTACCTCAACGGATACGAGTCATTTTCAAAATTCAATTATTGAAACCAATATAGAACTGTCGCGATTGCCAGCAGGACACCGGCGATCGTGATAATTGGTCGTCGAATGTCCTTACCCACAACAATCAAAGAGGTGGCGATAAATAGCCCCACCAAACTTAAGATATTTCTGATCATGGTAAAGACCTGCTTTGTCGTAATTATGATTCAACGTGTAATGAACGAATGCCTCGTAGAATATTACCGTAATCCTCACGCTCTAGCATACCACGATTTAGCTCAGTTACCGCATGTTCAAGACGCTTATCGGCGTCGGCACCGAATGACAATCCTTGTTCACGGGCCGTGTTCACACCGTTAATAACATTCATCGTAAATTGGTGCAGCACTTCGATTGGTGCTAATTCAACAACACGGTTCGTAATCGTTGGCTCAAAGTCATTCAACATATCCGTGATGGCCATAAACTCATCTGGACGGATGGCACCTGCCACCACGATATCCAATTGTTGGAAGAACGTGATGATTTCAGGGTCGTTTGCGAAACCGAACACTTCCGCTTCACGGTGCATTGATTGAATCAATTGGCCCAACATACGAATGTTTGAGTCACGGAATGCCGGCACAAAGCGAATGAATGACTTAATAACCGTCTCATAATCATCAGCCGTCAATTCTTCTTCTGTGCGCTCACGCATACCACGTAGCGCCATTTCAATCACAGGGTCCTCGCTAGCAATTGCATATGAATCAACGATGTTTTCAGCAACCTTCTTAAGCATTTCACGGTCACCTTCGAAGAAACGCAATGGGGCAAACATCAAACGAATACGGAATTCCGTCAAAAGTGACGCCAAGTCTGCTACAGTGTCACCCACCTTAATATTTTTGGCAGCTGCCAAAATACGACTGCGATCTGCTTCATATAGCTCGTTTTCACGAACATCAATGACATCCGCTAGCGTATCCATCCGCGCCAATACAGATTCCGCAGCCTCAACAATGGCTTCGGGATGCAAAACATCACAATCCCAGCCAAACTTCTTGCTGACCGTTTCCTTAGGTTCGGCGTTGATCTTCTTCTCAAGCTCTAAATCTGTTAGTTCTCCAAGTCCTTGCATAATTTTCACCTCAATTATTTGGTATCTCTACCCACTACTTCTATTAAGACTATCGTACCTAATAAATGTTGGGTAATTGATATGAAAATACGAAAAACGCTGGCCTTTTTCGTAAAAGACCAGCGTAAATTTCTATTCTTGATCGTATTGCCATTCGTCTGGGAAGCGGAATGTGCCGTTCGTACGCAAGAGCGCTGATGGGTACAATTCCTTTACCATAAAGAATTCCGGCGTGATTTCAAAAGCTGGCTTAACACCAAACTCCGTTGAACGAATGTAGCCGAATTGGTTCCAGTAACCAGGCCAACCGATGGCTGCCAAGACACCGTATCCAGCGAAACGCGCCACAATTTCAGCTTCTTCAACCAAGCGCCAGCCTAGGCCACGGCCACGGTGAAGTGGGTCAACCACGACTGGGCCGACCACGCCGACTGCTGTGCCAGTGCGATTATCTGACACTGTCGCAGCGGAAACAATGACGTAACCCAAAATTTCGTCACCGCGCTTGGCGACAATTTCAATTGGCTTACGACCAAATGGGTTGCCAGCGCGTAGGCGACGCACCAATCGTTCTTCTTCGCCAGTGCTGTAGTTGGCATCGTCAAATGCACTGCGAATAATCTTGTCGACTTGGTCGAAATCCTTATCGCCTAAGAATTCAAACGTCACATCCAATAATGGATGCGTTTCATTCATTTGGCGCATTGGGAAGCGGTCAAAGATGTAGCCCAATTGCTTCATGAAACGCAACTTTTGGGCATCCCCATGACGCAACTTTTCACTACGGTCAGGGTCGCCAATCAAGTGACCAAACAAGTTGTACAAGTCATACGTCGTGAGCACATGGAACTCAGGTTCGGTGTGCGTAAAGATGAATTGACCAGGCAACTTATGACCGATTAATGGCTCAACCGCACTTTGTGGCATAAAGGCAACTGACAACGAGTCATCAGCGTTTGAGAACACCAATTCTGGCATGTCCAAACGTTCAAAACCAACCGTGCGCATGACGGATTCAATCATCAATTCGTTGCTAATAACATCATCATCCAAAATCAACGGTGCCAACTTACTATCCAAGTCATAGCCAGACAAGATTTCCAATGCAAATCCGCCGGATACGATTGGCGTGACATTGGCTTCATTCAACGAACGCACCAATTGTTCAAATTGTGTATAGCGCTTCACATCCATTTCGGTGCGCCCTCCTATCTCAAAGTTCAGTACTTTAATTATACCCCACAAGGCTACTTGTAAGCTTGCCTTAACTCACGGAGCATGTCTTTCGTCTCCGCGTCATAACCGTAACGGTCGTTTTCCTTGGCAACCGTTGGTGCATCATGCACGTAGCCCAAGCCTTCGTAGACCAAGTTGCGATACAAATCCAAGTATGGCAAACCACGCTCTTCAGCAAGGGCCATCTCAGCCGCTTGGTCATATGCGACCGTGCGGAAATCCGTTGCGAAACGTGTCCCTTCGATGTCCAACATCAAGTAACGGGCTTCGCGGTTTTGACGCATCTTGCGCTTCAATGAGAACGGACTACCAACAGAACCAGGGTTCAAAACGGCTCGACCATCTGAAGCCGTGCGATAAATCATTTGGTGCGTGTGACCATAAATGGCAACGTCGGCATCACGCCCCAAGAATAGCGCATCAAAATAATACTGATCACTCATTGGCAACAATTCATGACCCGCATTTTTATTTGGCATATTGTGCGACAACGTGAAGGTTAAATCTTCAACGTTACGTGTATCAGATACTGGCAATGCCATGATAAAGTCGTAATCTGCTTTTGGCATGTGTTGCATGACATAGGCTGATAGACGTGCCGTGTAAACACGCGTTGGCTTGTTGTAATCCACCGTTCGCTCCAATGCTGCGAACATGAAGTCATCCCAGTTACCGCGTAGCCATACTGTCACGTTTAGCTCCCGCAACATTTCAACAACATCATGTGCACCAGGTCCTGGCATAAATAAATCTCCCAAGAACCAAAATTCATCAGCACCTTGCGCTTTGGCGTCCGCAATCGTTGCTGCCAACGCGGTCACGTTGCCGTGGACGTCAGATAATACTGCCACCTTTGTCATGTCACACACCTCCATTTCGTTACTGCTATTGTAAGCGCAAAAAAGCCCCAATTCCCGTGAAAAGGGAACTGGGGCTAAAGAGTCACGATATCTACTTTGGACGGTGAAAATCGTGACTAGCTTTTTCTATTACTAAATAAAGAAGCTCTTGCGATGCTTCACTACAATATAGCGCCAGCACTTTCAATCTAAAGTGCTGGCGCTATTTAACTTAAATCATCTTACGATCTGATTGTTGCAACTTCTTCTCGAAACGGCCCAACACACGGCTGATACCGAACGTCAAAATGAAGTAGATTGCAGCTGTAATCATCAATGGAATGAATGGCTTAAATGAGGCACCTTGCACCACTGACGTTTGGAACGTCAATTCACCAACACCGATAACTGAGACAACTGAACCTTCCTTGATAACCGTCACAAACTCGTTTCCCAAGGCTGGCAAGATGTTCTTGATGGCTTGTGGCAACACCATGAAGCGCATCGTTTGCATCTTCGTGAACCCAAGTGAACGCGCAGCTTCAGTTTGACCAGCTGGCACAGCTTGAATTCCTGAACGAATAATTTCAGCAACGTACGCAGCCGAGTTCAAGAACATGGCAATCGCACCAGCCATGAAGCTTGAAACATCCAACCCGATAACCTGCGTTCCAAAGTACACAATGAACACTTGAATCAAAAGTGGCACACCACGGACTGCCTCAATATAGGCAACGGCCAACCACTTCAATGGCTTCACGCTTGAAAGCTTCATCAAAGCCAACAATACACCAAGAATAATTCCGAAGAATACACCGATGACCGCCAAGCCAACCGTGTAAAGCGTTCCCTTAGCAAAGTAAGGCGCGTACTTTTCGAAGAATGACTCCTTGTGGTTCATCAAGGCAATCGCTTCGTTCTTCCACTTTTCTAGCGGATCACCGATAACGTGCTTTTCCAAGATGTTGTCGACCTTGCTTTGCAAAACTGTTGCGTTCTTAGCCATCACAACTGAAGAACCGTTCGTTTCACCTGGCAACGTGGCCTTCGCAACCGCAAATTGGTTACTTTGGTCCATGTAGCTGTCGGCGGTCGTATCTGGCACAACCACACCATCAACCTTGTTCTGCGTCAATTGCGTCACAGCGTCGTTCACCTTCTTCAATGACACAACCTTCTTGGCGCCAACTTGCTTGGCAGCGTCTTCTTGAATTGATGAAATTTGAGCAGCCAACGTGGCCTTCTTCAAGTCGTTCAAGTTGGCCAACTTATTCGCGTTCTTCTTAAGTGTCATCACCACGTTCTTATCAACGAAGTATGGTTCTGAAAAAGCGACTTCTTGTTCACGCTCAGGCGTTGCCGTCATACCGGCCACAACCATGTCGACCTTCCCCGTCTTAACAGCACCAAGCAACGCATCAAAGCTCATTTCTTGGACAACCAACTTCACGCCCAAACGCTTGGCAATTTCGTTGGCAACTGACATATCAAACCCGACAATCTTGTCCTTGCCGTTCACCGTTGTGTGGAATTCGTATGGCGCGTAATCCGCTGACGTCCCAACAATCAACTTGCCGCTCTTTTCAATTTTTGAAAGGACCGGATCCGTTTCGGCAGCTTGGACAGACGTCAAACCAGCAAAGGAACCAATCATTAATAATGTCGCCATGATAGCCGTCATGACTTTTAATACCCACTTATGCATATAACTCATTCTCCCTTTGTCTTACAACATCTTTGCCAAGAAACTTTGCGCACGCTCTGAATCTGGATTTTCGAAAAATGCTTCTGGATTATCATATTGCGTCATATCACCATCAGCCATAAACCAAATCTTTGACGCTACTTCACGGGCAAAGCCCATCTCGTGTGTGACAACCAACATCGTCATGCCTTCTTGGGCCAACTCACGCATTGTCTTCAACACTTCACCAACCATTTCTGGATCAAGCGCTGATGTTGGCTCGTCAAACAACATAATCTTAGGGTTCATCGCCAAGGCACGTGCAATCGCTACACGCTGTTGTTGTCCACCTGACAATGAAGCTGGATATGCTTGCGCTTTTTCAGCCAAGCCAACCTTTGCTAGGAACTTTTCGGCAATTTGTGTGGCTTCATCATCAGCCATCCCCTTCACCTTCAACAACGCAATCTTAACGTTGTCGATAACTGACATGTTTGGGAACAAGTTGAAGCTTTGGAACACCATCCCCATATCTTGGCGAATCTTATCCAATTCCGTTTCCGTCGCCTTTGAGATATCTTGCCCATCAAAGATAACCTCACCTGACGTTGGTCGATCCAACATATTCAAGCCACGCAACAGCGTTGACTTTCCAGTTCCTGAAGGTCCAAGCAATGCAATCACATCACCCTCTTCAACGGATGCATTGATATCTTTCAAGATGACCTTGTCACCATATTCTTTGTGGAAGTTTTTAATCGTTAAAATCGCCATAACGTTTTCCCCGTTTCATATTCGATGGATAAATATTAACAGGTAACGAAAATTTATGCAATAACTTTGTTTATTTTTGCATAAATATCACTCACGACATACAAAAAAACGCTACTGCAGCAACTGCAATAGCGTTTTTACCCCTGTGAGAGAGTTTAATTATTATTGGGCAATGTTTTCTGAAATTGAGGCTTCGTCTTCATGCCAACCCTTAGCGTGGGCACGTGAACGAAGATCTGCTTCAATTTGCTCAAGTGATTGGTTACGTGTTTCGATTGTGAAGTACTTAACGAACACGATAGCCGCGATACACAAAACAGCGTATCCGATGAACAATGAACCAGTTCCGAAGAAGTTCAACAATGGTGGGAACGTCAATGAAACAACGGCGTTTGCAGCCCAGTTAACAACGGCTCCAAATGAGTTACCCAAACCACGGATGTTCAATGGGAATGACTCACCGATCATAACCCACATAACTGGTCCCCAAGTTGCTGAGAAGAAGGCGATGTAAATCGTCAACGCAACAGCACAGATGTATGAAGCAGCTTGTGATTGACCTGAGAAGTGCATTGAGAATGACATGATGAACAATGAAATACCCATTCCCCAGGCACCCCAGATCAACATCTTCTTACGGTCAACCTTGTCCATAATCTTCATGGCTACCCAAGTAACGATAACGTTGAAGACACCGATTCCGATGTGGGCAATCAAGGCTGCACTAACACCGAAACCAACATCAGTAAAGATAGTTGGGGCATAGTACAAAACTGTGTTACATCCCATGACTTGTTGGAAGATAGCCAATCCCATTGCCATAACAAGCACTGGGCGAGCCATCAAGCCGAACAATTCCTTGAATCCACCGTTAGCCATTGAGGCTTGCAACTTAATGTCAGCCAATTCAGCTTGTGCAGATTCTGAGTTGTCTTGCAATTGCGTCAAAACTGCCAAAGCTTCTTCGTCTTCACCCTTACGTACCAAGTAACGAGGTGATTCTGGCAAGGCGATTCCACCGAAGAACATGATGATTGAAGGCACAGCAGCCAATCCCAACATCCAACGCCATCCTAGATCAAAGCCAGACAAAGCGTAGTTTGAGATGTAAGCCAACAAGATACCTGTCATAATCATCAATTGGAACATGGTTCCGATTCCACCACGCTTATCGGCGGGTGCCAATTCTGACAAGTAAGTTGGAATCAAGGCCGAGGCACCACCAACGGCGATACCCAACACAATACGTGACGCAACCAATAGCTCAAAGTTGTGAGCGATTGATGATCCCAAAGCTCCGATGATGAAGATGATTGATGAAACCATCAACAACTTACGACGACCATACTTATCTGATGATGGTCCAATAATTGCGGCACCGATAACGGCACCAAGCAACACGGCTGAAACAACCCAGCCTTGTTGCCACTCACCCAGGTGCAATTGCTTTTCAATAAATAAAATAGCTCCAGAAATAACACCTGTGTCATATCCGAAAAGCAACCCCCCAAGGGCTCCAAAGAAATAAATTAAATTAGTCGAAAGCGACTTCTTTTCCGTCTGCATGTTTGTTCTCCCTAAACGTAAACATAAAGCAATAGGTTAGTTTGCCCTAAAAACTAACTCTCAACACCCTAAATGATACAACTTTTGAAAGCGTTTGCAAGCTTTTTCTCACAAAAGTTAAAAACTTCACAAAACAGACAAAAACGAGTGTCCATTACTGGACACTCGTCATTTAATGCACTAGAATACCGGACGCTTCTCTGTCGTTACAAAACTGGCCTTCTTTGGTGTGCCAAAACGTGGCTCTCCATTGCTGCCGACCACAAAAGTAAAACTGGCCAACTTTTGCATTTCTGCCAACACTTGCGCACCCGTTAACGTCTCATCGACATCTGCCATCTTCAAAATCGCCTTTTGATTTAGCTTCTCTGGGTTAGTTGATTCAAATACCATCTTCAATTCCTTAGTCATGGGTCACCTCCTAGAATGCTGCCGGTACGTCTTTGCGTTCAGACGTCACAATTTCCGTAATGCTCGTTTCCAATCCTAACAACATCATCACCGTTGCCAAACGATGCAACTGAGCAACTGAAGTCCCCTTCGCAACCTTGAAACGACGATTGATTGCCTTGGCATCGCGATCAACCCCCAAAATGCGCACGGTCATACGGTTATCAACCTTCTTTTCCAACTTATCCATCTGTCTTCCTCCTTTAATTTAGCAATGAGCACGCGGCCGCTTACTCGACTTATCAGCTGTTATTTGCTGACACTTATACTAACGAATCCAAGGGGTTAAAATGTCGCACAAAATAAAAAAGACGCCACATTAACATTTGTGACGTCTCTCTATTTATGTAGATGCGACAAAGCATCCTCAAATTTTTCTTCTAACTTCATGCCCCAGGCTGTCCAAGCCACTGCAATCCAAGCAACGAACAAGAAAATCACCACTGCCGCTGCCCCAATTTCTGAAACAACCGCATTCAAGCCAATACTTTCAAAGATAACCATGTCTAAGAAGAACAATAAAGGTCCCGCTAAGACAAGCCCCAAGGTCATCGTCAAAGTATCTTCCCGGCGATCGCGTTCTTGTGCGACCTCACATGCACCGATTTTCAACATCTCCATCAGCTCAGGTTTCGAAACAATCTGTAAATCTCCCGCTTCATACGCCGAAAATTCTTGTTTAAAAGCCATCGCGTCCTCAATGTGATCACCAATACTGAATGGCGCAATCAGTTTTGTTAAGTTGGGCCGTGATAGCCGCACCAATTTTTCAATCAAAAAATCAGACGTGCCATCTGGAAAATAAAACGTTAACGTATCTTTTTGCTGATTAACGACGTAGTACATAATTGCCTCCCCATAAAAACTCCGAAGCGATTTGTACCCTCATTATCCTATTGTTACGTTTTTGTTTCAAATTATCCGCTTCAGTGAACGCGGGCAACCATCTTTTGACGACGACGCGCAAAGCGAATCCAATCGTAAGCGTTAAAAATCATCATCCCGACAAAAAAGCTAACGTACACACGACCAATCATAGGTACGATGATTGAAAAATCCATACCATACAAATAGCGCATTGAAAGCATCAAGAGGCCGAATACAACTGATGCAAGTGCAAGCATGACCGCTGTTTCACGTAAATCTTCCATGATTTTGGTATACATAATCATCACCGTCCCATTTCTCGTAAATTCAATATAATTATCATAATCAGAAAATGAGTTTATTATTTGAAACCCATGAGAAACGAAGACCGGCAGTTATTATAATTCCGAAATTTAGGAACATAATTTAGTCACGAATGATGTTAAATACTTCTATTCTGCGAATTTATTACACGCAAAAACCCGTCATCTTCAGCCACCACAGCCAAAAACAACGGGTTTTACTAACTAACCAATTTTAATCCATATTCATGGCAGAAAATGCAGGCGCTGGTTCTTTATCACCGTTAGCAATTTCCGCCTTCAAACGGCGTACAACCTTAACCCAGGCTGGCACCAAGAAGACCAATGATCCAATCCAAGCCAATGGGTTCGCCAAGCTGGCTCCAAAGAAACCAAACCAGACAACCAATGAGAAGGCGGCCACTGAACGGACCACCATTTCACCAACACCAGCAAGCGTTGGCGTCTTAACGTCACCCAAACCTTGTAGCGTGTAACGAAGCACGAACAAAGTGGCTAGGATGGCGTACAGCGGACCATTTGCCCAGAAGTACAATTGTGCCAAATCCATAACCGTATGTTGACCGGCACCGACGAACAGTGTCACCAAGCTGCGACCGAACGCGATTTCCAGAATACCAAGCAGTGTTCCCACACTCATACCCAGAATCAAGGCAATCTTCACCCCGACCAAGATACGGGCGTACTTGCGCGCACCGAAGTTTTGCGCCGTATACGTTGCCATCGTCACACCAAATGACATCACCACCATAATGATGATTTGGTCGACCTTTGACGCTGCCGTATTTGCAGCAACGGCATCCGTCCCTAGCGTGTTAACCGCTGCGGCCAACGTAACTGAACCAATCGCGATGATTGATTGCTGGAAGCCCATTGGTACACCGGCTAGCATGTGCTGACGCAATTCACCCTTAGGCAACTTAAAATCAGACCCCGTCAGGTGCAACGTATCCGTGTAACGACTAATGTGCCAGTGTGACGCTGCGATTGACACAAACTGTGCCAAAACCGTCGCAAAGGCCGCTCCTTCAACACCCCAACCGAACTTCAAAATCAAAATCAATTCGAGTGAGATGTTGAAAATCATCCCGACAACCAGGTAGTACAGTGGCGCTTTACTGTCACCAACCGCACGCATGGCATTAGAAATGATGTTATAACCCATTGTCGCAATGGTTCCAGCCAAGATAATGACAATAAACACCCGCGCCTCTGCGAAAATATCGGCAGGTGTTTGCATCAATCGTAGCAATGGATCAATGAACACTAAGCTAATAATCGTCAAAATAATTGACATGATAATACCAGCAACAATACTGGTGGCATATGATTGGCGCACGCCCTTCATATCACCAGCCCCAAAACGCTGCGCCGTGATGATTGACATACCAGAGCTAAACCCTTGTACGAAACCCATTACCAAGAATTGAATCGCACCCGTCGCTCCCACGGCTGCCAATGACGTCACACCCAAGGTTTGTCCAACAACCAACGTATCGGAAATGTTGTACATCTGTTGTACTAAGTATCCGATCACCAATGGAATAGTGAACATGACAATCAACTTAAGTGGACTGCCCTTCGTTAAATCATTCATTTTTAAACTACTCCCCCGCTAACTTTAAACCTTATTAATTCATAGTATAGAGTAGTTTTGTTCAAAGTGTGAAATTTCATGAAAATAGACCGAGGTTGTAACGTTCTGTAATAGTTTGTTTGTGGTTTGTGTCGCCACTGGCGTGACGAAGCATGGTGGTTGGTGGGGCTGGCGGTGCTCCGTCCTACAATATAAGCTGGTGGCGACGGAGTCCCGGTCTCACTAAGCCTCAGCGTGTTTCAGCGCCTGTCGGCTTGAAATCCACTGCTGCTAAGTGATTCCTGGTGCTCCTTCCTTCGCTTGGTCACCGGCTAATATCGCAGGAGCTCCGCACCACCAGCCCCACCAACCACCATGCCAGCAGCCGAGATATTCTCTGTTCGTTTTGTTAGTCATCCACGGTTCATTTGATAAGAAATGTTATCCCCCATTTTCTAACCGTGGATGTAACCCAAAGACAGACAAGAACCTCTTGGCTGCTGCAAATGCCTGGGGTAACTCTCGGAGCGATTTGAGCTGGGACAGAGAAGCCCTGCCCGACCGCCGCGTGTCTATCGGCCAAAACCCCAAGTTTCGAGTTTGGCCGATGCGACCGGCAAGGGAGCAACACGTGGTGCTCGTGGCAGGGCGTGTCCCAGATCAAATCTTTGTCGGAGAGAGTTGCCCCAGGCATTTGCTTGTGCGTTAGCACAACACAAACACCAAAATAAAAAGCACCCACCCAAAGGCAAGTGCTTCTAATTGTTATTACAAAGTAATGTTCTTCTCGGCAAGTTGCTTTTGCACTTCTGGGTGCGCCATAAACTCGTCGTAAGTCGTCTCGGCACGGTCAATTGCACCTTGATCTGAAACCACGATAATGTGGTCCGCAATCGTTTGCGCAAACGTGTGGTCGTGAGACGTGAAGATGATACCACCCTTAAAGTTAATCAAACCATCGTTCAATGACGTGATTGACTCCAAGTCCAAGTGGTTAGTTGGGTCGTCCAAAACCAAAACGTTTGGCTTCGTCAACATCAACTTAGACAACATAACACGGACCTTTTCTCCTCCAGACAAAACGTCCAAAGTCTTTTCCGCATCTTCACCCTTGAACAACATACGTCCCAACAAACCACGCAAGAACGTGTTGTCGCTTTCTTCCTTAGAAGCAAAGTCACGCAAGTAGTCCAAGATTGGCATCTCAGGCTTAGGGAAGTTCACGTTCATGTCCTTAGCCAAGTAATCGTGAGACGTCGTAACACCCCAAGTTACTTCACCAGAATCTGGCGTGTCGTTTCCAGCGATGATGTCCAACAATGCCGTAGCGGCAACGTCGTTTTCAGCCATAACTAGGGCCTTCTCATTAGGGCGAACCGTGAATGAGATGTTGTCCAACAACTTAACACCATCAACCGTCTTTGAAAGGTTTTCAACACGCAACATGTCGTTTCCGATTTCGCGTTGGATTTCAAAGTTGATGTATGGGTACTTACGCGTTGAAGGTTGGATGTCATCAAGCGTGATCTTTTCCAATTGCTTCTTACGTGAAGTAGCTTGCTTTGACTTTGAAGCGTTTGCTGAGAAACGGGCGATAAAGTCTTGCAATTCCTTGATTTGCTCTTCCTTCTTGGCATTTGCTTGTGATTGCAAACGTTGTGCCAATTCTGAAGATTCCTTCCAGAAATCGTAGTTACCAACGAACAACTTGATCTTACCGAAGTCAACGTCCAAAATCATCGTTGAAACGGCGTTCAAGAAGTGACGGTCGTGGGAAACAACGATAACGATGTTTTGGTAGTCAGCCAAGAAGTCTTCCAACCAAGCAATCGTCTTTGTGTCCAAACCGTTGGTAGGCTCGTCGAGGATCAAGATGTCTGGGTTACCAAACAATGCTTGCGCCAACAAAACCTTAACCTTCGTTACTTCGGGAAGGTCGGCCATCATCGTGTAGTGTTGGTCTTCAGCAATTCCCAAGCTTTGCAACAATTGTGCCGCTTCAGTTTCAGCTGACCAACCGTTCAATTCTTCGAAACGTGCTGACAACTCACCAACCTTGATACCATCTTCGTCAGTGAATGGATCGTGCGTGTAAATCTCATCCATTTGGTTCTTAACGTCATACAATTCCTTGTGTCCTTGCATAACAGTGTCCAAGACCGTGAACTCGTCGAAGGCAAAGTGGTCTTGCACCAATGATGACATACGCTCGTTAGCCTCCATTGAGACCGTTCCAGTCGTTGGTTGGAGCTTACCTTCCAAGACCTTCAAGAACGTTGACTTTCCAGCTCCGTTGGCACCGATAACACCGTATGTGTTACCAGGCGTGAACTTCAAGTTAACGTCATCGTATAGCTTCTTACCAGTAAATGATACTGATACGTTTGAAACAGTTAGCATATTTGTTTACGTTTCCTTTTCTCGTTTTTAATGTCATTGTTTATTATACCGAAATTGTGAACATTTTTGGGAATTGGTTTTAAAAAACGGCAACAAGTAATCTCGTTGCCGTCTGATATTTAATTACGCTTATAGAGTGAGGCGAAATAAATTGCTGCCTCGATAATGGCGATGAAAAATGAAACTGGTAGGTTTAGCACATAAGATAGCACCAACGCTGACCAGACCCCGGCAACTGAGAACAATACGGCCAGGCCAATAATTTGCCAGACTGTGCGTCCCCAACGCATTGCGGCGCTGGCTGGCAGAATCATCAAGATGAAAATCAACAATGATCCCACGATTTGGGCCGAAACCGCCACCGTTGTAGCCATCAAGCCCAAGAACGCCACTTCAATCAGTTGAATGTTCTTCAGACTAAATACTGCCGTGTCATAATCGAATGCATAGTGGCGTAATTGACGGAACATCAATAGGCTAGCTAGTAATACTAGCAATGCCAAAACGACCACTTCAATCACATCGACGCGACTAATACTAAAAATGGAACCGAATAAAATACCAGTTGCAGCTGTCGCATTTTTATTTGAGAGTGACAAGAACGCAATTCCCAAACCAATTGCCACCGCACTAACAGCAGAAATCAATGACTCAGAACGCTTTTCCTTGATGCCCAACTCACCGACGGTCATTGAAGCAACCACTGAAAATAGTAACATCCCCACCAACGGCGACCAGCTCATAAAGAGCGCAAATGACGCCCCCGCAAAACCGATTTCACTCAACGTGTGGGTCAAAAACGACATACGACGCGCCACAACGAACGTGCCGACCACCGCACTCACAATGGCAATCAACGTCCCAGCCACTAAGGCATTTTGCATAAATGGATAACTAAGCATGATCTTGATTACCTACCTTCAACTTTGAAATGTCGAGATTAGCAATTTCACCAAACTCACTACCTTGTGGCGTTAGCAGCAAATAATCATCTGCATAACGCTGAATAATTTCCAAATCGTGACTCACCATAATCACCGTAATGTCATGATGAGTTTGATAATCACGAATCACATCCATTAATTCAAACTTCGCGACATTATCCAAATTAGCGGTTGCTTCATCAAGGATTAAGACATTTGGATTTTGTACCAATGCCTGAGCCAAATACGCACGTTGGCGCTCACCGCCGGAAGCAGTATCAATCCGACTCTTGGCTAGGTTGGTTAAGTGTGTGTCCGCCAAAACATGGCTTAGCTTCTCTTTTTCAGTTGCCGTTAACCACGGACGCATGCCGTGGTCAAAACTCAAAGCCACGAAATCTGAGATACGGAGCGGAAACGCCTGCATATCTGGACGATATTGGGGCACGTAGCTAATCGCACGTGCCGCTTCGGGTGTTTGCCAGTCAAATTGACCGGCAGAAAGTGGTAACTGGCCTAACAGCGCACGAAGTAACGTTGTTTTTCCAACACCATTATCACCAATCAGTGCTAATACGTGCCCATTTTCTAGTTTAAAATCAACGTTTTTGTACAGCCATCGGTCGCCAAATTGCATCCCGATGTTTGAGCCAGTTAATAATGTCATTTCTTCAATGCCTCGTCTAATGCCTTCAATTGATCGTATTGCCATTCAGCGTATGTCTTACCAGCTGGCTTCGTTTCTGTCGCTTGGACAACCGGCACACCATGTTCCTTTGCATAGGTCATCGCTTGCTTCGCCAACTTACCCGTTGACTGTGGGTTGTAAATCACAACAGCTACTTCGCCAGCATCGATTGCTGCATTCCAATTGCGAATATCTTCAGGGGTTGGGTCTTGGTGCTCGTTGACCGCCTTTGAGAATGATTGGTTCAAAACGTTAGCGCCTAAATCAATCAATGTGTTGTCAAAGACCGGCTCAGTCGCCATAACATTCTTCCCTTGCAAATCCTGCTTAACCTGTTGTTGCATGTCCTTCACGTCAGCCAGGGTTGCCAAATATTTTTCTGCATTCTTTTGGAAATACGCCTTCTTACTTGGTTCTAACTTACTATAAGTCTTAACAAGCTGCTTTGACAAGCGCGTCGCCACATCCGTCTTATACCAGAAGTGCTCATTACCGGCTGTTTCGTCATCATGATCATGGTCATGTGCCTCAGCGTCTTCATGGTCATGATCGTGGTCATGTTCGCCCTCAAAATCATATAACTTCGCCAAGTTAATTGCCTTAGCGTCTGTATTTTGCTTAGCGAAATTCACGCTCCAGTTATCAAAACCACCACCATTTGAAATGATGACATTGGCTTTTTGATAGATTTTCGCATCAGCTGAAGTCGGCTCAAATTCGTGCGGATCCATATCAGGCTTGTCCATAATGCTCGTGACTGATCCTTGGTTGCCCAACACTGCCTTTGCCATCTCACCGTAACTATCTAAACTTGCAACAACCTTAATCTTCCCAGTTTGGTCTGCCTTCTCAGTTCGGTTAACGCTAGTCCAAACAACTGCGCCAATCATACCAACTACTGCAACTGCGGGAATGGCCAATAGCCATGGGTGTTTCTTATTACTCATGATTTCCTCCATTTAGTCGATCGGCAACCAACGTCAAAAAGTGACTAATCGTTGTTTGATCTTGTTCCGTAAAAACAGCAAAAACACTTTGGTACTCAGATAACGTTTCTCGGTGACGTTGCGCGTGGGCCGTCGCCATTGAAATACCCAACGTCGTCAATGACCAGCGTGACACACGACCATCATCAGGGTCTGGCACCACATTGACCATTGGATCATCAACTGTGTTGAGCCCCTTCATCGCCTTAGTAATCGCGGCGGCCGACACATGCAAGGCATGCGCAAGTTCTGTGTTGGTTTGTGGTCCGTTTTGGGCCAACAGCATCAACACGTGGCCTTGGGTCGTCGTAATGGGTGAATTTGCATCCCCCAACAAAATCTCACGTTGATTTTCAGCCAACAAGCGTACGTCATTTAAAAAATGATCCAATTGTTCTGCATACTCTTCAGTCGCCATACCGTCACCTTTATCCTTTACCGGTTAATTAACCAGTTAAGAATAACATACGTGACAAAAAATTAGCAAGTTTAAATATAAAAAAAGCGCCGACTTTTACGTCAGCGCTTAGCGTTACTATTGATTTTTTGCCATATCCTTCGCAATCAAAGCTGCATATTGGACAGACCCAGCTGGATTAGGGTGAACATGGTCACCACCAAGCCAATCGCCGTGATCCTTAACCAAATTTGCCCAATCAACAATGTGCAAATTTGGATGCTTGTCTTTTTGTTGCTCTAGGAATTGGTTATTGGCTTGCACCCATGAACGATCGGCATAACCGTTTACCCAGTAAACATTACGATTACCGATAATCTGCATGATTTGGTCAAACACATTTTGCCCAATCGCCCCGTTTGTCCCAATCGAAACCACAACGTTTGGTGCCAAAAGTCCCTTATTTACATATGACTGCAACACAGTCGGCACAACATAAGGTTGACGACCAACTGATGCATCAGCCACTGTATTTGGCATCAATTCTTGCAAGTCAGGCGCCACGTCAACCATGACCGAATCACCGACTGCTGTCACTGACAGATCCTTAATCGCTGCATATTCCTTATCCGTCAAGCCATACTTTTGAGCCAACGGATCAGAACCAGTTGTCGCTGCGCTGCTTGAAGAACTAGACTTAGCCGACTTTTTGTTGGCCTTGTTATCCTTCTTAGCTGCTTCAAGTGCCTTTTTATTGGCATCCGCGATTTTGTTCTTGTTGTTATTCAAACGCTTTTGCAGTTCTGTCTTAGGTCGCGCGCTCCCTGCTTCCTTAGCTGAAACTGCATTCACAGTTCCCAACATAAATACCGCAGCAATTCCGGCCATAATCTTGGCCGATTTGCTTTGGAAGAAATGCGCCATCTTTGGCTCACCTGGTTGCAATTCTGGCTTCTTGAAACGACGGAAGACATTTTCTACATAGCGATAACTCACTTCGGCAATTCCAAGCACCACTGCAATCTTAACCACATTCATCAAGAATGAATCATTTTGATGCGTGAACTTGTCAAAGAACACAAAGACCGGCAACTGGTACAAGTAAATGCTGTATGAACGCGTCCCAAGATAGTTCAACGGCTTATTATCGAGGACCTTACTCAAAAATGAAGCCGGATGCGCCGTAATCGCAATCAAGCCCGTCACCATCAAAGTGAACACAAACATCAAGCCCATGTACGTTGCTTCCCACTGACCGTTCAACCAAAACAAGCCAACCAACGTAAAGGCGAATGAAATTGCACCCAACACATTCAAATTTCGGTTCGCTTTTGGCTTTAACGTCAATTTCATGTGATTTGATGGCCAAGCAAAGGCCAACGCAGTTCCCAACAGCACCGCAAACATGCGCGTGTCAGAACCATAGTAGGTACGGTTAATATTCGCTGGATCGTAGAAAATGCCCATCAAGATAGCTGATACAACCGCTAATCCCAATAGCGATGCTGCAATCGAGCTACGCTTAATCTTCAACGCCAACACTGCAAAGACCACAAGTGGCCAAACTAGATAAAACTGCCCTTCAATTGACAATGACCACAAGTGGGTAAACGGCGAAGCACCACCCCATGAATCAAAATATGAATCACCGTGCTTCGTTGCCCAAATATTGTAGACATACGTCATATTCGTCAAGATAATTGCTCGTAAGTTATACAGCAAATCACGGGCGAATAAACCAATCATCGTCGCTGTCGCAAACAGCATCACAACCAACGCCGGGTACAATCGTTTGATACGGCGACGGTAAAACCCAAGTAAATCAATGCGCCCATTGCGATCAAATTCTTGAATTAACAAGTCTGTAATCAAATACCCCGACAACACAAAAAATAACGGCACGCCTAGCCAACCACCGACCAGATGCTCAGGCCACAAGTGAAAGACAATGACGCCGATTACCGCAATCGCTCGCAGACCGTCAAAGCCAGTAATATACCGTGGCTTATTACTACTATTTTGCCCCATTTATTATTCTCTTCCTAAAGTCCCAACTAACATTTACAAAACTAAGTTCTATGATACCGTTATATGCCAGTGTGTTTCAAGTGAAGACAGCTATGTGTAAAGAAAAACGTACACAGTTATTAACTGTGTACGTCATAATTTTATATTTAGATTAATCAACCACTGGGGCCGTCATTGAAGCACGCAAAACGGCTTCAACATCAGCAGGTTGCATTGGTGCGTAAACACCTTGCGTCAAACCACCGTGCTCAACTGCTGCTGCAGCCATCACGTCAAGCTTTGACTCATCGATGCCAACTTCAGGCAACGTCATTGGAATATCCATTGATTGGTACCAAGCGATGGTCTTGCGGATGGCATCCTTGGCAACAGCCATGTCATCATCCCCTTGCAAGCCCCAAACGTTACGACCGTATTGAGCAAACTTAGGCGCCGTCTTCTCGTCCAATGCGTATTCCATCCAACGTGGCGTCAAGATAGCCAAACCAACACCGTGTGTGATGTCGTAGAAGGCTGACAATTCGTGCTCAATTGGGTGAACAGTCCAACCAACTGGCTTTCCGGCGTTTTCCAAACCGTTCAAAGCCAATGATGATGCCCACATCAATTCGGCACGTGACTCGTAGTTATCAGGCTCGTTGAACGCAATCGGTCCGTGCTTGATAACAACCTTCATCAAGGCTTCAGCCAAGAAGTCTTGCAAGTCAACGTTAGCTGTACGGGCAAAGTATTGCTCAAACAAGTGGCTCAAGATGTCTGATGAACCAGCAGCCGTTTGCCACTTTGATACAGTTTGCGTCTCTGCTGGGTCCAAGAATGATACTTGTGGTATCAAGTTCATGCCCGTCGTACCCAACTTTTCGTTCGTCTCCATGTTTGAGATAACAGCGTTACGGTTCATTTCTGTTCCCGTTGCTGACAACGTCAAAATGTCGACCAATGGCAAGGCCATGTCAATCAATGATGGGTTCTTAACAAGATCCCAAGCATCCCCATCGTAAGGAACACTAGCTGCGATAACCTTAGAAGCGTCCACAACTGATCCACCACCAACAGCCAAGATAACATCAATCTTGTTGTCGCGGGCCAACTTAACACCTTCACGTACTGAATCAATACGTGGGTTTGGCTCAACGCCAGCCAATTCAGTCACTTCAAAGTCACTCAATTGGTTCATAACACGCTCGTACAAACCTGAACGCTTGATTGATCCACCCCCGTAGACAACCAAAACGCGCTTACCAAACTTTGCAAGTGCCTCTGGCAATTCGCTCAAACGGTCGCGACCGAAACGAATGTCAGTTGGCACGAAGAAACGGAAGTTCTCCATGAATACTCACCTCTAATTTAGAATATGTGATTAGTATAACAAAGCAACCAACCTTAGTCACCAATTTTTAATTCACCAGTGAGGCGGATTGGCGCACCACATTTTCCGCAGGCATAGCGTAATTCATTAAGTCGCCGTTGTCGATAAATTTCATGGCCATTCTTACAAGTATAAATCCAATAATGCTTCGGTTGTTTGCGCACCTTGGCCTTGGATGTCGCCGGCGCATAACGTAAACCGGCAATGCGTTGTAATTCAGTTTGGAAATATCGGTCTTTGTGTTGGTATGGCAAACCTTGAATGTGATTGTGGTAGTGCACCAATTCATGCTTAATGACCCCAATCAAGTTCTGCTCATCAAACTCTTCAATCATTAAGGGATTGATTTCCAAATTATGTGTTTGCAACACATAGCGACCGCCCGTCGTGCGCAAGCGACGGTTGAACGTCGCCTTGTGGACAAAAGGTCGTCCAAAATCAGCTAGCGATACCTGTTCGACCAATGCTTGTAGTTCTGAATCGGTCATCGCCAGCGATCTCCTCGATAATTTTTTGGTACCTTCGTCGGCAACTTCAAAGCTTGCCGACGCTTGGTGTGCTTCGTTGTATATTGGCCCAGCGTATCCGCACTCGCTTCCGTCAACAATTCATCTGATTGCCAAACGCTTGCCTCACCGTAACTTTGCGCGAATTGTGTCTCGTAATAACGGGCAAAGTAATTCATCAAGGCGATACCTGTATCACTGACGACCACTTGTGTCTGACGCACAGCCAGCAAACCACTCTTCAACAGCATTTGTGCGACGGCAACGTGCTCATCAGACAAACCAGCGTGATGCTCACCTTCACTAACCAGCCAGTGCTTACCACGTTTTTCAAGTTGTTGCTTTAGCCCCGGTTGTGACCACCAACGGAGCCACGTATACATTTGGAACGTGAACGGTTGGAAGGCTTCACCGGCGACAATTTTACGCACCCAATCGCCCACTTCAGAGGCTTGTTCCAAAAATTGCGTTTGAAGCACGGGCATCTTTTGCCAATTACCACCTAAACGTTGTGCGACGCGCAACACTTGAAAAGCTGGCTTCTCGTGCGCCACAAAACTCACGTATACACTGGCTGAATGACGCGCTGATTGCACGCTCACCAAATCAACATCCGGTTCCGTCACGCGGGCAGCGTTTTGCTGAATGAATTGTTGCCAGATGCGACGGCTCGCGACTTCTTCGTGGTCAAGGAAACCAATTGTCACCTTCTGATCCGCCTTTGGGTGCTGATATGGCTGGTAGATATCTGCACGTGTATCCGTCACCGCAACGCGAATTGCGAATCCGGCATCTTGATTACGGCCGAGTTTCACGCGCGGTGGCCGTATTTTTTTATAACTTGCGACTTTTCTAGCCATAGCACCCTCCTAAAATTGTTCTAATAGTTTGTCAGATAGATTGGCATCTTTGAGCCAGCTTGTCAAAAATTGCTCGCGATTGCGCAAATACAACTTACCAAACTCATCGATTAAGGCGTGGAATTCACGGGCTTCATCCGGTGTGAAGTCAGAATTCATCATCACAACCTTTTGGACCTTTTCATAGGTCAGCTTTTCTGGGCCACCCAAGAAGTTCATCAAACGGCGTGAATAGGAATCCGCGATAAATTGTGCCCGGCCAAAAATATAAACCAGCCAAACGTCGGCGGTCTCATTACCAATACCCGACACCGCGCGGATACGCTTACGCAACGTTGGTGTATCGAGCTTTTGCAGTTCCGTTAGGTCAAAATCATATTCCGCGAAGAACTGCAACGAGGCCCGCAAGTACTTTGCCTTGCTGCGATACAAGCCAGCCTCAAAAATCAACTGTTCCAACTCTTCCTGAGACATGGCCATCAAAGTCGCTGGATCGAAATTCGTTTCGCGCCCAACCTTTTCAATAACTGGATCAACTGTCTTTGCAGAAGCATTTTGAATTAAAATGCTCCCAACAATTGTTTCCATCCAGCGTTCAGCCGGCCACCAACGTTGTGGTCCCATTTGATTATAAAGTTGTTGATACAACCCACGAATATCCAGCGTCTTCATCTCTCAAATCTCACTTTTCCAATAATAAAAGGCTAGAGTTTATACCCTAACCTTTTTACTTACTATCTATTATAGTTCATCATCTTCATCTGATGTTGATGCGGTGTACGTTGCGCGGGCACCGTAACGACGTTCACGCGTTAATTCAATGTAGAATTCCGCCATCGTTGCGTTGTAGTATGGTACAACATAAATTGCTGCTAAACCAAACGTCAACGCCACCAAAATCCACCAACCGATAAAGCTCAATTGTAGCCAGAACAAGCGTAACTTGTAGCCTGCCATCAGCTCTTGTGAGCGAAGCAAGTATTCAGACAAGTTCGTGATTTCAACACCTTGCTTGTGGTCTTCTGCGTAAATCAATGGTGCTTGTGAGTAACCGAATGACTTAACGATTCCCGGGATAATCAAAACCAATGTCCACAAGAATGTAAATAGGAAACGTAGTCCTAGTAGCACTACGACGTCAACGATTGTGCTACGTCCCCAGAACTTTAGTCCATCAGCAAATGGTTGCTCAGGCACTTCCTTGTTGCGACCCCATTCAACGAATGCCCACATAGCGCCCAACCCAAAGACACCAAAAGCAATTTCACCAACCATGTTAGTCGTGAATAGGCGGAACAAAAATTGTAGTGACTCACCGAACGTCATCGTCGTTTGTGCGAACGATACCACCGGTGCTTGGTTCCCATCCCATACTGATGATAGAATCTGCCAAATGATTAAGAACATTGACAATTTAATTGAAACATTAAAGGCTGGCCCTTTTACCCGATTACGAGCGCGCGCCTTCAGATCATAATTAGTTAGCATAACCCTTTTTCCTCATAAATAATCGTTTTAATACCTTATAGTGTACCATATTCCGGTATACCGCTTCTCAGCGTAACAAAAAAGGCAGCAAGCAAACGCTCACCGCCTTCATTAGCTGGGATAGCTGGATTCGAACCAGCGATACACGGTACCAAAAACCGATGCCTT
>JQAY01000002.1:81637-82008 GCA_001436895.1 Weissella confusa
TTTTCAACAGAAAATATAATACAACTGCTTACAAAAAGTGTCAAGCGTTAGAGCATAGAGAATTTTTTCATCGGCGTTTACTTCAAACGCATCTTCACCGCACCGAAGATGAGATAACCAAAAAAGCACAGAATATACGAGATAACAAAGCTTCCCACGAGAAACCTTTCGACCACTAAAGGAATCACCAGAAGCATTAGCGTATAGACAATGATATTTTTTACCAATTGTTTCATCTCATTCGCCGCCGATCTTAAAACAAGCAATTGTGTACAAAAAAAGCCGGCAAGCGTATTCGCTCACCGACTTCCATCAGCTGGGATAGCTGGATTCGAACCAGCGATACACGGTACCAAAAACCGATGCCTTAC
>JQAY01000002.1:82576-87565 GCA_001436895.1 Weissella confusa
GCAACAACTTTTATATAATACCAAGTATTTCACACCTTGGCAACCCCTTTTTTGAAATTAATTGGTATTTAGTTGTTGCAACATATATTATCGGTTCTTTCGCTGATAATTTTCGTCGAAATATCGACCCTGTCGGATATCATCAGGCATACCATTATATGGCGCTTGCGAGATGACATCTTCATTGTCCAATCCCGCATCCCCAACATAGGTAATCGATGCAAATTCAGGCACAACCAACTTTGGATAAGTAGCGTACTTTTCGCGGGCCTCTTCCATCACGTCAATGTGTTCATTTTGGAAGGTCACCGTGATTTCAGGATGTTCTTCAACCCATTTTGGAAAGAAAATCGTCCCGTGCAACTTATTTTCGTTCGGCATGAAATCCAATGCCACATCTGTCCCAGTCGGTTCCGTCCATGTAATTTTGTATACACCTTCAGTAAGCATCACAATATCCGCTTCTTGATCCTTCACCCAACGTCCAGCAACCATACCACCGTGGATACGGTAATCAACAGTGTGATCATTTTTTGCGTACCATTCGTATTCCCAACCATTGTCATAAGTATAAATAAAGTGGGTGCCCAAAAAATCATCCAATGTTTTAAATGTTTTTGTCATATCCAATATTCCTTTCAGTACGTTTTACACCCTCAATGTTAGGACTGACGACAATGGTTTTCTGGTGGGATTTTTCATCCAAATAAAAAGGCACGCGCATAGGCGTGCCTCAAAACTTATTATTGTTGCTTATGTTCACGCATGAACACAGCTGCACCGACTGCACCGATGAAGACCGTAATCGCAGCCGTCACACCGACAGCTGCCATTCCCTTATCGTACGCGTTCAACACAACTTGTTGGAATGCGTGTGCAAATGGCGCTTGTGATAGACGATCACTAAACGCCACCGCGTGACCTGAGAATGGTCCAGCTTCAACCAATGCCTTGTGCAAACCAGTTGCAGCAGCTTCAGGCATCTTCACTGAATCCAAGTGCGCGTTCAAGTACTTTTCATAGTGGTTCGTTTGCGTCAAACCAAGCATGACGACACCGAATGACACACCGAATTGACGGAAGACATTCAACAAACCAGCCGCCATTCCCATTTCTTGTGGCGCAACACCTTCAAGACCAGCCGTATTCAACATTGGGTTAACAATGGCATTCGTAATACCCATCAAAATCATCGCTGGTACCAAGTCGATGAATTCAAGCTTCGTCGTCATGGCATTTGCCAACAACAAGAAACCAATTCCGCCAAGCAACAACGCACCTGACATCATCCACTTCTTTGAGTACTTGTTACCCAAAATACCCGTAACCGGTCCCAAAACCAGTGACCAGATTGAGATAACCAATTGGCGCAAACCAGTTTGGAAGGCTGTGTAGCCCATGTAGTTTTGCATCAAGCCCGTTAAGTAAGCGTTGATAGCATAAACACCAGCTCCCAATGTGAAGGCCACAATAACGGCACCCACAAAGTTAATGCTCTTGAACATCTTCAAGTTCATCATCGGTGTCTTAACCTTCAATTCAACCACAACGAAGATAACGGCCAATACAAATCCGGCAATCAACCAGCCGGCGATACGCATATCAGTCCATGCCCAGTGCACATTGGTTTCCTTTTGGATCAAACCATAAACTGCTGAGAACAAAGCTGCTGCAGACAACAACATACCCAAGAAGTCGATTGATTGACCCTTACCATAACTTGGCGTCTCCTTCACGTTAATCCAAGTCATAATAACCGCCACAATTCCCACTGGGACGTTGATGTAGAAGATTGAAGGCCAACCAAAGGCTTCGACTAGCCAACCACCAACAAGCGGTCCAGAAGCCGTTGAAAGCCCAATAACAGACCCTAGAATTCCCAAGGCCGTACCACGTTCGCGACCTTCAAAGTTTGATGCAACCAAGGCCATCGCCAATGACATCAAACCAGATCCTCCGATGGCTTGGACACCTCGACCGATATCCAACACCAACAATGATGACGCCATTCCGTTAATCGCTGACGCAATTACGAAAACAAACATGCTGGCAATGAAAATCTTCTTACGACCAAACATGTCACCCAGCTTTGAGACAATCAACAACATTACCGCGAACACAATCGTGTAAGCGTTCAAGACCCATTGCAAGTTATTAAATGTCGTCTTGAAATCAATCGCCATCGTTGGCAACGCCACGTTCACAACCGTCACGTCCAAAAGGGCCATGAAGACACCCAAAGACATGGCTGCCAGCGCGAGCCACTTCTTGTATGACTTTTCTTCTGTCATTTTATTCACCGTTCCTATTTTTTCGACAAGAACTGATTATAGACTCATTTACTTACTTTTCCAACAAGAAAAGACGCCTAACTCATAATGAGTTAGGCGTCTTCTAATTAACTATTTAACACCCGCCATCAGCTTCTTGATACGTGGTACTAAGAATACCAAAACGATACCAAGAACAACTGAAGCGATTCCGAACCAAGCAAAGTAAGCAACTTCGTTCTTAGGGTTGTACAACGTTACCAATTGGGCGTTCAATGCTGAACCAGCTGATGAAGCCAAGAACCACATTGACATCATTTGTGACATAAATGCCTTAGGTGCCAACTTAGTCGTAACTGACAATCCAACTGGAGAAATCAACATTTCACCGATGATAACCAAGGCCCATGAGCCAACCAACCAAAGTGGTGAAACCTTACCGGCCGTTCCAAACAACGTTCCAGGCAAAGCCATCAACAAGAATGATGCTCCGGCGAACATCAAACCGATTGCGAACTTCATTGGTGATGAAGGTTGGTTCTTTGTCCACTTAACCCACAACCAAGCGAAGAATGGCGTGTAAAGCATGATGAACAATGGGTTCAATGATTGGAACCATGAAGCTGGGAACCATGACGTATCAACACGTTCTGCGGCGAACGTTGCCAAAACGATTGATCCTTGCTCTTCAATAGCCCAGAACAATACAGCAGCCAAGAACAATGGAATGTATGAGATAACGCGTGAACGCTCTTCCTTGTTAACCTTAGCTGACGTAATCATCAACGTGAAGTATCCGATTGGCAACAAGATTGCGACAATCGTCAACAAGTTAACGAAGTTTTGCAATTGCGTCCAGCCCATCAAAACCATCAACACGATAACCAAGGCAAAGGCGACAACACCCAAAACAATCTTCGTTACCAAAGGCTTAACTTCCTCTGGTTGCAATGGATCTGGTGCGTACAATGAATCCTTTGACAAGTGCTTACCGCCAAAGTGGAATTGAATCAAACCGAAGAACATTCCGATGGCAGCCAATGAGAATGCCAAGTGGAAGCCGGCTTGCTCTTGCGTCCAACCAACCAACAATGGGGCAATAAATGAACCCAAGTTGATACCGAAGACGAAGATTGAGAATCCAGCGTCTCGCGCTGAATCGCCATCCTTATAAAGTGATCCAACCAGTGATGAAACGTTTGGCTTCAACAAACCAGTTCCCATCACGATCAAGACCATTGAGGCGAACATCGCTGGTGCACCAAATGGCAACGCCAACGCAATGTGTCCGAACATGATCAACACACCACCCCAGAAGACAGTGCGACGTTGACCCATCAAACGGTCAGCGATAAATCCACCAACAACACCTGACAAGTAAACCATTGAGGCGTAGATGGCCATGATTGATGCGGCAGTTGCCTTGGTAACATTAAGGTCGCCAGTGGCAATCAAGTGCCACATGTAGTAAAGCAAAATGGCCTTCATACCATAGTAACTGAAACGCTCCCACATTTCGGTCATAAACAAAGTTTGTAGACCACGTGGTTGTCCCAGGAATTTCTTTTCTGATTCCATTGAGAAAAGCTCCTTACAAATTATATATTTGGTTTTTAGAGTACTAAAAATAACTTATTCATTAGAAAATACTTATTAAGTTTACCGGAATTTCTTCATTATCACAAGATGTTCAAAGAATTACAATTTACTTTTTCCAACAATAAACGTTGCGAATTTGGTACAATTACTGTCATAACGGCGTCAGAAAGGCATTATCATGGTCAAGATAGCAGTCACAAGTGATAATCACTTCGACATCAATAAGCAAGATTATCAAGAAATTCTTGCACAACAATCACAATATATTAACGAAATAAACCCAGATTTCTACTTAATTACTGGTGACTTATTCAATGATTTTAAGAAATCAATGACATATGTGAGCGATTTACAACAAAACGTTGGATCAACCAATGTTTTATTCATCGCTGGCAACCACGACATGGGCCGTGGCACATCATTTGAAGAGCTTGAATCACCGGTTGATGAACATTATCTACATAATAAGTACATCGACATTCCTGGCACGGATTGGCGCATTATTGGTCACAACGGTTGGTACGATTATTTGTTTGCTGAAGGTATCGATCCTGAGGAAGTGGCAACCTTCCGGCGTGGCTTCTATTATGACCGCATCATCGAACAACCAATGTCCGACCCAG
Organism: Weissella confusa; assembly: GCA_001436895.1. Lineage (GTDB taxonomy): Bacteria > Bacillota > Bacilli > Lactobacillales > Lactobacillaceae > Weissella > Weissella confusa. The sequence goes on from JQAY01000002.1 coordinate 87,069, forward strand.
AACGCATGGATTTGGGGTTACAACAAATGAAGGTCCTGTTAGATGATGCGAAAGCGGCCAATAAGCAAGTCATCTTCATGACGCACTTCGCCCCAATCGGTGACGAATTAATTTATCCAGAAGGCGATCGTCGTTGGCGCATGGTCAACGGTGTGCTTGGTTCACCACGAACTGGTGAATTATTGGAATCGTATGATAATGTGAAGCACGTTTTCTACGGACACATTCACGTGACCGTTCCTCCTCGTGAGCGAAACGGTGTGACATACTATAACACCAGTGTTGGTTACAACCGTCGTCGCCTGCAAGAATGGACGGCGGACAACTACCTGGACTCATGGAAAAACAAAGTTCAACAAATAGTGTTGACATCTATATAAATGTTCTGTATAGTATATATTCGTTGAGGCGGTGATAAATCGCTAAGGCGTTTATATGATGGGGGTTTAGCGAAGTCTGGTCAAACGCGGTGGACTGTAAATCCATTCCTTCGGGTT
>JQAY01000002.1:88166-264208 GCA_001436895.1 Weissella confusa
ACGAAGTCGATGAGCGATTACGCTTGTCGGCTTTTTTGTTGTCTACAGAATCTAACGAATGATTCAAAATTCATATTAGTCCTGTTTTCAATACTCCGGTACAATAGTAGGCGTTCTGTAATAAGGAGGCCTCATGAAAATCAAATGGACCATCATTACCCTACTGTCACTGACCGCAATTGCAGTCGCCAGTTACTGGGGTGTCGATGTATTCAACGACAACAAAACTTACCAACGCAATATGCAATCCGCTCGTGAAGCGGTCGCTGCCCATGAATGGTCTGACGCGGCCGTCTACTACAAAGCTGCTCGCAAAGTACACGTTTCAATTGAAAACCGCACCGCGCTGGAGCAACTCAATTATCTTGAGCGCGCTGATAAAGAAATTCAGGCCGACAACTGGCCATCTGCCCTCAACCTATACAGTCGCGTTTTAGAAACCAACGATGGCGTTGATTTGCTAAACAAAGCTGCTAAGAGTGGCGAAACATACGTTAATGCCCTTAAGACGGCCGACGAGAAGTCTGATAAAGTTTCTACCTTAAAAAAGGCACTTGCTAAAAAGACATCGGAACTGGCACAAGTCCAATCAGTCGCCAGTGATTCTGTCAAAGCTGCCCAAGATTCGGCCAATAACGCGATCTCTGCTGCTAACAGTAGTGTTGCTAAAATGGCTGATAGTCAATCTGAGAAGTCCGACACTAAGACATCAACCGTTGATGATAAAAACAAAAAAGATGATAAGCATGAAAGCTCAAAAAACTCCGAAGGATAACCTTCGGAGTTTTTTGTTTTTAAAATGATGCTTTCATTTTAGCTGCTGTGGCGACTGAGTAAATCGCAATAAAGACGCCGATCATCAGCATAACGGCTGCCCCGACACTACCGACGAAGTGTGATGCTGACACCATCACCCCGGCCAGAATGTTTCCCAATGGACGTGTCGCCGCAAAAGCACCTGAATAGGCACCCAACTTTTCTGGATTCATCATATCAGCTCGCAATGTCTGACTTGATGGCACATTAATCATCTCACCAACCGTGAAAACAACCGCCGCGAATGCCAACGGCCAGAAATCACGCAACAAGAACGCCATTGCAAAACCAAGTCCTTGCATAAACGTTCCAATCGCATAGCCCCGAATCAGCGGCCAACGGTTTGTCATGTGGTTAAATGCTGACATCGTCAACACAATCACAACTGTATTAATCACCAACATGAATGACAGCATACGTTGCCCATAGAAATGCACGCCGAATAGTGTGTAGTCACGGAATGATTCAGCCAAGTGCGCTGCCAAATAGAAATCAGGTTGTGAGTAAATCACGACGGCAAAAATCGTTCCAAACATGAACAACAAGTAACGCTTATCAGTCAGCACATGCGCGTATGACTTAACAGCGCTCCAAACAGATGAATTCGCCTTAACGTTAGCCATATCAAGCGTTTCCGCCATCCCCCAATTAATAATCGAAGCATTGATAATGCCGACTATCATTGAGCCCATCAACAACTCAAACAAGTAATCTCGGAAGAACCAACCACCAATGGCCGCACCAATCATCACACCGATATTGATAATCCAATAAATCAACGCGAAGACGAATTTACGATTCTTCATCGTTGATGAGTCAATCATCATCGCCTGTTCAGCAGGGTCAGCAAACGACGCCCCGACTGACGCCGTCAAAAACCCAACGAACGTGACATACGGATTGGTGTACCACGGTGAATTCATCAGCATCGCCAATGCGTATCCACCGATAATCATCGCCGATCCAATTAGCATCGTTTTCTTACGACCTAGTACATCGGCCAAGTGACCACCGTACAAACCAGCAATAAAACCAGCAACCGATACCGCAATCAATAAGAATCCCGTGATAAACGCGCCAAAATATTCCACATAATACACGGTCACGTTCGGCCCAATTGAACTTCCCAAAAGCACAGTTAGGAAAATCGTTAATGATCGCAACTTAAGATTACGATCCAACGCCATGAAGTCTTGCATCTCGTTGACCCCCTTTACTATCTAAACTAATCTCACTAGCATAACACAAAGAAACCGCTGTTTATACCCAAAACAGCGGTTTTATTAGATTTCAATTAGATTATATTACTTCACATATTCATGCGATACCAATTGGTTATCAATTAGATTGGTTGGAATCGTCATTTCAACTGGGCCAACATACATTGGTGCGATATCACCACGTTGGAAAACCAATACCAGCTGATTGTGTTCGTTAATATAGAACGTTTGCGTCTTCGAAATGGCTTCAACCGGCGTATTGTACTTATCTGACGCCTTAATTTGCTTGTTCACATAGTCGCGCAACACCGTTTGGTAATCAGCCGACTTGAACAACATAGGCAACGTTAGCACCAACCCGCGTTGCTTATCAATCGTCGTGTAACTCAACTTAGTTGCTGTATCGGCCATCGACATGTCTTGGCGTCGCTCGAGTACTAACAACTGGTCGTTATTCACCTTCTCTTGATAAGTCTGCGTCAGTGACTTGGGTGTATCGTCCGTCTTATTCATGAAGGCATCATACAATGCGCGACCTTCACTAGCATACGAAGCATTTAGCTTGTCTTCCAAATCCGTATTCGCCAAATGACTCAATAGTGGCACCTTAATATCCGCGTATGACGTCTTATCAACATGCTTATACTCACGGAACAGCACCACCTTCACCGCATCGCGGACAACTGGCATACGTTCAGCAGCACTTGCAAATGAATATGAGGTGTTCACCGCCAACGTAAACGCTGCCGCCACTGCACCAACACCAATCAGTGACGTTTGCCACCAATTCAAGCGCTTGCGCTTAGGTGCCGTCTTCACAACAGCTTGATCAATTGCGGCTGACAACTTATCCATTGGTACATCTTGGGCATTAAAGGCCGTCTTTACATCTTCTAGTGTCATCTTACATTCCCCCGTTCAAGGCTGCTTCTAACTTTTTCAAGCTACGATAATAGGTCGTTTTAACCGTGTTTTCTGATAATTCAAGCGTTAATGCAATGTCAGCAAACGTTTGATCCTCAAAGAAATGCAGCCGAATAATCGCTTGTTCTTTAGCGCCCAAATCCGCAACCGCATCATTAAGCGCCAATCGCATTTCAGGCGCAATCGTTGTTAACGCTGGCATAAATTCAAGTGATTCATCGCCAATTTCGTTGCGACGCGCTTGCTTGCGTTGCACATCAATCGCAGTGTTAATCAAAATACGGAATAGCCACGTCTTCAAATAGCGCGCCTCCTGCACCTGACCCACCTGACGCAACGCTTTTTCAGCAGTCGCCTGTACAATATCTAACGCTTCGGCCTCTGTGTGCACATAACTCAGCGCTACACGGTACAACGCGACTTTATTCTCATGTAGCGTTGCAATTAATTCTTCACGCATGTCGCGTCCTCCTATCTGCTTACACTAATTAGACGCACGAACTGGGGAAATAGTTTCAAAAATAAAAAAACACGCCGTTAAGCGTGTTTCATTTTACTACTTAGTTGTTGGAACTTCCTTGATTGGGTTGCGCTTACGCATCAACTCAAGCAACTTTTCGGCTTCCATCTTGTGGAAGACAACATTGGCCGCATCGCGCATGAGTTGCAAATCCAAGTGATCGGGGTCGAATTCAACTGGCACAGGGCCTTGCAAACGAGCTGCCAACGCATCTACGAAGGCATTGTAGGCCTTCTTTGGATAATCGCCAACCGTGACTTGATCGATAGCTGCACGGATTTCATCAAGTGAAAAGACAGGCTTCATCAAAGAAATAATCAAGATATCGGCAATTTGCATCGCTTGGTACTTCTTCTTGATCGGTGACATGATGACCTTTTGCTTAACGTAGTTGTTAATCATCGTTGACGTCACCATTGGCATGTTAAGTGGTGCCAAAACGTTATTCACATACTCAACGACTTGATCCATGTAAAGATCAAATGCTGGCAAATCCTCCCAGTGCGGGAATTCAACATCCTTTAGGCCTTCACGCCATGTCATATATTCGTTCATGTTAGCTCATTGTCCTTCCGTGGTATACTATTAGATGAATTAATTTTACCACATCTAGAGTGAGGAACTAAATATAATGTTTGAATCTACTAAGTCACGCGTTGTTACTGAAGAACTTGCCAAGCGTATGCCTGAGGAAGCGCAAACTGCAGTCTGGGGTATCTTTGATACGATGATGACCTACAAGGCCATCGTTGCACCAGTTGTTGAGATTTGGTTTGCGGATGACTACACGGATGAAGCGGTTGGTGTCTTGTTCCGTCAACACGACGGTGATTTCCAACAAGAAATGGAAATGCCATATTCTGGTGACCACTCATGGTTGGGTAAGGGATTGATTGTTGAGATCCGAGATGAAGATAACGTTGTAATGGACGTCTCAGAACGTTTGTTGCAATACGAAGCTGCCGTTGCTGAAGAAGAAGCAAACACGGACGCGGAGTAAACTAAAAATGACCTGATGCCAAACGGCGTCAGGTCATTTTTTTACTTAATCAAACAAATTTGAAATAACGCGCTTGGCGTCACGGTACCATTGAACAAGAGTTGACGCTTGTTCGACGTCCTCGTTCATAATCAAATTAACCTTCGGAAAACCGTCAACAAAATCATTTGCTGCCCGAACTTCCGCCTTTGAACCACCATCAACAAACAGGTTTTCATTGTGATCAACAACGTGACCCTTTGAAATCGGTGCAATCATATCGTGGTTTGAACGAATCGTCATATTCACCTTGGCTTTATCCCAAGCCTTGGGTGCAAAGAGCGTCACTGTCTTGTTCGTTACCAGCGGATAACGACGGTGACCATCTTTGGCCTCCTCAACCGGCACACGCTGCATTTGCGTGCCCTTCTTAAGGGTAACAACCTGCGTAGCCGCCTTCACTTGGTCCAGCATCGCGGCCGTTTGTGTAAATGTGTGATCACTTCCAAGCACAACGGTAATCACATCACGATTGGCCAACTTCGTTAAACCAATAAAGGTGCTGTGAACTGATAGCGCGTATCCCGTCTTCAAGCCTTTGAAGTCGTAACCGTGGCCGTCCGTCAACAACGAATTTGAATTCTTTATCGTTTCAGTCCCAGTCGCCCCACTAGGCACAACTGCTGACGTCATACTCGTAATTTCAGTGATATTTGGATAATCTTCAACCAAGTGACGGCCGACAATCGCTAATTCACGCGCCGACAACTCGTTTTCCACGTCATCACCAAGATTTGGGTTCTTCAATGCTCCCATATCACCGTTGGTTAGACCAGCGCCACTGACAATCGTTGTATCGTCGATGCCCCAACTCGTCAACAAGTCTTGAATTTCTTGATTGACCCCCGTCGGCGTGCCCGAAACCGCATAACCAAGGGCTAATGCCGCGGCATTAGCCGACTTAATCAGCGCCATTTCCGTCAATTCACGCACCGTATACGTACGCTCGGTACTCAACGGCACGTTGGCCAACCCAGGTTCAGTACTAATCGCCACAATTGACGCAGGCACTGAAACAGGCGTGTCCATCGTCAACTTCCCCGCTTCAATCGCCCGTTCTACCAGGTAAACCGTCAACAATTTAGATATTGATGCAATTGGAATGCGCTTGTTGCCGTTTTTATCCGCGAGAACTTGGCCGGTTTGTACATCCACAACAGCCACTGCCTGAGCATCAACTGTTGGCGTTACGATCGCGGCATAACTTGGTGTTGCAACACCAAATGCCAACACCACCGTCATTAACAAACCTGTTAACCATTTTCTCATCTTCACATTACGCTCCTTCGTCATCAAGTCCCTCTGGTTGTAATGGTAGTCGAATAATAAAACTTGTCAAATCATCATTCGATTCAACTCGTACTGTACCACCGTGTGCTTCAATCACACCGTTTACGATTGCAAGCCCCAGACCAGTGCCACCAGTCTTTGTGTTACGTGAGCTTTCAACGCGGTAAAAGCGATCAAACAAGCGCTTGATTGATTCTTCTGGAATCTTTTCACCATTATTCGTCACACGAATCTCAGCAATATTTTCAGATGGGAAAGTTTTCGCTGACAAACGGACAAACGTTGCCCCATCCCCATACTTCAATGCATTACTAATCAAATTCATGAAGACACGCGCCAAACGATCCGGATCTCCAACCATTTCAATGCTGTTAGGATTCGTCACGGCTGACACAACCACGTGTTTATTCTTGGCTTCCAACTCATAGTTTACCGCCAATTGTTGCAACATGGCCGCCAAATCAAGCGGTGCCCAGCGCAACTTGAAATCAACTTGGCGAACTTGCGTGTAATCAAACAAATCTTCAACCAGTGACTTCATTTGTCCTGCCTTATCAAAGGCCGTCGTTGCATATTTCGTCATGTCAGCACGTGATAAATTGCCTTGTTCGTCATTCACAATCAATCCCAAATAACCCAAGATTGACGTCAACGGCGTACGCAAATCGTGCGACACATTGGTTATCATTTCATCCTTAGAACGCTCAATTTCACGTTCCTCGGCCATTGCTTTTTGTGCGGCATCAAACACGCCATTCACATTAGTGGCGAGCGGACGCAAACGACGACTCATTCGCGTTTCCGACAAACCAGTAGCATTAGCATCACGCACGCGTGGTGCCAATTCACTCACGCTATCAATCAGGTGCGTTAAAACAATCTGTTCATAAAAGAAATGAACCACCACACCCCAGAGTGCAATCACCACAATAGCGACCACAACTGCCAACGCCGTATCTTGGCGCCAGATAGCCTGAATTTCAAGCAACCAGTTTGCTGCATGCCAGTTTGAACGCATCGCCAATAGGATGCCAATCCCAGTAAACACAAAAAGCAGGGCCGAAACGACTGCCTTGACTACTAACAACAGCCAATCCAGTACACTAAGTTTCATCCCTACTTCCTCTTTCTATACGCGGTGCCTATAGCACTTCAATCTTATAACCAACACCCCAAACGGTTTGAACAACTTGGTTACCACCAGTTGCGGCTTCCAACTTATCGCGCAAGTGTGAAACGTGCACCATAACTGTCTTAGCAGACACAACTGATTCTTGTTGCCAAACACGTTCGAAGATATCGTCAGCACTAAACACACGGTTTGGGTGTGAAGCCAACAAATACAAAATTCCGAACTCCAACGCCGTCAAATTAACTTCAACACCGTCGGCCGTCTTAACTTCGTGGCTGTCCTTGTTAATCGTCAAAGGACCGATATCAAGCACTTCTGGCGTTGCTTGCGCCATACCGTTTTGGGCACGGCGTAGCAAAGCACGCACACGTGCCATTACTTCCAATGGGTTAAATGGCTTCGTCACGTAGTCGTCAGCACCCGTAATCAACCCTTGAATCTTGTCCATTGCACCAGACTTGGCTGACAACAACAAAATTGGTACAGGATTGTCCTTACGAACTTCCTTCAACACTTCCGTACCGTTCATTTCAGGCATCATGATGTCCAAAATAACCAAACCGATGTCTGGGTTCGTACGGATCTTCGTCATTGCTTCCTTACCATCGCTGGCAATAACTGGCTCGTAACCTTCGTTCTTCACGTAGATTTCAAGCAATTCAGCAATTTCGTGATCATCATCAACAATCAAAATTTTCATCGATTCATCCTCACTAATTCTAGTTGCTTACTTGGTTTGTGGACGACGTGTGCTTCCACCGAGGAATCCACCTTGGATACCCGTCTTAACACGCCAGAAGCGGAACCCGATAAAGGCGATTACGGCGAATACTAGGTACAACCAACCTGGCAACAATGGGTTGATAACAGCTGGCAAGTAGCTGAAGCCCAAGTATGCCAAGAACCACAATACAAAGGCACCGACTGAAATCAAAATCTTCAATAGTACTGGCGTCTTTGAACCGTCCTTCTTTGGTGCCAACGTCATTGTAACAACGGCGAAGAAGAATCCACCCAACAATGATGTCAAAACCAATGAGGTAATTCCAGCTGCACCGGCACTGCCAGTTTGTGATGCCTTGCTAAATAGCAACGTCAATCCAAACATAAAGCTGAACATCATGAAGAAGGCAATCGCGTTATCAACCAACAATGGCCAGAAGCCGTATGTTGCGTAGCCAGGTGCTGGCGTTGCTTCAGTTGCGTTTGCCTTGCGCCCCAACGCTTCAGCAGGTGTGTTAAACAATTGACGCGCTGTCGTACCAGTCTTTTGACCGTCCAACAACTTTGCGCCAACTTCAGCAATCAAGGTTGCCTTGCTTTCGTCGCCTTCAACAAGTTGTACCATTTGCCAAATAAAATCTTGATTACGCTTCGTCAAACCAGACGTGGCCAAGTCGGCACGTGATGGTAGCGTAGGCGTTACCGTTTGTTCTTGTGATTCTGTCATGAGTTCCCCCGATTAAACGTTGAACAAGAATTCGATGATATCACCGTCTTGGACAACATACTCCTTACCTTCTGAACGACGACGTCCAGCTTCCTTAACTGCCTTCATTGAACCGTATTCGTCCAAATCAGCAAAGGCAACCGTTTCGGCACGGATAAATCCACGCTCAAAGTCTGAGTGGATAACACCGGCAACTTGTGGTGCCTTCATACCTGCACGGAACGTCCAAGCACGCGTTTCCTTACCACCAGCGGTAAAGAACGTACGCAAGTCCAACAAGTGGTAGGCTGAACGAATCAAACGGTTCAAACCTGGTTCCGTAATACCTTGCAATTCCATCAATTCAGCCTTGTCTTCGTCATCCATACCGGCCAATTCTTCTTCGGCACGGGCTGAAATTCCAATAACATCAGCGTTTTCGGCTGCAGCGTATTCCTTGATTTGTTGGAAGTACTTTGATGCTTCTGGATCTGCCATGTCATCTTCAGCAACGTTAGCCACGTACAAAACTGGCTTTGACGTCAACAAGAAGAAGCCACGCACAATCTTTTGCTCATCTTCATTCCAATCAATTGAACGAGCAGGCTTTCCTTCTTCCAAAACTGGCTTCAACTTAGCAAGCACTTCAAATTCTGCAGCAGCATCCTTGTCCTTAGCTTGCTTAGCCTTCTTTTCCGTTGTTGCGTAACGCTTTTCAACGGCTTCCAAGTCGGCCAAAACCAACTCCAAGTTGATTGTGTTGATGTCATCAATTGGGTCAACCTTACCGTTAACGTGAGTGATATCATCATCGTCAAAGGCACGAACCACGTGCACGATGGCGTTTACTTGACGGATGTTTTCAAGGAACTTGTTTCCCAATCCTTCACCCTTTGAGGCACCCTTAACGATACCGGCAATGTCAGTAAATTCGAAGGTCGTTGGCACGATCTTGTCAGCTGGCACCAATTCTTGAATACGGGCCAAACGATCATCTGGCACTTCAACCATTCCCACGTTTGGTTCGATCGTGGCAAATGGGTAGTTAGCCATTTCGGCACCCGCCTTAGTAATTGCGTTAAACAAAGTTGACTTACCAACGTTTGGCAAACCAACGATTCCTGCTGTAAGAGCCATTTTTAAATACCTATCTCTCTATTAATCTTGTTCTGACGCTGAACGCAAAATGCGCTTCAAACGCTTATCGAAATCATGACGCGTCATCATTACTTGGTGACCACAACCTTGGCACGTCAACTTAATGTCGGCACCAATACGGTTGATTTCCCATTCATTCGCACCACACGCATGTGGCTTCTTCATCTCAACTACATCATGCAAGTTGTACATAACCAACCTCCAGATTATTCCTCGTCAAATGAAATGCCCAATACATCAAAGATGCGGTTCAAATCATCATCAGACAAGTATGCAATTTCAATTTTACCAGCACCCTTACGATTACGGGTGACGTTGACCTTCGTCCCAAACTTATCTTCCAAAGCAGCTGTCGTTGCCTTCAAATAAGCTGATGGTTCGTCGTTACCCTTACCAGTAGTGTCAGCTTGTTCGTTCAACTTGTTAACCAATTGTTCAAGTTGACGAACCGTCATGCTTTCCGCAATTGCACGCTTAGCAACCGGCACAATGCGACGCTTGTTGCGCAATCCGAGCAACGTACGCGCTTGTCCCATTGATAGTTGACCAGCTTGCAACATATCCTTCACTTCGTCAGGCAAGTTAAGCAAACGAAGGAAGTTAGCCACGGCTGAGCGAGCCTTACCAAGGCGCTTAGCCACTTGTTCTTGCGTCAACTTCAACGCATCCATCATGTCGCGATAAGCTTGCGCCTCTTCAAGTGGCGTCAAGTCTTCGCGTTGCAAGTTTTCCAAGATAGCGGCTTGCATCATTTGTTCGTCGTCTAACTTACGAACAATCGCCGGCACGTCCTTCTTGCCCGCCAATTGTGAGGCACGCCAACGACGCTCACCGGCCAACAACTCGTATTGCGTGTTGTCCTTAGGGTTGTGACGCACAATCACTGGTTGCAACACGCCGTTTTCCTTGATTGATGCTGCCAAATCTTGCAAAGCATCTTGATCAAAGACATGACGTGGTTGGAATGGGTTCGCCACAATCTTGTCGATTGCAATATCACGAACCGTATCAGTCGTTGCAATTTCTGTATCAAGACCTTGTTCAGCAAACAAAGCGCCTAGACCGCCACCGTTGCCACCAAGGCCACCCAAACCTGACTTCTTAGTGTTCGCCATGAGCTGCCAAGACCTCCTTTGCCAAGTCCATATAAACTTCGGCTCCCTTTGACTTTGAATCATAGTCAATGATTGCCAATCCACGTGATGGCGCTTCTGACAAACGCACGTTACGTGGAATAACCGTGTCGTACACATCGCTACCGAAGTACTCACGCACATTTTGAATAACATCTGATGACAAGTTGGTACGAGGATCAACCATCGTCATCAACACACCCTCAACTTCCAAGTCTGGGTTGAAGTGTTGCTTAACCAACTTCATGTTGTTCATCAACTGTCCCAAACCTTCAAGGGCGTAGTATTCAGCTTGCACCGGAATCAAAATTGAGTCCGCTGCTGAGAACGTGTTAATCGTCACCAATCCAAGTGAAGGTGGATTGTCGATTAGGATGTAGTCGTACTTTTCGCGAACACCTTCCAAGGCATTCTTCAAACGCAACTCGCGCGCCATCGCTGGTGCCAATTCAAGTTCAGCACCGGCCAAGCGAATCGTGGCTGGCACAATGTCCATGCCCTCGTGTGACGTTGGCATAATCACGTCGGCCAATGGTACATCGTGAACCAATACGTCGTACACATCGCGTTCGATGCTTGACTTTTGCACGCCTGAACCTGATGTGGCGTTTCCTTGTGCATCAGTGTCGATCAACAACACTTTCTTACCTAGGGATGCTAGGGATGCGCCCAAGTTAACCGTCGTGGTCGTTTTACCGACACCACCCTTTTGGTTAGCTAATGCAATAATGTGTCCCATTGTTTTCCCCTTTCTACAACGGCTTGCGCACTGGATCACCAGGCTTGCGCGGATACTTTTTTGGTGTGTTCTTTACTTTCTTAATCACGATAACCGAACGTGGATCACCATTTGGTAGACTCACGTCGATTTGGTCGCCAATCTCAGCCCCCAAAGTTGTGATGGCCTTCTTAGCTTCTGCCAATTCTTCATCAGCAGCGCTTCCCTTCATGGCCAACAACACGCCACCAACCTTAACGAATGGCAACGTCAACTCCCCCAAGACATTCAAACGAGCCAAAGCACGGGCTGTCGCAACATCATATTGCTCACGAGCTGGCGCCGTCTTGTTACCGAATTCTTCGGCACGAGCATGTTCAACTGTTACGCCTTCCAAGCCCAATTCCTTTACCAAATCACGCAAGAAGTTGATGCGCTTGTTCAAGGCATCAATAATCGTGATTTGCAATTGCGGAAATGCAATCTTCAATGGCAATGATGGGAACCCAGCCCCAGCGCCAACGTCAATCATGTGTAGCTCTTCTGTCTGTAATTCTGGATATGCCCAGGCCAACGTCAAAGAGTCGTAGAAGTGCTTCAAGTACACTTCATCACGTTCAGTAATTGCCGTTAGGTTCATGTGTTCATTCACCGCAACTAAACGCTCGTAGTATTGCTGATATTGCGCTAGTTGTTGTGCATTCAATTCAACATTATGCTCGCGTAATGCCGCCGCAAATTCTTCAGGATTCATCACCATTCTCCAAACTGATTCCAATAATAAAAGAATACCGCAAAATGCCCGTCTAATCAATAGTTCCAAGGAGTTCAAGAAAACAAAACAAGGTGTTATGTTTCACGTGGAACACAACACCTTGTTTCATTACTTAATTCGGGCAATTTCTGCCATAAACCATTCGTTAAACGCTGCTACATCAATGTCCGTGGCCACTGAAACATTTGTTTGTCCGTCGTGTGACGTGCGCAAAATGTCAGCAATCGTCCCACCCATTGCGGGACCTTCAGTCACAACATCAACCCAATAGTCAGTTAATTCAAAGTACTCTGGGTGTGCCAAATAGAACAATGTGTTCACATCGTGCATTGGCTTTCCCTCAATTTCATCATCTGCATAATTACCCAACAACGCTTGCAACATTGCACCTGCTTCGTTAAGCGTACCAAGCTTTTGGATATTTTCGTGTGAAAGCAATGCTTTCATCGTCACATCAAGGCCCACCATCACAATTGGCAAACCAGCTTCGAATACAATTTTAGCAGCGTGTGGATCTGTATAAATATTAAATTCTGCCACACTAGACATGTTACCGCCTGAAAGTGAGCCACCCATGACAACCAAACGGTCAATCTTAGCTTTCGTTTCAGGGTACATGCGGAACAAGTGCGCCACATTAGTAAACGCACCCGTGGCAACAAGGGTTAGCTTTTCGTCACTGGCCATCAACGTATCACGCATCGCCTCAACCGCATGTTGTGCCAATGGCTTCGTCGTCACTGGCGCAAAATCCCAACCAGGCATCCCTGACGCACCGTGTACGTGAGACGCATCCTGATAGTGCTTCAACAAAGGCATTTGGGCCCCAGTTGCAACCGGCACCTTATCTTGCACACCGAAGAACTCTACCAACTTTAAGGCGTTAAGCGTCGTCTTATCAGCGCTGACGTTACCCGCAACGGTCGTCAAAAGTTTTACATCGAATTGGTCATCGGTCAAAGCAATTGAAATCGCTGCAGCGTCGTCAATTCCTGGATCCATATCCAGCAAGATTTTGTGTGTCATGTCTATATTCCCCGTGTTCCATTTGTGAGTCTGTGTATTAGATAATACCATACATCACGACTGCATAATGTTGCATATTAATTCAATCGCTTCCAAATTTTTTCTTGGATTTTTGGTTGTGGATCACGCATCAATGCGTCAAATTCACGCCACGTACCTCTTTGTAATGGCATTGCTTCAACTTCAGCCGTCAGTACGGTCACCGTCCATTTTTGGTGCGTGTATACGTGCGTCACTGGTCGACCAGCCATTTTAGTTAACTCAGCCACTACGCCATAATCCGCCAGCAAACGTTTCTCAGTAGCTGCAATCATTTCGTCCTCAGACCACTCAGCATCCGGATCGGTAACGAAATCGGTTAGCGCATAGAGTGGCATTGTCCAAAAATTGGCAAGCAAACCAGTCGTTGGACGCTGCTCCCATAGATAGCCAGCCGGTGAATGCACAGCCACCGCAAAATAGGTAATTGGCTTAGGCTTGGGCGCCTTTGACTTCACCGGATAGAAATCTTCAGTGCCATCTGCATAAGCAGCATTAAATTGCTTAACCGGCGAGTGTTCAGAATCATAATTCTTGGCACTCATATAAGATGACCCTAAATCCATAATCGCTTGATTAAAATCACCTGGACGCTCTGGGTCAATCAATTGCAGACCCAAGTCAAAAAACACCTTACGTGTCTTCGGCTGTGCGATATCGGCATCAATTTTAAACAGACGCGCAAACACGCGGAAGGCATTACCGTCGATAGCTGGCACCGGCTCCTTAAAGGAAATGCTAGCGATAGCCGCTGCCGTATACGGTCCGATACCCGTTAGATTTTCAAGTTCAGCCATCGTATCCGGCCAGACACCGTTGTAATCATCACGTACTTGAATCGCGGCTTTTTGCATGTTGCGAACACGTGAATAATACCCAAGACCTTCCCAAGCTTTCAGCAAATCTTGCTCAGGTGCTGCTGCCAAATCATTCAACGTTGGGAACATGGTCATGAACCGATTGAAATACGGAATGACAGTTTGCACCTGCGTTTGCTGCAACATAATTTCTGATACCCAGACACGGTATGGGTCTTGGTTTTCGCGCCATGGCAAGTCAGCTCGACCCGCTTCGTCGTACCAATCAAGCAGCGTCGCACGGAACGCACGAATCTTTTCTTCGTCCCACATGTCAATCATGACTCGTCCTCAATTTCTTTTTTCATAATGAGTCCAGTTTAGCAGATTTCACTAACAAATTAGCACCTGCGTTTTTTGCATTTGCTTAAATCAATGCTTATAAGCGATAATAGAAGTATTAAATCTATGAAATGGAAGTTGGCCACATGACTGATACAAACGAACTCAAGAAAATTGCCGGTTATCGCGCAGCTGAATTTGTCGAAGACGGCATGGTTGTCGGTATCGGTTCTGGTTCTACCATCGCGTACGTTATCGAAGCCCTTGGCAAGCGCGTGGCGGAAGAAGGACTTAACATTGTTGGTGTCCCAACGTCAGACAAGACGCGTCGTACGGCAGCCAAGCTTGGTATTCCAATGTACAACGTTGATGACGTTGACCACATTGACCTGACAATCGACGGCGCCGACGAAATTGACCCTGAATTTGCTGCTATTAAGGGTGGCGGGGCCGCTTTGCTTTGGGAAAAAATTGTTGCCATTAACTCATCACGCAACATCTGGGTTGTTGATGAAGGCAAGCTTGCGCCAAAGCTAACGCACTACTTGCCAGTTGAAGTCATCCCTTATGGATCTGACCAACTTTTCAAGCGTTTGGAAGCCAAGGGCTACAAGCCTTCATGGCGTCTTGACCAAAACGGCAACCCCGTTCGTACTGACTCAGCAAACTTCTTGATTGATTTGCACCCAACTGATATCACAGATCCATTCACGCTTGGTCGTGAATTGACTAGCATGGTTGGCGTTGTGGAACACGGGCTATTTTTGAACATCGTTGATAAGGTAGTTGTCGGTCGCGACAACGGCGTTGAAATTTTTGATGCTCACCCACAACCTTTGATTTAAAGAAAATGCAAAAGTCTCGCTAAGGCGAGGCTTTTTTATTTGTTTTGAATATCAACTATGACACAATGACCTTGGGAGGTATTTGTTATGGTAACTATGTGGCAATCATTCATAAATTATTGGAAGGGCTACGTGAACTTCACGGGCCGTTCAACTCGTGCCGAATTCTGGTGGATGCGACTTTGGTCAATCATCGCCTTTGTTGTTTGGCTTGTATTATTCATCATTGCATTGGTAACTGACGCAAACGTTGTAAACAAACTCGATAGCATTGAAGGAAAGTTTGATACTGACAGCGCTTGGTCATTTGTCGGAGCACTATTTTCAGCGCCATTCACAATTATCGTTGTGATGATTGGTCTATTGATTCTAGTCGCAACGATTTTGCCAAACATCGCACTGACGATTCGTCGTTATCGCGACGCTGGCACTGTCACTTGGGTAGCTTGGGTTGTTTGGTTCCTATCTTTGTTTACCGGTAGCTCAAGCTGGTCGAGTGATGGCTGGAAGATTGTGGTGTCAATCGCCGGTATTTTCTCATTGATTGGCTTCATTCTGTCCGTTTTGCCAAGTGATACGCTAACTGGCACGGGCTTTATCGGTCGTCCAAAAGATCAAAAGCTTGTTTTTAAAGAAGACTTCAACGATTCATCAGATGACGAATTGTAATTAAAAAAGCAACCACATAGCAAATGCTATGTGGTTGCTTTTTTGTATTCATTATAGTTCTTCGAGATCCGACATCATTGTAAAGTTACGCATGCGGCTGCGTAATACAAGTACATCACAACCGTAAAGACAGCTGTGATACCCAGCAAAACACCAACCTGTGGCCATACCGACCCACCAATCATAATCGACTCACGGAAACCATCAACCGTGTATGTCATTGGCAAGTACGGGTGTAACCATTTGAAGAATCCGCTCGTTAATTGAATTGGGTAGGTTCCTGCTGAACCACTCAATTGCAATACCAAGAAGACCACCGCCAAGAATGCTCCTGGTTTGTCCAACCAGAGATTCAACGCGGTGACAATGGCACCGAATGTCAGTGATGTCATCACCGTCATACCATATGTGGCCCATGGGTGAATTGGGTCCAGCCCCAACACTGTTACGGCCAAGCCATACACAATGGTTGCCGCCAAAACAGAATAGAATACTAACACACTCATCTTAGAAGCGAACCAGCCTAATTCAGATTCAGGCTTCTTACGTGGTTCACCCATTCCCATCATCAAATTAAACGCCAGCATCCCAACGTACAATCCAACCGACAACATGTATGGCGTCATCCCCGTTCCGTTGTTTTTAACGTGGTCCTTTTCCGTTTCAACAGCTTTCACTGGTGTCGCGACTTGGTTATACAAGGCCTTTGTTGCGTGGAAACCACTCGTTGCCTTGCCAACCTCACCCAACTTCTCAGCCAATGTTGCGTTTCCACCCTGAATCTGGACAAGTCCGTCGCCTAACGCCTTCGATCCATCCGCTAATTGAGAAGATCCACTACGGATTTGGTCCGCACCCGAAATCAAAGCAGGAACGTTGCTCTTAACCGTTGTCAGGCCACCACTAAGTTGTTGTGATCCTGATAGCAACGTCGCTGAATTTTGATTTAACTCACCCAGCCCTGCCGTCACTTGATTTGAACCATCAGTCAATTCAGTAATAGCTGCTGATGCCTCTCGTATTTGGCCAATTCCGTTCGCTAAGTCATTCTCCGCAATCGTTTGAACCTTGTCGTGCAATTGCGCAGCTGAATCCAGCTTTTCTTGTGCTTTATCCAAAACTGGTTGCAACTTTGCTTCAAGATTGTCAAAATCCGTCTGCAACGCACTTAACTTTTGGGTCATGGCTGAGTTTGATTGCTGTTTTTCAATCGCTTGGAGCACCACTTGTTTTTGATTATCATCCAACTCATCCAAGCCATTGATAAGTTTCGCCAATTCTTGTTGGTCATTCTTTTGTGCTTCCGCAAGTATTTCCTTTTGCGCCTTAATTTGTGCAACAACTTGCTTTGCATCTTCTAAATGCTCTGGCTTTGGCATCCCGGCTAACAATTCTTCTGCCTTCGTTTGGACGTCTGCCAGTGTCGCTTCAACGTCAGCTAAATCTTGGTTCACCGCTGCCGTGCCTAGCTTGTCATTAAGTTGCGACAGACCATCCGACACCTCTTTGCTACCATCGTAAGCCTGACTGACACCGCTCGTGTACGTCGCAACCCCACCAGTCAAGGTCGTCGCACCGTCAGACAATTGTGTGACACCTTCGTCCAATGTTTTTGTCCCATTTTCAAAATCCGTCGCGCCATCAGTCAGCGTACCCAGATTCGTGGTAATCGTCTTATTCCCATCTTCCAGCTCTAAAGATCCATCTGATAACGCTTTGTTAGCCTTAGCGGCATCGTTAACCCCGGCACCAACTTTCTTAACAGCCTTCACCAACTGTTTTGCGTAGGTCTCGGTCACTTCACCAGCAACCTGCGCCACGATACCTTCAGCCGCTGTTTCAGCCATCTTTCCGGCAATAAAACTGTGCCCTGAACTAATCTCATAATGTAGCACCATTTTCTTTGGTTTATCCGCTAGCAAGCTTGTGGCATTCTTCGAAAAGTCTTTTGGAATGGTAATTTTCATATAGTACTTACCATCTGAAATGCCCTTATTGGCCTCTTTTTCATTAAGAACCGTAAAGTCCATAGCATCAGATTTCTTCAATTCACTCGCCAGGTCTTTTCCGACAGACAGTTTCTGCTTATCCACTGTATACGCCTTGTCCTTATTCACCACCACAACAGGCAAATCGGACACTTTTTGATACGGATTCCATAGCGAACTCAGGAAAACGACAGCATAAATTGATGGCACGACCAACAAGCCAATCATGACGACAATATAGAATTTGTGCTCTTTAAAATATCCCCACTCTGCTTTAAACATCTAGTCCCTACCTTTCAATCATTCTGCTGCACCTTATACTCCAGTAGAACAAATAAACGTTAACAACCAATGCCCTAATCTTTAGGCATCATTGCCTAAATTCAGAATGTTTTCAA
Organism: Weissella confusa; assembly: GCA_001436895.1. Lineage (GTDB taxonomy): Bacteria > Bacillota > Bacilli > Lactobacillales > Lactobacillaceae > Weissella > Weissella confusa. Next base: position 106,425 of record JQAY01000002.1, read on the forward strand.
AATAAAAAAGCGTCATCACTGACTGTGATAACGCTCGTTTGCTCTCTTACTTTAACTTTTCAAGTACTGACGTTGGCACGTCTGACTTTTGTACCCCTTCAGGTCCCTTTACAACACGCTTTTGGCTGATGTCAGCCTTCACATATGCGTTTGGCGTCAATGGATCAGCATCTTCAATGTTGTAGTCCAAGACACGACGCTCCCCATCAGTCGTGATGAACGTCAACTTATATGAGTATGACTTTGAACCGGCAATCTTCTTACCAGCATCATCAACCGTGTCCTTCAACTCTGGTACTTGAGCAGGCACCTTTGCGTAAGCTGGCGTTGCCTTGTATGTGACGTTGTAGTATTCGTATCCCTTGTATAGGCCAAATACGACCAACACAGCTGCAATCAAACCAATGATCTTCTTCATGATTTCCACCTCTTAAAATATCTCAATCATTATCCGTATAGTACATAACCTCTTATACTATTTAAAGTATAATATCAGTTTCTGAATAACACAAGTATAAAGTGCCAATAAAAAACGGCATCACATCTCTGCAATACCGTTTCCATGTCATTCCCCTTTGTTCAGTTGTCGTAACTGATTAGGTGTCTGACCGTATAATTCTTTAAACATTTTCATCGCTAACTTCGTGTTGCTAGCGCCATGACGGATAAAGATCGTCTTAATAACCTGATTCGTCGCGAGCACATCTTGGTAGATGGCATCTAGACGAACCTGATAAACATAGTTCACAAACGTTACCCCGACTCGTCGTTTGAAAACACGGCTGAGATAATCGGGATTGTAGTGGAACTTCTCCGCGACCTCACTCAATGAAATTTTCGTTCGATACTGCTCGTGAATATACATAATCACATCTTTCAAACGATCATCTTCTGTTAGGTCGTCCGGAGTTAACGTTACAGCATAATTTGTAATCAAGTCGTACAAGACTTGCATCAATATGCTGCTAAACCGCAACCGGTAGCCGGCTTCTTTTCGCAAATAGATTTGGGTCATTTGCTGAAGCATGCTGACAATCTTGTCGTACGTCTCATCATGCAAACTATGGTTCGTCCACAAATCAAATCGTAGCAATTCACTATTCGACCAATACTGGTTGAGATAATACACAGGAACTTGCAAGACGAGGGCTTGATTTGCCAAATTGGTTGTCGAGTGGAGAATCCCCGATCCAATCACGATGAATTCATTTTCATGCAATGTGACATCATGTTGCTCATATCGAAACGTCACTTCGCCGGTTAGGACGAGCACAATTTCAATATGCGTGTGCCAATGCAGTGGCTTAAATCCAAGCGGTTCATCGGATAAAAAGACGCGAACCCCAACATCTGAATTATCTGCAACTATTTCGTGCTGTTGCGCTGCCTTTTCCATCACTGAACCCCTCAAAGTTTACGCACCGACCCCCATCGGCTCGCGAAATCTATAAGCTCAGTTTATCACATTCTTAGTTGACCTGGGGTTCTGACTTTCCGTCAGCCTTAGCCGATTTTCTTCCACAATGGCAAGCTCATGAAGTCGTAGTTTTCAGTCATCCAGCGACCGTTTTCAGTCACTTCAACGACGCGGCCATCCAAGATGTGCTCCCACTTACCAGCTGGCAAGTAGTAATCAACATCCCCTTCTTCAGTCATAACTGGCGCCACCAAAACGTCGCTACCAAGCATGTATTGACGATCCAACGTTGCCGTATTTTGGTCCTCAGGGAACTCCAAGTACATTGGACGCATCAATGGGATACCAGCTTCAACTGATTCCTTAGCTTGTCCGTAGATGTATGGCATCATCTCCAACTTCAATTGCGTGAACTTACGCGTTACGTCAACGGCTTCTTCGTCGAACAACCAAGGCACACGGTACTCGATGTTACCGTGGTAACGTGAGTGACTTGATAGCAAACCGAATTGCGTCCAGCGCTTGTAGATTGATGGGCTCGCATTCTCTTCGAAGCCACCAATATCGTGACTCCAGAATGTGTAACCTGATGACATCAAGCTCAAACCACCACGAAGACTGTCAGCCATTGAGTGGAATTGGCTCAAGTTGTCACCACCCCAGTGAACTGGGTATTGTTGACCACCGACCGTACCAGAGCGAGCAAAGACAACCGCTTCGTCTTCACCCTTTTCTTGTTGCAACAACTCAAATACAGCGTCGTTGTAACGGTGCGTGTAGTAGTTGTGCTCACCTTCAGGGTTGCCGCCGTTAAAGAATACGGCGTCGTGCATTGGAATTCGCTCACCGAAGTCCGTCTTGAAGCAGTCAACACCCATGTCCAACAAGTTCTTCAACAAACCTTGGTACCAAGCACGGGCTTCTGGGTTCGTGAAGTCAACCACGGCGTTACCTGGTTGCCATAAATCCCATTGCCAAACACTACCGTCAGTGTGCTTGATGAAGTAACCCTTTTCCTTACCAATCTTGAAGAGTGGTGACTTTTGTGAAATGTATGGGTTAATCCAAACGCAGACCTTCAAGCCCTTGTCGTGCAAACGCTTCAACAAACCAACTGGATCTGGGAATTGTTCCTTATCCCATTCCATGTTTGACTACTCGAAGCCCTTCATCCAGAAGCAATCGAAGTGGAATACTGAAACCGGAATATCACGTTCGAACATACCGTCGATGAAACTCATAACTGTTTCTTCTGAGTAGTCCGTCGTAAATGACGTTGATAGCCACAAGCCAAATGTCCATTCAGGTGGCAAAACAGAACCACCCGTCAACTTGTTGTACTTTGAAATAACTGACTTTGGTGAATCACCAGCAATCACGTAGTATTCCAATGACTCGCCGCGTGTTGAGAAGCTGACACGATCAACCACTTCGCTGCCGACTTCAAAACTCGTTGGTTGGCTTTCGTTAACGAAGACACCGTAGTAAACGCCAGCCTTACCCGTCATGTAGAACGGAATTGACTTGTAGCTTTGTTCTGAACCAGTCCCACCGTCCATGTTAATCGTATCAATGCTTTGACCATTCTTAACGAAGGCCCCGAAACGCTCACCGAATCCGTATACATTCGTACCTGGCAACAAGCTCAATTGCTCACGCATAAAGTGGTCCGTTGCCGTCACAGATCCTTGTGGTCCCAAGTTTTGCGCACCAGTAACCGTGTTGGCGTGCATCACTTGACCCAATTGCTTGCCTGACAAATCATCGATTGACGCTTGGGCCTTGTATTCAGAACCCGTAATGCGCTTACCCTTGTAGTTGAAATCAATGTTGAACTTGTCGTGCATTGAGACAGCCAATTGCAAATCACCGCTTGTCAACGTTGCAACAGAATCTGCGATTTCAATTGCTGGCGTCACGTTGTTGTTTTGCAACTCGTATAGTGGATTCTTGTCATCGCGATCGAAGTGCTTCAACTCAACACCGATAACATCTTCGGCTGGTGAGAATACCGTCATCGTCGTTGCACCGACATCCAACATGTCACTGCGAGAGTTGATACGGTGGTAGGCTGAGTAAACACGCAAGGCATCGCTTGCGTAGTTGTCGTCATCCTTCTCTACGACCATTGCGTCAAAGGCTTCCAATGGTGAGTTAACAATATACTCATCGCGGTTTAGCCAGTATCCATTAGTAAACTTCATGTTTTTATTCCCCGTTTAATTATGTTTGAAATACCTATCTGCTTAGGCTTCAGCTTCTGCAACTGCAGCAGCTTCACGTTCGTGCTTAGCCGTCAAATCTGCGACCATTTGTGGCTCAAGCTTGTCGATGTTGTTGAACAACAAGGCAATTGCTGAGGCAGCGTAACCGATAAATGGAATCCAGATGAATCCCATGCGGATAGCGTCCAATGCTGATGCGGTCTGCGTACCGTCAGCTGAAGCGGCGTAACCACCAGCTGCCAAAACGGCGGCCAATACCATACCACCGATTCCCATACCCAACTTGGCTGAGAATGAACTAAATGATGTAACGAACCCTTCGGCACGCACACCGTTCTTCCACTCACCGAAATCAACGGCGTCTGACAACATAACGGCGATCAACGCACCCGTCAAACCGTAGCTGATAAAGTACAAGACGATACCAGTCAAGATAATGGCAACGTTTCCGTTCATGATGTCCGCAAGGTAAAGAACCAATTGTGACAAAGCTGTTCCGACCATTCCTAGCAACATTGTGTTTCGCTTACCCAAACGGCGGGCAACGAATGGCACCATTGCTGTTGAGGCCAATGTGATAACCGTTCCAGCCAAAACCAAACTTCCCAACGCTTCGTTGTGCAAAACGTACTTGAAGTAGTAAGGCAATGAACTTGAACGAACAGCAAATCCACCCCAGTAGATAAAGTTGATGAAAATGATGATGACCCATGGGTAGTTACCCTTCAAGGCCTTCACTGATTCGCGCATTGGAATTGAACGGTTAGAATCCTTTGTGACCACTCGCTCACGAGTTCCGGCGAAAGCAACCAACAAGCAGGCTGCCGTGATAACACCCAAGATAACAGCCCAGATGAACCAACCAGTTGCTGATGTTGATGGATCCTTAGCACCCTTGTCAAAAATACCCGCGATAATTCCAACGGCTGGCAACGTCAATGGCAAGAAAATGGCTGCGCCCATGTTTCCGAAGAATTGACGAATCGTTGACAACGTCACACGCTCTTGTGGATTTGAAGTCAACGCTGGCAAGATTGATGTAACTGGAATGTTGATTCCTGAGTACAAAATCTTTGCGCCGATGTAGGCGATGTAAATCCAAACGACCTTACCAGTTTCTGATAGTGGTGGCGCCGTAAAGGCCATCACACAGAAGATGGCAAATGGAATTGCGAACCACAACCAGTAAGGACGTGACTTTCCCCACTTCGTATGTGTTCGGTCGATGAATTGTCCCCAAATCACCCCATCGATTGAATCAATAATTGCTGTAATCGCGAAAAGTCCTGTAACGGCTGCTGCAGCAACACCCAATGTGTCAGTACAGAAAACCAAGAAGTACGTTCCTACGATTTGAAAAATAGTGTTACACCCAAAGTCCGACATGGCGTATGAGACACGTTCGCCCCACCCCACTTGATTCGGCATCTTTTGTTCCATGACGATTACCCTCCGTTGTTCATGGTGACTACCTTAAGAATATTTGTAATGCAAACGCTTTCTGTAAACGGTTTCATTACCACGTGTTTGAGAATACAGGGAATGATTTTAATCTACAAGGGGTCTTTGCCCAGAGGTCGTATTTATCCGGTCAAAAAGTCAAAATCGCCACCTAATTTGCAAGTGCAATTGTTTGACATTTACAAAAAAATAGCCAACCCATTGCAGGTTGACTATCACCACTATTAATTTGTTACTAGTACACGATCTGCAGATGCCTGCTTGTCATACTTGTTATACATACCCGCCAAAGCCATGAAGGCAAATAGGTACAACAAGTTATCGTAGTAACGGTAAACGCCGTCACGCATTGGCATGTTCCAGAACAGATCCACGTAGTACTTTGACAACTCATTGTTTGGCGTTGCTAGTGTTGATTGTGCCATACCAGCCTTCAATGCAACCGGGTGCTTCACGTACAACAAGCTTTGACCATCTTCAGTTTCCTTGTCGCCGACAATCGTGCCGTCAATCCAGTAAACTGGGATATTTTCTTGTTCAATTTGACCCTTGTAGAATTCTTGCAACTTAACGACACGGTCAGTCAATTCGGCATCAACCTTGCCAGTCCACGCAGCATCCAAACCAACGTTCGCTGCTGTGCGGTATGCATCTGAGAAGAATGAACCGTGGCCACGGAAGTCATTTGGCGTACCATCATAGTTCGCATATTCAGCTGACATCCCCGTTTCTGGGTTCATCGCCTTCTTCAAATATTCGCGTGACGCATCGGCTGCACGCTCAAAGAACGCACGGTCTTCTTCATTGCCGTATTGCGCGTAAACCTCGTAGAAGTGAGGCAAGTGATATGACGGATCTGAAATGTCCATTTCTGCGACGAAACGAATGTAAGTCGTCTCAGGATCGAACATGCCACGACCGCCTTCTTCTTCATCCTTGTGCACCATCTCGTGCAACAATGACTTCGCCTCAGCCGTGTAGTTAAAGATGCCTTCGCCGTCACCCCAACGGTTAGCAGCCATCAACAAAGCAGCCGCAAAGAATTCTTCACCGTCCGGCGCAGAACCTTCAGCGTTAGACACACCTGAACGTTGGGCTGACCACTTGAAGAAGCCGTGCATTGGGCCGTCTGTGATCAACATGTACTTGTTCACCCATGCCCAGAACTTGTTGAACATCGCTTGATCATCAAGTTGCAAAGCAATCATCATCCCGTATGACATTCCCTCAGTACGCACATCATCGTTACCAGTATCAGTAAAGTATGCCGTACCATCACCGTTGTCATAGTAGAACTTTGTCTCTTCATTTGTAAAAATCGTGTCCAATACTTGTTGGAACTTTTCATCGATTTGCGCTTGTGTATAACCAAAGTCAGTAAACTTACTCATTTTTATTTCTCCGTTTTCTTAATTACCAAAGCTGAGTATATGGTTCGTTTATGACCGAAATGTGGCTTAAACAAGAAAAGAAAGCGCTTTCACAAGGCCTGTAAAAAAGCGATGCCACCTAATTCGAGTAGCATCGCCTTCTACTATTTAATTTTTTGATTCTTTGGTAACGTCATACTAAATATCGTACCGTGCGGTTGATTGTCCAACACTTCAATGGTGCCACGGTGACCTTGGACCACCCATTTGGCAATCGCCAATCCCAATCCGTGACCACCGGTCGAACGAGAACGTGCCTTATCAACACGGTAAAAGCGATCGAACAGACGCTGTTTATCAGCATCCGGCACACCCTTACCAGTATCCGAAACTTGCAACTTAATACTGCTGTTTGTTTGGGTTGCGGAAATCGTGACGTCAGCACCTTCACCAGCGTACTTTTGGGCGTTATCCGTCAAGATGACCAGCAATTGACGCAAACGTTGGGCATCCCCGACAATCGGCAACGTCTCAGGCACATCAACTCGTAACGTTTGGCCCTTTTCTTCGGCCGTGAATTCGAAAATATCACCAACTTCACGGGCTACCTTCGCCAAATCCATGTCAGCAAACGCGAACAACGGCACATCAGCGTCGGCCTGTGATAGTGTCAGCAAATCACCGGTCAAATTATTCAAGTGACGCACTTCAGTCAACGCATTAGCGACGTTTTCGACTTGGTCCATCACCGTATCATTTGGCCGTTCCAACATACGTTCCAAGTTATTTTGAATAACGGTCATCGGCGTCTTAAATTCGTGGGCCGCGTCAGCAACGAACGTTCGTTGCTGCGACCATGCACGCATGATTGGACGCATGTTAGCACGCGTCAAGGCAACCGCCATCAGCAACAATGCAATTTCAGACAACGCGAAAATCCAAACCAAACGATTCTGGAATGAATCAACAATCTCATGTTCTGTCGTAACATCAACGAACGCCAATTGATCACCCTGACGATTAAAGAAATACCAACTGCCACGGTATGACTTGAGGTATACCTTATTCTCACGTTTGATATTCAATGCATCTTTAAACGTATCAACATAATCAGTAATCTGTGCACTTTGAATGGTTGGTTCATCATAGCGACTTGCATGCGAGTCAAAGGCACGTGCCACGCGACCCTCTGCCGTGCCATACATCACATTCCTAAATTGGCCGATTGTAAACGTCCCAATCAATGAGAAGACCATCGTAAAACCAACGACCATCAAGATGGTCATTTTAACTTGTTGTGACAGCGAGGCGCGGATTCTCTGCAGCCACTTTGGCAGTTTAATTTTGGCAAAAAACGCCCGGACGTGTGCTTCAAACCGTTCATCCCAGCGTTGTTTGTTCTTTTCTACCATAAAATCAATCTTCCGTTACGGCTGCGTTTAGCGTATAACCAACATTACGCAACGTCTTAATCGTGACTTGCGCATCCGCATTACGCAAGTTCTTACGAAGATTTGACATATACACCTCGACAACTGTCAAAGATGTATCAGAATCAAATCCCCAAAGGCGATCGAAAATTTGATCCTTCGTGACGATTTGTCCCACGTGTTGCATCAAATAAACCAACAAACCAAACTCGCGACCTTGCAAGTTCACTTCTTGGTCATTAACCAACACACGGTGTTGATCAATAAAGACTTGTACATTTCCTACTTCAAGAGCGCCGTCTTGACCAAGCACACCTGTGTGACGCAACAACGTCTTCAAACGCGCCAACAATTCTTCCTTGTAGAAAGGCTTGGTAATATACTCATCCGCACCCAAGTTGAAACCTTGCATCTTATCTGATAGTTCACCCTTGGCCGTCAACATTAGAATTGGCAAGTTGGGGAACATGTCTTTCGCCTTCTTCAAAATCGTAAAGCCATCTTGACCTGGCAACATAACATCCAACACAACAGCATCATAAACACCTGATTCAATTTCGAACCAACCTTCATCACCATCATGCACTTGCGTTACTTCACCAAGTTCAGAGATTGTCTCACGGACGGTGTCGTTCAACGCAAAATCATCTTCTACTACTAATAACTTAATTGTATTTCCTGCCATCTCGTTAACCTCACATATTCCCAAACGGATTTCATTCATATCTCTAATAATCGTGAGCGTTGGCCGCTCTGATGTCTTAAATAATAGGTATCGAACCTTAAAATCGACATAGCGTAGCCTTGTCTGAACCTTAAATATTTAAGGTTCAGGTTCATTATAACTGTTTTACCCCGACTAATCGCATCATTTGGCGCGTAAAAAAGCGCCATACGAAAAATATGGCGCTAATCCTTATTTAAATTCACGACGCGCTTGCACACGGGCAACAATAATTGATGACACAATGGCCAATGCTAGCAAACCGACAATCACAATCAATGAGACAGCATTTGAGATTTCAAACTCCCAGCCAAACATCTTACCACCCTCATTAATCAGCATCTTGGCGCCAATAAATGCCAAGATAATCGCCAACGCGTATTTGATATAACGGAACATTGGTAACAACTTTGACAAGGCAAAATACAATGAACGCAATCCCAAAATCGCAAAGATATTTGACGTGACGACGATGAACGTATCTTGTGTCACTGCCAACACAGCTGGAATGGAATCTACTGCAAATAGCAAGTCTGATGCTTCGATGAAAATTAAGGCAACCAAGAATTTTGTCACATAATGACGGCCATCTTCTTTAATAATGAAGTGAGGCTCTATGTAATCATCCTTAATCGGCAAAATTTTACGCAACATTTTAATCAACCGGCTATCATCCAGGTTCTGGTTGGTCTCTTTTTCAAAGAGCATTTTCAATCCGGTATAAACCAAGAAAGCTCCGAAAATATACATCAACCAGTCGAAACGTTGTAGCAATGCAGCCCCACCTAAAATGAAGAGCACACGCATCACTAGCGCACCGAACACACCCCAGAACAAAACGCGGTGTTGGTACTTTGCTTCAATACCAAAGAAGCTAAAGACCAGAATAAAGATAAAGAGATTATCAACACTTAATGATTCTTCAAGCAGGTAACCCGTTACAAAATCCAGCGCGTGGTCACTACCGGCAAAATACCAGATACCGCCCGCAAAAATAAATGCCAAGGCTACCCACATCCCTGTCATCATCAATGACTTTTCGAATGTCGGTACCGTATTTTCTTTATTAAAAATACCCAGATCAAGCGCTAGCATCACAATCACAAATGCAAAAAACGCCACCCAGATCCATAAACTAACTTCCATAGGTGAATCTTCTTTCTTGTTACGAGATATTCTTTATCTTACTCCAATTTTGTGCAATTTGTTTGACCAATTGAGTTGGAGGTGTGTGTCCGACCTCCGGTCGGAGTGACCTGCCCCTTCTGTAGGGCGAACTGATCACCAACTAAAAAACACAAAAAAAGACACCAGGTTCGCCGCCTGGTGTCTTCCGACCATACATCTCAAATTGCAATCTGCATGGCCGTCCGGTAGTTTCCTACCGGGCTAAATACAATTACGTATCGCCCTTGTTTCCTATACAAGGGCGATACGAATCGTTTGATTGCTATAATCTGACAAAACGTATCACCCCCTTTCCTAGATTGACTATTATTATAGACCCTCATTTTAGAAATTCAAGCGCAAAAGGTGATTACTTTTTGCGACGAATAATTAGCATCCCCACGAAGGCCATACCACTTAATCCAGCCCACTTTAGCCAATCATTATCAGGCTGTTGGGCCGCGGTTTGTGGTAATTCAACCGCCACCTTTTCAACCAACGTTGGCGACGCCATTCCAGCTACCCTATTCAAGTTCACCGTTTCAACATCCGGTGTTTGTAGCGCAACAACCGGTGCCACATTTCGATTTACGACTAACTTAGGTGTCTCAGTTGGAACGTCTTTCACAGGTAATTCTGGTTCTGGATTTTGTGGATTAATTTGTGGTTCAACTGTTGGTGGCGTTGGCACATCGACAATTGGGTCTTCTGGCACCGCAACTCTTGGTTGTCCCGGCTCATTTGGTTCATCCACTGTCGGCTCTGACGGCACTTCCGGTTCATCTTCTAATGGCACGGCAGGATCCTCTGGTTCTTCAACATCATCTTCGAAACTATAATCTGGATCATCTACTAACGTTGCCACATAAACATAAACGACCGACGTTGTCTCGTTCGCCTTGCCATAAAGGCCAGTTGCGTTGTCCGTCACGCGTAACAACTGGAAATCTTCTATTTCTTTGGCTGCCGTTTCATAAGGCGTACCTGGGTTTGCAATCTTAACCTCAGTCGCGGCCAACTCATGGCCCGCTTCATCAATGTGGAACACACGCAAGCGGGCTTGTCCCTTAATATCAACAATATCCGGTGTAGTGACCGCACGAGTTGCTTTGGTCGTGTTCAACAATTCGCCGTTCGCATTATAGGTTTTCAACACACTTGTCACCGCATTAACAGCTGTATTATCGGCAAAGTGAATATAGAACTGATGACCGTGCGACCCAGTTCCTTCAGATGGATTTGCTCCGCCAGCTCGAGCGATATTTTCATCTAAAATCTTCAGTTCCGTCGCCGTCAATGTACCGTCGGCATCACGGTTCAGCAAAAACTCACCAAACGTTTCGTCGCTAAAATTATCAATGCCCCAGTCCGCATACGGGTTTCCCATGTTGTAAGCCATTGTATATGATCCATCGGCATTCAAATGAATAGTGTACGCACCACGTCCAACCGTCGCTAAGTCACGGACAATCTCATCATCAGACGTCCCTTCAGCGTATTCGATATAGTTCTGTGACTCAATTGATTCAGTATTCATCTGTGCAACGGTCGCCGAGATAACGGTTGCTTGATACTTACCCGCCGCATTTTTATCAACAACATAATAGGTTGAATACCCGGCGGATGAAGAAGCCGACAACACCGTTCCCTGTTCAATTTGCACGTGTTGCAATTGAATTAAATCTTCCGTTGCAAAAGTTCCCGTTGCACGAATTTTAGCGGTTATAGCCGCGTCCCCTCGCAACAAGGCATTCATATAGCCGTCATCCTGATAGTAACTTCCCACACTCACCTGATCACTCTTAGTGAATAACTGCTGGGTCGCAACACCAGGGGCATCGACTTGAAAACGCGACTTAAATGCAAACGCCCCGTAACCGCTGCATCCCCGAAAATAATCTTCGCCGTACCAGTCTTTTCAGCCCAAATCTTAGCTTCAGGCAGCGGTGACGACGTTGACCCGGTGATTGTTAAATGCGAAGATACCTCGCCAATCGGCGTTGTGGTGAAGGTAATTTTCAACGTGCGACCAGACACCTCGTAACGTGCAAATGTCGCACCGTCATTTTGCAAAACACCCGTCGCCGGCACCAAATTAAACGTTTGCTTGTGCTGATCACTCGCCGATGTCATCTCACCATACAATGGTATCGACAACGTATCACCCGTTTGATATTGCCCAGTCGTATTATCAATCGTCAATCCAATCGCATACCCATTCACAATTCGTGCATCAACCAACTGTACAAAACTGCTTCCCGCTGGCAATACTTTTCCATCAGCATTCACCGCACCATTCACGGTTGTCATAACAGTTTGTGCAACACTCACATCAGTAGACCATTCCCAGTTTTTGGGATCTCGGGCCCCGTTTTCACCACTTGCGTCATCGGCTGTTCCCACAACCATCGTCGACATACGTTCAGCATCATCCGCTCTCACATCCGGCGCCATCCCAAACATCATTAACGTCGCGCCCGATACCAACAAGCGCTTCTTCACACCAAAAACTGGGCGTTTATACGGCCCAACATTATCCCCCAACATAAATAAGCCCCTTCTCATCTTTCCTGTATTGTGGATTAAAACTATCTCACTTATTATACGTAAGTCAAAAAAGAAAAGCCATATACCAAAAAATGAGTTGGTGTATACCAATGTCACACCAACTCACTTAGTTCTTATTTAATTTCGCGCGCCTCTGCCAATTGGTCACGCAATTTATGACGCTGAATCTTACCGCTCGCTGTACGAGGAAAGTTATCTGTCACAAAGAAACGCGCCGGTACCTTATAGTGCGCCAAACGTTCACGACCAAACGTGCGGAGACTGTCAAAGTCCATCGTTTCACCGGACTTAAATGACAAAAACGCCACTGGGACAGCACCCCAGCGCTCATCTGGGATACCAACAACTGAAATTTGATCAATCGCTGTCGCCTCGCCGTAGACGGATTCAATTTCATCTGGGAAAACATTTTCACCACCTGATGAAATCATGTCTCCTTCACGACCCTCAACATACAAAAAGCCGTCATCATCCAGCCAGCCCATGTCGCCGGTATCGAACCAGCCATCAACAAACGATTCGGCATATTTATCAGGTCGGTTCAAGTACCCAACTGCCAAGGTCGGTGACTTAATTTGAATACGACCAACCTTGTCATTGTCTGTCGCCTTTTGAATGCGAACTTCCACTGGGAACAGTGGCTTACCAGCTGAGCCTAATTTCTGAGTTGCACTGGCAGCATCCAACGCAATGACTTGTGAAGCCGTTTCGGTCATACCGTATGATTGGACAATTTCAATGCCGGCTGCGGTTGCCTTTTCTAACGTCGTCAAATCCGTCGGACCACCACCAAGGAGCATTGTGCGGAAACGGTCGTGATATTTTGCACCCTCAGGTAGTTGCGCCAATAATTGCTTCAACATAACTGGCACCACCGAAATCGTGGTCACTTGGCCAGCCATCAATTCGGCATTGATTTTTGCAACATCAAAACGCTCGTACAAGCTAACCCCCATGCCGTAAATCAATGATCGCATCATAATTGAAAGACCACTGATGTGGAAAATCGGCACGGCAGCCAACCAAACATCATCCGGCGTTAACCCGAGGTTCAAGGCTGAGCCAACTGCCGAATAGAAGTGGTTGCCAAAGGTTTGCATAACGCCTTTTGGATTACCCGTCGTACCTGACGTATACATAATCGACGTCACCTTATCCAAGTCGAAATCTGCGACTGGATTGATAGCCTCCGCAGCCGTTGCCAAAATTTCAGCAAATGCGACTTGCTTGGCCGCTGGTAATTCACCCACAAAGCGATCATCCTGGATAACCGTTGTGATTTCGGCATCATCTAATTGGAATGCCATCTCACGCGGTGATAGACGACGGTTTAGCAAGACAACCGTTTTACCAAGTTGTTGAATTGCTAAAATCATCAAATAACCCGTTAGATTATTAGGGGTAATCAAAGCAATACGTTCATTACCATCGATGTGTTGCGTGATTTGGCCAGCAATTGTCAAAACGCGTTGTCGCATTTCAGCAAAAGTTAGCGTTGTATCTTCAAAGCGCACCGCCATCCGATTCGGCGTCAACATAGCGCGCTTCGTTAGCCAATTTTCCATTGCCATGTCCTTTCAACACAAAGCCCCACATCAGTCATTCAGCGATGCGGGGCTCGTTTTTCTTTTTACTTTATGGGAACTTAGGGAATTGTGAGAAGTCTGGTTCGCGCTTCTCTAGGAATGCGTTCTTTCCTTCCTTACCCTCATCCGTCGTGTAGTACAACATCGTGGCATCACCAGCGAATTGTTGCAAACCAGCCAACCCATCAGTATCAGCGTTCATCGCTGCCTTGATGAAGCGAATAGCAGTTGGTGACTTCTTCAAAATTTCGTTTGCCCACTCCATTGTGGCGTCTTCAACTTCAGCCAAAGGTACAACACGGTTAATCCAGTTCATGCTATAAGCTTCGTCAGCCGTGTAGAACTTCGTCAAGAACCACACTTCCTTCGCACGCTTGTGTCCGATAACGCGAGCCAAGTAACCAGACCCATAACCGGCATCAAATGAACCGACCTTAGGACCAGTTTGACCAAACATGGCGTTATCAGCAGCAATCGTCAAGTCAGCAACCAATTGCAAGATGTTTCCACCCCCAACGGCCCATCCCTTAACCATCGCAATAACTGGCTTTGGAATAATACGGATCAAGTGTTGCAAGTCCAATACGTTCAAACGGGCAATGTGGTCAGGGCCAACATAGCCACCGTTACCACGAACTGATTGATCACCACCAGATGAAAAGGCCTTGTCACCAGCACCCGTCAAAATAATAACGCCGATTGAGGCATCATCACGGGCGATTGAGAAGGCATCAATCATTTCTTGTACCATCACGGGCGTAAACGCGTTGTGACGAGCAGGGTTGTTCATTGTAACCTTCGCTACAGCATCTGAACGCTCAAACAAAATTTCTGAGTATTCCTTAATCGCTGTCCATTCTACAGTCATGTTAAGTCTCACTTTCTGGTTTCGATATTCTCTATCTCAAATATGTGCTTAGTAAATTATAGCTTTTTTCTACTAATTTAGCCAAAGACCCGTTAAACTTATATTTAACACTTTAACCATTTGTGCGATTTCTTGTTCGCTTTGGTTAAATTTATAATCATATACAAAATAAATACATCCATATATAGGAGCTTTGAAACAAAATGAATGCAATTGAATATTTAAACATTTCTGTCGAAAAGATGACCGCCGAAGAAGTCATTCTAACCATGCCAATTCGTGATGAAATCAAGCAACCATACGGCATTGTTCACGGTGGCATGAACGCCTTGCTTGCCGAAACAGCCGGTAGCTTCGGAGCCAACATCGGACTAGACAACACAAAACAAGTGCCAGTCGGACTAGACATCCACACGCACCATATTGCTCAAGCAACCGAAGGTACGTTGCGTGCCATCGCGACACCAATCCACGCTGGCCGTCAAATCCAAACTTGGCGCATCGACACCTACGTCATGGAAACCAATAAGCTAACCTCATCATCAACATTCACTGCGATGATTATTCCAGTTCGCAAGTAGGTTTTCCGTAACAAAAGACGTATAATAACCAACAAAGAAAGAGATTGCATTGTCACTATCGGTCAAACCCAAGGAGATTTGTCATGAAGGCTTTGTTGATTATTGATTACACGAATGATTTCGTTGCACCAGAAGGGCCACTAACTGCCGGCGAGTCAGCGCAAGCACTTGCGCCGCGCCTAGTGGAACTGGCGGATGAATTCCTGGCTAATGGCGACGCCGTCATTTTGCCAACTGATTTGCACGTGCCGAACGATCCTTATCACCCAGAAACAAAACTTTATCCAGCACACAACGTCGCCGACACACCTGGTCGTGACTACTATGGCGCCTTGGCGGATTGGGTCGCTGAACACAAGGATGACGAGCACGTTTGGATTTATCCAAAAAATCGTTACAGCAGTTTTGCCAATACTGATTTGGATAACTACCTCCGCTCACGTGACATCAAGGATATTCATCTAACTGGTGTTGACACCGACATCTGCATTTTGCACACCGCGGTCGATGCGTACAACTTAAACTACAACATCACCGTTCACGCGGATGGCGTTGCAAGTTTCACACCAACCGGTCACCGTTGGGCACTTTGGCATTTCAAAAATGTCTTAGGTGCCACAGTCACACCGGATATTGATTACAATTTGGACTAACAACTAATAAAGACACGTTCCGTTAGGAACGTGTCTTTATTTTGCTCTCCCCTCCCCTTCTATATAGAAGAAAGGAGTTTTTTACTTAATACCGTAGTGCGCCGCAGCGGCACCAAAATTAAATCGTTGGTACGTGACCGTCTTGAAACCAGTATCAGTCATCAAATTAGCCAACGCCTTAAATGACATAAACTCTTCTGTCGTCTTTTCAAGGTAATCATATGAATCCTTATCGTGAGCAAACACCTTACCCATCATCGGCATCACACCCTTAAAGTACATCTTCCAGAAAGGCTTGATCACCGGGTTGTCCGGTTGTGATGTTTCCAAAACAACAAGTTCACCACCTGGCTTCAACACACGGTACAACTCTTGCATACCCTTAGCAGTATCAGGCAAGTTACGCAAACCAAATCCGATTGTCACCAAATCAAACGTATCGTCTTCATATGGCAATTCCATCGCGTTACCTTGCGTCAAAGTTACCCAGTAACTAACGCCAGCTTCCACAACTTTTTCGCGTGCGACTGCCAACATTTCTGGGCTCAAATCAAAACCAGTCACGTGACCCTTTTCGCCAAGTTCCTTCGCTAGCGCAATTGTCCAGTCACCAGTTCCAGCGGCAACATCGAGGATTTGGCCGTTTTTGGGCACATCGATTGCAGCCATCGTCTTTGTACGCCAGCTACGGTGCGTTCCCAAACTAATAATGTCGTTCATCTTGTCGTAATCGTGTGCGAGACCATCAAAGATTCCTTGCACGCGTTGTGGCGCTTTGTTCATGTCATTACCCTCAATCGTAGTTGTTCCTTACATTATACAACTATTCACAGGCAGACCCCAGCCCAATCCAATATCAACATCATGCAAACGCCTTTGATACATCATTTGTATGATGCAAAAAGCCTCAATCAAGAGTATGGATCAAACTTGTTTTAAACGGTGTATCAAGTAATGGCTGCCACGGCTCAATCGACACAATCGCAGCATCATAGTCCACCACAACAGGTATTTCATCTCCCATCGATTGCACCCGCTGTTGGGCCAAGTCATCACAACGCACCCAATCATAATCACGCAATCGATATAACCATTGTTCAGGTGGCAACATAAACATCGTTTTCAATTGACCATGCAAATAATCATGCGTGCTTTCAATCATTTCAACTGACCGGCCCTCCCCTCGCCTACTTACAGTCGGCACAACAATAACGTGACGACCAACATCAAACACATGAATCCCATTCCCACTTGAAAACGGACGACACCAAACACGACGAATCCATCCCATCTGGATAATCGCCACCCCATATTCAACACCATGCTGACGACCAACCTTCGACCACGCCCAATGCCAATATTCCCCTCGTTGACGTAGTGCCTCATCAACCAACAAAACTGGGTTATCTGCCCACACACGTGTCACGCCGTCACGTGGTAACACACCATTCCCAAAGAAAACCGGTGCACCAGCCGAAGCATGTTGCGTCGCATTCAACAAAACTACCGTCTCAACACCACCATCTAGTAGATTTTCAACAAACAACTGCCAATCTACGTTTCCCTGGCGCAACTCCCCCAAATCCACAACTAATAATCGCATCTCAAATCCCCCTTGATCCGTTAAGCCCAGTTTAGAGGAGACAAACGCCGGTATCAAGGCATTTAAGACACGTCTTTTATGCAATTTTGTCATTGAAAACATCTTGATTAACAGACCTAACAAAAATCGCACATGGAGAATCAATCCACGTGCGATTAGTCATATACCTAACTATTAATACTGTTAATTATCACAGCAACTGTCGGTCTAAAACCTCCGACATTCCCAGTCAGCTTTATAAATCACCCAAGCGACCCCACTTTGGACGATCTGCATCTTCAGCAGCCTCCTCCGCAGCTTCTTCCGCCTGATCAGCGTAATACATTTCAGCTAAATAATCTTCAGCCGGTGCAGGCGCGTCAGTTTTCACCGGTGCTTGAGAGCCATTTTCAACCGCAAGCACGTCACCAAGCACCTCATACAATTTTACGATTTCATCGTGGGTCAACGTCAATCCCTTACCCATCTTGCTGCCGTCAGGCGACCACGTACGCAAGTCAAACTTCGGCGTATTGTCACCCCACTGCACAAAATTCAATTGCATTTCCCAACCACTTTTACTCGTTGAGAGAACGCCAAATTTTTCAAGGACATCATACTTCAAATCAGCCATTTTCACCCTCACTTTTGCTTGTAACGCCTGTAACAGGCAGTTTTTGTAACATTAATTGTATTATACAAAATCCAGGTCGTGCGCGATTGGTGTTTGCATGAGCGTTTTAACCGTCTCAAGCTCGCGTGTCTGAGCCAGTACCCACATCAACTTTGCCACAATCGCTTCAGTGTTCATATCACCGGCCGTGATACCGCCAGCATCAGCCACTTTTTTACCCACTTCGTAGAGGTAAATATCCTGACCCTCTTCCAAAATTTGCGTCGTGATAATGACTGGAATATCCGCTGCGATCAACTTCTCGATACCTGGAATTAGGTTACGGCGCTCAAAGGGCAACCCACCATTTCCAAAACTCTCGATGATGACCCCATGAACATGGGTAGCCAAATAATCGAAGATATCAACCGTCAATCCAGGAAAAGCCTTCAGCACAAATACATTTGGATCCAATGAAATACTTGGCGTCAACACCGGTTCTTCTGGTTCTGGTTGATACAACGGCACCATATTACCCTCAGACACACTGGCAATATATGGGTAGTTGATACTCTCAAATGCGTCATAACTCTTCGACTTGGTCTTCACCGCACGCGTACCGGCCATCACTAGGCCGTTAAAGACCAGGTAAACACCCTGCAAGTCAGTTTGACTGGCAAAGGTCAGGGCATCGTGCAGATTACGCACAGCGTCCGTCTCAACCATCCCCAACGGTACTTGCGACCCAGTTAACACAACTGGCTTATCAAACCCATAGAGGAGGTATGAGAGGCCTGCTGCCGTATATCCCATCGTATCTGTACCGTGGGTAATAATAAAGGCATCATAGTTATCATGATGCTGTTGAATACGTGTCGCCAAATCCAGCCAATCTTCTGGTTGCATGTTGGTTGAGTCCTTACTCATGACACTTTCAACTGATAGATTAACACCTGGGCGTCGCTCAAAATAACCAATCAACGTTTCAGCATCAAGACCTGGTGCCAAACCGTTTTCTGTTTTGGTCGACGCAATTGTGCCACCAGTTGTTAATACAAGGACGTCTTTCATTGACCTACCCTCCCCTACTTCACTTATTTATTCACTCATTATCGCACAGGTTATCCTGTGCGCCCAATTAATTTTCACATCAGAGCCATGCAAAAAGAGCGAGTCGCAACCATGCAACTCGCTCTTCTATCTAGCTTAGATTAACCCTTGTTACTGTGCTTAGCACCGTACAAGACGTAAACAATCGCTCCGATGACAACCCATCCAAGCGCCAAAATCAACGCATCCTTGTTCAATGAGAAGAACAATCCCAATGATGCAAGTGCTGAGATGATTGGCAATACAGGATACCAAGGCATCTTGTAACCTGAGTGGTCAATATCTTCACGCTTACGCAACTTCAAAATACCAACTGAAGCAACGATAAAGGCAATCAACGTACCAGCTGAAACCAAGTTAGCCAACATACCAACCGGGAAGACAGCACCCAAGATAACACCCAAAACCGTCAAAACAACCGTTGCGTTAAATGGCAAACCACGTGAATCCAACTTTGCGAATGCTTGTGGCATCAAACCATCTCGACCGAATGAGTAAACCAAACGTGATCCACCAATCATCAAGGCAATCAAACCTGAGAACATTCCGACCAAGGCCACAACTGAAAGCAAGTTAGCTGTGAACAAGTGACCTGACTCACGCAATGCCCAAGCAGCAGGCTCAGCGTTGTTTGCGTACTTCGTGTACTTGTACATACCCGTCAAGACACCCGCAACACCAACGAACAAGACCGTCGCAATCAACAACGTACCAATGATGGCACGTGGCATCGTGCGTTGCGCATCCTTAACTTCAGCTGAGTTAGCAGCAATCGTATCGAATCCGATGTAAGCGAAGAAGACTTGCGCTGCACCCATGAAAATACCGTGGACACCACCGAAGTTCGTGCCAGGCACGTGCTTAGGAACGAATGGCAACCAGTTTTGCAATTGAATTGCTGTTGCACCAACAACGATGAACAAGATGATAACCGCAATCTTACCGATAACCAACCAGTTTTCAATCTTGGCTGCACCCTTAACACCACGTGATACCAAGTGACCAACGACCAACAATGACAAAGCACCGAACAAGTCGAACCAAGTACCGTTACCTGCGTTAAATGATGCCGTTAGCGCCTTAGGAAGCGCAATTCCGAATCCTGATAAGAATCCTTGGAAGTATGATGACCATGATGCTGAAATCAGCGCCAAGGCAATCAAGTACTCAGCCAAAACAGCCCATCCTGACAACCAACCAATGAACTCACCGTAAATAACGTTTGCCCATGAGTAGATTGATCCGGCAAATGGCATGGCAGAAGCAAATTCTGAATATGCCAACGCTGACAAACCAGCGATAATGGCGGCAATTACGAATGACAAGACAACCGCAGGACCTGCATAATCAGCGGCCACGATTCCAGGCATTGTAAAGATACCAGCTCCAACAACCGTTCCAACACCCATAGCAATCATCTCACGCATGCCAAGGACTGGCTTCAAATGTCCATCCTTGTCAGCGTAGTTTTGCGGGTCTTCCTTTCGCGCCATGCGCGAGAACAAACTCTTTTGTTCCATAAAAACTCCTCGTTTCACTACTAAAACTAATAACCTAAAACACTATTATTGCACTCTAAATAATTAAAAAATGATGTGATTATTCTACATTTAAAACCGTTTACTGTCAACATAATTAGGCACCAGAAACGCCTAATTCTCGGATATTTCCGACTTTTTATTAAATATTTTTCATAAAAACGTTTAACCGTCTGAGAAATTTTCCGTTCCTTTTTAGCTTGCGAACTAAAAGTAATAATGATAAACTTCTAATTATTAAGTACAGAAAGGGCGGTCGTCATCATGATGAACGATTTTATTAACGCAAATCAATTTGTTGGTATGACAACCACCACCTCAACCACCATTTTTGCTGGTTGGGATATTTAATGTGCTGTTAACAAACGATATTAACAGACCGTCCAACCAGTTCGACACCCTATTGCGGTGCGCGTTCGGTTGGACGGTCTTTTTGTATACACAGAGGAGAACAGGAATATGGCAGACAAAAAACCAGAGGAAGTGCAGCTTAAGCGCTCCCTGACGTCAAATCAAATGCAGATGATCGCCCTTGGTGGCACAATCGGAGTCGGGCTCTTTATGGGATCAACTTCTACCATTAAGTGGACCGGGCCTTCAGTATTGCTAGCCTACGCGTTCGTCGGGTTGCTTCTTTACCTGGTAATGCGTGCCTTGGGTGAGATGATTTTCATCAACCCAACGACTGGTTCATTTGCCGATTATGCAACCAATTACATTCACCCCTTGGCTGGTTACCTAACAAAGTGGAGTAACGTCTTCCAATATATCGTGGTTGGTATTAGTGAAGTCATTGCCGTTAGTACGTATCTGAATTATTGGTGGCCTAACCTACCTGGTTGGATTTCAGGTGTCGTCGTCATCGCGACTTTGACACTGGCCAACCTCGCTTCAGCTAAAGCGTACGGTACAATGGAGTTCTACTTTGCCATGATTAAGGTGGTGACGATTATTTTGATGATTGTCATCGGTGTAATGGTCATCTTCCTTGGTCTAGGTAATCACTGGCACGCAATTGGTCTTTCAAATCTTTGGTCACACGGCGGTTTCTTTACCGGTGGTGTAAAGGGATTCATCTTCTCACTTTCAATTATTGTTGGTTCATATCAAGGAATCGAAGTGCTTGGTATCACTGCTGGTGAAGCAGCTGACCCACGCAACGCCATCGTTAAGTCAGTTAAGTCAGTTGTTTGGCGTATTTTGATTTTCTACATCGGGGCCATCTTCGTTATCGTGACGATTTACCCTTGGAACCAATTGGCTGCCGTTGGGTCACCATTCGTTGAGACGTTCTCAAAGGTTGGTATCGCCGGAGCTGCTGGAATCATTAACTTTGTTGTGTTGACGGCTGCCATGTCAGGTGCCAACTCTGGTATCTACAGTTCAAGCCGTATGTTGTACAAGTTGTCTCGTGACAAGGAAACGTCAGGCATCTTCCAAAAGTTGTCATCACACCAAGTCCCTTACGTTTCAATCTTGGGAATTTCAGGTGGTATCTTGCTTGGTTTGATTTTGAACACAGTGCTATCAATCTACAGCAAGTCTACAGCTAACATCTTCGTACTTGTTTATAGCTCAAGTGTGTTGCCTGGTATGGTGCCTTGGTTCGTTATTTTGTGGTCAGAATTGTCATTCCGCCGTTCGAACAAAGAACTGCTAAAGGATCACCCATTCAAAATGCCGCTTTATCCACTATCAAATTACTTTGCCATCTTCGCTTTGTTGCTAATCGTTGTCTTCATGTTTATCAATCCTGAGACACGTATCTCAGTTATGATTGGTGCAGGATTCTTGATTTTGCTATCAATTTTCTTCTTCGCTACGAATAAGCACAAGCAAGTTGCTGAATAACTAAAAACAACGCCTTACACACGTAAGGCGTTGTTTTTTTTAATACCCGTTAACCACTGTCCAAGTTAACGTGGTCTGGTAGCTACCAGGCATGAAATTATTACCGTTAGCATACAGTCTCAAGCCATCATTTTTCTGCCAACTAATTGCTGACAACGCTTGACCTGCGTTCGTTTGGCCAATCTGTACCCCATCATTATCCAACGTTGTGAAATTACCATTCTCATAGTAACGCAACTTCGATGGTAAGACGGCATTGATATTATCCGTCATCTTGAACGGTGCATCTTGGCTAACAAATACCTTGAGCGCTGATTTGTCACGACGCGTATCTTTCACATCAACAACTGTATTTGGTGCATTCGTTGCATCTGTGCGATCGAACACCTGATCCGTATTCACAAACGGGTGCGCACCATAATCAATGTTCTTCGGCGTGAATTTAAGCATATTGTCGGTGTAGTTTATCGTCATGCTCGTTCCGTCAGTCGTAAACTTAGTCCCGTCCGGGTTATTGCCGGTCACAAATGGCAGCGTGTCAAAGGAAAGTTGTTTACCACCGGCATCCCCAATTGTCACATCAGCAGTAAATTCAAGACTTCCCGGACCAACAAAGTTAACGTTATTAACGAGCACGACATCCGTGGTACCTTGATGAGTTACCGTATAATCCGTCCCTGCTGTGAGCGTCTTGTCGCCCAGCTTCACCTGATTAAATACCGTACCCGCTGGCACTTCAAAGCGATAGACACCATTTGTCATTGATGATGCCTCAGCCGTATTTTTAATATCCGTCACATAGCGAACTTGATCACCCGGCAAAACACTGTTAATAGTTGTGTTGGCTGCATTATGATCATCCGGATACGTCGTATTAAACAACTGATTTTGAATGGTTAACTTAACCGGATTTGCATTTTCCTGCTTCTGAACATTCACAATCGCGTCATTTGACAACAAAGTCGTCGGTAACACGTAGTAATTTGAGCCGGTTGCCAAAGCGGTATTACGCAAGGCAACATCCTCATTCACCGTCACCTTGGTTTGAACCGTCTTCGTTACCCGACCATCCACCGGAACATCACCAACCGATAGTCGAATGTGTTTTTGTCCATCCAACGTCGTAATGCCATCTGGTAAATCATCGTTGATTTCAACATCTTCCCAGGTATTTCCAAGTCCGTTCAACTTTGAATTTGCAACCACAAATTGATACTCTAACGTATCACCAACTTTTGCAGTTGTACTATCTTTAAATTCAGTCTCACCAGCCGTTACATTGCGAACCAGCTTCGTTAAATTAGGTTGCTGAATAACTTCTGTATAAGCAACAGCACCAATCATTGATTCAGCTCCAGTTGAACCACTGAATCCCCAGTAGACATTACCATTACCAAATTGCGATAGTTTGACTGTGTGGTCACCCACATTTGCGCCATCAAACGTCGTATTCATCGTCCCTTGACCAGTTGCTGTGTTCGGCGTCCATGTAATAACAACAGAGTGCCATTTCGCATCATTCATAGTAGCCTTTCTTGGCGAATAATGCTTCATATACTTATTACCGCCACCAAAGAAGCCAGTACTACCATACTCATCAGGGTGGACGTATGCGACGTGACCCGATCGCCCAAGTTGATCAACAACTTGCGAATCACTATAGTCCGCGTTGGGATAGGGGTCAAATTCCACACTTAGGGCATTGCGAATATAACCACTGTAAGTGCTATTACGAATCGTTCCATAGACACCCAGACTTTCACCGTTCTGACCAAGCGCAGTTGGCCCCTGACCTTGCAAGGTGAACGTTAGTCCGTCGGCATCTCCTGCCATATAGATATAGAACTTGGTCTGAAAGGGCTTATTAATATTGACGGGATTTTTATACCACATGGTTTCATAGGTACTTTTTGTCCCGTCAGAAATGATTTGCATGTTGCGATACTGATCATCCTGTTTTGGTGTGTAGCCATTGATATAGAAGTTTCCAGCCACATTCGGACCTGATGACGGTGGTGCCGGCACAACACCTGCTGCCTTAACATCGTTAGACTGCGTATCCGTTAGCCCCGGCCCTAGTCCTACCGGCACACCAATGAACCCCAGCAACACAGCAGCCAACATCATCATCGTTCGCAGACGGCCATGTTTATGCTCCATCACGGTTCCTCCTTTTCACTAAGTAATACCCACCACCAGCAAGACCAGTCACGAGTAGCCCGCCACCCCAATAATAAGGCGTCCAATTATGCTTTTCGGGTTTATCCGTCGTGCCCGGCGATGGTTTTGTATTATTAAACGCTACCGTTTTTTCTTGATCATCCTTTTTAAACGTCACAGTTGCTTTGGTAAACGCATCTGGACGGCCATCTACTGGCAAAAACAGCTTAAATGGCGACTTCGGCGCGATTGTAATTGGCTGCAACGTCTTTTCAGCAACTTTCTTGTTGTGGTTATATAGCGTCATTGTTGCCTGGACCCCAGTCAACAACTGCGCTGTATCATTGTCGAATTTAAATTCGTAACCTCGCTTAGTTGTCGTGAAAACATCAGCCACATTGGTGACATCAAGACCGCTTACAGCCGTCGTTTCAGTTTCACTTGTCGCCATCACGATACTAGTAATGAGTGAGATATTATTTTTAATATCATTCTTTGATGCCTGGGCTAACTCTGTCACACGCAAACCGCCAATTTTCACCCCGTCAAATGGTTCTTGATCCGTTTTTAAATGAAACGTGATATGTTTCGTTTCATTTGGTGCGATGGTCCCCGTTTGTTTTGGTTTATCAGTCAACTTACGAATACCTTGACGCTTGTCGGTATCACGATATACTAGTTGCCCATTCTGATTTGTATAGGCATCTTCTATCTCTGCTTGATAGCGGCGCTTTTCAGTCCCCGTATTCGTGATATCAGCTTCAACAGTATAGTCATGGTCCGCTTCATAGTGAAAACTATAAATATTCGGCTTTGCCTGCGACACTGATTCGCTAATGACAGGCGTGACGGTTAAATCCTGACCTTTCAGCGTTGTCGCCGACACATTAGCCCCCAGTAACAATCCCAATAAACAGCTAAGGCTCAGAATCCCCCATTTCTTCATCGCTACTGTCATTTTTCTTGTTTTTTATCGCGAGTCAAATACCAGGCATAACCCATTGACCCAATTAAAATCACAACCAACGTCGAAACGCCACCCTTCATCATGGCGCTCGTCTCTGGCAATTGTGTTTGTTCAACGATGACAGTTGGTCGATTACTGTTGCTTAAATCATCTTCAGAGCTTTGTGTTTGACTCTGATCAGCTGTTTTGTTTTTTACACCAACACCGGCATCTGAATGACCATACGTTTCTGCATGAATCGTATTAACTGGTGCTGCCAACAGCGCTAGTGATAGCAACCCTGACAATAGCATCCCCACTTTTTTACGCATCATTCCTCCTCCTTTAAAACTTAACTTGCTTGATTCTGTTCCGCCTTCTTTTTACGGTGAATGTAGTACCAAATTGCCAAAATCAAAATAATCAAAATAATGGCCAGGATAATCCACTTAATCCATGGGTTGTAGTGATCATTAATCACAACTGCATCTGCAATATCAACCGTAAAGTCCTTCTCTAACGTCCAATGGTGGCCATCAGCTGTTTGTACTTCGGCTTTATAGTGATAGTCTCCAGGCGTAATCGTCTTCTTGTCCCAATTATTTGTGAACTTGAAACTAGAATTTGGTGCCATGCTCAACCCAGTTTCCGTCGTCTTACCCATCACTTTGCCATCATCTTTAGTCGTAATCGTGGCGTTCACCGTCATATCACTGATAATGGCTGGCTTGATATTCTTGTAAACCGACTTCACCTTAATATCTGTACCAACACGACCAGCTTTAATTTCACCCAACTTCAAATCAGGCTCAGCTGTTTTGTCTTCTTCTTTCAAAACAACCGACATCGTGTAAGCAAACTTATTCTTTACGCTCACACCTTTGTGGGTTAACGGATTTTCTTCAGTCGCTGACTTTACTAATAAACCACCTACCACAACACCTTCAAACGGCTTCTTTGGTGTCGTAAACGTAAACGGCACTTCCACAATTTCGTTAGCGGGAATCGTGACGGTCTTTTTGTGATCCGCCTTGCGAACAATATTGCGGAACTTCACCGGTGCCGTAGTCGTTTTAGGTGTTTTTACACGATCAATCGACAAAACGCCCGAATCAGCCGTGTATGATGTCGTTGGCTGAATCGTTACTTTTTGATCTTCCTTAGATAAATTAGCGATCTTAAGTTTGATGGTTTCTTTTTGACCAGGTGTTACCTTTAAATTAAAGATACCGTTCTGTGCAATTTGATTTTCTGGATATACCGGCGCAATCGCTATTTCTGATGTCCCGGTTGCATGAGCGGTTACCGCACTAAACGGGAACACAAGCAACATCGCTAACACCATAAATAGTGGTTTCAATAAACGCTTAAACGTCATTGTCATGATGGTTATTTTTCTCCCTCTGTATCAGTTTCACCCCTAAATAAACAAAAGGACCCTTATTCAGGGTCCCTAAAAAGATGCGAAGTTTTAGTTTACCGAAGCATTAGGCGTTGCGTTTAGTGTCCATGTAATAGGCGCATCGTATTGACCGGCTGGTACGTTAGCACCCATGTCCAATGATGCCGTGTTAGCCTTGTTGTAGTAAACACTCGTGCTTCCGTAACCCGTACCTTGTGCTGATTGCATGACACGGTGTTGCGTGTTGTCACCTGAAACAAGCTTTGGTTGGTACAAGCTTGGCATCTTACCTGACGTGTTCTCACCTGAAGTTTGCTTCAAGTTGATTGCCCAGTCAGAAAGGTTTGCAACGGCAGTACCGTCAACGTTAGCAAAGTCACCCAACGTTGCCGTCAATTGCCAAGGCATTGTCGTCGTTGTCGTTGAACCCTCTTCACCTGAAGTTGACGTACGTGAATCCGTAACCTTCAAAAGTCCTGAATCGTTTCCGTCGTCAGAAATCAAACCTTGGTTGTTAATCAATGGCAAGTTCTTGTTTGCCGTCTTTGATTGCGCCGTCAAACCGAAGTTCATGTCAGGCACAGCATCCAAAGTCAAGAATCCTTCTTCAACCTTTACCGTGGCATCTGAGTTACCTGATACAGATCCGTTTGCATCGTTCTTAGTTGTGCTTGTAGCTGCTGGCAAAGTTGAATCAGCGTTTGCAACAACTCCAGTAGTTCCCACTACAGCTGCCAAAACGGCAGCACTAGCCAAAATTGACTTGTATGACATAGTTCCTCACCTCAAAAATCTTATTTGTAACTTAAGTACAAGATGATATTACCTAAATTACTTACATTTAGTTGGCGTCGTTTTTACCAAAAACGAAATTTTCCACTAAACAATTCATACCGTTAACCAATATATATAGGAAAAAGGCAATCGTGACCGAATCACAATTGCCTTTTAAAATTACTGCTTATTCTTGTAGTAAAGGTAAACCGGTACGCCGACACCTACGAAGATGAATGAAATCAACACCATCGTAAAGCTTGAAATCAGCGTGTTAACCAAAATGAACAATGCGCCCAAGATGGCAACCAATGGGATGAATGGAAATAGCGGTACGCTAAACACTTCCGGATTCTTTTCCAAACCAGCCTTCTTATTACGAGCACGCAAGATGAAAATACCAAAGAACGTCGCCGTGTAGAACAACCAGATAACAAACACAGCCATGTCTGACAACCAGTCAGCCTTTGATGTGAACATCAATGCACCAGCCAATACAGCCGTCGTCCAAAGCGCGCCAACCGGTGCTTGCGCCTTGTTCAACGTGCCCAAGAACTTAGGCAACACACCATCATGTGACATGGCATAAACCATTCGAGGAAACGCTAACATCTTACCATTCAACGTTCCGGCCATTGAGACCAAGATACCAACTGACAACAAACGACCACCTAACTCACCGAACGCTGACTTAGCCACTTCGAATGTGACGTTGTTGCCCAACTTCACGATTTGATCAGCTGGCATTGCACGGTAAACACCGTATGACACACCAACGTAGGCGATCATAACAATCAAGACACCCCAAATGATTGAACGTGGAATGTTACGACGTGGGTCCTTCAACTCACCACCCAAGTTCGTCAACGTTGCCCAACCATCGTACGCAAACAACGTTGCCAATACAGCCATTCCAAAGTTACCCGTTGCCGTTGATGACAATTGTGAAACCGTTTGACCCAACGCATCAGCCTTACCGAAGAACAAACCGAACACCATCAACACGGCAATCGGAATCAACTTGATACTTGTTGTTGCGACTTGGAACATTGAGGCAATGCGATTATCCAATGAGTTCATCGCCGTCACCAATACCAACGCTGCCAAACCAATCCAGACGACGCTGCTCTCTGGCAAACCAAAGAAATTTGCAAACAAGTAGGCGAAGTAAGCCGAGATTGAGGCCACAATAGCTGGTGCATAGACAACAACCTGCGTCCAGCCCGTCAAGAAGCCCCAAAACTTACCATAAAGCTTTTCCATGTAGATGTAGATACCACCCGTTTGCGGGATGTGTGCCCCGATTTCAGAAATCGTCAAACCGGCTGCTAACGTTACCACACCACCAGCAATCCAGGCCCACAAAGCACCCGTTGTGCTACCAGCGGTCTCCAAAACTTGCCCTTGCTTGAAGAAAATACCTGATCCAATAACCGTTCCGATAACGATTGAAATACCCGTCCAAACACCCATTGAGCGTTTCAAATGTCGTTCATTGCCTACCATAATGTCTACCTCATCTTTCCTTAAAGCCCCTAAGTATACAAAAAAGCCACCCAACCCCTGGTATGCCTATACAGTCTGTGTATAGGGGTACCAACATGGTTGAGTGGCTTTGTGAAATACAATTATTATTGCACGTCAAATTTACTCAACCACAAACGGGTGGTTGAGTCAGAGGACGTCGTCATGATCATAGCTGTGCTAATTCGATTATTCATAGGTCTGCCCTCCTTTTGGCGTTTTTAGTATGGTTAGAACTTTATCATCTAGGCATAGGGTTTGTCTAGCCTTTTCTCATTTTATTTACATTTTTAGTTTCTGCAGTTTTTGGAATTTAAATAACTTGATGTGTTGCCACTGGCGTCACGAGGCATGGCGGTTGGTTGGGCTGGCACGACACTAACCACAAAAAAATCCATCATCCGCAACCAAACGAATGATGGATTAAAACTTATTTATTAACCGGCCATTGTAACCAAGATACCACCTAGCATAACAAAAATCGCACCGATTCCAATTCCGATGATTTGGCGCTTCGTCTTGCGCTCCTTCAAGATGATGATGGCTCCCATCGTTGAAACGATGATTCCCATTTGTGACAACGTTGATGCCTTGGCTTGTCCAACTGCTGGATTCAACACTGCCAAACGGATCATCACTTCACCAGTCCCCCACATCACACCGGCGATTCCGTTCTTAGCCGTTTCCTTCGTCAACAATGGCAAGCTCAAGTTTCCACCGTTAAAGATGATAATACCGAAGACCAACGCACCGATTGTTTGTCCAATCGCAATTGGCAATGATAATGCCATTGTGTTGTGCAACGTACCCGTGTTTACGTGAACCAAATCAAGAATAGCAACCGTCTTCGGAATCATGAAGTAAATCATGTAGGCAAAGACGGAGATAGCTGTTAGACGAACACCGTCTTTGTTCAAGTTAGATGGCTTACCTGAAATCAAGAACACACCAATAATTACTGAGGCAATGGCCAACAAACCAATTGTCCATTGGTGTGCGCCCGTCCATTCTCCAAACACGGCTGCACCGACCAAGGCATTCACAGCAATTTGTCCGGCAGTGTTCAAACCTGACGCTTGTGATACACCCATCTTCTTAAAGGCGGCTAGTTGGAAACTCGTTCCAGCTGCCCAGGCAATTCCTGAAAGGACGTACGTCAACCCTGCCATACTAAAGACAACTGATGTGGTTGGTGCTTCAACGTATGCGTACACGCCAACAACAATTGAGAATACTAGTGATCCAAGTGCACCACCTAAAATTTGATTTGCGACACGGCCACCAGCCCAGCCGTTCACAATTCCCATCGCACCCCACAAAACCGCAGGAATCAAAGCAAGCATAATTGACATGTACCAATTCTCTCTTTCAATCTCTTAATCAATGTAAATTACTATAGCACCGTGCATTAACCGCGCGAATTAAAAAGGGAACAAAATAGACCAATTGTCAAATTGGCGTATACCATTTCTGACAATTGGTCTAGTTTTTTTATTATTGAATTGCTTCTGAACCTGCATCCTTAGGCAGCGTCAAAATCTCCAACATTGGTATGATGGCGAATACACCCAGGACAACGAAGCCCCATGAGTACGCGCCTTGCAATGAGAAATGCGTTTGGAACAAGTGAATAATCACCGTAATCAATGAAATACCCAATCCTTGTCCCATACTTTGCGTAACCGCTGTTAACGTATTGGCACCGTTACGGTCTTCTGGCGCGATTTCAGTGAATTGCAATCCGTTATATGACGTAAACGCCAATGAACGGCCGACACCAGAAATCAAAGCCAACAACATAATCCAAACAGCTGGTGACGTTGGACGAACCAACGCCAAAGCAAATGAACTTAAAGCTAACATCGAGAACGAGGCAACCAATGCACCGCGGAAGCCCATCTTGCGAATAATTGGATTCGTGAATGGCTTGATCCCAATATTACCCACGAAGATAAACAACACATACCAACCTGCACGCGCAGCCGTCCAGCCAAATACCGTTTGGAGCAAGACCGTCAAAACATATGGCAAACTAGCAATCGTCACTTGGAAGATGGTCCCACCAGTTTGGAAAACACGGAACGTCGGTACCTTCATGGCATCAACTGAGAATAATGGATTCTCAGCCTTACGCAAGTGGAAGAAGACATTCACACCTAACAAGATACCAATGACTACCAGAATCAATCCGTACCAAACAACTGCACCAGTACGAGCGACCATCTCTGCCCCCGCCAACAAAGCAACCGATGCCAAGGCCAACTCAATGAAACCACGCACGTCAAAGGCACGTGCTTGCTTAACCTCATCCTTTGGCAATAAATGCAACCCGATCAAAAAGGCGATAATACCGATTGGCAAATTAATCAAGAAAATCCAGTGCCAAGTGAAGTATGTGACGAACATACCACCAATCACCGGTGCCAATGCCGGTGCGACCAATGATGGCCACACTAGATAACTAATCATACGGAGTAGCTGATTAGCTGGCGTCTTTTCCAACACAATCAAACGTGCCGTTGGCGTCATCATGGCACCAGCGATTCCTTGAATTACGCGCATCGTTAATAGCACAGCGAAATTTGGCGCTAAAGCACTACCCAAAGAACTAACCGTAAACAGTGCCACAGCTAACAACCAAATGCGCTTGTTGCCCAAACGTTGCGCAATCCAACCACTCAATGGAATAAACACGGCAACTGCAATCATATATGTACTTACCAACAAACTAATTGTGGCAGCAGACACATTAAAGTTCTGCGCCATTTTTGGCAATGCCGTCGTGACGATTGTACCGTCCATGACATCCATAAATAAACTAGCCGCCATCAATAAGGCAACTTTTATTTCTCTACTCATTTTCCCACCTTTGATCCTATATTTTCTCAATCTGATTGTTCCATGTGAAACAATCGGTCGGATATCTCTATCACAGCAGCTGTTGGTCTAAAACATCTGACATTCCCAGTCTGCTTTATGTATCTCTCCCTTATACAAGAGACAAAACTACGAGAAACTATGCTACGCCTTTTAATTACACCGCGCAAGAAATAGTGTCATACAACATTTTTAAAATTGATTAAACACATAATTTAACAAATCACCGACAAAGCGCTACACTAATAAACGTAGACATACACGCCGGGCCAAACACCTGACGCGCAATTGATGTGCAGGAGGTAATGGAATTATGTCACAAAAGAATAAGTTGAAGAAGTTGTTGGAAAAGAAGGGGATTGAGTCAATTAACGTTGACGGTACACCAACACCTGTTCAAAGTGCCAAGGAGCTTGATTTGATTGAAGCTGCCAAGGCAAACGGCATTATGTAATTCTGACAATGCAAAATAGGACGCACAACCAAATGGTTGTGCGTCCTATTTTTTAATCGTGCGCGATACGCGCTTGTGCTGCAGCGGCAATGGCTGACACGATATCATCAATAAATGTGTTCACGCGGCCACCACGGTGTTGTTCGTCGTTCAAGCGACCAACAATACCTGGCTTCATACGATCGAGGTAACCAAAGTTCGTCCATGAAATTGTGCCGTACACACCCAAAATAGACATCACAAGTTGTTCATCAATACCATATGTTCCGTGGTCGCGGTCGATGCGACTTTGCAATGGTTGTGGCAATTGCTTCGCTTCTGCCAAATCATCGATGGCTAGACCAGTCATAACCGCATCTTGCACTTCAGTCTTGTGCAAAACGTGTTGGACTGAATCAATCGCATCATCCATCGTCAAATCAGGAATAATCGCACGTTGTCCAAACAAGACTAACTCTGCAATATCCTTCAACTCAACACCACGCGCATTAAGCATCGCAACAACATCTTCGTAATAATCACGTTCTGTAAATAACATAATAATAAATCCCTCTACCCGTATTGTAACAACAGGCGATTGTTTCACATGAAACAATCGCCTGATTTTAATCTTTAATTAAAAGGTAAATACCGTCTTACCTGCCAATGAGGCTTGGCGAGCTGCTGCATGTGCTTCACGCAATGCTTCAACTGAGAATGGCTTAATATCCCCAACCTTAACCACAATCTTACCAGCAGCCATGTCATCCAACAACGCTGCCAAGTTTGGACGCTTACCATTTTGATAAGTGTGAACCGCGTCAATATCAAACTTGCTAATTGCGTCTTCATCAAAACCAGTCAAGTTACGCAACTTACCGCCTTGCTTCAACACCTTTGCTGATTGAATGGCAACATCCCCACCAATTGTATCCAACACAGCATCAAAGTCTGACAAGTCATTCTCATAAGCCGTGTGGTAGTCAACAGGCGTTACATCCCCCAATGACTTTAGATAGTCAAAGTCAGCTGGCTTGGCCGTCGCATAGACAATTGCACCACGGTTCAAGGCTGCTTGAATGGCAACTGAGCCAACACTACCAGCACCACCTTGAATCAAAACCTTTTGACCAGGTTGCACATCCAAATCATCCGTAATCATTTGGTAGCCAGTTGCCGCACCGACAACAGCAGCAACTGCGTGGACATCATCAACACCATCTGGCACCTTAGCAACTGCAGATTGACCAACCGGAACTTCTTCGGCATACGTTTGGTGGTGACGCGTTGCAGCAACACGATCGCCAACCTTAAAGTCAGTTACTTCTTCACCAACTGCGATAACTTCACCAACAACACTTGAACCAGGAATCAACGGTAGCTTGTCTGCCTCACCCATCAACCCTTGTACAAACTTCACATCATAAGGATCAATTGCAGTTGCATGATTCTTAATCAATACTTGCTTCTTCAAAATCTTAGGCGTGTCGACTTCAACTTCCTCAAGTACATCAACATCCCCAAATTCCTTAATTTGTACTGCCTTCATGATGAAATCCCTCCTTGGTTTGACCAATCTTGATTTGTTGATTTTATTTTAGCCTCTTTCGTCACGAGTGTGCAAAATAAAGGCATTATTTTTGTCCTGAAAACAAAAATGCGTATCGTCACACGGACGATACGCATTTTAATGATTGATTATTAGTCTTCTTCAGAACCCAAACCAAACTTAGCAACTACGGCTGCCAAAGCGGCACCAACCAATGGACCTACGATGTAGGCACCGATGTTAGTCAATGCAGCTGATGAACCGAAGATTGCAAGGAAGGCAGCAGGTGCCAATGAACGAGCAGGGTTCAATGATGCACCAGTTGCTTGCAAACCAAGCATAATCAATGCAGCCAACGTCAAACCAATGACGAATGGTGCAACTGATGAGATAGCTGCGTTCTTCTTAGCAGTAACCATCAAGATTACCAAGACAAAGATGAACGTCAAGAATGCTTCGATCAATGAAGCTGACAAGAATGAAATTGATGACGTAAAGTTCGTTTGACCAAATCCAACTTGCTTAATCGTTGCTGCTGGAGCACCGAAAGCCTTCATGAATCCCAAAACAACGGCTGAACCTGCAAAGGCACCGATGATTTGTGAAACAACGTAACCCAAGAAATCCATCCATGAGATGCGACCGTTAATGGCAGCAGCAAATGAAACAGCTGGGTTAAAGTGACCACCTGAGATTGAACCAAAGGCGTATGCTCCGGCTACAACAGCCAAACCAAAGGCCAAAGCAACTGGCAATGGACCAGCTTGAGTTCCGACGAAGACAACAACGCCAGTTCCCATGGCAACCAACATCAACGTTCCGAAGAACTCGGCAAGATACTTGCGCATGTTTTCCATG
Source organism: Weissella confusa (assembly GCA_001436895.1). Classification (GTDB taxonomy): domain Bacteria; phylum Bacillota; class Bacilli; order Lactobacillales; family Lactobacillaceae; genus Weissella; species Weissella confusa. The sequence continues at coordinate 141,692 of JQAY01000002.1, forward strand.
ATAAAAAACTCCCTTAATTTACATTTGTACGATAACCGTACGAGATTAATAATTTCTGTCCCTACTATATAACACAACCAGTCTTAAATTCAGCTTTAAGGTTTGGCATTAAAAGAATTTTAAGTTTAACGACCAATAATTTTGCTTGCTGCGCGGTCTAGTGCAAGCCAAACATTCATGGCATTTGCCTTAAATTGCTCAATGTAGCTAGGTTGTTCATCTTCCGGCTTTGCTTCACCTTCATAGGCGTTCCCAATACCGAATACTTGTAGGGCGCGGAAATCCTCATCCCAACGAACCGTAAAGTAATTACCTTCCATGCGCTCATCGATAATGTCTTGGAAACCTAGCTTTAGTGCTTCCTTAATCACATCATCTTCACTAACTGGGAAGCCACGCGCTGCCATCAAAGCAACACGGTCAGCCACTTGCGTCATATCTTCTGGGATTGATCCTTCATTCATTATGAATAGTCCTTCTTTCCTTCACTTACTTTGTGTCAATCTAAACACGCTCCTAAAGACATTTTAGCAGTGACTTGCGATATAATAAACTGTGAACGTCCTAATCGACGTTTTTGCTATTATACCTATTAAATTAAGGAGGTTACTTTTCATGGTTGAAGCAGTAACCGCACAAGACATGCAACGATTCGATCGTTACACGATTGAAGAAATTGGTGTGCCCTCATTAGTTTTGATGGAGCGCGCCGCAATGTCTGTGATTGATGTTCTCGCAGCTGGGTCATTCGACTTGGCTAACGTCCTCGTCATCGCCGGTTTGGGTAACAACGGTGGTGATGGTGTCGCTATTGCTCGTATGTTGACCCAAAAAGGTGTCAACGTTGACCTACTTATCCTAGGTGACGAACACCGCGCGACGGCTAACACAGCTACCCAATTGAAGATTGCGCGCGGATACGGCATTGAAACACAAAATCGTGTCCGTGATTTCCGTAATTACACGGTTATCGTCGATGCTTTGTTTGGAATTGGCCTTTCTAAGCCCGTTCCAAGCAAACTTGGTGATATTATTAAACGAGTGAATGCCGCAAACATTCCAGTGGTCTCAGTTGATGTGCCATCTGGCTTGCACGCGACAACGGGAGAAATCCTTGGCTCTGCCATTCGTGCCACAGCAACGGTAACCTTTGCCTACCCAAAGCAAGGGTTGCTACAAAACGAAGGTTTGAAGCGTGCCGGTAACATCTACGTGAAGGATATCGGTATCTATTCACCCGAAGAATTAGCAGCATTTAAGCAGGAAGAGAGTGAGAACTAATGAATATTGCATTGGTCGGAGCTGGTCCTCGAAACTTGACGTTGGTTGAGCGCTTGATGGCGCACGCCAAGAAGACGACTGACCCCGTAGACATTACGTTATACGACCCATTCCCAATCGGAGGTCGTGTTTGGAATCCAGATCAAGATCCAACATTTTTGATGAACACTGTGACGCAACAATTGACGTTGTTCACAGATCCATCAGTTCCTAACCATGCATCTACTGCCCTATACGGACCTAACTTCTACGAGTGGGCTGTAACTTACGGTAAGGAATATGTTAAGATGCACAACTTCGAAAACGAAGCTTACTTCTTGGACGAGTTGACGCGTATTAACCCTAACCGTTTCACTTCACGTGCCTTGTTTGGTGTGTACTCACAATGGTTCTTTGAACACTTGGGTGCCCACGTACCAGCTAACGTGACGTTGTCATATGAACGCAAGTCTGTTGCAGACGTTGTGAAGAATGGTGACGAATACACGGTAACTTTGGATGACAATTCATCAGTTAAGGCTGATCACGTTGTTATGGCTTTGGGTCACGTTGATAACGACTTGGACGACGAGCAAAAGGTTTTCGCTGCCGCAGCAGATGAAAATGCTGACTTGTTGTACGTTGCACCAACGCACCCATCAGAAGCTGACTTGGATGCCGTTCCAGCTCGCGAAAAGGTTGTTTTGCGTGGTTTGGGATTGAGTTTCTTTGACTACATCGCCAAGTTGACTATCAGCCGTGGCGGTCGCTTCTCTCGTGATAACAACGGTGTTTTGTACTACTTGCCATCAGGTAAGGAACCACACATGATTGCCGGTTCTCGCAAGGGATTGCCTATGCACGCCCGCGGTGTTAACCAAAAGGTCGAAGCTGAAGGTTACCAACCAAAGTTCTTTACTAACGAAAACTTGGACGCCTTGGCTGCAAAGTCAAACGGTCAAGTTTCTTACGATGAATTCTTCACGCTATTGCGTAAGGAATTGGAGTACAAGCACTACCAAAACACGATTAACGATTTGGGTGTGACTTGGCCATTTAACGCCGAAACGTTTATGAACGCTTTGGCCGAAAGTGACAACTTGAATGAAACTGCCCGTAAGTTTGGTATTTCCGAAGAATACATCATGGACTGGGAGCGCATTTTGAACCCAGTCAACGATGTTCCTGCAGAAGTTGAATACAGCGACTTCATGATGAACTACCTAACTTGGGACATCAACGATGCTTACCAAGGTAACAACGACGCGCCATATGCCGGTGCATTCGACATGTTGCGTGACGTTCGTGGTATCATCCGTCACTACTTGGACGCTGGTTACTTGTCAGCTGACGAGTACGCCAAGTTCCTTTCAAAGTTCAACCCATTCAACTCATTGATTTCCGTTGGACCTCCTGTCCTACGTGTTGAGCAAATGCGTGCTTTGATTGAAGCTGGCGTTTTGACGATTGCTGGTCCTGGCTTGGCCGTTACTGTCCAAGATGATCACTACCTAGCAACGGATAACCGTGGTAACTCATGGACTGTTAACAACCTTGTTGAAGCTCGTTTGTTCTCTGTTTCATTGGCAAACTCAGTTAACCCATTGGTTGCTAACTTGCGTGATCGTGGCGTTTTGAGCGCTGCAGAATACACGAAGGCCGACGGATCTACTTATGTTGTTGGCGGTACTCGTATGAACAAGGAAACGTTGGTTGTTATCGATGAAAACGATAACGAAGTCGACGGCTTGTATGTATGGGGTGTCCCTACTGAAGGTTGGTCATGGTTCACGACGTTCGCACCTCGTTCAGGTGTAAACGACAAGAACTTGCGTGATGCCGAAAACATCGCACACCACATCTTTGGTTAATAATTAAAGATTAAAAGTAATAGCACCAACTCGCGTAACCATGCGGGTTGGTGCTATTTTTGTGCCCAAAACAGCGTCATATCAAGCGTTTTCACATTTGCAAAGATTTTCTAAAGGGTGTATATTAGGTTTATCCTAACGTTAGGATAAACCTAATATACACAAATAGAGGTCATTCTGATGGTTGATGTCTACCAAAAAGAAACCGCCAGGCACGTGATGGTTATCGACTCAAAAAGCTTTTATGCTAGCGTTGAAAGCGTCGATTTAGGCCTTAACCCCCTCAAGTCACTCCTAGTTGTTATGAGCCAACAAGAAAACACAAATGGCGGACTTGTCTTAGCCGCCTCACCCCAGGCTAAAAAAGTACTTGGGGTATCCAATGTGATGCGTCAGCGCGATGTGCCACGTGATCCTCGATTGGCGATTGTCCAACCCCGGATGAATTACTATATTCAAAAAAACAAACAAATTAATGACATCTATCGGAAGTTTGTCGCTGACGAGGATTTACACATCTATTCAATCGATGAATCATTACTCGACCTAACTGATAGTTGGCGCTATTTAGAGTCCAAATATCATCGCACCCTGACGGATTACGAAGTTGCCCGCATCATTCAGCAAGAAGTTCGTGACGCAACCGGTATCTATCTAACCGTCGGCATCGGTGACAATCCGGCGATGGCTAAAATGGCGCTCGATTTAACTGCCAAGCATGCCACCGATTTAATTGGTGAATGGCATTATGAAACCATCCCCGATGTTTTGTGGCCAATCGAAAAACTTGATGACGTTTGGAGCATTGGCTCACGTACCGCTAAAAAATTACGCCGTTTAGGTATTTTTTCAATGCGCGATTTGGCTGCAGCTAACCCCTACCGGCTTAAAGAAAAATTCGGCGTTAAAGGCGTCGAACTTTACGCACTTGCCTGGGGCATTGACCGTAGTTTGATTAAACACAAATATCGGCCAAAAGAGAGTTCGTTTAGTAACGGGCAAGTTCTTCCTCGGGACTACGACAATCCGGCCGAAATTGAAGTCGTGATTCGTGAAATTGGTGAGCAAGTCGCGAGTCGTTTACGTGCCAAACACGTGGTTGCCAGTCAGATTAGCCTTGGCATCGGCTTTGGTTATCGCGAAACAAATCAAACCCACGGCTTCGGAGGGCAATTAACAATTGATGCAACCAATCTTAGTTTGCCAATCACCAATGCCCTCCGCGATATTTTTAGACAACATTACGAAGGACAAGTTGTGCGCAACGTTTACGTCAGCGCCGGTCGTTTAGCACCCGAAGGCGTTGAACAAATCGACCTTTTTACCCCCGTTGTGATTAATACGCGCCAACGAACCATCGATACCGTCATTGATGATATCCGTAAAAAATTTGGCGTTGGCGCTGTCTTCAAAAGTTCCAGTGTTGCTGGTGGCACAATGCTTAACCGTATCGGTCTGGTCGGTGGTCACAACGGAGGAAACGCTTATGGATGATGAACATGATATGTTCGAACGGGCAGCCTATTTTTTCAGTCATGATTATCAAGATCGTGGCATGGTGAAATGGCAAGGGTACTACCTTTCTGACCACACTGAAGACGTTAAAAAGAAGGAAGCCTTAGAATTCGCCCGTCAAAATCGTAAGCGCATGCCAGAAATGAGCTTAGCTGACATGACTGCCATCATATTCGACGCTTTCGGCCGACACGAAGAAGTAGCCGTGCAAGAAAATTATTCAGATACAGATGGTGCGGTGCCACCGATTATAACTGGTTTAGTCACCGGTTATACCGAATCAGACATCATTATCGGCGACACCCGCATACCGTTAGCCAATTTATGGTGGACACAAAAAACGCAGTGATTCAATCGCGAATCACTGCGTTTTTCATTAATTAAGCTTCAACCAATTGCTTGGCCAAGTAGAAGCAACCTAGAATACCAGCATTATCACCATTTCCGACCGTTACCAAGTACTTGTCCAAATCATCAACTGGTAGGTAATCTGCCAGTTGTTCAGCAAATGACTTGCGCACCATTGGCAACAAAACTTCACGGTGTGGCACCCCACCACCAAATACAATGCGATCTGGACGCAAAATAACAGTGTATGTGACAGCTGCTTGCGCCAAGTAGTACGCTTCAATTTCCCAGGCCAAGTGATCATCTGGCAATGACTTAGCCGACTCTTGCCAGCGGTCTTCAATAGCTGGACCGGCTGCCAATCCTTCCAAGCAGTTATCACCGTGGAACGGGCAGTGACCAACGTAAGAATCTTGTGGGTGCTTACGCATCATAATATGCCCGGCCTCTGGGTGAGAATTACCACTTAATAACTGCCCATGTTGAATAATGCCCGCTCCGACACCCGTCCCAACGGTCAGATAAACAACATTTTCAACATCTATAGCTGCACCTGATACATATTCAGCCCAGCCGGCACCGTTCACATCCGTCGTCCAGTAGTACGGGATGTCACGCCATGCCTTCATTGCACCGAGAAAATCATATCCCGACCAGCCACGCTTGGGTGTGTCCAAGACATAACCATAGGTGCGACTATCTGGATTGATATCAATCGGCCCAAACGCCGCAATCCCGATGGCTGCGATGTCATCATAGCGATCAAAGAAATCGATTACTTGTGCAATCGTGCCCGCACCGTCCAACGTCGGAAAACTTTCACGTGCGACAACGACATCTGGATTTTCAACCTCTGCTACCGCAACCACAAACTTTGTACCACCTGCTTCAATAGCTCCCAAAAGTGCCATAATTTTAATTCCCCCAATTTAAAACACTTACAATACTGACAACTTTGAAATCAAAATTGCCCCGATAATTACCAACACCGTTCCCAAGAAAATATATCCCATTTGGCGGGTTGTTTTACGTTCACCAAGAATGAAAATAGCGCCGAACGTCCCTACGATAATTCCAGTCTGAGAAAGCGTTGTTGCTGTTGCTTGCCCCACTTCTGGATTTCCTGTTGAGATGAACATAAAGACGTTTCCAAGTGCCCAAACTAATCCAGTAATAATTTGGCGTGCCGTACCGATCTTGAAAATGTTGCGCGTCTCCTTGAAGTAAAAGGCCACAATTAGCAAGGCGCCTAGAATTTGTCCAATCGACTGTGGCGCAACAATTGCCGTCATGTAATCCAAACCATTATTTTGGTTGTGGATGGCATCTGAAATGTAGCCCCACTTATTCAACAAGTTCGGCAAAACAAAATACATCATAAAGGCCAGCGTAGAGACGATGACCGCCGTCACACCGCCCTTAAAATCACGTTCTGGGTTGGTTTCGACCGGTGCATTCTTATCGCGGACCGTCGTCAAAAGCGCTCCACCGGTTACTAACGCGATTGATAGCAATCCAAAGAACCACATGCGACCCGTGTGCCATTCACCCAGCACTGCAGCTGCCATCAAGGCATTTCCAACAATTTGACCAGATGTCGATAACGGATTTCCAATCGACACCCCTAATTTCTTAAAGCCAATCAGTTGACCAACCTGACCAACTGCCCAGATTAATCCTGAGATAAATCCTACCAACCAAATACGTGAATTAAATGCATAATCCATGCCGGCATTCGGAATAACAAAAAATGCCAGTGTACCAAAACCAAGCAAGATGGCCCCAATCGTCATCCCCATGATTCCTTGAGCAGCCGTTCCACCAGCCTTGGTGGTCACAATTCCTACTGACCCCCAGGCTAACGCTGGTACCAACGCAATCAATATCGACATGTCAATAATTCCTCCTAATCAAAAATTCCTATCAACACGTATTACGCTACTCGTATGAAAACGCTTTCACAAGTTTCATTTTTTAACGAGTCGTCATTTTTCAGATAGATGCGTAAAAAAGCTGGGTGACATTGACCATTAAATCAATATCATCCAGCTTATTAATTACATATTAATTGTTTACTTTTCAAACAATTCTAAACCTTCACGACCAACGTAAATCGCAAATAGAATTGCTGCCACTGCATCAGCCCACCATAGGCTAAACAATGCCGTTAATACCATACCACCCAACACAAGGCCAGCCAGCACCGCACAAGTGACGTTACACATCGCATCATCACGCAATGCTTCAGATTGGATGCGATCACCAATGCGACGCTTCATCGTCGTCATGATCGGCATCAAGATAACTGACATAATCGCAATAACCAAACCAACGCCACTTTCCGCTGGCATTTCATGGTTAATCAAATTCATAATTGAGGTAATCAAGACATAGCCCGATAGCAATAGTAGAATTCCCTTCACCAAACGGCTAGCCGTGCGTTCAACCCGTGCCACTGTCTTGGCATCTGCCCCGTTATATTCCGCACGCAAGCGCCAAATTAAAATGCCACCAGCGACTGTTTCCAGAAATGCATCAAGACCAAATGCAATCAACAAAATTGACCCAGCGTGAATCCCCGCAGACACACCAAGCACAAATTCAATCGCCATCCATGCCATTGAAATCACTTCTAATTGAATGCCCCGCGCTAATAATTTCTGTCGTACTTCCATTTCATTTTCTCCCCGTTCAATACATGTCATTTATTTCATATGTTTATTATAACATGAGTTTGAGAAAAAGTGCACAATTTAAAAAAACGACCCTGGTTGTTAACCCAAGGTCGTTTTTTGTTTCACATGGAACAAATCGACTAATTCATTCGTGAATGTTTCATGCCGTACGTTAAGTACAAAATAATTCCCAATACAAACCACACTAGCGCTGCCACTAATGTCTCAAGATGTAATTGTGTAATCAAGAAAAACGTGAACAACGCTGACAAAATTGGCAATACCGGATAGCCTGGCATCTTGTAACCGTCTTGGCGCACATCCGCACGCTTACGCAATGGTAAGATTCCCAATGACACCACCATAAACGCCAACAATGTACCCATATTCACCAAATCAACCAACTTCTCTAGCGGTACGAATCCACCAAAGAACGCCACGACAATCGTTGCAATTCCCAACGCACGTTCTGGCTCACCTTGCTTGCTCAACTTGCCTAGTCCACCTGGGAGCAGACCGTCACGACCAACAGCATAAATCAATCGTGAAGAAGCATATAGCATCGTCACCATCATTGTGAACATCCCAATCAACGCACCAATTGTGATGATTAAGGCGGCCCAATGTTGACCAACTTGTTGCATCGCAAATGCTGCCGGATCAGCGACATTCAACTTTGAGTAATGCACCATTCCCGTCAAAACTAGTGCAACCAACCCGTACAAAACAGCGGCCACAATCAACGTCCCGATAATCCCAATTGGCATATCACGCTTCGGATTTTTCACCTCGGCAGCCGTCGCTGACAAAGCATCAAACCCTAGAAAGGCGAAGAACACCATCGACGTTCCAGCGAAGACACCTTGAATACCGAATGCACCATCCATGCGCTTGGGAATTAACGGGGTCAAATTATCAGCTTTGATAAAGAAAAATCCGACAATAATGAACAATATAATAATGCCGATTTTTAAGATCACCATGGCATTTTGAACGCGCTTAGACTCGGTCATTCCCCCTCGCAACAGCAGCCCAATTAACAAGACAATCACAACTGCCACAATATTCACGACCGTTCCTTCAGCCGGATTATAAGCACCTGACAACGCGGTTGGCAACTTGAAGAATGGCGACATCAGATTAGCAAAGTAGGCTGACCATCCTGTCGAAACAGCTGCCACGCCCAAGGCATATTCCAAAATCAATGCCCAGCCAAGAATCCATCCAATTACCTCACCAAAGATAACATTGCCGTATGAATAAGCTGATCCAGCTACCGGCATTGCCGAAGCCGTTTCAGAATAGGCCATTGCCACCAACCCAGACACAACAGCTGCGATAATAAAACTAAAAATCACACCTGGTCCGGCTGTCGTTGCAGCAACCGTACCCGGCAAAATAAAAATACCAGTTCCAATAACCGCCCCAATTCCTAATCCAATTAAATCTTTAGCAGTTAAAGACTTCGAAAAATGCGCATCACTCTTCAAATAAGTCTCTAACGATTCTTTACGAAACATCCGCTTTAGTAACGACATATAAACACACCTCTTCCCAAATGACAAAAGCCCCAGTAAATAAAAAGCACGCATCAGATACCAATTCAGTATCCGACACGTGCTAAATGAGTTTCATACAAACTAATTGCTTAGTCGTCTGATGTCTCACACACTCGGATACTTTACCGTCATCCGAGTGTTCAACGCAAAATAACTTTACGATTGATTCGGATGACTAACCGAAAAACGTAAAGTAGAAAAACGCTTGCGTTGATGACATAACTAATTGCATGAATTTCATTCCCTTTGACTTTGATTAACGCCGATTCACTTTGAATCAACGGCCCCTTTAAATGACCCCCTAAGCATATGATATCCCTGACAATTCGTCAACAACTTATCGACACTGACTTTTTGTAACCATACCGAAACACATTGCAAGCTGGATACTCGTTTTTCTACAAAAAATAAGTTTATAATAGAAATCAAGTAGTTTGGCGCTGAACCAAACTGAGTCTAAAAATGAGGTGGTTTCATGTCGATTCGCACGTATCATAATGCGCAAGTCTACGATGTTGCGCAAGAAAAATTTATTCCTAATTCATGGTTCACCGTTGATTTGACCAGTGGTCGTATCACATCTACCGGTGTTGGCACAGCTCCTGCGGAAGGCCAAGAACTTGTCGATCTTGAAAACAAGTTTGTAACACCTGGTATGATCAATACCCACGTTCACATCATCAACAAGGTTTTCCCATACGGTCCTAAGGCATCGCGTGAGCCATTTGAGATTGCGATGCAAGCCCAAGCTAACTTGAACGAGATGTTGGCTTCTGGTGTCACTTACACGCGTGTCCTTGCGACAGCCAATAGCTTTGACATCGGCATCCAAAAGATGACGTTGAATGGTCAATGGCGCGGTACTGGTGTTGTGGCATCTGGTCGTGCCTTTTCAACCATTGGTGGTCACGCTTCAAAGATCGGTGAAGCATTGACTGGTCCGGAAGAATTCCGTGCTGGTGTGCGTCGTCGCATCGAACAAGGTGCCCATGCCATCAAGTACATGGCTTCTGGTGGTATCGCCTTCGATCAGTTCGAACAACCTGATATGCCACAAATGACGGAAGCCGAAATGGCCGCTGGTGTTGATGTTGCCCACCGTCGTGGTATCAAGGTTGCCGCTCACGCTGAAGCATTGCAAACCGTTAAGGAAGCTTTGCGCGCTGGCGTCGATTCTGTTGAACACGCCTTTGTCATTGACGATGAAGCGTTGGACTTGTTCCTTTCAACTGGCACTTATTTGACACCAACTTTGGTTGCACCATACGTCATCATCAAGCGTGGTGATGGTTTGTTGCCACAATGGATGGTTGATAAGGCTTACAAGTGGGTTGATTCTCACTTCGAAGCTTTCGGTAAGGCAGCAAAGAACGGCGTTAATTTGGCGCTTGGAACTGATGCCGGTTCACCATTGAATGGTTACGCGGATACGGCTTTGGAAGCTGAATTGTGGTCAATTGCAGGCGCAACAAACCAACAAATTTTGCGTGCCCTATTCACCAACGCGGCTGATTTGCTTCAAATCAGTGACGATTATGGTGAGCTAGTACCCGGTAAGATGGCCGACTTCGTTATGTTCGATGCCAGCCCACTTGCTGATATTAAGGTTTTGCAAGATCCAAAGCGCGTTGCTAAGTTTGGTGAATTCGTTGATACAACCGGATTCCAAAACCCATTTATTTTGCCACTTGATAAGGGTCACTTGGCCTACTAAAATGCAGACAAAAAGACGAGACGAACAGATTGATGTTCATCTCGTCTTTTTACTTTGCCCAGACTTTTTGCATAGCCGCAAAGACTGCTAGCGTTGCGCGTGAATCTGCCAACGCACGGTGCTTTTGCGTGCCAATTTCAACTTCATATTCGTCAGCTAAGCCGGCCAATGAAATATCATTTGGATTACCATTCAATGCACGGTGAATTTGTTGTGTATCAAACACCTTGCCGTTGGTCTTCCACTTACCCAAATCGTTGTAGCGGAGACCCTCCTTAATCAATTGGACATCCCCATCAACAATCGCGTGACCAACAACCGGATAATCGCCGACAAATTTCATAAAGCGTGTCAATGCGCGTTCTTCAGCCATACCGTTTTGAATCATTTCCAACGTAATCCAGCCATCATCACCGCCCATTGATTGTGAGATGAACTTAAATGATGCCATCCCGCTCCCCATTGGCGGATTGTTGACAATCACGGAAAACTTTTCAATATCTTGCCCGGTTGTCACCTTTAAAGCACCGATTTCGATAATTTGATTACTGCCGTTCATTTCCAAATCAAAAACGACGTAATTTTTTAGTTCTGTAAAAAGCATACCCTACTCCCAATCGTTAACTATGTTAACAGTATAACCCCTCAAGAAACCGAATGCTTGCATTTATTAAAGGGAGGCGTAAAGTTATCACTAACAATACGTAAAGAAAAGGAACCTTTTTTCATGCGCTCTTTAGCAAAATTCAATAAGCTACGCCGCAACTTCAACATGGAAAGCCACCGCAAGTTGCAACTCGACGAGCATGGTGTAACCGATGTTTACGACGGTGTTCAAGTAACCGTTCTAGTTAAGGACGATCAAGCAACGATGATTTTTATCGACTCTGAAGACGCCGATAACGATGAAGCTGGTCGTGCTTTCGTTGCCTTTGAGCACGGTATGAGCTGGTCATCACAAGAATTCTACAACGCCTACATGGCCGTTCACGAGAACCCAGATGAGCCAGCTGTCGCCACGGCCAATGGTATTCAAGTGACTCACAAAATCGACGCTAATGGCTTGCACATCAAGATCGTGCCAGCTCCTTAAAAAAATTCCGTCTCAGTTGAGACGGAATTTTTTGTTTTTATTATGACAACGGCACACCGTTGTATTGTGTATCAACTGCAGCCACATTGTCCATTAGATAATGTTCAACCGCCACCTTGTATGGTACTTCGTTTTCATAGGCGAAAGCCGTTAGCTTCGTGAATTCAGGTGAGTTCATGTGCCAAACTTGCTTAACACCAACTTCAAGCAAGTGGTTGTGTAGTAAACCAACAATCGCCTCGAATTGACGTAATTCATGTGCGTTCGCATCGTAAATGTTGTACAAGTTAAATGAACGATTTTCGATGTTGGCCAACATCACCAAACCTTGGGCAGCAGTACCACGCGTTTGGCCATTCACCTTATACATTGTTGGGGTTGGATAAGCACGATTGCTTGGGTAAGCCACAGCTTGCGCTTCTAATGCATGCAACTTTGCGATAACTTGTCCAGCAACTTCAGGTCGAACGCCCGTCTTCACCAAAATGTTTCCGAATGACATCATAAATGCTTGTGTGTGTACTGTCCCTGCCATAATTAACTTGCCCCCTTGTTAACGTGTTCTCTGTTATTACAAGTCTAAGTTTATGACGCAAGGCATAGAAAATTCAAAAAGTTCACAGAATGAAACAAATTAGAGTCATTTTTACGCAAAAAGCGTCAACCACGCGGGTTGACGCTTATTTTTAGTGCATTAATAACGTAATCAAACCAAGCGCTAGGACGACTTGGAAAATGATTGTCACCAAGCCATATCCTAGGAAAGTTGCCCCGGAAGACTTGATTGTGGCCCACTTCAAATTCAGACCAATGCCGGCCAAATTGACAATACCAAAGAAGCTCGTGACTTCATGTGCTGTGCCGGTTAGCACATGTGGCAAACTCACGAATGAATTGATGACTACCAAGACGATAAACGTCACCACAAACCACGGTACTTTGACCTTCGACGTCAGCGCGACACCTTCAACCGGCGTCGCTTTCGTGGCATAACGTGACATCAAAATGACAACCGCTGACAGCAAGACAACACGCAACATCTTGAAGATTGGTGCATACGTCACAACGTCACCACCAACCAAAGAAGCTGTACCTGATACTTGTCCGACTGACTGCACCGTTCCACCAATCAATGCGCTGACCAACATATCGTTATGGTGCAACAACTCTGGCCCGATAACTGGCAAAACAAACAGCAAGACAACACCGGCTAGCGAAACCGTTGCCACGGCCGTGCGACGTTGATTATCACTCGCCCCAATTGCTGGTGCGACTGATGCGATGGCACTTGATCCACAGACTGCGTTTCCAGCTCCCATCAACATCGCTGATTGTGGTGCCACCTTAAAGACGCGTCCACCAATCCACATGACAAATAGAATCGTCGCCGTCATTTGTAGCAAGATGAAAATCACACCTGACCAGCCCAATGTCGCCATATTATTAAGCGTCACATTCAGTCCAAGCACCGCAATTCCAATTTCAATTGGGTACTTTTCGGCCCACTTCACACCGGCGTTCCAGCGTTCGTGTGCAAACAACGTGTTTCCCAAAACGATTCCCATCAACATCGCTAACGCCTCGCCACCCAGCGAAGGCAAATATGGTGATAACAATTTCGCCACAATAGACACCGCCAAAGTTAGCAAAATACCTGCCACCATATTACGTTTAATTGCCATAATACTTCTCTCCTCGAATAAACTACTTTTCCTAGTGTACTACTATTCGACTGAAGATAATGGTTTATTCCACTGAACGTTGCATATGTGTGTAATGATGCTCACCAATCATGAGCTCGCTAACTGGTTCAAATCCTTCGCGTTCGTACAACGCACGCGCCTTTGGGTTACCATCATCCACATTAAGCCCAATGACTTGTTCACCTTGTGCTTGCGCCACAGCTGGCAAAGCAGCCAATAGCTGTGTTCCAACGCCCTTACCACGGGCTGTCTCGGACACCGAAATCGAATCAAGATACCATTCTTGCCCCACCGTTTCTTTGTCCGGGAACAACTCCGCTAACTCACCAAAACGGTCAGCCAGAAGGCGTTGCAAAGATACATCCAAATAAGGCTCTTGCTTCGCTGGATAACCAAAGGCCACCCCGACAATAGCACCACTCATTTCCGCTACCGTTGCATGCTTATGTGAGTAACGTGCCGTGTCATCAGCTAATGCACTATCATGTAGTAATTGTTCAATATTGTCACGACCAAGCTTTTCCACCATTGGAATTTGCATTTGGTCAATAATTGTCATTTCTAAATGGACAATCGCCCCTGTATCAGCAATTGTTGCTGGTCGAATTGTAATCATAATATCTTTCCCCCATCACTCTAGTTTAACGGCTTTATTCAAGTATGCCCACTAGTTTTTTAGGAATTGTCTACTTTGGATATGTAAACGCCTTGAAAGGACCCGCAAAACCCTTTAATATTGTAAATGTCCCAGTTTGGATTGCGGAAGATCGAGCCGCATAAATGAAAATATAAATGTTTAGAGAAAGGATTTAGACATGGTTAAAGCAAAGTCAGCTTACTGGCAAGGCGTTGTCGATGAAGCACAAAATCACCCTAAGGTTCCTGGTGTTGAGAAGACCCCATTCTTCTCACTAGCACCAATGGAAGCCGTTACGGATACGGTTTTCCGTCGCGTTGTCGAGAAGGCAGCTGCGCCTGACGTTTACTACACAGAGTTTACGAACGCCCGCAGTATTTCACACCCAAAGGCAAAGTTTACGGTCCAAGGTCGTCTACACGTTGATAAGAGCGAAAAGATGCCCGTCGTACAAATTTGGGGAAACCGTGGTGAAGACTTCGAAAAGTCATCACTTGAATTGCGCGACCGCGGCTACAACGCCATCGATTTGAACATGGGTTGTCCGGATTCAACGGTTATCAAGAATGGAGGCGGATCAGATTTGATTCGTCACTACGATTCAGCAAAGGAAGTTATTGGCGCAGCTAAGACAGCTGGTTTGCCAGTGTCTGTTAAGACTCGTTTGGGCTTTAACGACATCGAAACGTTCCGTACTTGGATTCCATTCTTGTTGCAACAAGACATTCAAGTTTTGACAGTTCACTTGCGTACGCGTAAGGAAATGTCAAAGGTTCCAGCCCACTACGAGTACATCGATGAAATCGTTAAGATGCGTGATGAAATCGCACCTGATACGTTGTTGCAAATCAACGGTGATATCAAGACTCGTGAAGAAGGTTTGGAACTAGTTCGTCAACACCCTGGTGTTGACGGTGTCATGATTGGCCGTGGTGTTTTCGAAAACCCATTTGCCTTTGAAATCATGCCTACTGAACACACTTTGGATGAAACGTTGGCTTTGTTGCGTTTGCAACTTGACCTATACGATGAGTTCACGGCTGAGTTCGGTCCAATGCACTTCCAAAAGTTGAAGCGCTTCTTCAAGATTTATGTTCGTGGCTTTGCCTACGCCTCAGATTTGCGTGTGGCTTTGATGGACACGAACACAACTGACGAAGTTCGTGCACTTTTGGACGAATTCGATAAGCAATGGGAAGCCAAGAAGGCTGAAGATGCTGTCGCAATCGAAGCAAAGTAAATAATCATAAAAGCCCGCACGCGTGCGGGCTTTTATTGTAAGACCAGAAAACTAGAGGTGCTGCCATGACAGAACTACAAACCGGTGATTTACTTTTTGTCGGATCAACGACCGAGCAATTTTCACAAATGATTGCCCAAAGTACTCAACCGAAAGCCCAAACAATCAATTACACCCACGTCGGTATCGTTGAATTAGCAGATGACGGCGTATTTGTGTTACACGCTTCCCCTGAACTTGGCTCCGTTCGGCAACCCCTAAATTCATTTCTGGCTGCGCAAACTGGTAACGTCGATTCGTATCGTTTGAAAACATCATTTGATTTCAATTCAGTCATTTTCAAAGCCAAAACCCTTTTAGGGCAACCCTATAACTGGTCTTTCATTGCCAGTGAACCCGGTTTTTACTGCTCTGAATTTATCGAAACAGCTTTTTCCGTAGTCAAAAATCCGTTCAAAAAAATCGCCATGACCTTTGGGCCTGACGATTCAATCTTGCCAGAATGGCAAACTTATTATGCAAAGTTAGGATTGCCGGTGCCAAATGGCGAGCCGGGCACAAACCCCAACGCATTAATTAACAATCAACTTGAACGGGTTGTCCGCTTACGATAATGCTTAGCAACTTGCCGCTTGGCCAAAGCCGAACGACGTTTTGCAGGCACCCCTTTTGCAGCCAGCGGTACAGCCGCTGGCTGTTTTTCTTCGGGATCAAAGAGGATGCTAAACCAGGCTATTAAAATCTGACCAACAACCATAATAGTCCCAACCAAATTTAGATAGACCATCAAAACCAATAGCGATCCTAATGACTGGTAGAAACCCACGCTCTTAACCGCAAATTGCGCATACCAGCTAAAGCCAGCGTTTAGCAATACCAAGATGACAACTTCGATGCCGGAACCAAGCAACGTTGCCTTCCATGGCAAACGCTTAGCTGGCAAAGCAACGTTAAATACACACATCAACAACCACAACCCGATCAAGGCAAACAATCGGCTTTGCTTAGCTAACTCATCCAACCAAGGCAGGTCACCAGGAATTGCCTGGATAATCGCCGGCATAATTGCTGTCGCTGCCATAACAATTCCAGCCGTAATCAAGATAACCATCAACCACAGAAAACTAAACACACGCGTCAGCATGCCACTCACGCGTTCCGGCACATCGTGCACACCATTAAACGCTTTTCGAATGACTGCCAATACCGCACTAGCTCCCCAAATAGTTGTCACAATTGAGAATGACAAAATTCCAACACCACCACTCAGTACCGACTTAATAATCGGTGCCAAAATAGACATGATGTTAGCAGGCAGATTGGTTTTCAACGTGGCAATTAACTCCGTTGACGAGATGCCAACCAGACCGGCAATCGCACCAATACTCATTAACACTGGTACTAACGACAACAACGTGTAATACGTAATGGTTGGACCAACCATATTTAAGTTAGCGCGACTAATAAATGTTTGTAGATCCGCAAAGCGAAATTGTTTACGAAATTTTTCGATATCTACTTTTAACCCACGCATCCCCCTTATCTCCTTCGCTTTTCTTACAGTATCGCAGTTATCGCGTCGCCGGGTCAAAACATTTGCTTGATTGGCAAACAAAAACGAGCGAATGTTCCACATGAAACATTCGCTCGTTTTAATTTTGTGGTCGATTGTCCTTGACGTAATTCCAAAAACTAACCACCGCTGATAGCAAATCAACTGCTGGCAAAATGGCAATAAAAATCCATTTCATCGTTGGGTCAGTTGGTCGGAAAATCAAAAACCAAACCGTATCAATAATTAATTGTACAAATAATTGTTGTGGTGTCGCCCTAAAAAACGACTTACCAAACGCACCAAACATGGTTGCCCCCTAAATCAGAGCCACTTCTCCAAGAAGGCAATCTTCTCATCGGTGAACTCTGGCGTCATGTATGACGCAGGTCCGTGTCCAGTTCCCTCAACCAAATGCAACACTGCCTTTTCTTCAGGAACATACTGACGAGCCGCGTCAATCATATTAACTGTCTGTTGATAAGGTACCACAGCATCGGCCGTTCCTGCAAATGCCAAAATAGGTGGCATTTGGTCATTAAAGTACATTTCTGGGTTGTAGTTCTTAACGCGTTGTGGGACATCCTTAGGCGCTTGCTTGTTAAACATTTGACCTTCGAATGATTCCGCTGTGCCTGTTTCAGCGTACTTTGGCGTCACACCACTCTCTTCAAATTGTGAAACAAATTGATCAAAAGCGTATGGTCCATACATCGCGATAATCGCATTTACTGTTTCCGGTTGATTGTTATTGTCACCCATAAATGGATTTTGCAACGCATCAACTGACGCTGATACACCAGTCATCACAGCCAAGTGTGCCCCTGAAGACTCACCCATCAAAGCAACGCGATCCATATCCAATTGATACTCATCAGCGTGGGCACGCAAGAAACGTAGTGCAGCCTTAATCTCGTAAATTTGGAATGGGAAATCCTTTTGATGAATCAATGAGTAATCCACGCTCACGACAGCATAGCCCTTATCCAACATACGCAAAGCTGGTTCTAGCTTGTGTGAACTCTTATCACCAAAGATCAAGCCACCACCGTAGATATCGACGATGACTGGGAAAGGTCCTTGACCGTCGTTTGGTAGGTAAATATCCATGCTGTGACGGTCACCATCCATGTAGGCCACATCGTGCCATTGTTGCTTAATGTAGTCGGTTTCGGCTGGAACCTTTTGATAGTCTCGCTCAATAAACTTTTCTGCCATGTGTTTCGCTCACTTTCCTAGACAAATAAAAAAGGTGAATGCATATCTGCATCCACCTTTATCATACACTATTTTATTCTTTAACTCGGCGACTAAGGGCAATCATGATGATAAACCAGATAATAGCCAAGACCGTTGTTGGCATCGTTGACTTCGTAAATAGCAAAATCAAGAAGATACCTGCTAGGAAAGCCATCGTTAGGTAATCCGTAAATGGCGCTCCAGGCATCTTGAAGTGTTGTTCACCGTTCTTGAAGTCATCTGATTGACGGTAACGCAAGTGCGCAAACACAAGCACGCCATAGATAACCACGAAAGCGGCCGAGGCAACCGATGTCACCAAATCAAACGCGTTCGATGGGAACAAAACATTCACAACAGCTGCCAAAGCAATCAAAATCGTTGAAATGTTGATGGCGTTACGTGGAATGTAACGACGGTTCAACTTACCAGCGTAGCCCTTTCCATTAGACAATGAGAAAAGCATACGACCAGTTGTAAATAATGAACTATTCAATGATGATGCAGCGGCAGTCAACACAACGAAGTTAATAATTCCAGCCGCAGCTGAAATACCAATTCCGGCAAAAACTTGCACGAATGGTGATTCGTTTGCATTGTAATTCGTCCATGGTTGAATACTCATGATGGCAATCAATGCACCAACATAGAAGATCAAAATTCGGATAATAATTGAATTAATTGACTTCGGAATCGTCTTCAATGGATCTTTTGTTTCAGCAGCCGTCATACCGACGAACTCAATTCCCAAAAAGGCGAAGAAGACCATTTGGAACGCTGCCAAAATTTGATGTCCTTGGTGTGCCACCACGCCGTGTTGCCATAGGTTTGATAGGCTCGTTACCCCGGCTGACGTCTTCGTGTGCATCACAATCATAATAATTCCAGTCACAATCATTGCCAAGATAGCAACGATTTTAATCATTGAGAACCAGAATTCCGTTTCACCAAAGGCAGAAACGGCAATGATATTGATTCCGTAAAGGGCTGCCAAGAAAATGATTTCCCAAATCCACACTGGAACTGATGGGAACCAGAACTTCATATATGTTCCAACGGCCGTCAATTCAGCCATCGCAATCGTAATCCAGCCAATCCAGTACGTCCAACCGATGACGAAGCCTGCCTTTTTGCCTAGGTACTTCTCAACGAATCCGACAAAAGTTGGCTTATCAGGATCAGTAAGCAACAATTCTCCCAATGCGCGCATCATCCAGAACATGAACAATCCAGTGATGATGTAGATTAGCAGAATAGCTGGCCCTGCTGTACTAATTGAGTGACCAGCACCCAAAAACAGTCCAGTTCCGATTGTTCCACCAAGCGCAATCATCTCAACGTGGCGACTTGATAGTCCACGCTCTAGCTTCTGATTAGAAGCTTCTTGCTGTGCCATAGTTAACACTCTCTTTCTGACTTTTTATTTAATTTTCTTTTCCAATAACGCTGTCGCAAAGTTGCAACACTCTTTCTAGTATATAAGAATTCACTCATTTTTCAAGATTTCGCCGACTTACGGCAACTAATATTTCTTTTTTCGCAAACAAAAACGGCTAGGTTCAATCGAGCCTAGCCGTTAATTGATTTTAGTAATTTGGACCTGGGAAATCGTCCGGCGTCATGTCATTCAAACGCTTCAACAAGCGACGCAAGATACCCTTCTCAGTCATAGCTGCCCACATACCTTCCAAGCGACGCTCACCGTAAATGACAACAGATGTCACAGCGCGCAAGTCGCGGAAGTCTGAGCTAGTACGTGAAATTTCATCCACTTCTTCTTCAGGCAACTCTTGGTGTCCCTTTTGCTTCAACGTACGATCGAAGTTGCGATCAAAGTAATCTGACCACTCAAAAGCCTTAGCAAGCTCAATCATGCGTTCGTCGTATTGTGGGTGTCCATCTGCGACAGCCCCCATTACCCAAGGAATTTCCTTACCTTCAATTTCTGCCAAAAAGGCGTCCCACTTCTTAAAATCAAAAGGGTGTTCTTTTGCCATTAGTTGCCTCCTTCATTTTGACGAGAGAGCCCAATGTTTCGACCGTCCTCTCGATATCACGAAAGCTATTGTAACACTTTACTTCCTTTTAGTCAGTAAATTAGGCCGGTAAGATTTCTGGGAACAATTCCGTCAGGTCCTTGGACTCGTGCAAAACTTCGACATGGTCACCGACTGATAGCGTCACAGTATCGCGGGTACGCTCTTTAACACGTACACCTAACTCATACGCCTGCTTAATGACACTAGCTAATTCACCACGACCAAACAAATCCTCAAACTGTTCGTCATGTTTCACGTGGAACAAATCACCACGTTCATTTCCCACCTTCGTCGCCCACGCTTGTAGCTCATCTGGCGTTTTAGCCAGCGCCACAATTTTAGCAGCTGGCGTCTTGCTTGGCGTTAGGATGCGTTCTGCAATCAGTGATAGTCCATCGTTAAAGCGCATACCAAAATGATCGGCAAGCTTTGACACTTCACCCATTAAGGCCATTGCCTCTTTTTGATTAGGCAATTTATCCGTCGGTGACTGCATTGCGATTTCATTTGCTAACTCATCGGCGTGCGACAAATCATCTGCCGAATAGACCTCATCTTGAAGTAACAAGTAAATAATCACTAAGTGAATGATGTTCAGCGCATTTTCAGAAATACCCGCTGGATCAAAGGGGTCAGCATCCAAAATACGCAATTCTAAGTAATGAACCCCTTCTGTAACCATCGCTTCTTTTGTCTCCGGCCCCTTAAATCGAACCGTGCCATAGAATTCATGGTTTGAATATAAATCTCCCGCCTGGATATGCTGATCGATTTGGTCCAAATGATCTGCCAAATTTGTCGCATAATTAATCTGGATGTTTGCATCATTTGCAAATCCAAATTGACTCGTTCGTAGCGAACGTACTGGGTGCTCAAGTTCAGGCAAACGTGAATCAGTTGAATTCAAACTAAATGGCGTTGCCCCAAACAAGTACACAAACAACCAACGATTAGCTGAAATGGCTTGTGCCAACTTGAAATACACGCGATTCTTATACGTCACATAGTCGGTTTCATCGCTAAGCGCAAACAACTTTTCAAGCAACGATTCTGGCAATGAATAATTTAAATGAAGTCCGGTGATAATTTCGTGGGTTGACCCATATTTATCCGTTAACCAATCGCGATATTCACTAATCCATGGTCGATCAAACGTTTCATCGACCCACTGCAAATCGTCAGGCGTTAAACGTGGTGGCATACTCAATGGCCAAATCGTTTCGTTTTCTGCCATGTGATCACGCAAAACCCATTGTAATTGCAACAACAAGTCGCGCGCCATCTCAAATGACGTAGCTGGCTCAGTAACAATTTCTGATTGCGTTTCACTATAATCCGTCTGTAAATAGGGGTGCGTGGCCCGTGGACCTAATGTATCCGGATACACACGACGGCTCAAGCGTCCCTCTTCTGTAACGCGATGCTCTTCAATTTCGATGCCGAAACGACCACCCAGCAATTCGTGATATAAATCATTTTCAGCAACTAGCTTGCCGATTTCCAACTGGTTTTCTGCCATATTTCTCATCTACCCTTCTGCGGTATTTAAGAATTATTATAAATGAATGAGACGACTTTAACAGCGAAATCTTTTTTGACCCTTTTTATTTGTCCACTTTTATAAAAGCGACTATTATAAGGCTTGAAAAAACAGACTGGAGTATGCACATGAAGATTGGAATTATCGGGGCAACCGGAATGGCCGGTTCTGCCTTTGTTATCGAAGGTTACCAACGTAGGCACCAAGTTACTGCAATCACACGTTCAGCCGGCAAGGTGACGCGTATGTTTGGTAATGAAATCCCTTCTTTCGAACGTCAAAACTTCGAATTGACGCGCGAAGACCTAACACAATTTGATGTTATCATCGTCGCTTCGAACTTCACTCGCGCTAGTGATCACGTTCGTTTCGCCGAATATCTACACGACCAATTGGCTGGCACTGACGCCCCTATCGTCGTCTTCATTGTTGGTTCTTCAACTTTGCAAATGCCTGATGGCTCAGTAATGGCTGATCGTCTAGGTTTGATGCGTGGACAAGCACCTTGGATTGAAGCAGCAATCGAGCAAGCTAACGAATACAAGTACTTGCAAACGGTTGATGATTTCGCCTGGATGGCAATTTCACCACAACAAGCCTTTATGCCAGGTCCTGCAACGCCAACATACTTGAAGTCAGACGACGCTTTGATCTTCAACGCACGTGAGGAATCACGTGTTACGACTGGTACGTTGGCCAAGGCTTTGTATGATGAGTTGGAAGCTCCTACTCACATTCACGGTCGTTTCACGGCAGCTGACAAGTTCTAACAAAAACATTACCGTGTCTATTTAAAACATATACAATCCAATCCAAAAAATACGGTAATTAAAAAGCTGGCAATCATGAAGATTGCCAGCTTTTTTGTACTATTTAAAACTTACCGTTGTCGTTAGCCCACTTATCTCGGGCCGGAATTTCTTCAATGATGTCCCAGTGTTCCGCAATCTTGCCGTCAGCAACACGGAATAGATCGTAGAATGTCACTGCCTTACCGGCAAATTCACCATCCCCCATCACCAAGACAAAGTTTCCTTGGCCCAAAACCTTGAATACCTTGTCATAAACCATGGCAACGCCTTGTTCAGCCATCGCTGCAAAGGCCGTCGTAAGTCCCGTCAAACCATCAGCAATATCTGTATTGTGTTGGATGTAGTCCTCACCAGCAATGTATTCTGGGAGCTTTTCTGGGTTTTCACCACGCAAAACGTCGCGAACGAAGTCCGATACCAATTGCTTGTTTTCGTCAGTCTTGTCCAAATCTGTCACGGCTGTTTCACCATCAAATTGCGTGTGACCTGATGGGTTTGGTGCCACCACGTTGGTCACGTTATCCCAGTGTTCCGCAATCTTATCACCTTCAAAACGGAAAACATCAAAGGCAACTTGATCACCCGAACCGGCGAAGTTCACCACGTTTTGCAAAACGACAAAGTCACCATCTTCAAATGAACGAACCGTTTCCAACGTGGTCTTCACAGGTGCTTCTTGCAAGCCCTTAACCGCGCCAATAAACGCATCTCGGCCATCCCCAAAGTTCAAATTGTGTTGCTTGTAGGTAGGCAACGCGCTTGCCTCGGCAACCGCGATATCACCTGAAACAAATGTACCAACCAATGCTTTTGCAATATCTGTATGGGTCATAGTTTTGTACCTCCAAGTACTTTTTCAAAATCGTTCTTGTCTATGCCTATAATATAGCGCACGCGGATAAATTGCATAAGTAGGCACTTTAAAGTGGCATAGTTTCCCTAAAGAAACTATTGTGTGATACATTAGCTTCACAGAAAAAAACAAGGAGACACCCGATGACGTTTAGTATCGACATGACACCAGAAATTGCTGAGAAACTCGTAACCCTTAACGAACTGCATCGCAATCGTTGGCGTCCAGACATCGTTAACCTCTTATTAGAGGACGGGACGCTCCGCTTTGGCGAATTGCAAAAGAAGCTGGGCATCACGCAAAAAGTGCTGACTAGCAATTTAAAATGGCTGGAAGAAAACAAAATTGTAACTCGCAAGGTTTATCCCGAGGTGCCACCCCGTGTTGAATATTCATTGACTGACGTTGGGCAACAGCTGCAAGACGTTCACGAAGCAATGCGGGTTTGGGCTGACTACTACGTAACTCACGTTAAATAGAAAAATGGCGCTACTTCTTGCGAGGTAGCGCCATTTTTTAGGCTTCTGTTCGTTGTTGTTTTTCGATTTGCCATAGTTGCCAAGCGTAAACGATAACCGTTCGCACAACCGCATAGAATGGCACGGCCAAAATCATACCAGCAATACCGGCAATATTTCCTGCTGCCAACAACAAGATAATGATCGTCAACGGGTGAATGTTTAGCGATGCTCCCATAATACGTGGATAGATTAAGTTACTATCAATTTGTTGCACAATCAACACCACTACAACAACCCAAACAACTTGCCAAACATCTTGGGTGAAAGCCACAAAGATGGCCGGCACCAACCCGATGTATGGTCCAACATACGGAATCAAGTTCGTTAGACCAGCAAAGATACCAAGTAGCAGTGCGTAATTCTGACCAATAATAAAGTAACCAATCGTCGTCGCAACACCAACGAAAATCATCTCAATGGCTTGTCCGCTAATATATTGCGCAATCGTCTTGTTTAAACGACCCAAAATCTCAGCCACACGGCTCTCATTTCGGCCAGGGAAGATTTTTTGCAAGAACGGCACCAGCTTTTGTCCGTCATTCAACATATAAATGGTCATAACCGGGACGGTAACCGCTGTGATTGTTACACTGGTAATCGTCCCAATCAACGTACTCAAACTACTTGCAGTACCAGAGATTAACGTTTCACCGTACTTTTGCACTTGAGCCTGCAAATCCTGCAAATTAGCATTCACGCCAATGTCTTTTACCCAGTCCGTTTCGCTTAGCTGCGCAATCCAACTTTGCGATGTCTTAATCAATCCTGGGGCATTATCAACCAGCTTACCAAGTTGTGTGGCTAATGCTGGCACCAAGGCCATAAAAGCGGCAACAATCAGTGCGATTAATAACACCATCACAATTGCAATTGACGCAACACGGTTTAGGCGAAATTTGCCAACGTGAATTTTTTGAAGTAACCCAACAATCGGATTCAACAAATAATAGAAGAACCCAGATACAATTAGCGGCACAAAGACCGCCCCGATAAATTTACCAATCGGTTCGAGTATGAAACTCAACTGCGTTACAACCAAGATCAAGAGGGCAGCAGCCAATAATTCCACTGTCCAATACAAGAGTCGTGATTGTCTCAATTGCTGTAACACGCGCCTACCTCTTTTCATTTTTGATAGTTTCCCCGCGGTTGCCAACGCAAAAGTAGGCAACCTAATGAATTTTATTATACCAAAATGTGCCACAAATGCCCGTTTATGGGCGTTGTGATTTTCTTCACTTGTTAATTAAGTTTAACCTAACAAGCGGTTCCGCGTGACATTTGTCATGCGAACAAACTTTCCACAAGTTATCCACAGGCTTTTTGTGTAAAATAATAAGTATTAACATATCGAGGCATTTTATATGAAATTGCATACTAAAGATGGTAGCCAAATTGATTATCAAACATATGGTTCACCTACAAAACCCGCCTTGCTGTTATTACATGGTAACAACGGATCGCAACAGGACTTTAAGGCCTACCTCCCCCTCTTCGCGCATGACTTCTATGTCATTACGCAAGATGCGCGTGGTCACGGTCAATCAACTAATAACCAGCTACAACTCAATTACCAGCTACTAGCATCAGATTTGGAAGAATTGCGTGTCGCGGTTAACATCCCGACATGGAGCATCTTAGGCTATAGCGATGGCGCCAACTTAGCTTTACGTTATACGCTGGATAATCCTACGCACGTTCACGCATTAGTCTTAAACGCGCCCAACCTAACCATCAATGGATTAACCAAGCCAATCGTCTTGATAGCCAGCTGGGTTGAATGGTTGCTGGGAAAACTAAGAAATATCCATCCATTCTTTGAAGCGCGCTGGCAGCAGACTGGGTTGATGTTTAAAACACCTGGCATTTCCAAGCGAGATTTGCAGGCTGTTATGGCGCCAACGCTTGTTTTAGTTGGCCAATTCGACTTTATCAAGCGACGCCATTCGCTAAACATCGCACACGCTTTGGGTAATGGCACAC
Organism: Weissella confusa; assembly: GCA_001436895.1. GTDB lineage: Bacteria > Bacillota > Bacilli > Lactobacillales > Lactobacillaceae > Weissella > Weissella confusa. The sequence goes on from JQAY01000002.1 coordinate 167,846, forward strand.
TCTACGTCGCACCATTCAAAACGCATTTATTCATTCAATTTTCGCCGTTGGTTTTCTCAAACATCGTGCGTCAATTTCTTAAGGAGCATTAATTATGAAATCTAGTTTTCTAAATTTCAGGCGAATCTTCATTATCGGCGTCGCATTCGTCGCATTGTTCGAACTGGGGGCATTGGTCAAACACATTCCGCCCGAAAGCATCCTCGCCATTTTGGCAGAATTGCCAATCAGCCTAACTATCAGCATCTTTTTGATTGGTTTAGTCGCCGCTAGCACCGGCGTCTTGTCAGACTGGGTTCTACGCAAAATTTTCCAGGATAACGATGCGGATAACGCACCTAAAGGTCGCAAGTTTTGGTTTGAAAGTTGGACAATCGCCAACTTAAACAATGCATTCGGTATTGGTGATGTGGTCATGAGCTGGTTACGCGGCCGCGTGTTTAACAGCCGTTCCATTCAAGACTCAGCCACAATCCGCCAGCACTGGTGGCAAGGTACATTCGGCTTGGGCATCGCCAGCTTGTTGAGTTTCGGTGCGACGCTTATTTTCTGGCCCAAAGCACCCGTTGCTGATTACTCATTTATTTTGTTAGTTGGTATGTTGCTACCATTCATTGGCGTTGCGGTCACAATTCGCAATTGGAAATCACTTGCATTCCCAGTTACGAAGCGCAGATTCACACAGACAGTCGGTGCTTCATTAGTTGAATGGCTTGGTAGCACCGTTGCATTCCTAGCATTCGGCGCCGTGATGCACCTGCCAACGCCTTTACTTGAGCTCGTGCCATTATTTATTGCCGCTCGCATCATCGGCCTCATTACGCTAGTTCCTGGTGGATACGGCACATTCGATATCTTCATTTTCTTCGGACTACAACATCTTGGCATCGACTCAGCAGTCGCATTCCTATGGATTATGTTCTACCGTTTGGCATACACCGCAATTCCCGGCATCATCGCCGTAATTGCAGCCATCAGCAGTGCCCTAGTTAATTTGAATACGTCATTCCGCGGTGTACCAAGAGTCATCGCCGGATCAATCATTCAAAAAGTCGATGCCGTCTTACTCTACTTGATGGGTATCGCAATGATTTTGGTCGGTGCGCTTCCTGGCACACTGGAATCAATCACATTCTTACAACGCTTCAGCCCTTGGACGAGCAACTTCCTAACACAGGTGCCCAACATCTTCTTAGGGTTCATGCTAATCATGGCTGGACGTGGTATCGCTAGCAAAGTAAAGCGTGCCTACGTACCGACACTAATTTTGCTAGCCATCACATTTGTCTACGTCTTTCTTTCAAGCAGTTACACCACACCAGTCATTCTGGTGGGCGCCTTATTCCTAGCCACATTGTTCATCAAGCCACGTTTAACACGTGAGCAGCTTGTGTACAGTTGGGAATCTCGTCTAATCGACGGCGCCATTTACAGTATTTTGTTTATCGCGTATCTACTGATTGGACTGGCCAACTTGCCAGTTGTGTCAGCGCACTTCCACTTCCGTTCTATAGGGCTGTTGTTGTTACCATCATTCCATTGGTGGGTAATCGGCTTCCTAACAATCGTCGCTGTGAGTCTTGGGGTATTGGGCTTTATCGCCTACTTACAAGGCAAGCACGAATTACTTGGTGAAGCGCTTGATGAAGAACGTGTTGAAAAGGTGCTCGCAATCGGCGACAACCACTAAACAAACTTGATTTTCTTAGGCGACAAGCGTCTCTTCTACTACCAACCTGAGGAAGGTGCTGAAGATTCCGTCGCTATTCAATTCCGTCTCATCAACAACAAAGCCGCCGTCATGAGTGATCCATTTGGTAACGCGAATGACTTCAAAGCTGCTATGAGCGCCTTCATCACCGAAGCCGACCGCCTTGGTTACATGCCAATTTTCTATGAGGTCTCAGAACAAATTGCCATGATCGCCCACGAGTTCGGTTATAACTTCATGAAGCTTGGTGAAGAAGCTCGCGTTGATACCGTAAACTTCAAAACGGCCGGTAAGAAGTTCGCGAATATCCGTAGTGAAATCAACCAGGCAGCCGCCGCCGGCTTTGAATATGAAGTTTTGCAACCACCATTCGGCCCTGCGCTAATGAACGAGTTGCGCACTATTTCAAACGAATGGTTGAACGGCCGTGAAGAAAAAGGTTATTCATTGGGATTCTTCGATGATCATTACCTCCAACGTGACGGCATTGGCGTTTTAAAGGCTCCTGACGGCCATATCGTCGCCTTCGCAACCTTGGTTACGTCACACACGGAAAATCAAATGACCGTCGATCTCATGCGTTTCACGAAGGAATCGCCAAACGGCACGATGGACGTACTGTTTGTTAAGACTTTCGAATATGCTCGCGATGCCGGTTATCAAACATTCAATCTTGGGATGTCACCGCTAGCCAACGTTGGCTTGTACCAACACAGTTTCATCCGCGAACGTATCGCCAACCTCATTTTCCAATTTGGTTCTGCGATTTATTCATTCGAAGGTTTGCGCCACTATAAGCGTAAGTTCGCCAGTGATTGGCAACCTTACTACATTGCTTATTCAAACCACTCAAACATCATCTTCGTCATGATTGCCTTGTTGCTGATTGATAACCCTGGTGTTGAATTGGATTAACACAAAAAGCTGCCCGCTCTCAAATTGAGAGCGGGCAGCTTTTTCGCATTGTTCAAAATATTAAATAAATAGCGCAACAACCAAACCAATTGCCAAGGTCAATGAGATGACCACCGCATTCTTAATTGCTTGCGGAAAGTTTGGCTTAATTGGGTTCGCTTGAAAGGCTTTCGTATTCTTCATAACGATTGGGAATGAGAACAACGTAATCAATGCCGGCCATGGCAAAATACGCAAAATAACTGCCAAAATCAACACGATATAGCCAGCCAAATAAATCCAGCCGAACACCTTAACGGCTCGTTCCTTGCCGAGGTACCAAACCAATGTGTGACGATTCTCAGCCAAGTCTTCCTCGTAGTCACCGATGTTATTGGCCAACATGATGTCACCAATTGCGAACCAAGAAATGGCTGATGCAACGATAGCGTGTAACACCAATTCAGTCGTAAACGTTGGGGCAACGTTTACGTAGGTTGCACTTAGGAAAATCAAATATCCCATCGTCAAACCAGATGCCAATTCACCAAAAGGAGTACGTGACAATGGCAACGGCGTACCCGCATACCAGTATGCAACAGCGAAGCCAATTAAGCCCATCACCAACAATGGTATACCCGTCTGTGAAACCAACCAGAGACCCCCGACGGCAACAATCAAAACCAACGCAATCAGCGTCGTCCATCCTTGACGTGGCGTAATGCCCCCTGACCCAACAATGTTGTTCACACCGTTCTTCCATTCCTCACTTGTGGCCGACTTAAAGTCCTGCAAATTGTTCCAAACATTCACTGCCATCTGCAAGGCAAATGCGACGATCACAAACACAATCGCTAGCACTGCATTCATATGTTGATAAGTAATCGCCGCGTATAAGTTACCCAACACCAACGGCAATACGCTTGCAACCAAAGATTGAATTTCAACGAATTTCAACCATGTTTTCAAAGTCATTCTCAAAAACCTCCAAAAAGTTTTTCCGACAATTCAGCTTACCCGAAGTACCCGCTGTAAGCAAGAAATATTGAGTTATCCACAGGTGTGGGGTAGGGGAAATGACGTCTTAATAACTTCATTGTATAATGCAATTTCGCCAAACGAGGGCGCTAAAGGCAGAGTTTACACGTGTTACACGTTACATCTGTTGAACGGGGCGTTCAGTTAAAAATGTAAAGGATTTTCACGTTTTTACACCACCAAGACGGCGTTTTTACATGCATATCCAGTATGCATTTATATGCAAAAACATGTATGTAGTTTATGCATTCGGTTGCATATTAGGAATCGTCAGGACGACAAATTCCGACGGTACCACACGTCCAAAATCACCGACATTTGCAACCGTGAATCTAAAGAAACGCAACTCATCCCCATCAAAAAACAAACAAACTACAACCCAAAATCCACCCCAATCAGCCATCAAAACAACACCCCAGTAAATACAAAAAAGCGACAAAAAAGACGTCAATCCACACCACAAAAGCGGTGGATCAACGTCAAGCTCAACTGCTAAATTTCAACTAATAAAACGGCCGATTCTCAATTTAAAAACATAGATTGGTATACGTCACTAAATCGCCTTAAAAATTCGTCGTTCTGGCGATACAGTAATCGCCTCAGATGTGACCGAATCAACCCGACCATAAGGTGAAGGTGACACACTCACCCCATTCACGAAGTCCTTCATTGCCATCTCATCACCCTGCGCTTCGATTCGAACAGAGCCGTCCGAGGCATTCCAAACCACACCTGTAACACCCAAGCGATCAGCCAATATCTTCGTGAAATAACGAAAGCCGACCCCTTGAACACGCCCTGTCACTACGATGCTTTTTGCTTCTACCATAGCCTTTCCCCTATCAAAAAAGTCCCATGGATAATGGTTATCCATGGGACTATTATAGCGTTTTACTTCTTCTCAGTGGTCAAATCAGAACCGAAGTACTTCACTGACAACTTCTTCATCGTGCCATCCTTTTGCAAAGACTTCTCTGCCTTTGTAATTTGAGCGGCCAACTTCTTATCCTTCTTGTCGAGCATAGGTGCGGCAGTCGTCTCACCCAAAGCCTTCGTTACCTTAGCTTGCAAGTCCGTCTTTGGGTGGGCCTTCTTGTAAACGCCCCATGAATCTTGTGAGTTCAACGTCACATCAGCCTTACCTGAATCAACCAAGTCCAAAGCTTCTGCAAAACCAGGTGCTGACACAATCGTTGCCCCAGCCTTAGTAGCAGCTTGACCAAAATCAGATGATGACGTTTGTGCCGCCTTCTTACCCTTCAAGTCGCTGTAATCCTTAATCTTTGAACCCTTCTTCGTAATCATCACTGACTCAGTGAACAAGTATTCTTGCGCAAATGCGTAAGCCTTCTTACGTTCTGGTGTGATTGACATGTCGTTAAACACAACGTCGTACTTCTTAGCATCCAAACCGGCTACCAATGAGTCAAACTTGGTTTGTACAAACACAGGCTTCAACTTCATCTTCTTAGCAACAGCCTTAACCAATTCAACTTCGAATCCAGTCAACTTACCTGAATCACTACGGTATGAGAAAGGTGCGTACGTACCTTCCAAACCAACAGTCAACTTGCCCTTAGTCTTCAATTCGCTCTTATATGATGCTGCTGAAACAGTCGTTGCTGATGCAACAACCCCACCAATCATACCTGCTGCAACCAATGCAACGGACGTCTTCATAATCTTGTTCATTTTTATACCCTCGCCTACATAGCTGTATTTATCATCAGTGTTGATCCCAAGCTAAACGCAACAAACATTACGCTTAACGCAATGTTTATACGCATAACCCAGTAGCGCCTACGATAATTTATTGACGAAACCATCATATCGTTTCACTTCCTCAACTCTTATTCTGTTGAGTGAGTATATGCGCGTCTATTTGTTAACGCAAACGAAAAAGGAATCGTTCCGGTTACTTTCAAATAATAACCAAAACGATCCCTAAATTGCAAATGCTAAATCTTACTTGGCTGGATTGCTGTAGTCAGCATCCAAGTACTTTTCTGAAATTTTCTTCATGACACCATCCTTACGAAGCTCGTGTTCAGCCTTCGTAACGGCCTTATCAAGGGCAACGGACTTCTTATTCATCATAGGTGCCGCCCCAGTTACAGGCATGTACTTTGATGGTGAAGGGATAGCAATCAAATCAGTATCAGGGTGCGCCTTCTTGTAAACTCCCCAGGCCGCTGCATCATTCAACGTTGCGTCTGCATGCCCGTTTTCAACCGTGGCAACCGCTTCAGCAAATCCTGGTACAGCAACATTTGTAGATCCTAGCTTCTCGGCGTACTTCACATAGTTACCAATTGCTGACTGAGCAGTCTTCTTGCCCTTAATATCAGTAACTTGCTTGATACCTGAATCCTTCTTAGTGACGACAACTCCCCCAGTATAAATGTACTTCGCACCATAGCGGAATACCTTCATACGTGCTGGCGACACAGCCATATCATTCAAGATAATATCGTATTTGTGGTCTTGTAGACCTGCAACCAGTGAATCCCACTTCGTTGGTACAAAGACGACCTTGATTCCCATCTTCTTACCAATTTCCTTGGCCATATCCACATCAATTCCTGTTAGATCACCTGAATCGGTACGGTATGAATATGGTGCATACGTACCCTCCAAACCAACAGTTAGTTGATCCTTGTGTAGAAGGCCGAGGTTCTTAGTAGAATCCGCATTAGCGGTTACACACCCCGGCGCTCAACAATGTTCCTGCGGCAAATACCGCTGCGACTAGCTTAATTCCCTTAAAGCTGTGCTTTTGCATAATTATCTTACGCCCTTTCAAAAAGTATGTTGCATAGCATAAACCCACTTTGCCATGGTTGTCAAATACCTTTTTAATGTTTATTTAATTCAGCATCGAGAAATTTTATCCTAAAACGCTTGCATTTAGTCAGTGATGTCTCTAGAATGAAACACAGCTATTACAAATCAAAAAAGACGGAAGGAAAGTTAACCATGATGACGATCAACACACAAATTACTGTTGCTTGCATCAGCCTAGCGCGCTACTCGCGGTAGGTCGTTTTGGTGAACTTATCATTCCGATGAACCGTTAAGAAGAGCGCGCTAGGCCTTTCCTGTGTCACACAGAAACTGTCGGCGCGCTCTTTTTTGCGCTCATCCTCAGAAAGGGAATCTTCATGTTTGAATTTATTGCCAAGTATGCCCCACAATTGATTATGGCGGGTATCAAGTACACTGTGCCTCTAGCACTTATCTCGTTTGTTATTGCCGTCATCATTGCCGCAATCGTTGCGATGCTGCGTTCATATGTCCCACATGCAACTGGTATCAAATCCATTGGTTGGCGCATTTTGAAGTTCATCCTATGGTTCTACGTTTGGTTGTTCCGTTCAACCCCAATGTTGGTCCAATTGTTCGTGGTCTTCTATGGATTGCCTAAGCTGGGTATCAGCTGGCTATCTCCTTCAGGATGGGCAGCCGCTATTTGGGTTTTGTCATTGAACACAGCTGCATACGCTTCAGAAGCAATCCGTGCAGCTATCTCATCAATTCCTGATACGCAACGTGAAGCTGGTGCAGCACTTGGTATGACTGATTCACAAATTTTCTTGCGTATCATCTTGCCACAAGCTGCTCGCATTTCAATTCCAACGTTGGCAAACTCATTCATTTCTTTGGTTAAGGATACGTCATTGGCATCTGTTGTTACGATCGTCGAGATGTTCTACCTTTCACAACAATTGGCAGCGGCCAACTTTGAACCATTGCAAATGTACTTGCTAGTTGCTGCAATTTACGCGCTATTCGTTTCAATTTTGTCTATTCCACAACGCTACATCCAACGATGGGCTGATCGTTTCGTAAAGGTACAGGGGTAATTTATTATGTTGAAGTTAGAACACATTGATAAGCAATACGCTGAGCACCACGCACTAAAGGATATCAACGTCACGTTCAATCCACATGAGACGACGGTTATCGTCGGACCTTCTGGTTCAGGTAAGTCAACGTTGCTTCGCTCACTTAACTTGTTGGAGCACCCTGATTCAGGTTTGTACACGTTGGACGATCGTACGATTGATTTGAGCCAACCAATCACAACTGAAACACTACTTTGGGTCCGTCGTAAGACTGGTATGGTTTTCCAACAACCACGTATGTTCGATCACCTAACAATTTTGGGTAACATCATCGAGGCCCCTGTTCACGTTTTGAAGCAAAATAAAGCTGAGGCAATTGCTAAGGCCCACGAATTGCTACAAGCTGTTAATTTGGATAACACGGCTGATCGTTACCCTTACCAACTATCTGGTGGTCAAACGCAACGTGTTGCCATTGCCCGTGCTTTGGCCATGTCACCTGATTACCTATTGCTTGACGAACCAACCTCTGCCTTGGACCCTGAATTGGAAGCGCAAGTTTTGCGTGTCTTGAATGGTTTGGCCAAGGATGATCAATCAATGATTATCGTGACACACAACATGGAATTTGCGCGTGAAGCTGCTGATCGCATGCTGTTCTTGGAAGACGGTGAGATTGTCTTTGACGGTACACCAGCTGAATTCTTCAGCGAGCCAACCGATCGTATCAAGCACTTCCTAAACGCCTTTAAATTTGAAGATTAACCACGTGTTTCACGTGAAACAAAAAGACCTTCGAGATTTTTTCTCGAAGGTCTTTTTTCTTACTTCTTAACTGGCAATTGTAGTTGCCAACGTTCATTAAAGAACTTACGGTAGGCCATAAAACTAGCAAAGACAGATGAAATACCGGTCGCTGAAAGCAACATGAACACAACCATAATTTGATACTTAATGGCATGAATTGGATCAACACCCGCCATAATCAAACCAGACATCATACCTGGCAATGACACCAATCCGTAAGTGCGAACCGTATCAATCGTTGGTTGCATACCAGTACGAATAGCTTCATGGACGATGCTGCTAGCCGCCAGCTTAGGTGAACCGCCAAGCGCCAAACGCTCAAAAACTTGTCCCTGTTGATCACGGAACTGTTGGTTCAAACTGCGATAAACAAGTCCCACAGCGGTCATTGAATTTCCGGCCACCATACCCGTAACTGGAATCATTTGATAAGGTTCAAACTTCAAGACACCCGTCAAAACCAAAATGCTCATTGTCACCGTCGTTGATAGAAGCAATCCCCACCAAGAGATATAGAAAGCCCCTGGAATTCCTTGGCTACGCTTCTTCCCATTGCGTGCAGCGTTATAAACAATGAACAATTGCATCACAATCGTGACCAACCAATTATCCAAGTTAAAGATAAACTTCAATAGATATCCAACAATAATCAGCTGAATAATCGCGCGGGCAACCGAAATAATCGTATCTTTTTCAAGCCCTAATTTTTGCCGATAACTAATTCCCAATGAGATAACAACCAATACAAACGCAAGGGCGAGCGACCAATTGCTAACATTAATCTGACTATTCATGCGTCAATACCCCCTCGCCTTCGTGCAACGTCAGTACAGTTTGTGCTTCAGCAATCTCTTGCTCATCGTGCGTGACCGACAAAACAATGTTGTTCTCACGGTCATGCAAGGCGTGAATGGCTTGCCAAATCGCCGCCTTGGTTTCGCTGTCTAACCCTGTCGAAATTTCGTCTAACAACAAAACCTTTGGTGGAAATAGCAAATTACGAAGCACCCCAATGCGCTGGCGTTCACCGCCTGATAATTCTGAAACCGCCTTATCAAGATAGTTCTCTGGCAGTCCCATCTTCACCAAACCGTCGCGTTGGGTGACCTCATTTACCGTTTCTTGACGTACCAAAAACGGAAAATCCAAGTTGTCACGAACCGTCTCACCAAATAATTGAGCCGACTGCGTAGCGTATGAGATTTGTTGGCGCACAGTTCCAATTGGCATGGTCAGTGTGCTGGTATCATCCAACACGACATCACCATCAGTGGCATCTTGGAGGCCAGCAATAATTTTCAATAGTGTACTTTTACCTGTTCCTGACGGTCCCACTACCGTCACCCAATCACCGGATGCAAGCTTCAAATTTAAGTCTTTCAAAATAGTCCGGTCGTCAATCGCATAATTAACATGTTTCAATTCTAAAGTCGTCATAGATATCCCCCCACATTAAACCTAATGACATTGTAAACCAAAAAGCGTTGGTGCACCCGGCACCAACGCTGATCGATCAATTTTCTTCTTCATTTAAGACAATTCCTTGCTCCACAACCGGCAACATTTCTTGCCACGTTGTTTCGAACAGCGTTTTAAACAAATTATCATCCCACTTGTCCGCAAAAAACGGGTGATAGAAATATGTAAACGTCTGCATAATGGTCATGCCACGCTGATTTCGGAATGTATCCCAGGCCATGATGTTTTCAACAGCCAGCGCAAAATCCTGCAAACGTGGGTCAAGCAGCACATCACGGTTAGCCAATTGTTCTTCGTAAAAAGCCATCATTTCAGGCTCACGGCTAAATCCTTCGCGTCGACGTGATGCCAACAACCACAACCAATCGTGCAAGGCTGTGACACGTTCTTCTTCCGGGGCGCGAACATTCGCTTCCCAGACCGGACCATCAACCTGCTCTAACCAAGCCGTATTCATCGCTTCAAAAAGCGCCTCTTTATTTGCAAAATGCTTGTATAAAGCCGCCGGCGTAATTTCCAACTTTCGGGCAACGTCAGCTAAACGTGACTTTTCAAAACCCTTTTCGTCGAGAACTGCTCGTGCGGCATCAAAAATGGACTCTGTCGTCACTTTCGCCATGGCGTTCACCTCCGTTCTGATTTATCACAGCAGCTGTTGGTCTAAAACCCCTGACTTTAGTCAGGCGTAAGACCAACAACGCACCTGATAAGGGCGACTTGGTCGCGTCGGAGGTCAAAACCTCCGACACTCCTAGTCTGCTTTATTATAGCTGAAGCTTAAAAAAGTGCCTAATTTTTTAAACTTCTCAATATTTTTGTTATCATTAAGGAGTAGTTGTGTAACTTATTTTTATTTAGTAACGTTACACGTCGATGCACCTCATCAATTTAATAGGAGTGTGAAATTTAATGACTATTTCATCATTGACTGATACTTACACGCTTTCAAACGGTGTTAAGATCCCCGTTGTGGGATTTGGAACTTGGCAAACGCCTGATGGTGATGTGGCCTACCAAAGCACGTTGGATGCTTTGGCTGCCGGCTACCGTCACATCGATACGGCTGCTGCTTACGGTAACGAAGAATCAATCGGACGTGCTTTGAAGGATTCAGGCATCGCCCGCGAAGACATCTTCGTAACGTCAAAGTTGTGGAACGACATGCACGGATACGAGTCAGCTAAGCAAGCCTTGGAAGACACGTTGAAGCGCTTGGACTTGGAATACTTGGACTTGTACTTGATTCACTGGCCAAACCCAAAGGCTAACCGCGAAAACTGGGCCGAAGCTAACGCTGAGACTTGGCGCGCGATGGAAGAAGCCTACGAAGCTGGTAAGGTACGTGCAATTGGAATCTCAAACTTCCAAGTATCTCACTTTGAGGAATTGTTGAAGACGGCTAAGGTTACGCCTATGGTTAACCAATTGTTCGTTAACCCTTCAGACATGGAAGCTGAAATCGTTGCCTTCAACAACGAACACGATGTTTTGACTGAAGCTTACTCACCATTGGGAACGGGTAAGATGTTGACGGTCGCTGCAATTCAAGAAGTTGCCGACAAGTACAACAAGTCAGTTGCCCAAGTGGCATTGCGCTGGTCATTGCAACACGGCTTCTTGCCATTGCCAAAGTCAACGCACAAGGAGCGTATCGTTGAAAACGGTCAACTCTTTGACTTCGAGTTGTCTGCTGAAGACATGGCAACGTTGGATAAGCTTGAAGGTGTCGCTGGTACTCACACTGACGCCGACAAGACAAACTTCTAATTATGCATAACAAAACGCCCCTAACTGAAAAGTTAGGGGCGTTTTTGTCTGTAAGGAATGATTCAATTGAATGATTTCTTGCTCGCTGGGTGGCTCTCTCACCAACCGCCCAGTGATATATGATTACTTCTTAAGACGCAAAGCGACAGAAACGCTACCTACGACTAACAAAGCAACAAAGGCTAGAACAACATCTAGCTCAACTTCAAACGTTGAGGCGTTGCCCTCAGCGCTAAATAGCAACATCAATGCTGCGAATACAGCAATCGTTACGATAGCGGCAATAGCTGACGCCTTTGCTGACATCACATACTTCATCTCTTGCATTATTCAAACCTCTCACAAATATAAATCTCACACGAGTTCTTATTATAAACGTTACTTACTTTTATTCAAGAGCAAAAGGTAAAAGTCGTCCACAATAAAAGATACCTAGGTTAACTAATTTTGTTCCACATGAAACAAAAAGCGAGTGTAATTATCTACACTCGCCTGCAAAAACATATTAATCTTGATTGAATTGTGTATCAACGTACTCACGGTACAACTCGTGATTAGCCACCAATTCCTTGTGCGTACCAGCGCCGCTTACCGTACCTTGTTCGATAAAGTAAATCTTGTCGGCATCCACAATCGTACTCAAACGGTGCGCAATGACCAACGTTGTTCGTCCCTTCATCAAAGACTCCAACGCCTTCTGCACCATTGCCTCAGACTCTGAATCCAAACTAGCAGTCGCTTCATCCAACATCAAAATCTTTGGATCACGCAAAAATTCACGTGCAATTGCCAATCGTTGACGCTGTCCACCAGACACCTTCACACCACGTTCGCCAACTTCAGTGTCCAAACCAGCCGGCATGTCGCGCACGAACTTTTCTGCAAACGCTAATCCAAGCACGCGCCACAAATCATCATCCGAGTATTCACCCGTTAATCCATACGTCAAATTGTGGCGAATTGTTCCGGCCATAATCGCTGAATCTTGGCTAACAAACCCAATTTGTTCACGCCAATTAGCCAAGTTCACATCTGACACATCATGATTACCAATCATGACTTCACCGGCCGTTGGCGTGTAGTAACGCTCGAGCAAACTAAAGATGGTTGACTTACCACCACCTGAAGGACCAGCGAACGCCACAACTGTATTGGGCTGAGCCTCAAACGAAACGTCGCTCAAAATCTTCTTGCTGTCATCATAAGCAAAATCAACATGGCTCATCGCCAATGTTTGCCCTTCAACATCGACGTCGACACCAGACGTCAAATCTTCTTCTGGCTCAGCCAACAATGCTTGGACGCGTTCCGTTGAACCGCTCGCCTTAGCCAAATCTGAGAAAAATTGACCGAGAGTTGCTGATGGGCCAAGCAATTGGAAAAGATACATCAAGAATGAGAACATCGTTCCCATCGTCATTGTACCTTGTGACACACGGTGCGCACCGTAGGCCAATACACCAACAAATAATCCCATCATAACCGCCGTCATTAACGGACCCGCAACTGAATCATACACAGCTTCACGCAAACCAATCTTATACAAAGATTGAATCGTCGTGTGACCCTTTTCAGTTTCAAAGGGTTCCGCATTAGATGACTTTACCAAACGAATTTCACTTAACGTTTCACCAGCCGCGCCATTAAAGTCAGCCAATGAATTCTGACGATCACGACCAACCTTGTGTGATTGACGCATCACTGGCAACATCACCAACATCACCAACGGGATTGCCAATGCCATAATCGCCGTCATGCGCCAGTCCTTCAAGACCATCAACGTCAACGCACCCACCACCGTTAGCAAAGACGTAATCATACGAGGAAATGAGTTTGCCAACAAGTCTTTAATTTGCGTTGAATCATTAATCAAACGTGACGTCATTTCTCCCGCTTTAGTTTCATCAAAATATGCGACGCGTAAACGAATTAGTTTATCCCACAAGGTATTACGCAAACGACTAACCACGTTTTCGCCAAAGATTCCCAAAACAGTTCCTGACAAGGCGCTAATCACCGCGCTCAGGATAAACATTCCAATTACACTGACGAGCAATGTTTTATCAATCGACTTACCAAAACCGTTAATTAAATCACCCGCAAAATGTGGCACGGCCAACTGAATACCCGTTGCAATAACGCCTAATCCTAGCCCCAATCCTAGTTGCCAGTAGGCTGGTTTTGTTTGACGAATTAAGCGCATAAATGCCTTCATATCAAACTTTGCTGGTCGTTGAAATGCTTCCGTTTCAACGCTTTGTCCACGATCCATCTCTTTGCCTCTTATCTCTTATCTTTTATCTTTTGACGGTTAGAACCAGCCCTTGAAGCCCTTGTGCAAGTCGTGGTGCATCTTGTGCATCTCCTTGCGCATTTCACGACGGTCAGTGAAGTCCATATTTTGGAAACGCTCGGCGAATGGGCCAAACGCATCGCGGAGCATCTCAGGATCCATTTCAATGTCCTCGGTCTTGGCTGCGATGCGACGCAACATGTCCTTCAACTGCGCCTGCTCGGCTTCAGTTAGCACTGAGAAAGCACGTTCACTCATTTCGTCATTACCGTTATGCAAACCAGCCAGCGTCTCCTTGCCGGCATCTGTAATGAAAATAAGTGAAACACGGCCGTCATTCTCAGAAGCACGGCGTTCGATCATCCCCGTTTCAACCAAGCTCGTCACTTGCGCACTCACTGAGCTAGGACGAATATCCAACTTTTCTGCGATTTCCGCATTCGTTAGACCATCTTCCTTATTCAACAAAGACAACAAGCGCAAACGACCACGCCCCAATTCCTTATCACTACCGCGCTTAGTACGCATGTTCATTGACATCGCTGCCATAAAGAAGCGCGAGTGCATCAAACGGCTGAATGATTCCATCAAATCTTGTGTTTCATCTGTCATTTTATTTTTACCTCAAATAGTCATTAGTTAATTAGTTAGTTTTACAACAACCAACCTAACGAAAAAAGTATAAACCGTTAGTTAGGTTAAATCAACACAAACTAACTAATTAATTTGGCAATTAAAAAGTCGCACCCAATTTGAGTGCGACTCTCGTCTAGTCTTCACGTAGCCAAACAGCCTCGGAAGCTTCATTATCATTAATCACCTGATGAACAGTCTTTTGCGCCTGTGGCACAAACATCTCGGGTTCAGGGCGCACCGGTACGTATGAAACAACCAACGTTTCCTCACCATCTTCACGCAGCGTGCCACCGACCGCTTCAACTTCAAAGCCCATTGCAATCGTTTCTTGCGCATCACCCCAGCGGTTCTCACTGACGATTTCAGACGATACACCGAGCAATCGCTTCACACGCACATCAAGTCCCGTTTCTTCTTTGAATTCGCGTACAATCGCTTCCTGTGGCGTTTCACCGTATTCGATATAACCACCTGGAAAGCCCCAGCCTTTTTGAATATCAGAACGTTTCTCTAATAAGATTGCCGAACGATCCGCCTGCCATAACACACCGAATACCGTGTTAAAAATCATGCCTTCATGACCAACTTTTTCGCGCATTCGTGCGATGTAATTTTTCTCTGCCATATGATTCGCCCTCTTTTCACCACCCATTATTCCACGTTAAGGATATAATGCAACACGCTATCCACGCATATGCTGGAAAAAGCTATTCACAAAATTGACTAGGTAGTAAATACCTGCCGGCACAATAATGATACCGACAATCAAGATTGAAAAATGTTGTTGGAAAAACGGCACTGAGCCCAAAAAGAAGCCAATTACGGTTGATCCGAGCACCCAAATTAAGGTCCCCGCCACATTCTGGTTTTTAAACCGGGCAGCTGCATACTGACTTTCGCCTGCGATAATTGGGATAAAAATACCCAGCACTGGAATATACCGGCCAAATAGCATTGCTAAGGATGCATGACTGTTGAAGAACGCGACTGTATCGTCCATACGCGCATTCTTAATCTTATGCTTCCGACCACGCTTATACTTTGCCTGCCAGCCAAGATACACCATCGGCAGATAACCAAGCCATAACAACCAAAGTTCAATCGGAATATCTGGATGCGCCGCTAAACTACCAGCTAAAAACATCGTCGTTTCGGCTGGCATCCAGGCGAATAAGACGAAATAACTTTCGAGCGCCACAATTGCCCAAAGTACTGGATAAACCAGCCAGGGATTATCCATAATCGGCCGAATGAAAACGATCGGATTTTGGATGACAGAAATAATATCTGCTAATTCAATCATGACTTAACCCAATCATCTGGCAATACTGCCATGAAGCTAATGTATGTCGTCACTGTATGCTCGTATGATCCCATGCCACCATTAGCCATATGTTCGAACAACTTAGCATACACCGGATGCGTCTTTGCATACGCCATAACATTAGCCGTTCGCTCTGGTATTTCCAATCCTTGCGGTGCCATCATCATATCCTGCACCCATTGATATGGGGTCATTGTTTGACCGTCCCACCACGGCGTTGTCGCATGGTAAAAGTCATGCACGCTAGGCGCCAAAGCGTAGTACAGCTGCAAGCCACGATCTAGCATGTCAGCATCTTGCTTGGCATCCCCCTTAAATGGCACCCCATTAATTCGCTCATATTCCTTAGCCACTTCAGGCAATACTGCCACTGGCAAAATGTGTTGCTGGCCAATATGCGTGAAGCCCCACTGAACCAATGGGAATGTTGGCGCAACATCTAACGGATTGATGATGGCATGAACCGCTTGATACTTCACGGCATAGTCAATATTATCAGCACTCTTGTAGGTCGTCGTTGGTGCAAAAGCATACGCGAAAACGCGTTCTTCCCCGGCATCAATCAACATTTTCCCAACGACTTCTGTCGCACTACCACCACGAGACTGACCCGTTACCCAAAAGATGTTTTCCTGACCAACATTATCAAATTGCATCACGAATTCGTGTAATTGCGCCGCAATCTTTTGGCCGATATAAATCATGTTATCCATGCCTGGTGCATCTTCATCACCAATCATGAAGTCGCCTGACCATTCCGCATTTTGTGGCGTACCACGAATAATCACGGCAAACAAATTGTTCGCACCAACGCGCTTATAACCCAGCGTAAACGCCACGTTATTTGGATCATCAACCACATGATAGCCATGTGATTCTGTCTTAAAGCCCAAGGCACGCAAATTTTCCGTCGCATATCCTGGCCCTGCAACTTGGCTATCACGCGTGTACGTCGAACCCGCCATCACAGCACTAACTCGCGCCAAATCATGTTGATACTCAGCTGGATTCTTATCAAAAAGCGCATCACTATATGGCACATCCATCTCGCGTGCTTCCGGCAAACGCCCCTGATTATTACTTGTTGTAAATGTTAAAACAGTCATTTCATTACCCCCACCACTAATTCCGTCACTGTCATGATTAAAAACGTTACTTGTTACCCTCCAGTCTACTCGATTTGTATTCTAAAAACATGAAGAAACATTGCCATACAACTAAAAAAATGCTTGCAGAGCATTAGCTCCACAAGCATTTCGTCATTTCTTAACGACATTCATAATCAAAATTGCACCGAGGGTCATGACAATCCCAACGACTTGGAAAGCATGAAATGAAACGCCCAACACAAGCGCTGATAAAATGGTCGCACTTAGTGGCTCTAACATGCCAAGCATTCCCACCGTTTCCGGCGCCACTTTACGGAGACTCGCAATATACCAGACAAATGCCACAATCGATCCGAATACCACAATAAAGAACAGCAATATCAAATCAATCGTATCGAAATGATAGGCGGGGTGATAGAGTGGTGCCACAAAATTAGCTGCCAAGCCACCCATAAACATGCCCCAACCAACAACGACGATGGCGTCATTCTCAGCCAACAAAGAGCCCGGAATCAGCGTGTATGCGACTAACCCTAGCGCTGACAAAATGCCAAAGAACAACGTCTTCTCCGAGATTTGCAATTGCGCCAGATTGCCATTGGTTACCAACAACACAATGCCCACTAACGACAGAATTACTGCGATTAATTCTTGTCGTTGTGGCCACCTATGACGAAAGATAGCTAGAAAAATAACAATCAACGCCGGTGCCATATACTGCAAAACGGTCGCAACCGCTGCATTACCGTAATACAACGTTCGCACGAAATTGGACTGGGCAAAATACACCCCAATTAACCCAAACGATACCAATAAGACGGCGTTTTTCGGTTGACGCCAAATCGCAAAAATATTTTGCCGACGGATCAACGAATACAACAACAACGCTGCACCGGAAATCAGCAAACGGGCGGTCGTTAACCAATCTGGCGAAATGGCAATCCGATCAAATAACATATTCGACAAGATACCATTGATACCCCAGAATAGCGCGCCACCAGCAGCCATCCCCACATACCACTGCTTACTCACACAAACACTTCCCTTACTCTAAAAATAGAAACTTATCGCTAAGTATACCACGCAAAAAACGGCTATCAGACCTTAATCTGATAGCCGTTACGCCAAATTGTTTTAACAATCATGAAAATGACGAGGCCTATCCAAAGTACAGCGTTGCCTAAAATGATCATTTTAATAACTGGTGACACGTCATACGAAATCGTCACGTTATTCTGACCGACCCGTGGTCGAACCTGCAACGTCCCAATACGTGTTGTTTGTGGTTTTGCCACCTGATGCCCATTCAAAATCACCTTGGAATGCGCATAGACAGCAACTGGCACCGTTATTTTATTGTCATTTTGACTATGCCAACGATACGTAAGTGCATCGTTACCTTGCGTTATTTGCACTTTTAGCGGGTTCTGAATAACCTCACGCATATACATGTCATAGCTATTATCCCCTGATTGCAAACCGTTATTCACCAGATAATCAGGGGTCGCTTTTTGCACATCCGCTAAGGCGTTCTGCACATCACCATAGCGCCATTCCCGTGCAATCTCGGCCTTCGATTTCGTCTCATTGAATGCCGTATGCTTCGTGACATGGACTAGCTCATCCGTATGCAACCGATGGGCACTCTTGGCCAAAATACCTGAGGAAATCGCAACTGGTACCACGATGGCAATCATAACAATCACCAATCGTAACTGGCGATTTAGGTGTTTTTGCACATCCGGCACTACCAAGAGCCGTGGCAACAACAGTACCAAAGCCACGTTGCTAACTACCGACAAACGCGACGGAAATTGCATCGTATCAACAATCGTTGGTTCGATCTGTTGAATCGCATTCCACGGGAACACCGTCAATGACAAACTGAAAAAGACAACTGCCAGCCAAAATAAGAAGCGGTATTCACGGGCCAGCTTTCGATAAACCAACACGGCAACAATTAAGACAACCACCGCAATAATGCCAAGCCAACTATAGTTTCGAAGTGTTGGCGATTGCGATAATGTGATTCGCATTCCTTCCCGACTAATATCTAACGGCGTATATGGCGTTAGAATCTGATTGCTTCCCATCACGTCAGCCATGCCCACTAAAACATTAGCGACTAGCAACCCGTATAAGACAACCGCTTTTAGCAACCGTTGCATCAAAGCAATGATTGTTGCCTTGTTCTTACCAATCACCGTCACCACAAATAAAATACCTAATACCAAGACACCTAATAGTGCCGTGAATAAATGGGATTGTGTCAGTACCGCCAACGATATCGCCAGACCAACCCAAGAAAAGGTTGTCGGCTGTTTAGCCATTGCAATGCCGTAATACACCACATACGGCAGTAGCGCAGCGCCGATGCCAGTAAATGATTGGCTCGTTTGCCAAGTTGTCGTTAACGGTAACGCCATATAGATAACCGCACTCACTAAACTGGCATATCGACTAGATTTCAAATAACGGCCTAGTCGATAAATCCCCACACCGGCGACTAACAAGATAGCAATGTCAGTTACAATTTCAAACCAAAACCAGTTTGGTATTAGCATGAGAATGAAGCCCATCAAATATGACAGCCATGGTCCATATAACGGCGTGACAATTCGCCCGGAATGCTGATAGCCATATTCTGACATGAAGTAGTTAAATTGCCCGTGTTTCATCTGTTCCGCAATATCATAGAACCGATTAAAGTGAAACAACGCATCGATACCGATAATCGGCATATTCGATATCAGTTGCGGTAAAACTAATACAACTGACGTTAGTAATAACACGCCACCAGGCAATGCCAGTGATCGCCATGAACGCATCTCACACCTCCTATTTACGACTAATATATCACCTTATAGCGTATCAATAAGTCGTTAATTTATTTTGATAATTAACTAATGTCATCACAAAAAGGTCGTCAGTCAAAAACTAACGACCACAGTATTATGCTTTTTGATATTGCGCCAAATAATCCTTCAAATACTGACCTGTGACACTTTCTGGCATCGTGGCTAGTTCAGCGGGCGTCCCAGCACCAACAATTTGACCACCGTGCGTACCGCCGCCTGGTCCCAAATCAATCAACCAATCAGAATTAGCCATTACTTCCAAATCGTGTTCAATGGTAATGATTGTCGCTCCTTGTTTCAGCAACAAATCAAATACGTGAAGCAAGTTCTCGATATCCAGCGGGTGCAACCCAACTGACGGTTCATCAAAGATAAACAAGCTAGCGCCCTGCTTTTGGTGAATTTGTGACACTAACTTTAGTCGTTGCGCTTCACCACCTGATAATTCAGGCGTACTCTCACCCAAAATTAGGTAATCCAATCCCAATTCTTGCAACGTTTCAAGCGTCTTAAGAATCTTCTTTTCATCCTTGAACACTTCAAGCGCGTCCGTGACAGACAGCGCCAACAAATCCGCGATTGATCGGTCATGCCACTTTACGTCCAACACATCAGCACGATAGCGTGAACCTTGGCAGGTCGGGCAGACTTGCGTCACATCTGGTAGATATTGCACATCAAGCGTAATGTGCCCGACACCCCCACAAGTTGGACATGCGCCAGCTGCATTATATGAGAAATCACTCGCCGTAAAGCCGCGTTCTTTAGCATCGGGCAGGCCAGCAAACAACTTGCGCAAGTTATCCAGAATGTTGGTGTATGTCGCAACTGTTGACCGCGCATTCTTACCAACTGGCACTGAATCAACCATCACAACATTCGCAACACCCGCCGCATCAAGAGACGCAACACCCTCAGGTAGTGGTTGTTGTTCATTTTGCGCCAAAATACCTGGCACCAACAAATCTAGAATTAACGTCGTCTTACCAGCACCACTCATCCCCGTGACACTCGTCAATCGATTCTTAGGGATATGCGCGCTCACATCATGCAAATTATTCTTGGCAGTCACTGCGATATCGATACTACCGTCATCAAACAAAGTATCCCGTGATGCAAGCGTTCTTGTCTGGATATCAGCCGTTCCGTTTAGATATGGTGCGACCAATGCATCGGACGTTTTCGCATCAGCAGAACTACCCGCAAACGTCACCGTCCCACCGTAATCACCCGAACCTGGGCCGATTTCGATAATGTGATCACTCGCGCCAATGACGCTCATATCGTGATCAACCACAACCAATGTATTACCTTGTTCCAAGAGTGTTTTAAAAATCGTAAGTAGACCCGCAACGTTAGCTGGGTGCAGTCCCACCGTTGGCTCGTCTAGCACATACAACACACCGGTCGTTTCATTGCGAATCGTTCGTCCAAGTTGAATACGTTGCAGTTCACCAGTTGAAAGCGTACTTCCCGCGCGTGCCAGCGTAAGATAGTCCAGACCGAGCTTAATTGGCGCATCTAGCAATTCCAAAAACTCATCAACTAGTTTTTGCCCCATCTTTTGCATCTCATCCGGCAACGTTTCTGGCAATTCAGCAATAAATACCGCTAATTCTTCGATGGTGTACTCTGACAACTCAGCAATATTCTTGTCTCGTAGCAACTGCGTCAGTAACTTTGGGTTAAAACGCGTTCCATGACAAGTTGGGCAAGTTTGGAAAGTGTAAAACTGATTCAAGCGCTTGATGGTGCGCTCATTTTTACTGCTCTTCATACTGTCCTCAATAGCGTTCGTCGCATTTTCAAAGACCGCGTGATCCATGTGAAACACCTTACCGCTCTTGCTTGGAATATTAATTTCATATTCATCGCGATCACCGTGCAAAACCAAGTCTTTTTGGTCATCTGGCAAATCTTCATATGGGATATCAATATTGATGCCCGCTGCCTCAGCCACCAGTGGCATAAACGTTCGTCCAGGGGTGCGCCATGAATTCACCGCACCATCGCGAATAGTCAGCTTTTCATTGATTAACAATGCTGGATTAATCTGTTGCACCTCACCCGTCCCCTGACAAGTTGGACATGCGCCAGCCGAATTAAAAGCGAAATCTTCGGCACCGTAGGGCATGAAATGCACGCCACAAATTGGGCAATCCATCCCCGTCATATCAACATCCATCGCAACGGCTAACGTTGGCCCGATTCGATGGCCATTTGGACACACCATCGATCCTAAACGTGAAAACATCAAACGTAACACGTTTAAGCTCTCGGTCATTGTCCCAACCGTCGAGCGCACATCCGGTACCTGTGGTCGTTGACGTAGCGCCAAAGCCGATGGCAAATGGTGAATACTTGTCACGTCAGCACGATTTGCCTGTGTAATTCGACGTCGCGTATATGTCGACAATGCATTCAAATAACGTCGCATCCCCTCACCATACAGTGTCCCCATCGCCAGCGAACTTTTTCCAGAACCACTGCGACCAGTAATTCCAGTCATTTGACCAAGTGGAATATCCACATCAATGTTTTTCAGATTATTCGTTTTTGCACCCCGGACTTCAATCGAAAATGTCATTTTCTTACCACCCCTTAGTTGTCGTGCTCGTTTTCCCTGTTACCTTTCATTGTATCGCTTCAACGCATGAAAAACAGTTCTCCTCAACTGAAAAAAGGACGCGCAAATAAATTGCGCGTCCTCTATCTTACTTGCTCTTCTTCGTAAACTTAACAATACCTTCCCAACGAGCAGTTTGTGGGAACATATCGATTGATTGGATGTATTCAACATCATAAACACGCGTCAAGTCGACCAAATCACGGGCCAACGTTGATGCATTACATGACACATACACAAACTTATCTGGTTGGGTTTCCAAAATTGTCCAACGCAATTCTTCATCCAAACCAGTACGTGGCGGATCAACAACCAAAGCGTCGGCCACCCAGCCTTCGTTTGCCCAGCGTGGGATCAAATCTTCAGCTGCACCTGTGTAGTAGGCAGCATTCTTAACACCGTTATCCGCCGCATTTTCATTAGCGTCATCAATAGCTTCAGGCACCGTATCCATACCACGTACTTCACCAGCATGATCAGCCAATGAAATACCGATGGTTCCGACTCCTGAGTAGGCGTCAATCAACTTATCGGCTTGCGTCAAATCAAGCGCTGAGATGGCCTCGTTGTACAAACGTTGCGTTTGACGGGGGTTCAATTGCAAGAATGCACGTGGTGACAACTTGAACGTCTTACCGTTAATTGTCTCCGTAATGTATTCGCTACCCCACAACAACTTGGTATCTTCACCCCAAACAAGTGACGTCTTGTCTGAGTTGATGTTCTGGTGAACAGACACAACTTCAGGCAATTCCTTGTTGATGCGGGCAATCAATTCATCGGCACTAGGCAAGTACTTGCCGTTCGTGACAATCGTCAATTGCACATCGCCTGTTGTTTCTGACACACGGGCAATCAATGTCTTAACGATTCCTGAGTTCTTGCGCTCGTTGTAAATTGGCATTTCCATATCAGCCAAAATATCACGCACCTTGCGCACAACCTTCAACGTTGCTGGGTGTTGCGTTGAAACCTTTGGCAGATCAACCAAGTCGTGAGAATTACGCTTGTACATTCCCACGGCCAATTTACCATCAACTTCACGAACCGGGAATTGCGCCTTGTTACGGTAACCGTCTGGGTTTTCCATACCAATCGTTGGGCGCAAATCAAACTTTTCATATCCTTCAGGCTTGTACTTTTCCAAAGCCTGACGAATCACATCTTGCTTAAATTCTAGTTGGCCATCGTAAGACAAGTGCTCCAATTCAAAGCCACCAACTTCTTGGTTATCAACTGGATCAACACGCTTTGGTGAGCGTTGCTTAATCTTACGAACACGCGCTTCGATGAACTTGTCTGTGACGTTCGTTACAACAACATCAACAACTTCATCAGGAAGTGCTCCTGGAATAAACGTAATCTTACGCTTATAGTAACCAATTCCTTCACCGTTGATTCCCAATCGCTTGATGGTAATCAACAGCTTGTCACCAACGTTAACTTCGACGTTTTGTTGGTTGCGATTATCACGACGAGGTCCACGTGTTCCACGTGGAACAAACTTGCCGCGATTTTGATTGTTGCCACCCTTACCTTGGTAAGGACGACGCTTCTTTTCTTCAGCCATTTCGTTCTACAAAGACTTATCGTCTGCTCTTTCTATAAGATATTTCTATTCTAACATGTAGGAAGTAAAAATAACCGATTAGCCCTTCACGACTAATCGGTTATTCGTATTTAAATTAAACCACTGTTCAACAGCCAAGGCAGCCCATACCCTACCATTAATCCTAAAATAACAACACCAATCAAACTACCAATAAAATCATGTCGCTTACGACGAGCAATTGCTTCTGCTTCTTCACGCATTTGTTGTTCAATGATTGGGCGTAACTCCGGGTGCTCGATCATCATCACTTGGCGACGGAGTTCGAAGTCTTTTTGGCTCAACTCATTTTGCGTTGCTAGTTCTGCCGCCTGCTGTGCCAAAAGACGATTTTGCTCTTCTACCGCATAAGTGTTTTGCTGCAATTCATAAGATTCCATATTCAGCTTACCTCTCTAAAAGTCATAGATATAATACGCTTCTAGAAAGTAAATTGCTGAGTTCCAGCTTGTGAAATAGTTAGATAATTTACCCCTCCGATGAGGACATCACTACACCTAATGAAACCTTATCGACCTTATCAGACGTCTCCAGTGCCTTTAAATCTGCAATGTTTCCCGTAATAACAACACCAGGGAATTTCGCTAAAGCCAAATTTGGCACCTGATTTGGCCATGACATTTGCGATTTGAAACGATTATAAGACTTTAAATAATATCGGTAGTCACCCGTTGGATCTTCTTTTCCGATTGGAACACCTACATACTCTGCGTTACCAGTGGCAATCCCTGACCACAGCCAAGTAACAGCCACGCTTCCGGGCATCCCCCGTTTAATTTCGTCATAGGTCAACTCAGATTTAAATGTCACAGCAAGCTCAGCAACATCGTTATCATGAAATTTTGAAAAATCAGCTCTAACAAAACGCTCCTGTGTTTTCCCGTTAAACTGCAATAATCGCTGCCCATTCTCACTATCTCGCCAACTACCATCAACGTAGCTTTGGCTATTTTGCCTAAATTGATCTCGACCCATAGCGTTGTACAAATAGGTCTGATTTTTCCAATGAATAGCCTGGCCCGATATTTTCTTACTGGCGCGATAATCAACTCGACCCATCAATCGCCCAATACCAGAAGCAACTAAATAATTCGTCTGAACATTAGGCGTGGTGATGTTAGTCCAATGTTCAACTTCCGATCGCGTTAACGCCCCTTGCTTATCAGTATTAATAACCAAGAACACAAGACCTATGCCACTAATAACGACTGCCATAAAAATACCAATGATGAATTTTTTCATACAATGTCACTAAAACTTATACTGAGCGTAGCAAGTTCCCCCGTATCCAACGGATACGGATGCAGATGCTGTGCGCCCAGCATTAGCCCACACTACACTATTTTTACCAGACATCGTTGCTACAGCTGCATGTCGCCTGCTTGGGTGATAATAATTTGAATGACACGTCTTGATAGGCAATCCATCGTGGCGATAAGACCAAGATGTGCCACTCGTGTGCTTCCCACCGTGATTGGCAGCTTGAACTTGGCTAACACAACCTACACTAACTCCAGTAGCGATACACGCCAACGTCATTTGCAATAATACTTTGCGTAACATATTGTTACCTCCATATATTTTTTCTTAGTACGTCTTTCAATATAGATCGCCGCCCGAACTTTCACCACGATGAATTTTTTATGTTTTTTCAAAAAAATCTCGCGCATAACGGTTAAGACCTTGCGATAACTGAAAAGGGACCCGCAAAAATGCGAGTCCCTAAATGAAATTTTATATTACCACCAACCGTTAGCAACACGGAATGACACGGCGTTATCGATTGATCCGTAACGTGTCACAGCGTAGTTAACCATACCGGCTGTTTGTTCTGAAACTGAACCAGTTCCCCATGATTGCTTGGTTTGACCCAAACCACGGTAACCGTTTGGTGAAACGATATCTGGGTTTCCACCTGATTCAGGCATCACGATGTTTGACCACAAAGCATCCGTTCCGCCGGCTGCAATAAATTGATCATAAACTGAACCAGTTGCTGCTGGTGCTGGCGTTTCAGCCGCTACTTCAGCCGTTTGGTAAGCAGTCGTAACACCTGAGTCCGTCGTTTGCGTGAATGAATCAGCTTGCGTTGGTGCACCGATGTAGTTTGACGCTGGTGCTGCCACGACAGGCGCCTCTGACGCTTCTTCAGCAACTGGGGCAACTTCTGACACGTCTGACGCTACCGGTGCCTCTGAGGCAACTGGCGCTTCTGACACAACAGGAGCTTCAGATACCACTGGTGCCTCTGACGTCACAACTGGCGCAGCACTTTCAACAACCGGTGCAACCGGAGCAGCTTGGGCAACCAAATTGATCGTTTGGCCGATGAAAATCGTATCGTTCGCCGTCAATCCATTAATTGCCAACAAATCAGCCAACGTCATATCGTTCGCTTGGGCAATGGCGAAAAGCGTATCACCGTTCTTCACCGTGTATGAACCATTTACACCAACTGGGGCAGCCGTCGTTGTTGCCGTCGCATCTGCATCGGCTTGCACTGGCGTAACCGTTCCATCGCCGTTAACCGTCAATGACACACCCGTCAAAATGAAGTTCGCATCTTCAATATTGTTATCACTAGCAATCTTTTCAACCGTCGTTCCCATTGCATTAGCAATGCTCGTCAACGTATCACCCGCCTTAACCGTGTATGTATCAGCTGATGCATTCACACCAACAGCAACCGTTGCGACTCCTGCCGTTGTCATTGCTGTCAAAATTTGTTTATTAATCATTTAATGTCTCCTATTTTCGTAGAGGTCTACAATCCTACAAAATATTCACTCTCTATGATACCGGTGCATTATTCAGAACACGTTACAAAACCTCGCCCTTAAACCATTTTTAACTACCATAAGAATTGACTATGAAACTTTAGAAAGTTATTTTCCGGGCAATAAAAAAATCACTCACAACCAAATTTTTTGGTCATAAGTGATATGCCAGTTAGTGGCGACGTTGTTCCACACTGTAAATAATCGTGCCTAATATCGCAAACCCAATACCGACCAGAACTGTCGTAAACGCAAAGGTTGTAAACAAATACGCGACCACCACAATCGTCAGATAAGTCATCCATTTACCACCAGGTAACTTATAACCAGTTGGCAATGTCGCATCACCACGCAGCTTAATCGATGAGAAGATTGTTCCTAAGTATTGCACGAAATCACTCAGCACAATCAATTTGATCAAAAATAGATAGCTACCGCTCAAAATCAAGCCACCTGAGATTGCAATCGTCAGCAAGATGGCCCCAACCGGTGCGCCATAACGGTTCAAACGAGAGAATTCACGCGGTAGGAAGCCACGTTCACGGGCCATCGAAGCCAATTCAATTGGTGAATTAAACGATGTCGCAATCGCAACCCCGATAATCGACAACATCATCCCCGTGATGATAATCGTACGGCCAACACGGCCCAGAATAACATTAAAAATGTCCGCGACTGGCAAAGCTGAACCCGCCAAATGATCACCTAAAACCGTCATTGCGACAACTTGCATCAAAACGAAAATCGCCGTCGTGGCTAACATCACGGTCAAAATCGCACGTGGCAACATTTTGCCGGGATTCTTCATCTCTTTAGCCGCGATTGGAATCAGTGAGAATCCAGTAAACATATAGAAGGCATTTCCAAAGGCACCTGAGAAATCATGCACCGGTTTCGCTTGGGCGATTGAGAATTGCGATGTGCTCCCCAACAGCAACCACACAACTGTCGCGATGAACACCGCCAGAATCACGCCGATTTTTATCAAACTGGACGCATCATCTATGCGACTCGCAATCCCGGTTCCGAAGTAATTCATGATACCTAGCAGTAGCATAATGCCGATAGCCAAACTATTGTAGACTAACGGCGTTCCGACCGCAGGCACCAGTCCTGTTAACGTTTTTAAAAAGGCCGCCGTTTCAGCACTGATGGTGATTACCCCGAAAAGCCAGCCAAACCAGCCGACCAAGAATCCCGGGTAGTGTCCAAAGGCACGCTTGGTGTACACCCACGCACCACCATCTTCATCAATTCGCGATGACATGACAGCATAATGCATTGCGATTAGCGTCGCTGAAATACCGGCTAAAGCAATTGCCAATAAGACGTATTGGCCGCCCTGCTTGTACATCGTACTCGGTAGCAAAAACAGCCCACCACCGATAACACCGTTAATACCTAGCAGTACAACGCTCGGGAATCCAATACCTTTTTTGAATTTTTTCATTGTTCAATCCCCCCCTAAGGCCCAGTCTACCTAAATTTCGTGCCTTTTTCTTTTACAAGTTGTTAAGGACGAACGATAATGATGGCAACAAAACAAAGGAGGCCACCATCATGATGACTTTAGGACAATATGAAACACTTGCATCTGCATATAACAACACGAGTACCATCACGTACCCCATTCCTGCATCATTACCAGTTGGAACTACCGAAGTTATCAATGAAGATGGACTTCAAATGAGCATCACGAATACCGCAGACGGCGTTACTGAAATTCGTTTTGATGCTGACGCAAATGATCGTCGCTACCCTGGCACATTCCAAGGATTCGAGTTCGGCATGCACTGGATGCACCCTTCATTTATCGGTGCTTTCTTGGAAGCCAAGGATAACCACAACCAACACTTCCTTGGCGATAACGGTACCGCTGCATACGATGCTTTCGTCGATTCTGATAACCACCTAACTGTTACGCTTACGCCAAGTCACTAACAGTTTGGCGTTGCTTTTAAAGGAAATTCCCCGTATGCTATCAGAAATAATGCTTATGGAGGATTTGCCGATGGCGAGTCGCAAAACACGTCGACAACGACACAATCCAGTTAAAAACCTGCTGAAATGGCTGGCAACCATCATTGTCATCATGCTATTAGCGGGCGGGGCCTACGTTGGTTACGCCATTCATCAAGCGCCAACCATTACGGAATCAGCCCTCAAGGCGAATCCTAGCCCCGGTGATAATCAAGTTTACGTCACCTACGACAACATTCCGGACGACTATCGTAATGCTCTGATTTCAACCGAAGATCGCACGTTCGAAACGAACAACGGCGTCAGCTTGAGTGGCGTATTCAACTTGGTTGTTTCAAACATCAAGGCTCGCTTTGGCGATGGCGTCGCTCGTGGCGGTTCTTCAATCACCCAACAACTTGTTAAGTTGACCGTTTTCTCAACTAGCAAGGCGGATCAAACACCAACCCGCAAAATTCAAGAGATTTATCTGGCACTTCAGTTGAACAAAACACATACCAAAGCACAAATTTTGGAATACTATGTCAATAAAATTTATGAAGGCCACTACCAATACGGTGCGCAAACAATTGCCTACTACTATTTTGGTAAGCCTTTGTCTCAATTGACGTTGTCACAAACGGCCATCATCGCTGGTTTGGGTCAGAGTCCATCAAACTTCGACTTGTACAGCAATCCAGAATTAGTTGAAAAGCGTCGTAACATCGTGCTGGCCGCGATGCTAGATAATGACAAAATTAATCACCATGAATACGAAGATGCGAAGGCAACCAGCGTTACTGCTGGTTTAATTCCACGCTAAAAAACCGCGATGAACTCAAGTTCATCGCGGTTTTCGCTTATATTAATTAGTTTTCAGGCGTTTCTGGAACCTTGATGTCGCCAGCAATAATCTTTGCCTTTGCATCTTCAACAGCCTTCTTCTCGTCTGCGTTCAAGTTGTTAGTTGTGACACCAACACCCTTTTCCTTCAAACCGTAGTAGACCGTCTTACCACCAGGGAACTTGTCCTTTTGGGCAGCTTCAGTAACCAATTGCACACCACGACCGATTCCAGTCAATGATGATGTCAACGTCAAGTTATCAGACTTGCCATCCTTTGTCTTGTAGGCACCCATGTCAGTTTGATCCATGTCGACACCGATAACCCATACCTTATCCTTAGAGTCGGCAGCCAACGTTGCGTCTTGATCCTTCGCAGCTTGGAAGACACCGTTTCCAACACCACCAGCGGCTTGGAAGATGATGTGCTCACCTTGTGCAATCTTAGCCTTCGCAATCGTTTGTCCCTTGGCAGGGTCTGAGAACGTACCAGCATACGTTGCATCTACCTTGATATTAGGGTCAACTGACTTCACGCCGGCTTGGTAACCAGCCAAGAATGCTTCGATAACTGGGTTCTTCATACCACCAACGAAGCCAACAGTGTTGTCGCCCATCGTCTTAGCCTTCGTAGCTGCAGCCACACCAACCAAGTATGATGATTGCTCTGAACGGAACATTACTGACGCAACGTTCTTGTACTTAGCACCAGCAATTTCGTCAACCAACACAAACTTCGTGTCTGGGTACTTCTTTGAAACAGTTTGAACTGAGTCCTTAAACGTGTTTCCGATTGCTGCGACAACATCGTACTTAGCCGTTGCTGCTTGCGTCAATTGCGTGTTGTAATCCGCAACTGTCTTAGGTTGGAAGTAGTTGTAACCGTTTTGGCCCTTTTCCAAGCCATTTTCCTTACCCCACTTCTCCAAACCTTCCCAGGCGCTTTGGTTGAAGCCCTTATCATTAACACCGTTCGTGTCTGAAACAACAGCCGCAGTGAACTTGTCCTTTGAACCACCGTTGCTTCCTGACGTTGCTGCGTATGCAATTCCTGCAACCGCGACAAGCGCTACTCCACCAATAATTAAGTTACGACGTGAAACCATTTTTCCTAATACCTCCAAGTATAAAATCCCTCGACCCGACCACTCGTTTTGCCGGCCAAAACTGGCCAACTCAGAGTCCATATAAAAATTTAATTTTTACCACTATAAAGGTGTATTTAAGATAATGCAAGGGCTAAGTCATTACAAAAATCATCAGTTTTGAATTATTAAAAACGATTAACCTGATTATCAACGTATGAACCCCTTAAAATAAGTATTTTTCGTCAATAACTTATTTTAAGTAACTATAATTATGAGAACATTGTAATATGTGAACAAATTACGAACATTCCCAAAAGTTATCATTGATAAATATCGACAAGTACGTATAATTAGAAACAACTTATTAATGGGGGACATCATGGGAAACACACAAGCACACGACAGTATTCTTGTTTTGGACTTTGGATCACAGTACAACCAGCTCATTTCACGACGTATTCGCGAATTGGGTGTGTACTCAGAACTAAAGCCACACACTTTGACGGCAGCCGAGATTAAGGAACTAAATCCTAAGGGACTTATCTTCTCTGGCGGACCAAACTCGGTTTACGAAGACGGCGCCTTCACAATTGACCCAGAGGTGTTCAACTTGAACATTCCTATTTTGGGTGTCTGCTACGGTATGCAACTCATGGCACACGTTTTGCCAGGGGGAAAAGTTGCACCAGCTAACGATTCAGCTGAATACGGCGAAACTGAAATGGATGTGACGGATGATAGTGCGCTATTGTTCGGTAACACGCCTGAGAAGCAAACTGTTTTGATGTCACACGGAGACTATGTTGAACAAGTTCCTGATGGCTTCAAGGCGGTTGCAACGTCAGACAGCACACCAATCGCTGCAATGGAAGACACGTACCACAACTTCTACGGTGTGCAATTCCACGCGGAAGTGCAACACACTGAATACGGGATGCAAATCTTGGAAAACTTCGTCGACAAGGCCGTTCGCGCTGAACGTAACTGGTCAATGGATGACTTCATCGACGAACAAATCAAGCAAATCCGCGAAACGGTTGGCGACAAGAAGGTCTTGTTGGGACTTTCTGGTGGTGTTGATTCATCAGTTGTTGGGGTGTTGTTGCAACGCGCCATCGGTGACCAATTGACATCAATCTTCGTTGATCACGGTTTGCTACGTAAGAATGAAGCTGATGAAGTGATGGCATCACTTGGTGGTAAGTTCGGTTTGAACATCATCAAGGTCGACGCCCAAGAACGTTTCCTATCTAAGCTTGCCGGTGTTACTGACCCTGAGCAAAAGCGTAAGATTATCGGAAACGAATTCATCCGTGTCTTTGACGAAGAAGCCGCAAAGCTTGATGGTATCGATTTCTTGGCGCAAGGAACGTTGTACACGGACGTTATTGAGTCGGGTACTGATACTGCGCAAACGATTAAGTCACACCACAACGTTGGCGGACTGCCTGAAGACATGCAATTCCAATTGATCGAGCCTTTGAACACGCTCTTCAAGGATGAAGTACGTGCTTTGGGTGAAAAGTTGGGTATGCCACACGAACTTGTTTGGCGCCAACCATTCCCGGGCCCTGGTCTTGGAATCCGTATTTTGGGTGACGTCACTGAAGACAAGCTTGAAATCGTGCGTGAATCTGACGCAATCTTGCGTGAAGAAATCGCCAAGCACGGCCTAGACGGCGAAGTTTGGCAATACTTCACGGTATTGACTGGCGTTCGTTCAGTCGGTGTCATGGGGGACGGTCGTACGTACGACTACACTATTGCCATCCGTGCTATTACGTCAGTCGACGGTATGACGGCTGACTTCGCAAAGTTGCCATGGGACATCTTGGAAGAGATTTCTCGTCGCATCGTAAACGAAGTCGACCACATCAACCGCGTCGTCTACGACATCACGGCTAAGCCACCTGCAACTGTTGAATGGGAATAATCCTTAAATAAACAGCAAAGCCCTGCATCAAGGTTCAAAATGACCTTGATGCAGGGCTTTTAATTATTAATTCTTACGGTTATAAACCAACACCGTTAGCGGTGCGAAGATTGCAACCACCAACACACCAGCGCCAAGCACAATCCAGGCTTGGTTTGACCAAACACCTTGGTTTAGCATGACACGAGATGCCTTAATGACATATGTTACCGGGTTTAGGTTTACCAAAATTTGCATAACATGTGGCAACGTCTTAACGGGTACGAATGCGCTTGATAGGAACGTTAGCAAAAGCATCGTAATCAATGAGACACTTTCGACCATTGTTGAACTCTTGGCGACCATACCGTACAAAGCGAATACCCAGCTCAAGGCCCATCCCAAGAATACATCTAGCAACACAACGACAACTACCCACCCAAATCCGGCTGCTGGGCGCCATCCCATTAGGAATCCCGTCGTCAATGACGCAACTGCAGCGATAAACAAACGCAAAATATCTGCGAATAGTTGGCCAGCCAATGGTGCGATGTGGGCAATTGGTAATGACTTCAAACGATCATAAATACCTGAATTCATGTCGTCACTAATTTGGGTACCAGAACCTGATGCAGCTGAAATCAATGCTTGCATGAGAATTCCTGGCACAATCGTTGGCAAATAAGCGTGCACGTTACCGGCAATCGCCCCACCAAATAGGTAACCAAACATCAACATGAACATCACCGGTTGCACAATAACATCCAAAAACTTGTCTGGGTTGTGTAACGTCTTTAGCAAATTACGGTATGCCATCGTGGCCGTGTTTGCAATAATATTTGTCTTGTGTGCTTGTACATCCATCATGATTCTAACCTTCTTATTTCCCTTAATTCTTTCCAACCGTCAAAGCAAAGAACACATCATCCATAGACGGTTGTTCAACGGCCATATTCGTCATTGTGAGCCCCGCTACAGTTAGTTGGCTCAAGATACCTGCAACCTGATTCGTATCGCGTAGTGGCGCTGTGACGGTGCTATTTGCCACCTTCACCTCTTCATGCAATGCGTCAGTTACGATTTGCTTTGCCTGGTCGGCCTGTTGTGCATCCGTCATTTCCAAACGTAACTTTGCGCCCCCAACTTGGGCCTTTAACTCGGCTGGCGTACCAAGACTGACCAACTTTCCGTAGTCAATCAACGCGATGCAATCAGCTAATTCATCAGCCTCTTCCAAGTACTGCGTCGTTAGGACGATTGTTGATCCTTCTGCGACCAACTCGCGAATGGTATCCCACATTTGCGTACGGGTGCGTGGATCAAGACCGGTCGTTGGTTCATCCAAGAAAATCAACGCTGGTCGTGAAATCAAGCTAACCGCCAAATCCAAGCGGCGACGCATACCACCTGAGAAATTCGAAATCGCCTTATCAGCTGATGCCACCAATGAAAACTCGTTCAATAATTCTTCCGTACGTTCCTTGGCCTCGCGTCGTGACAAACCATTCAAGCGTGAGAAAATCATCAAGTTTTCACGAGCAGAAATATCCTCATCAACCGATGCGTATTGACCAGTCAAGCCAAACAACGAACGAACCACCTTAGGTTCCTTCTTAACATCGTGTCCAAAAATTTGAATCGTTCCTGACGTTGGCTTTAGCAACGTCGTCATCATGCGCAGCGTGGTTGTCTTACCCGCTCCGTTTGGTCCAAGCAAACCGAACACCTCACCACGCTTGATGTTAAATGACACGTTATCAACCGCCGTTTGCGTGCCAAATGTCTTGGTCAAACCTTCAATTTCAACTGCATACTATTCACTCATGATATTGCCTTCTTGTTTTCAAAATTAATTATCAGGGTACCTGACGAAAATAATAATAAGGTACCCTGATTAATATGTCAACGATTTTGTTCAGGTACCCTGTGTATTTTAGTTCATATTCGTCACGAACCCTGTTATACTGGCATTAGTAGAAAAATTTAAGGACGGCAAGACACATGGCTGATTTGATCGAAAAACACCAATTAGCAGCAAAACTATTTGAATTTACATCACTTCAGCACTTGGCTGATGAACAAGTTGAACGTCACTCACCCGTTTTTCGTGGGCAAAACAAAGTCTTGGTTGCGTTAAGTGAAGGCGATAATATTTCTCAAAAGGAACTCGCTGAACGCTTGGATATGAGTGTGCAATCAACGGCTGAATTCGTCGCTAAGCTAGTTAAAAAGGACTTTGTCACTAAGACAAAGTCCCCAACTGATGGTCGTATTCAATTAATTCAGCTCACTGAAAAAGGTCGTCACGAAGCCGAAAAGAGCTTGTTTTACATCCCAGAGTATCTCGACTATCTAAGCCCTGAAGAATGGACGCAACTCGCAGCCATGCTAGATAAGATGAACGATGGCATCCGCGATCACTTGAAGCTTGATGGTATCCAAAACCTTGGTACCCGTATTATGTTAAGCCAATTGAATCGTAAGACTGAAGTCGATGATAAATAATATGCCTAATCTCGATGAGTTATCAAAAACTCATCGAGATTTTCATTTTGGCAGGTGATTTTAGCATGAAACCCAATAATTACTAGACTACCATTTATTTTTTTCGTCATTATAATGATAGATATACCAACGGAAGGAGAGATATTTACAACTGAATATTACCAATGTTGTCGTGAACAGATTATAAAAATCAAGGAGCATACTGATGAACGAAAATATTTACACACAACTTGTCGCTGATTTTGCTGCAGCTAATGGCTTCACCTTTTACCAAGGCGCCCAAGCTAGCCCGGCACTCATTCGCAACTGGGAAAATGGTTCGCTGAAGATTCACTTCGTTTCCTATGGCAATGACAGCCAAACTGCTAGCTGGCATTTCATCAACGAGGGGTTCAGCCATCCAGTTTCTCACAAGGGCACTGGTATTGATGAACTAACTGATTGGATCAACAATACAATCACACCTCAACTCGCTTAACGATTCACGGGAGCGGTCAAATTTGACCACTTTCCCCAAACATATGGTAAAATCACCTGCCGTTTTTAAAACGATACATATTCGCCAACGTTTCACGTGAAACATCGGCACCCAAATTGACATACATATAGCAAATCAGCCATCCCCCAACACAAGTTGAGAGATGGCTGATTTTTTATTATTTAAGCGTCTTGTCTAACCATTCAAACATGACGGTCAATCGCGCATTGCGTAAGTTCGGTAATCCGTTACGAGACACTCCGTGCCATGATTGTGGGAAACGTACCATTTCAACCGGCGTATCCGTCAACGTCTTCACCGCCGTGAAATACATTTCCGTTTGCGCAATCGGCGTCCGTAAATCATATTCACCATGCATCATGAGTAGTGGCGTTTTAACCGTCCCAGCGTACGTAATTGGCGAGCGCTTAATCAATTCTGCTCTACCAGCTTCCGTATATGGCGTTGCGCCCATTTCGTCAGCGACAAAGTTATACCCAATGTCACTGGCACCTGTTAGGTGTAGCCACTCTGTTACTGGTCGTTGTGAAACAGCTGCTTGGAATCGATCAGTATGACCAATTGCCCAAGTCGTCATAAAGCCACCATACGAACCACCAATAATGATTTGTCGGGTCGCATCAATCTTATCTGAATAACGTTCAATAGCCCTATCTAAGCCCGCTAATACATCGCGATAATCTTGTTCACCATAGTGGTTTACTACTGCGTTGATAAACGCTTGGCCGTACGTCGTTGAACCATGTGGATTCGTAAAGACAACGTTGTAGCCCGCTTCCGCAAAACGTTGGAATTCCCAGAAGAACGCATCCCCATAAGCACCATGAGGACCGCCGTGAACATATAGCACAACTGGTGCCGGATCCTCTGAATGCGCTGGCAAAAACCATCCATCCACATCCGAACCGTCTTCACTATCAAAAGTGAATTTTTCAGCTGCCGTAAACGACAACGTCGGATTAGCATCATAACGCACCGTTTGTGCATGCGTGTCTAAATCGACTGTAATCAAACGGCTTGGGTGGCTCGTATCTTGTTGCGCAATCACCAATTCTCGATCAGCAATCGTAAAATCAGTTAGCAATTGTGGCTCATCCAGTAATCGCGTAATCTCGCCAGCTATCGTTCCTTGATAAAGACGCGTATGTCCGTGATACCCCGCCTCAAAGATGTAGGTTTCGGAATCTAACCAACGCACATGGCGTCCTTGTCCCTGCACAATGACATCAGAATTAGGTTCTGCTAACAATTCTTCGTCATCAAAAACCAATCGTGTTTGATGACCATCATAATAATGCAGGCTCACTGCCCGTCGATTAGGATATTGATCATCGTTGCCGAGAATCAATATTTGCGTTGCATCTGGTGCAATTGTCGCTTCATACACCTGTGCCAAATTCGTGGGCACTGTGGTTTTCGTCTTAGTTTCAAAATCAATCGTGCGTAATTCTGAACGATATTCGTGAGCGTCCTCATCATTCGTTTGCACAATAATTACCGCCTGCGTATCAGTCGCATCTGCAATCTTAACCGGCAACGAGAACGTGCCCAATAAACGTGTCACCCCTGAAACCGTGGCTTGATAAATCTCAAAGCGACGTTGCTCATCGATAAAGCCCACTCCGTCATCTTTATAATGACGCTTCGTATAATATCGCACCGTTGGTCGCTCGCTGACGGCATTAAACGATGCTTGTGTTTCAACTTGAACAGCAAACACAACACCTGCCCCATCAGGTATTGGCACAAAACTCGTGATGTGATCACTTTGATGCGTTAATTGCACCGTTTCGCCATCAACAGAACGGCGGTATAGTTGCCCATCATGCTGATAGAAAATGGCCTGTGTCGTTCCTTGCAAATCGGTCGCGTCATTTACCAACGTGGTTGTATCCGTCTCGTTCACAACCACCAAATTCGTTTGATAACGATTCTCAATTTCGTCCGCGACACTTTCCGTCGCATATAGCGTTTGACCAACAATCGTTGGACGTGCGATTCCCCTGATGTCTCCTAGTGCTGTTGCCATTCAAATCCCCTCGATTTTGTGATTAGTTTGATGATGCTGATGACGCATCGCTAGCCGTATCGGCCGTCACAACCGTAGCCTTAGGTGCACCCTTCCAAGCTGCGATTTCCGTACCATTGTTGTGGTCGTTGATGTATTGCCCAACTTCCTTCGTTTGGTATGACTTTACCAAAGCCTTAATATACCACTTCTTAGCATCATCATGACGCGCTGCAATAATGTTCACCCATTGGTGTGATTGCTTGTTGTTTGCATTCCAAACGTAGATGGCTGAGTTCGGGTTGCGACCAGCTGCTTCAACGAATGTGGCTGAAATAACGGCGGCGTCAACTGAATTCAAGCTAGCCAACGTTTGATCCGCCGCCAATTCCTTCACGTGCAAATTCTTAGAACTTGAAACGATATCGCGAACCGTTGGGCTTGTAACGCCTTCCTTGATCTTAATCAAGCCAGCTGCTTGCAACAAGAACAAAGCGCGCGCCTCGTTAGTTGGGTCGTTGGCCACAGCAATCGTACCGCCATCTGGAATATCCTTCACTGACTTGTACTTATCTGAGTACAAACGACCAGGTCCCAAAACCGTCTCACCAACTGGTTGCAAGTCTGCCTTGTGTGCCTTATTCCAATCTGACAAGAAGGCGTAGTGTTGGAACGCATTCGCATCAATATTACCTTGCTTCAAGGCTGCGTTTGGTTGGTTGAAGTCCGTAAAGGTAATCAACTTAATCTTGATACCGCGCTTCTCACCATTCTTCTTAACGATGTTCCAAACGGCTTGATCTGTCTTAGATGGTGAATTAATTCCCACCTTCACCGTCTTCAATTCCTTTGCTGATGCCACAACTGATGTTGCTGGGATAACTGCGCCGGCCACTGCCAATGCTAGAACTGCACTTGTAATAATCTTCTTGCTCATAATTTCCACTCTCCGTTTAAACCCAATTTATTAACCTATCTTTGGGGGCTGCTTATTTGGCCGAATAAATAAAAACCCGGGGACCATGTCTTATGACACAATCCCCGGGACGAAATGACTCGTGTTACCACCCAGTTTTCTTATTCAGTCACCCAAATAAGCTTACACGTACGCCTTCAAGCTGGACTAGTCGACAGCCGCCGGAAATACGTTGGCGCTATAACGGGCGCACCCGGTAACCACTTACAGAACCTGCTCGCAGTCACACACTAACTCAGAGACCATTTTCACGATTTGCCAATCACTAGCTTTCACCAAACGCTAGCTCTCTGCAGATTTTTCAATCGCTACTACATCTCGTCTTCGTTGATGTTGATTATGATATGCTCATACTTTTAATTTGTCAACAACTTTTGTCATCGTTTTCTAATTTTGGTTGTGATACGATTTAATAAAAGAAATCTGGAACCCAAAATGACATTTGAAGAACTAACTAATTTAGCAAAAGAAAAAGTAAATCCTCGTGAACTGACACCAAATTGTTATGTCGCCTCCGTCGCATGTGCATTAGAAACCGAGGACGGCCACGTGTACACTGGTGTTTCAATTGATTCCTCAAGCAGTTTGGGGTTTTGTGCGGAGCATGGTGCAATCGCCGATATGATTCAGCATAATGAATCTCGCGTTGTTCGTTGCGTTGCTGTTCATTACAGCGGGAAAATTTATGCGCCATGCGGGCGTTGCCGACAATTCTTTTATAATATTAATCCAGATAACTTGGCAACTGAATTCTTATTACCAGACAACAAGTCGACAGATTTGGCCACGCTATTACCCTACATAAACTAAAAAATAAGGTGCTCAATAATTTTGAGCACCTTATTTCATTTAATCTATCAAACCATGCTGCTTCAAGTAATCATGGGCAACATCCCCAGCCTTTTTATGCTGAACCGTTACTTCATAATTCATTTGAATCATATCATCTTCTGAAATCTTACCAGCCAACTTATTCAAGCTCTTCTTAATGCTTGGATACTTCTGCAATGTCGCATCGTTAACCAACGGCGCACCTTGGTAAGGTGGGAAGAATTGCTTATCGTCTTTCAACGACACCAAATCATCCTGCTTCAATTGCGGATCAGTCGTATAAGCATCCGTCACATCAACTTGCTTATTGGCAACCGCCTCATAACGCAAACTTGATTCCATCGTAACAACCTTGCTGAAGTTCAAATCGTACGCCTTTTGCAAACCAGGGTAACCATCGGACAACTTGGCGAAATCCGGGTCGAACCCGGCTGCAAATTGGGCATCAACCTTCTTCAAATCAGACGTCGTTTTCAGTCCATACTTCTTAGCGTCAGCCTTACGAACCGCCAACGCGTACGTGTTTTGATACTTCATTGGTTGCAAATAATCCAAATTATCCTGTTGCTTCAACAACTTCTTGCCACGCTCATAAGCCGTGACGGGGTCATGTGGAATATGACCATCTGTCTTAACCAATGATTGCAAAACCGTTCCGGTAAACTCAGGATAAATATCAACCTGACCACTCTTCAACGCCTTATACAAGAACGTCGTTCCACCAAAATTAGGCTTTAGTTGCACCTTCAAGCGTGGATTATCTTGCTGAATCAAATCCTTATACATATTGATTAGAATTTCAGGCTCACCACCCAATTTTCCAGCAATCGTAATCGTGCCGGCTGGTTGAACAATTGCACGATAACCAGCGACGCCACCAAAAATCACAATCAAGCTGGCAATTACAATGCCGATACGCTTTAGTGACAACTTGCTTAGTAGCTTAATACCCCAAGAGAATACCAACGCCAACAAAGCTGACAAGATAGCCCCCAACAACAATTCAGCGTTGTTATTGGTTTGAATTCCCAACATGATGAAGGTTCCCAAACCACCACCACCAATCAAGGCAGCTAAGGTTGCGGTTCCAATAATCATCACCATCGCAATACGCAATCCTGACATAATCATCGGCATTGCCAACGGCAACTGAACGCGGAACAGCTTGAAGCGCTTCGATAAGCCAAACGCATCTGCCGCTTCCAACAATGTTGGATCAATCCCCGTCAAACCAGCATAGGCGTTTTGAAAAATCGGCATAATCGCGTACAACACTAACGCAATGACTGACGGCACCGTTCCGATACCCACAAACGGAATTAACGCTCCTAGAATCGCCAAACTTGGAATCGTTTGAATGACCCCGGCGATTTGAAGCACCCACTCACCGGCACGGCGATGATTCATCAAGCCGATAGCCAATGGTAGGGCAATGATTGCTGCAATCACAATCGCTAACAAAGAAAGCAGTACGTGTTCACGCAACGCCGTCAATATATCGCCAGATTGTGTTGTCAGCATGTGTAACATATCTGCTAACATCCCCACACTCTACTTTCTCTAAAACGCAGCCAAATACTGCAACAAATCTTGCACCGTCAACTTGGTTGTCCCATTAATCACCACCGCTGGATGATCAACCAGTTGCTTCGATAATTCAGCCAAATAATCAGTTGCTTGTAACTGTGGCTCGTCTCCCAATTCAGTGATTGGTTCACCAAAACCAGCATCCAAAATCGCTTGAATCATGGTTGCCGGACGCTCACTAAACATCGCTTCAACCAGTTCATTCGCTGGGTGCGTCGTAACTTCCGTTGGCGTACCAACTTGTTGCAAAACGCCATCATACATCACACCGATGCGGTTTCCTAGGCGCGTCGCTTCACTCATATCGTGCGTCACAAAGAGAATGGTGGTGTGCAAATCCGCGTGCAA
This sequence comes from Weissella confusa, assembly GCA_001436895.1. Lineage (GTDB taxonomy): Bacteria > Bacillota > Bacilli > Lactobacillales > Lactobacillaceae > Weissella > Weissella confusa. The sequence goes on from JQAY01000002.1 coordinate 209,175, forward strand.
TTCCAGCACCAAATCTTGTAGGGAACGACGTGACAATGGATCCAAAGCACTAAACGGCTCATCCATCAAAATGATATCTGGCTTTGTCGCTAGCGCACGTACAATCCCAACACGCTGTTGTTCTCCACCTGAGAGCTCATTTGGCATGCGATCCGCATATTGTTCTGCTGGCAACCCGACTCGATTCAACAGTTCGTACACGCGTTGTCGACGTTGTTCTAGCGTTACGCCAGCTGCTTCCAATTGAATACCGGCATTTTGAAAAATCGTCATATTAGGAAATAATGCTGAGTTCTGGAGTACATACCCAATTCCACGACGTAGTTCAACTAGGTCATACTCAATCGCACGCTTACCACGCACATACGTATCCCCATCGGTCGGTTCAACTAATCGGTTAATCATCTTCATTGACGTGGTCTTCCCACTACCACTTGGGCCAACTAAGACAAATAATTCACCGTCAGCAATATCCAACGTTAGGTTCGAGACCGCTGGCTTACCTTGATAAATTTTCGAGATATTGCGAAATTCAATCACGTCTCTTACCATTCCTTACTTTTTGTTATTGTTGCCATATTAACGCCATTTGCTCAGATTAGCCAGACGCTAGTCCGAAAAACAGAAAAGCCTGAACGTGATGTCCAGACTCTCCTTCTACTTTGCTTCAGTAATTGCCGTCTTCACTTCTGCGATCGTACGGATCTTTCCTAAGCGTGGGAAAATCACCTCTACTGAAGCGTCGTGACCTTGCACTGTGCGATCCGTCATAGCTTCTGGCACAAACACAAGGTTATAACCACGTTGGGCTGCTTCACGGGCAGTTGTATCAACACCAATTGATGTCGCAATACCCGTCAAAATAATGGTGTCGATGCCACGACGACGCAATTGCACATCCAGGTCAGTACCGTAAAATGCACCCCAGTTGTGTTTGTTCACAACAATCACATTTTCAGCCGTTTCATCAGTTGCAATATCCAATGACAAACGTGTCGCCTCAGCTGACAATGGTTGCGCTGGTGTGTATGGTGCATCAGTTACAGGATTAAATCCTTCTGCACCGTCATTCTTAACACGTACCAACACAATTTGAGCTGCCGTATTCTTCATAGCTGACGCCAACTCGTTGTTGCGTGCCACCAATTGTTCCGGCGTATTAGGCGTTGCTTCACCCTTAAACGCAATCCCATCCTGCACATCAATCACAACCAAAGCTGTGCGTGCCAAATCAAGTGCCAAGTTCATCTCAAAACCTCATCTCATGCTTTCGTATTAGTGGCCTAAGCTTACACCAGTTTGATTTAGTCCCGCAAGTTTGGATAATTAGTTCCACGTGAAACAGCAGTTAGACGCAATCGATTGACGGTTTCGTCTAGCTCCTCTTCTGAAAAGATTCCCAACAGAAATGTGCGTTGCCGACTGATTGTTTCTTCTAGTTCGTGAACACGTTCCTCAAGATTTACCAAAGACAAAGCTGCGTCCTCAAGTGCAGTCGTTACTGGCGCCTTTGGCTTCATCACGTCAAAAATGGCTGGATTATCGGCGACGAACTTTTGTGCCAATGCATCATTGTTCTTCGCACGGTTCCACAGTTGTGTGATTCGTTGCCTACGTGCCATCGAACCAGACATTCCCTTGCCCGTCAGTTCTTCCATATCCATCATCAAGCTTACCGTTGAAGCTTCTTGCATTGTATCTGTATTAATCGTTGGCATTACGATTACCATCCTAAAAATATTTTTGCATAGCAAAAACGACACCTACAAAACCAGTAGGTGCCGTTATCATTAGCACCTATCCGTTACCAGTGGAGCACCTTGCATCGCTGTAGGTTGCTGTCGGGTCATCGTGTGGTATCACTCACCGAACTCTTGATAGGTTATCGTATTCGTATGTGGCTTTAGAATACATGACTGCCATTTTTCCGTCAACACTTTTGTTTGGCAGCTGTGGTAAACTGACACCAAAAGCATCTGGAGGTAGCAATTATGAAAGTATCCGTAACGCTTGATAATCAAGGCTTGTTGCCTGATAAGTATGCCAAGTTTGCACCAGCGGAATATCGTTTAGAAGATAATCCCGTTGTTAATTTCCCAATCGCCGTTAGCGACGTGCCAGCTGGTACTGAAACACTCGCGATTGCGTTCATTGATTATGACGCAATTCCAGTTGGGGGCTTCCCATGGATTCACTGGACAGTGGCAAACCTCCCTGTGGGTGATGTGCCAGAAAACCTAACGACATCTGACGTGCCATTTGTCCCTGGTACGAACTCAATGTACAGCATTTTCAAGCACAGTAAGCCTGAAATTACGCAATCATACATTGGTCCAATGCCACCTGATCAAACGCACGATTACACATTAACGGTTTACGCCGTTGATACAACGCTAGATTTGACGCCCGGCTATTTCTTTAACGAACTCCGTAAAGACTTAGTTGGCCACGTTTTGGCAGAAGCTAGCGTCGAATTGCCAGCTCGTAGCGAATAAAGAAAAACGGCTGTTGCTCAACAAAATGAGCAACAGCCGTTTTAATTATTAAATTCCAAAAATCACCAGCAAAATTGCTGCCATGACGAAGTTCACAACCATGAACAACTTCATGAATGACTTAGATGAGTCTGGTTCAATTTGACGGAACACACGGAATCCAATCAAGTTGGCCATTGAGGCAACAACCGTTCCCAATCCACCAATGTTTGATCCAATAAACAATTCACGCGCATGATCGGTGAATGTTGAAATCAAGATTGTTGATGGTACGTTTGAGATGAATTGACTCAAGAAGAACGTTCCGAATAGAACGTGTGACTTGGTGTCAAACAATGAGCTAACTAGTTCGCGGATAACTTCGATGTGCGCCAAATTGTTTGTCGCAATGAAGAAGAAAAAGAACGTAACTAGCAAGCCAAAGTCGACCATCTTGAACATTGAGCGGTTGTAAATGAAAAACGCAACCAGAATCAATGGCACGACAACATTAAATGGCGTCCAGCCAAAGATTGTTGCAACCAAAATCAAACCGGTAATCGCTAAAAATACAAGTGAGCCATGATTTAGCTTATCAGCTGGCTTCAACTTAATTTCCAACGGCGTCGCACGCACGAATCGCGTAATGATGAACATCAAAACTAATGACGCCAACGTCAATGACACTGACCACTTGAAAAATTGTCCAACGCTAACGTGATAGAACCCGTACATGTACAAGTTTTGTGACTTACCAAATGGGAATAAGATAGCCCCTGAGTTGGCTGCCATAATAACCAATGTTGACCCGATGACCTTCAATCGAACTGAAAGATCTTTTGCCAATCGTAGGTAGATTGGCATCAAGGTCAAAATGGCAATATCGTTTGATAGGAACATCGCTCCGAAGAACGATAGGAATGTGACAGAAGTCATCAGCGTTCGCGCATGGTGACTACGGCTGACCAACCAAACTGAGACGGCGTGCAAAACGCCCGCTCGTTCCAAAAAGCCAACCCAAATCATCATCGACATCAAACTGAAAATAGTATGCCAATTAACAGACCCAAAATCAGGTGTTACAAAGAAAGACGTCCCAACAGCAAGTATCATACTAACCGTGAACATGACGTCATCTTTTAGATACGTAAATACACGCTTAATCATTTGCTTGCTTCGCTTTCTCTTCTAATACTTTTCCGTTCGCATTTGCTAGCCGAATCATTTCATATGCTTTCGCTGCCATAAGTGCTGTTAGACCTGCGGAAATTACCATCGCAGGAACCATAGCAACTGCCAAGCTTCCCGTCGTTAATTGACGGCCAGCTTGTGTGTGATGTGACATGGTGTCATCTCCTCCAAATAGAAAAACTCAACTTATCTATTATCAAGAAATCTTAACGATTTAGCAAACATTGAAATGTAACATAAAACCCCGTGAAACCTAGGTTTCACGGGGTTAATTGTTTAAAGTCGTACAAGGACAAATGTCTGTTTATTAATATGCGGTCATTACCGAACTTCACTTGTAATTAACGCATAAAAAGTTAGGAATATCGTCGTAATAATCTTTACAATTATTATGTCTCAAATACGCTACTTACCAACAAAATTCATTAGCCAATCAGCCCCGTAAAGCATCCCCAAACTATACGCAAGTATTGAAAGTGGCTTACCAAGCAAAATGATCAATGTGAATTCTCGCCAAGTCATTTTCGTCAAACTCGTTAACAGAACTAAGGCATCATCCGGGGCAACTGGTGCGAAAATAAGCAATGCAAACGTGATGTGCCAGCCTTTCGAATCCAGACGGTGCATATATTTATCAAGCGTAGCCTCGCTAACGAAAATGTCGATTATACGGTGTCCTAAGCGCCTTCCCAAGGCGAACAATGCCAAAGACCCCAATACAATACCAATATAATTGTACAGGAATCCCCACCAAGGACCGAACATCAACACACCGGCAGCCAATGATACACCACCCGGTAACACTGGAATGACCACTTGGATAATCTGAATCAAAATAAAAACAATTGGCGCCAAAATTCCGTATCCCTTTAGCAATTCAATCAATACTTTTGAATTGCTAAACGCGCCCATCTGATAAAGTTTAAACACAGCCCAAATCGTTAGTAAGATACCAATAACTGATAGGGCTTTTAAAATCCATTTTACGTGATATACCTTCATTGCCTTCCCCCCAGACTTAAATTAAACCATGTTTTCGTGGCTTTTTCATGACTCAGTTTCCATTATTCGATTATCAGCCACTCTTTCATCAGAAATATGGGGTATACTGCAGTTAATCAATCAAAAAGTATAACAACGTTACCTTTGGGGGAGGATAAATCAATGTTAGCTGTTCTAAATTTTAAAAACTTAGTTGATTTTGAACTTCAAAAGCAATTTCTAAACGATTTAGATAATGCCGAAGTCCAAGTTGACTTAAAAATCGCACCCACGCTGCCTGTTGATAATGACCACGATAAGTTCGAAGTCATTAGTCAAAATTTGACGATCAAAGAGCGTACCGTGGGTGAGATTTCACCTAGTGTCTTGCGTTCGCTTGGTATCACGACGAGTTTCATCGGTCACTTGGAGCGTCGTAAGTCACTTAACGAAGGCTTGCTAATCGTTCGCAAGCGTCTCGAAAACGCTTTGGAAAACGACATTAAGCCAATCATATCAGTCGGTCAATACAGCAACCTAGAAATGGTTACTGAAGAACTAGACATTCTGCTTTTGGATCAAAAAATCACCAAGCCAATCATCATCGCCTATGAATCGTTGGCTTCTACTGAAATGGGACGCGCCCTTTATTCAATCGATGAAATTCGCGATGTGCACAACACAATTCGCGCCTTCATGAAAAGCAATTACCCAGCCATTGATTACCAATTGATTCTGGGTGGGCACATGGATGAAGTTGGTTCACCAATCGCCAGCGCTATCGGTTATGACGGTGTGCTAATTGGTGACCGGTACCACACACTCGAAGCATTCCAACCCGTGTTGGACGTGCTAAATAATCTCAGCCGTTAAAAATAAAAACCAGGATGCGCAGACATCCTGGTTTTTATTTTTTAGAGAGAGTATTGAGTGAGTAGAAATATATCAAAATATTTCCCGTAACAAATCATCTGTGAAGATTCACTTGTGGTCACACAACTATCGCCTTCGCAGATAGGCACCATTGTCATTCACTTGAATTTGAACAAACCCCAAAAAGTCAGCGACTTCAATTGTTCGGTTACAAGTTTGGCTCCCGCAGAAGAGCACGCTCGAACGACTGGCAAAGATAATATAGCTTCCCTTTTCTCTTGCACATCATTTCTATTACGTTATTTATAATAAAGACTTCTCGTGAGGTTTGCTTGTAATTTTTTTGTTTTTTTTAACAATAAAAAAAACGTATTAATTTGTAGGGAAACGTAGCTTGATTCCACGCTCTTCTTCAAACTTTTCAACCTTCATTTCGCTCAAACGGCGACGCAATTGCTCAAAATCCAATGAGGTTGGCATCGTCGGCCAGATAAATGTATTTTCTTCGGGAATCTGTGCATGATTGATGTCAGATATCAAAATATCAGTGTCGTCATCAATGAATTCAGACACCTCAACATTCATTGCCCGCAATCCTAGTAGCATATCTGTCAAAATAGCTTCGAGACCAAATTGATAATTAATATCTATCGCAACTTTAATCTTTGGGAACACACGGTGCATATCAAATACCGATGCAAATCCAACGTAAAGAATTTCAAAATACGCATTTCGTGCTGCCGTCACATCAAGTTGACGACGCTCTGCAATATCATCAATCAGATTCAACGTAAAATCAGCCATTAATGGGAATTGTTCATACGCCGCATCGAAGCGCACCACCATTTGTCGATCGTCGCTTGTCGGACTAACCACCGCACCAATCAACGTGCCGAAAAATACTTCTCGAATAAGGTCCCGTTCACGTGCCGTCAACTGATAACCAAAGAAATCATCATAATGACGGTCAACCAAGCGAATAAATCCCTCAATCATCCCCGCGGCTGATGGTGTCAAATTCTCATAGCGACCAACTTCATACCCAACGTCAATTGAAAATAGCGCAATCAAGGCATAACGTGCTTCACGATGTAGGTGCTCATCAGAAATATCTGGAACACGCAGCTTCACTTGCTGTTCGAAATACGCAATGAGGCGCTGTGACTTGTCGTTTAATTGATCATTTGGCAACAACAAATCATCAATTGCATCATCTTCCACAAAATGACCTAATTGTAGACGTTCAAGCCAAATCGCAGTTGAAAATCGCAACGCAATTCGCTTACTTTGCCGAATTTTAGTTTCTTCAGGTGAAATAATTTTGATAATCGCTTTAATCGCTTGATTTGCTAGCGCCAACTCTTCATCCGAAAAAGGAAAAATGCGATCTGCAAAATACTTTACGAATAGTCGGAAATACACTGCGCGTATTTCTGCCTCGTTCCCTGTCAACGTATAATCCTGCGTAATTGTAATACCGTGTTGTTCAAAGAATTCGTCGAGTTGTAGTTTCCCATTACGCGCTGAAGAAACGGTTGTTAAATTGCGAACAGCAAAATCTTCATATGAACGCATCGTTTCATTAAACGTCTCACGCATTAGTTGCCAAGGAATTGATTGACGCATGTACTGCAACGCAAAGACGTTTGAATCAACGTTACGATTCTGCGTTAATTCAATCATTTTTTCATCTTCAGATAATTTAAAAAATGATGGTTCCTCACCATAAAATTCCTGCATATCATCAAACAAGCCACGAATTGTCGATAGCACCATATACTTTGACCAATCGAAGTATTCTTGGACTACCTTTAGTGGCAATTTAATCTCAGGCCGCGATACCAAATAGCGTAGTAACTCTACTTTCTGGCGGTCCTTTTTCTCAATCATCCACTCCATATTTTTCTCACCCTAAAAAATTCGTTATTAACTAAATATACAACCTCTGACATTCAATGTCATGTAATCCTCCTAAATTAAAAACTGTCCACGCGAACGTGAACAGTTTTGTGGATTATATTTACTTCACTTTGTGAGTTAGCATAAATGCCGGAACAATCATCAAAACAACAAAGACTGTCCCCCAAGCAAATGCGTATTGGTATGCACCCAACAATTGGGCTGTTTGAACAATGTGATGTGCACTGACAAAGCCAGCAACCAACGTGGCTAGGACAGCTGACCCGAAGGCTGAACCAACTTGTTGAAACAAGTTAGATCCCAACGATGCCTTACCTGAATCAGCACGGTCGATACCAACATAAGCATCCGCTTGGATGGCTGACTTAACCGCCGCACCACCAACACCGCGAACAAACATCACAATGGCAATTAACCAGTAGGCCGTCTGGGCATCAAAGAATACAAAAGGCAACGTACTAATAATAGTAAGTACTGTACCCGTAATGACAACCCAACGAGCACCAATCGTATCGATCAACTTACCAATTGTTCCACGTGAAACTAGCATACCGACACTCTGTGGAATGAGTGATACCGCAGCCATAATGACGCTTTCGCCACGAACATCTTGGAAAAAGAGGGGCAACAAAATCATTGGTCCGCTAGTAATAAAGCCGGCTAGGAGGTTACCTAGCATGGCACCTGAAAAATTGCGGTGCTTGAAAAGACGAAGGGGCAACACTGCCGTATTTGGATAACGCCAAGCGTACAACAAGTACCCAATTAAAATAACGATTGTCAACGCACCGAAGCCAACAGTTAGCTGGTTGTTAAACGATCCTGTCGTGCTGGCTTGCACCGTGCCATAAACAAACGTTACTGAAAGCGCGACCAACAGGCTGACACCAAAGCCATCAAAAGTAGCAGACGGATTTTTAGGCGCAATCGCTGGCACCTTCTTATATAACATCAATGCTGAGATTAAAACAATTGGCACATTAATGAAGAAAATCCAGCGCCATGAGATCAATTGGACAATCAAGCCACCAATAATCGGTCCAGCCATCGGACCTAATGTCATAGGTACACCGATAATCGACATCACGCGACCCATTTTGTCACCGCCAAATAAATCAACTAGCAACGTGAACATAACCGGCATAATCATACCAGCCGCAAAGCCTTGCACAATGCGCAATGTAATCAACATTTCAACATTGCCTGATAGGCCAGCAAGCAGTGACGCAACACCAAATGCGATTTCTGACCAGAAATAGACCATCTTGCCGGAAAAGCGATCAACTAACCAACTTGAAAACGGCACGGCAGCACCCATCGCTAGAATAAAGCCAGTAACAGTCCACTGAATCAGTGCCAGGCTGGTACCAAAATCAATGCGCAGTTGATTAACAGCAATATTCACCATCGTTGAATCCAACATAGGCGCCATCGCACCAAGGACTAACAACCACGCAATGCTAACCAAATTAGCAGGTAGCGGATCGACTTGCATCGTCTTTGAATGGAACATATATATAAAACCTCGTTTAATTGTTGTGAGCAAGAATCGTCGATTTATTCGACTTTTCTTTTTTGTTTCCTTGTCAACAAAAATAGATATTAAACTTATTTTGTTTCCTTGTCAACAAAATAAGAACAATAAAAAACTGCAACTCGTTTAAAACCAGTTGCAGATTCGGTATCTATTCTTTTGTTTTCGCTATTTCAGCATCCAAAAATTGGCTGTAAGTTTGGGCAAACGCAATCATCTTATCAATGTCTGCTGAGCTCACTGCATCGAACACCGGCTTGTCCCGATCGAAAAATTCGTTGTTCAACGACTCATGAACTTCATTCACTTCGCGTCCCTTGTCAGTCAGCGTAAAGTATCGTTCTTTTTTGTTTTCCGGCTTCTTATAATCAGTAACTACCCCTTTTTCAATCATCTTATTCGTGATTTTCGTAATTGCGCCACGCGTCATATCAGAATATTCCGCCAATTTTGTGACGTTTGCATCGTCTGGATGATTCGCAATGAACTCTAGTGTCTCCACTTCTGGGTGACGATAATCAGCAAGTTTTTCGCTCATCTTCGATTGATTCAATCCGACTAACTTGCTCATTAGTGACATATAACTCTGAATGAAAACGCGTTGTTGGTCCATAACAAAACCCTCCTATACCATTTTCATTATAGGCGGGTTTTGTTTCCATATCAACAAACATCTGCCAAATAATGGCTATCATTTTGGTTTTCATCATTCCTGCTGTAAACTTGAAGACAGTATTTTTCAATTTAACGTAGGAGAATAAGCTTTATGAAATACGTTGCAATCGTTGGTAGTAACAGCAAGAACTCATTAAACCGTGTCTTGGCTAACTTTTTGGCCAAGCGTTACGGTTCTGATGACCTATCAATTGATGTTCTATCTATTAATAACTTGCCATTTTACAGCGTGGATGATGAACTAACACCTTCACCAGAAGTTGTGGCATTCAAGCAAGCTGTTAAAGAGGCTGACGGTGTCATCTGGTTGACGCCTGAGTACAACCACTCAATTCCAGGTGTCCTAAAGAACGCCATCGACTGGTTGTCACGTGTCGACAAGGTCATGATCAACAAGCCATCATTAATCATGGGAACCACCCCTGGATTTTTGGGAACAGTTTATGCGCAAATACACTTGCGCGATATTTTGTTTGCCCTACAATCACCCGTTTTGATGGGGAATGATACGCTAGTTGGTGCCGGTCACCAAAAGTTAAGTGGCACGGATAATCTCACTGATGACAGCACAATCGCCTGGTTGGATACGGTCATGCCAAACTTTAAGGCATTCGTAGCATCTCACTAAAATAAATGGGCAGGGTTACCAAATTGGTAGCCCTGCCCATTTTTGTTTCACATGAAACAACTCATTATTAATGATTAGTTTGTAGCACGTAAACAAAGCCGATAAAGACAACTGCTAGTGCATACATAATTGGGTGAACCTTCTTACCACGACCAGTTACGATCATCAAGAATGGGTACACGATAAATCCGATGGCAATTCCATCTGAGATTGAGTAAGCCAATGGCATACCAATAACCGTCAAGAATGACGCAGCGGCAATTGGGAAATCTTCCCAGTTAACAGCAGCAAGATTTCCGGCCATCAACACACCAACTACAATCAAGGCTGGTGCCGTCACGTGAGACGTCACGACAACCAACAATGGTGAGAAGAACAATGCCAACAAGAAGAAGATTCCTGTAAAGACTGACGTCATTCCTGAACGACCACCAACGGCGATTCCAGTTGATGATTCAACGAATGCCGTTGTAGGTGATGTTCCCAACAAGGCACCACCCAACATTCCGATTGAGTCGGCCATCAAAGCCTTACCAGCACGTGGCAATTCATTGTTGACCAAGAATCCACCAGAGCGAGCAATTCCAACCAAAGAACCAGCTGTGTCAAAGAATGCCACTAGCAAGAACGTTAGAATAACTGGAATCATCTGCATTGTGAACACGTCGTGCAAACCGAAGATGGCTTGTCCAAACGTTGGTGCCAAACTTGGCACCCCGGCAACAATGCCAGATGGTGCAGGAATCAAGCCTGTTACCAATCCAACAATTGATGTAATAACGATACCGATAAAGATAGCACCTGGAATCTTACGTGCGAACAACGCAAAACTGACCAAGACACCAAAAATCGTTAGCATCACTTGTGGATTACTCCAGTCGCCCCAGCCAATGATCGTTGACTTGTTGGCCGCGACAATCCCACCGTCGACCAGTCCAATCATGGCAATAAACAAACCGATACCACCCGCAATGGCAGCCTTCAAATCAGCTGGAATGGCGTTGATAATCGTTTCGCGAATGCGGAGAACTGTCAAAATCCAGAAGATGACACCGGCGACGAATACGCCTGCCAATGCCGTTTGCCATTTAACGCCCATTCCGATTACCACACTGTAAGCAAAGAAGGCGTTCACACCAAGTCCCGGTGCAATGGCGAAAGGATAACGTGCAACGGCACCCATAAAGATGGTTGCAATCGCTGCGATTAATCCAGTTGCCGTGAACACAGCCCCTTTATCCATCCCCGCAGCACCCAAAACAGATGGGTTAACGAAAAGAATGTAGGCCATTGAAACGAACGTTGTCGCACCGGCCAAAAATTCCGTGCGCATCGTCGTCCCAAGTTCAGACAACTTGAAGTAGCGTTCAAACATGAAGCAAAACTCCTTATAAAATGTATTCACTTTTCTAAAAACAACTTAACTATTGTCGCACATTAAAACGATTAACACAAAGGTTTTGCAAACAATAAATAAAAAGAGGTCGAAAACGACCTCTAAACACGAACATTACCTCTATTTTTCCGAACATTAACGATTTCCGAATTGCTTCGTTGGAATAAACCCAAAGACAAAGCTAACAATATCGAAAATGATAGCTACCAAACTCCAAATCACAACGTGTTCAACACCAGTGTCACGTACACGACGCACAATCAATGCCCACATTGGAATAATAATCAGTGCACCAAATACAACTGTAGCGATACCAAATGGCGCCGTCCACCAGTGACTGCTCTGTGTCCCTGCCAACATGCCAAGAATAGCCACAATCACAATGTTAATAATGTATGGCCACCAAAACTCTGATCGCGTTGAACGTCCTGAAAAGTTAAAATAGTTACGCCAAAAAGCTCCATAAGCACCCATAATTAAGTCCCCCTATATAATAATTTCTCTGTTTGTAACATTATCGTAACATAAACTCGTTAATTAACCTTTTAAAAAGTCCTGACAGTCGTTTTGTTCATTAACACATACTGTTAGAATAGAGAAAGAGGTATTTACGATGTATAACGAAAACGGACAGCTGCGCAATTTAAGCAGTCGTGAAACAGGACTTTATTTTATTGCCGGCTTGCTCTTCAACGCTGTCGGTAACGGCTTAACGGTTGCCACCAACATGGGGTCAGCACCCTGGACGGCATCTGCAGCCAATTTGGCCAAAGCAACCGGCCTATCAATCAGTGTGTTTTTGTTTGCATACGGACTTATCGCCGCGATTCTCAGTTGCGTTCTTTTGAAGAGTATTGATTGGCCACGTGTGATTGGTAATTTGCTATTCGTCTTGACGTTTAGTGTCATCATTGGGTTTGTCTCATCATTTTTTGCTGCACAAGGCATCGGTGATTTACCAATGCCCACCCGCTTACTGATTGATTTGATTGCAATTGTTTCAGTCGGTTGCGGGGTTTCAATCACCCAGCGTTTGCAATTCATTTTGCATCCCCTAGATGATCTAACAAACCTAACACGTTTTATGTTCTTCAAGGGAAACGCCGGTGTCGCGCAAATTGTTAATTTCGCCATTCCAATGGTCATCTCAATGGCTGTTTGGGCCTTTACTGGCAACTTGGTAGCGGTTAACATTGGAACCTTGGTCTCATTCTTTTTCCAAGGCGTTGTTATTGGCTACGCTGATAAAACTGTTTTTAGCCACCTAGACCATAAATTAAAGTTAAATAACTAGTTGACACTAATTGGTTTGTCCGTATGATTAGTATCAACAAATCAAAGCCGATTTGTTCATTCAAATCGGCTTTTTACTTTCCGCACCCATACCCATAAAGAGGAGACGCAACGATGCACCCTGAAACGCTTGTATCACCGCGCCATAATTGGCAAGATTTCACGTTAAATGTCTTAAATGGTAATAGCCTCGGCATTATCATTGCTCTGTTACCACCTGCTTTAACGAGCCAGGTCTTATTACTTTTCGGTCAACATCCTTGGGTTCGTCTCATCACGATGATGACGAATGTCTCACAAAGTATGTTGCCAATTATTGCTGCGTTTGCCGTCGGTTATTTCCTCCGACTCAGCACATTAGCTTCTGCCTCAATCGGTCTAGCGAGCGTCGTCTCGGCTGGCGTGGTGACGATTAATCCGAACAACACCTATACCCTAGCCGGTACCGGCGCGATTTTGAACATTATGCTTGTCACGTTCATTTCAGCTTTGCTCGTGATCGTGATGGAACCTCGGCTCGGTCAACTCAAAATTATTTTCTTGCCCACTATCACGTTGTTGATTGGTGGTGGCATTGGTTTGGCGACTTTGCCTTGGATGATTCGCATCCAAAATGCAATTGGTAATGTCGTTGCGGTGGCAACCCACCTTTCACCTTTGCCGATGAGTATTTTCTTAGGACTAGCATTTGCGGCTTTGATTGTTTCACCTATTTCATCAGTCGGCATCGCGACTGCACTTGGCATTGCTGGCGTCGGATCTGGTGCAGCGAATGCTGGTATTGTTGCTGGCGCGCTGACATTAGCCTGGATGAGCGCTTCGGTGAATCCAATCGGTGGCACAATTGCCCACGTTATCGGCTCACCAAAAATTCAAATGGCCAATATGTTGCGCAAACCCTTGTTATTCGTTCCGGTCATGATTGCCGCCGGAATTGCTGGTGGTGTCGCCACACTCTTGTCGATCAAAGGAACGCCGTTTTCAGCTGGTTTTGGCGCATCTGGCCTAATTGGTCCCCTAACCGCTTTACAAGCATCTGACGGCGCCTATATTTGGTTGAGACTGCTTGGCGCGTATATCATCGTCCCGGTTATCTCAGCTTGGTTAATGAACGTAATTTTCGTTAAGAAAACGAAGCTCGTAAACCCTGATCATGATTTAAAAATTCCATTGTAAACACAAAAACGGTAGAACTCAGCGTTCTACCGTTTTTTCATATCTGATTATACTGTGACAGCCACCGCCGCTTTACGACGCTTGGCAATTTCCCATGGCGTGTACATGATGACCCACAGCAATGCCAAAAGTGAGAGCACCACAGTGATATACAAACCACCATGTCCAAAGGCTTGTTGCAAAGGCTCCAACGGCGATCCTGGCGCTGCGACGTTTAGGAAGAAAAAGTTCGTTCCCAATTGACCATTCACCCAAATGACAAACGGTACGACAACAACCAAGAATAATACCGGACGCCATAATTCACGCCAGTTTGGCACCATTTCGCCACTCACCATCAACATCATTGGATAGGCAATCAACAATGCGTGGATCAAGAAACTTTGCAATGCCCATTGATTCATAATTGGATAGTACGCCCAATCTGGGAAAATTTCAGCGGCGAAAGCTCCCCAAATCGTTAAACTATACAAAATTTCGCGGGTGGTTTTGTTAGGATAGATGGCATCCACCGCAATCATCATCAACCCAAAGCCACACAAATGCAGTGGCAACAAACTTGGTTCCCATTGACCAGTCACAGCCAAATAGAAATCCTTAAATAATTCCATCGTCCAAATGGCAATCGCAATCCCCCAACGCATGTGGCGACGACGACTGTCAGTTGCTGCAATATAATAGCGGACAATATAATAAATCAAACCCGCCATTAGCAAAAGCATTGTGCCATGGGTCAATGAAAATTGGCCAAACCCAATGCCCGTTGGAATCGATGGTTCATAAGTGAAATAATACTTAAACATCCGGTTCCCCTTCGAATAAAAAATAGCTGAATAATTCCGTTACATAACAATTTAAGCTATGATATTACATAAGATTAATCGAAAATTAGGGAGAAACAATGAAGACCTACGCAATTGTCGGAAACCAGTTCGAGGGCCTCTACACCAAGCCATGGTCTGAGGTTCAAAAGTACACCCACACAAAGCCAGCACCGAAGTACAAAGGCTTTGCAACGCGCGCTGAAGCACAAGCTTGGTTTGATGATCAAACTGGCGCCTCAGGTGATTTATCACGTAAATACGAAACAGCTTACGATGGTAAATTTGATGCAAAAGATGAATATTATTACATCTTCACGGATGGTGGTAGTCGTAACACAGGCAATGTAGCTGGTGGTCACGTGCGTCCAACTGACAAAGCTGCTTGGGCGATCGCTATTTACCGTGGCTCAGATATGCAGACACCCGTTTTCTCAGACAGTGGTGCTTTTTACGGTCGCACGAACAACGAAATGGAAATTCTCGGTCTAATCAACGCGCTTTTGCAGATGGCCAAAGTTCCTGAACCAGTCACGATTGTCAGCGATTCAAAGTACGTTCTAGACACTGTCACAGATTGGATGTACAACTGGCAATCAAAGGGGTGGCGTAAAGCTTCTGGCGAAATTGCTAACTTAACTGCTTGGCAACAAGTCTATGATTTGGTGCAACAAGTAAAGGGGCGTTTGTCATTCATCTGGGTAAAGGGACACGCAACCAGCGCAGGTAACATTCTGGTAGACAAATTGCTTAACGAAGCAATGGATAATCTCAAATAATTGCTAAATCATCGTCATTATTGACGGTGATTTTTTATTTTATGTTGCTCTAAACCCTTGCTATGACTGTTTTGTGAAAACGTTCACTACCGCCTTTATAAAATCTAAACCTTTTGTTGTGATGTTCTTCACAAATAATAATTAGTTGTTTGTATCATACATTTGGCAGGTGTTTTTGACCGTGTCTTCAGCCGATAATTTGCCTACCGTTACCGGCAACTTTTGCAGCGTTTTTTCTTTAAAATCACCATTTTCGGTTAGTACACCAACACTTTTCAACGTATAAAAAGCGCCATAGAGCTTAATCAAGCGTTTCATCTTGGCAACAATCTGTTCATCAGCCCCTAAAACATCGAATCCAGATCGTTCTTTTGGTTGTTCACCATCATATACAGTGCATGATACCCGTTGTGCGCCAACTTTAAATACCATATATGCCATGGTTATTCCTCCTTGAACTCCGATGCGAACAAACATTTAACTTCATCTTTAAATTTTAAATCAACAATGTTACTAGTTTGTGAACTTCACAAAGTCGCTTTTTGAACATCAAACTAAGGGGTGATTTCCGTATACAAAAATACGTTTCAATATGCATAATTTTGCATATTGAAACGTATTGCCGTCTTATTATTTATTTAATAAATTTTCCAAAGTTGTTAAAACTCCGTCGTGGTTATTATCAGCATCCGCAACAGGGTAGGTTGCAATTAAAGTTTTATCACCATTTGGCATGGCAAATGGACGCTTCGCTTTTGCCAACATTTCAGCATCATTCAACCCATCACCAAATGCAACCAAATCTTGCTCCAAATTAAGACCATAATGCTTGGCAACATACGCCAACCCATTAGCCTTATTAACATCTGGTGCCACAATATCGACTGATCCGTAACCCGACGTGGTCACATGGGCGCGATTACCCAGCGCGTCACGCGCTGCAGCGATGAAATCCATCATTTGATGCTCAGCATACGTAATCGTCACCTTCAAAATTGGTTCGTGAATCTCATCTAATGAATCAATCATCTTAACATTTGAAAACATCATCAAAACTAGCGATTGATGAGCCAAGTTCAAACGACCTTGATCGCGCAACATATACACCGCCTCATGACCAGTAAATAGCGCGCCTTGACGTGGATCAAATGGTAAATCAGCCACAACTTGCATCATTGTTTCAACTTCCGCCACAGACAACCCAGACACATTTAGCAATTCGCCTTTAGCCGTTCGAACAACCGCACCGTTATCAGCCACAACATCATATCGACCAACAAATGGCTTAAATTGCTTGTGGATTTGCTCTTCATCACGACCACTCGCAATCACAAAATGACCATTTGTCGCTTCAAGTCGCTTTAAAATTTGGTCAAAAAAGTCCTCGTTAATCCTTTTTGTATCACTCAAAAACGTCCCATCCAAGTCCGTTGCTACCAAATCAACCTTCGTCATGATTTCCCCCGTTTCAATTCCTATGTTTAAGACTATTGTATCCAGAATGCACATAAAAAGCACCGACAAAATATTGTCGGTGCTTAATTTCTAACCAATGATAATTTCTTCAGTTGGGTATTGGAAGCTCGTTGGCTTTTCACGAATATTCATGACCGAGAACATAACCGTGTACAAACCAACACGGCCAATGAACATCACAATCATAATGACCACCTTACCAAAATCAGTCAGGTGAGGGGTTAGACCCATTGAAAAACCAGTTGTTGAAAAGGCTGAAATGACTTCGAAGACAATGTATTCAAGACCTTCACCCTTAGGAATTGATTCCGTGATGGTTAGCAACAATGACACGCCGACCACGAATACGCTAGATATAACAGCCAACATCATCGCCTTAATCACAATTTTTTGGCTAAAACGACGACCACCGAAATTAACCGTTTCCTGACCTCTGAGGGCTGCCATTGACTGCAACCATAAAATACCAAGCGTAGTCGTTTTAATACCACCAGACGTTGATCCTGGCGTTCCACCGACGAACATCAACAGCATGATAATCATTAAACCAGCCGCCGAAATCGAACTAAGTGGCACAACTTCAAGTCCAGCTGTTCGAGGAACAACCGCTAAGAACAGCGTATCCATCACGCGGTGACCAATTGAAGTTGAATTAGCCAACGGTGATAATACTTTTTCAGTAAACAAGAAGAACAAGAATCCTAGTCCGGTTAACCACGCTGAGACGTACAACGCCACGCGGGTGTGCAAACTCAATCGGCGTTGCTTGTGGAATAAGAGCAAATCGCGCCAAACCAAGAATCCAAGTGAACCGGCTGAAATTAACAGCATCCAGACCAATAAAATGTATGGATCATTGCGCAAGAAGAATACTGGTTCATCGAAAAATGTAAATCCAGCATTACCGAATGCCGAAATTGATGATGCAATGCTCAAATAAATACCGTGCGTCCATCCGAAGCGGGGAATAAAGTCCGGCATCATCAAAACAGCGCCAATGACTTGGATGATGGCAGATAGCGAGAAGACGTACTGCAGCACACTCTTAACATCCGCTAAATTACGCAGATTCAAAGCCTGTTGTGCCATCAAACGCGCTTTCAAATCCATTCGTTGCCCAGTGATTGCAAATAACAAAACCGCAAACGTCATAAATCCAAGGGCACCGATTTCAATCATAATCAATAGAATAATCTGGCCGAATAGTGACCAGGTGGTCGCAGTATTCACAACGGTCAAACCCGTAATTGCGGTTGCCGACACGGCTGTGAATAACGCATCCATAAAACTAATATGAACACCTTGTTGATGTGAAATTGGTAATGTCAAAATCAAGGCGCCGACAAAGATAATTGCCAAAAAACCTAACGTTAAGACTTGTGGCGGTGTTAAACCACTGAATCGTTTTTTCATAATATTAAGTATCCCCCAACTTGATTTATTATACAGGAAGCGTGATGAAGGTTTTACACAGAATTTTGTGGATAAATAGGGGATAACCGCACGCTTTTCCCCACAACCTGTGGAAAACTTGTGGATAAAATGGCCATTTGTGCAATGAAACCCACTATCCACGGGGGAAAAGTCAGTGTGGAAAACCTGTGCGAAACTAATTGTTACATGCAATGCCCCTAAATATGGGCATTTCTGAAGTGTTGTTAAGTTTAACCTTAATGAATTTTAGAGATTTTGGCAGCTTTCTGAATTCACATGCCAAAATGTACGCCTTTTATCGACAAATATCACGATTTTCATGTATATGATGCTAAATAATCCTGTTTTCCGAATATTACAAACTTACATCCTTTTCATACTTTGTATTCAATTATTTCAGGCAAAAATGGGGTGTGCAAAACTGTTTTTACTCCAGAATTTTTTGTGGCTTAAATTGTGAAAAATTATGATCAAATGCCGAGTTTCTAACGTTTCCAGAGTTATCCACACGATTTTTACCCATCTGTGGATAAATGTGGATAACTATCCACGTAAACCCTATGAATCTTTGATATAATAACGTTTGTAGCCAATTCACAACCTGTTAGTAACATGTGGAAAAGGTATTAATTGCAATTTGTTTAAACAGTTATCCACAACTGTTAAAAACTATGATGAAATCAATAAATTTCTTAAGAAAGGTTTAAGACGGATGAATATTAAAATCATTGGTGTCGGAAAATTGAAAGAAAAATACCTGAAAGATGGTATTGCAGAATACGCAAAACGTTTGCAAAAGTTTGCAAAGTTCGAAATAATCGAGGTTCCTGACGAAAAAGCACCCGAACAATTGTCACAGGCCCAAATGGACCAAGTTATGGGCAAAGAAGGCGAACGCATTCTATCAAAAATCAAGGATAAGGAATATGTTTTCGCCTTGGCCATCAAGGGAAACGAACGTAGCAGTGAAGAACTTGCTGCCGAAATCGATAAGTTGGCTCTTCGCGGTGATTCGGACATCACTTTCGTCATCGGTGGATCACTCGGTTTGGCACCTGAAGTTGTGCAACGCGCCAACACACAAATTAGTTTTGGCCGATTTACATTGCCACACCAATTGATGCGTCTGGTTTTAACTGAGCAAATTTACCGCGCGTTTATGATTAACGCTCACAGCCCATACCACAAGTAAATTTAGAGGATCTGCTCATGCCCGAGAAAATCACGATTACGCTCTCCGAAGAAACAGCCAACGCTTTGCCAGAATTGTTTGGTACAACTGACTTATCTGCTGGAATTGCCAAGTACCTTGATTCCTTAGTCGAAAACGCTAAAGCTCCTAAGAAACCAGCAAAAGCGCAACACCGTTTTAAGCAAGACTTTGCAGATGTGCCATTCTTCATTGATTTCAACGGTGCAAAGGCAACCGTTACTTGGCGCAAACGTGATGAAATGGTCATCGCTGCGGGCGCAACATTGCAAACTGATATGCCACTGAACAAAGATGGATCAGTCGGCTTTGCACAGCGATTCGCTTTAACATTACGTGAGGAACACGCTGACGCCATTTCTAATGGTCACACTACTAAGGATGTGGTCTTGAAGAGTGCTAATGAAGTGGGCCATTTCCTGTACTTTGCCGGTACAAACACTTGGCTTCAGCTAAAAGATGCTCAGGGCAGAACTTTAAACGAACTTTCACACGCTTAGACCTCAAAAATAGACGAGTCGCAATTGCGATTCGTCTATTTTTTTAGATATTCCTTGTTAACTACATTGATACTTGTTGGTATACAGGTGCCGGCAATTGATATGCCACTGTTTCTTCCGCTGATGCAACTTGGCGCAAATCCACATTTTGGCCATCATTGGTTGTCGCAATAAAATCACAAATGGCTGGGTCGTAAACAAACTTTGCATAATCCAATGTACTATAGCTAAACATAACGCGTTCCTCCATTTGGTTCAAAAGATGATTTCTGCTATTCAATGATTTAATCGTAGTTTGAAAGCCTTAAAAAATTTTTTGATGAAACTTTTTCAACCTTAAACGAGCACTTTATTAAATCTGTTTTTTAACAGATTTAATAAATTTATCGCTAGTGATTTCCGAGTATGTATGTTGTAATTGCACATATCTTTACAATCTGGAAAGTAGGGCAGGCTTATGGATGAAACGTATACATTCAAACGTGGTGTATTAGATGCTGCGCCAACCATGTTAGGCTACTTGAGTATCGGGTTAACGGTTGGGATTCTGGGTGTCAGTGCGCATTTGCCGATTTGGTTCATTGTTGGCATGTCAATTTTTGTTTATGCTGGTAGCGCACAATTTTTAATGACCAGTTTGGCTGCTTCCATGGCACCAGTATCTGCGATTACTTCATTAGTATTTCTAGTTAACGCACGGCACTTATTGATGTCGCTATCGGTGGCTCAAAAATTTAGCCATCAATCATTGCCATCGGCCATCGGCATGGGATCCCTGTTAACTGACGAATCCTACGGTGTGTTTGCTAGTAATCATACCAACACCAACATCACGGTTAGCTGGCAGCACGGTGTAAATGTCTCGTCATATCTTGCGTGGATTATTGCGACATTCGTTGGGGCCTTTTTTGGTCAATTTATTCCAAACCCACAGCAATTTGGTTTGGATTTTGCTCTAGTCGCTATGTTTGCGGCGCTTTGGTATTTTCAAATTGATACTGCCAAAGTCATCACAACTCGTCGTTTAATCATCACGACTGTCGGTAGTACGGTTTTGATTTATCTCATCATGGCACCATTTTTTGGCAGTGCTAGTGCAGTACTGATTGCGACTGTTATTGCTGCTGGACTAAGTGCATATTTGAATGCTAAACGCCCAGGAGGTTTTGTATGACAAGTTATTACGTCATTGTGTTAATTACTGCCGGATTAGCTACCTGGTTGCCTCGTATCTCACCATTTGTTTTAGTTCGTTTTGGTAAATTACCAAACTGGCTACAATCTTTTTTAGCGTTCATTCCACTAAGCCTGATGACAGCGTTATTTTTTGAAAATCTAGTCGTGATTAAAGCGGGACAACTACCTGGCATTAATTGGTTAGCCGTTTTCGCAACTATTCCAACATTGCTTACAATTTGGCGAACGAAATCAATTATGTGGACGGTTTTAGTCGGTATTATCAGCATGGCTATTTTGCGCGCTATTTAAAAAGCAGGCGGATTTTAATGTCCGCCTGCTTTTATAATTTACAGCTTAGTATTATTTCCTGATCTGCCTGCTTCAAAAACGCGACAAACGCTTCTGCATCGACTACTGCAGCCAAATGAACATAGTGTTTATCCATTTTCTTCAGCAATTCATAGGGCAGTATAAGTCGCTTACCTTCAGTTTCATAGTATAGGTTACCCGGCACCAAATCACGTGTCGTCAAATCATCTGATGAAAAAGCTTCTGCCAAATCGCCTTCGTACAATCGCCCATAATGGTCTAACATCGTGACTTTCAACTTCTTTTTACTCACTAACTCATCAATCACCTGACTATCTGCCAGCTCAAATTCAAATGCCTCTAAATTTAAATGCATGGTCACATTCATAATGTTTTCCTCATTCACTATCAGTATTAAGTGACGTGATTGTAGCATCGTTACTCACCGGGTTACCTTTGTGACAACTTGGTGCTTGAATTCCTTAACCTTTTTTGAAAAAAAGCGGTCGCACGTTATCGTGCGACCGCTTTATCTTTATTTTGTATTCATCTTATCTTCCAAACGACTCATCCACCAACCAAGCCACGTTCCAAGTGCTAGCAATAACGCTGAAATGACAACGTGAATAATCGTAAAGTCGTTAAAATCATTCGGCACAATCATGATTGTCGACGCTAAAACAATTCCAAAAATACCGTGGAATAATTTAGCATACGCAACCTTGAAAATGTAAGCCATGAACTTTGATAGTAGTGCAATGATGGCAAACAATCCAATGATAATTGGTACCAAAACACTTAAGTCACCATGCTTAATACCGTCACTCATGCCTTTATATAACCCTAAGTAAATCAAGAAATTGGATGGGCTCAGCCCCGGCACGATTAAGCCAAGACCAATTAAGGCACCCGCTAAAATCCAAGCACCAAAACTTGGCTCAATTTCTGAAAAGAGCGGGGCACCAAACAGCAAAAAGGCCAACATCGCAGCAAATGACACAATCATAATTGCCACATCGACTTTGGTACGTCCTTCCTTGGCAGCGTCACGCCACAAAGATGGCAACGTCCCGATGATTGCACCTACGAAGAACCAAAGGGCAACGCTTTCGTGCTTACCAAGCACAAAACTAATCGCAAAAGATAGCGCAAAAATACCTAAAATTGCGCCGATACCAACTGGCAAGAAAAGGAAAATATTTTCCTTTAGACGCTTAAATGGGTGCGCCAAGAAGTTGATAATTCGTTCGTATAATCCAAATACAGCAGCTAATGCGCCACCACTAATACCGGGTAGGATAAACCCAGATCCAATCAGTGCACCTTTAACAGCACGGAAGATCCAATCTCCTGGTTGTTTTTGCATGTCGAAACCTCATGAATTTCATTTGATAGTATCAATTCTAACTGAGCCCCACAGCGACAACAAGCTGACTGGCTAATCTGTTGTCATCTTGATAACAAATCGACATCATATTTCGGCTAGAATAGCCTATTATGTAAGAAACAAACCTTTTATTCTGAGGAGAATACTTATGACGACTTATACCCGTCGTGCGCGTTTGTCAGATTTAGACGCCATTAGCACAATTATTGACCATGCGATTGCCTTTTTGGCCGAGCAAGATTCACCACAATGGCAACATGGGGATGGTCCTTCTCGTGCAGAATTTGAAACGGCTATTACTGAAGGCATTGCTTACGTGCAAGTTTACGAAGGCAAGGTGTCCGGCATCGCCAAGTTGATTCCCGGACCAGAAGGACCCTATGAAGAAATTGATGGTTCATGGGCAGGAGATGCTACGCAATATATGACGATTCACCGTGTGGGGATGGACGGTACCATTCGTGGTAAGGGACTTGCGCAACAATTCCTGCAAGATTTGCTGGTTATTTCTTTGGAGCAAGGCTTTAATGATATTCGCATGGACACATACCCTAAGAATGTCATTATGCAAAAAGTTATGACTAACCTTGGCTTCGATTATCGTGGCATGGTTGAAATGCCGGTTCCTCACGGTGAGCGTATGGCTTACCAACTCATTCTGGACTAGCCCTTTTGCAACCACTATTTTAATTTTCTGTGCTATTATTTGCACAAGAAAATGAGGTGGTAACAATGACAAATGTACTAGTACTTGGTGCAACGGGAAATGTCGCACAGTATTTTATCGATAATTTTGAAAACGTCGCGCCAAACGATATGCAATTGACATTGTTAGCGCGTCGTCCACGCGGTCTAACGCGTGACCAACAAAACAGCTACCAAGTCTTTCCTGGTGACATGTATGAATCAGAAAGCTTGGTCGACGCTGTCCGTGATGCCGATATTATCGTCAGCTTCGTCGGATCATCACCAATGCCAACGTACGCGCAAGCCCTATTGGATGCGATTGACCAATCTGGTACAGATGTTCAACGTATTTTGTGGCTGGGTGCCGGTGGTATGAACCAAGAAACAACTGGTCGTGAAGGTGAACTTTGGAAGGCGATGCCTGGTTACTTCAGTCAGCAACGCCAAGCCGGTGAGATGTTGATGAATTCACCATTCGATACTACAGTTATCAGTCCTGTTATGTTCCATGGTGGCGCGGCTGGAAAGGCAATTATCACAGACAGTCACGAAAAGACGCCTGCGCAAACTGTTTCACGTGAAACAGTTGCTCTTGTCTACTTGGAAGCCTTGCTACAAGATAAGTGGCACAATCAAATGATTACCGTTGGTGATCGTAAATAAGCAAAAAATGGCAGCTCGCAAACGCGAGCTGCCATTTTTTATTTTTTACAATGTTTGTTGCTTACGCTTTGACCAAAGTGTATACCCAGCAATCATCAAAATAAAGAAGATGATTGTGGCGATAACTGAGACTTGCGTTGCAGGATCCAAAACCAAGATAACCAACACTGCCAAGAAGAAGGCAATCGTCAAATAGCTCGTTGCTGGGAACAATGGCATCTTGTATGGATTAGTTTCTGATGCAGTCGTCTTCTTGTACTTGATGTGAGCCAACATAATCAAAATCCAAACGAAGATAAAGCTAATTGTTGCCACACCAGTAATCAAAACGAAGATTTGTGATGGGAAGAAGTAGTTCAACAACACAACTGCCAAGAAGATGATTGATGATGCCAACATACCAGTTACTGGCACCATGTTCTTAGAAATCTTGGCCAATGAGTGTGGTGCTTGCTTGTTCTTTGCCAACACATACAACGTACGTGATGTTGAGAAGATAGCTGAGTTAGCAGCTGACAATGCTGATGTTAGCACAACGAAGTTAACCAAATCAGCAGCAAACTTAATTCCCATACCAGCGAACACTTGCACGAAAGGTGATTGTGATGTGTTGATGTCATTCCAAGGATAGATTGCCATGATAATTGCAACCGCACCAACGTAGAACAGACCAACACGAACTGGAACGGCGTTGATTGCCTTTGGCAAATCACGCTCTGGGTTTTCCGTTTCACCAGCAGTCAAACCAACCATTTCAATTCCCGTAAAGGCGAAGATTACCATTGGGAATGCCATCAAGAATCCTGAGAAACCTGTGGCGAAGAACCCACCATGATCGACCAAGTTTGCAAAGCTTGCCGTGTGACCACCAGTGTGGAACCCAGTTGCAATCAAGCCAAGACCTGCGACAATCAGCGCGATAATCGCAATAACCTTAATCGATGCAAACCCTGATTCCAATTCACCGAACCAGCGAACATTCACCAAATTCAATGCTACCAAGACCACAACCACAATCAATGGGGTTAGCCATTGCGGTAGGAAGGGGAACCAGTAACGAAGATAAATTCCGGTTGCTGTTAAGTCGGCCATGGCCAAACTTGCCCAACTCAACCAATAGGCCCATCCGATGGCAAATTCCCATTTATCACCAAGATATTCACGGACGAAATCGATGAATGAACGCATCTTCGTATTTGATAGCAGCAACTCACCAACCGCTCGCATCATCAAGTAAGCAAAGATACCCGTGATAATGTACGCCAGGATAAGCGATGGACCGGCGGCTTTAATTGCCGTTCCAGATCCCAAGAACAATCCCGTTCCGATGGCACCACCAATGGCGATCATCTGAATGTGCCGGGACTTCAAACCACGTGACAATTCACGTTGCTCATTTTGATTTTCCATAATAAACCCTCACTGCATGGGGTATAAAAAAAGTCCCCATGCCAAATTAAATTTGACATAGGGACGTTCATTAACGCGGTTCCACCCTAATTCTCAATCGATTATGACTGAGCAACTTAATTACGGTCAATTGAAAATCTCTCCAAAAGCGCCATCCCCAACGTTAACACACTCGCTTTCACCAACCGCGAGCTCTCTTAAGTCGTTAACTTTAGCTGAGAACCTCTTTCTTCATCAAGACGTCAATTAATAATGTTAACTATAATAACTTCTTATTTATTAGTCAAGCTTTCCGGCTTATTTCACCTTTTCAACGAGTGATTCAAAGTGCTTTACATCAACACTCTCACCGACAACGGTAAGCACATCACCAATTTGAATCATCTCTGAAGATTCCGGCGCTACAACAACGCGTCCTTGCGACTTAATCGCAATAACATTCAATCCGTAGTTCTTACGAATGTTCAATTCCGAAATTGTCTTATTCGCAAACTTCAAATTGGCAATCTTAATTTCACCCAATGAGTGCTTGTCACCCAAATCAATATAGTTAATCAAGTTAGGTGTCATGATTTGTTCAGCCAAACGTTGCGCCATTTCGTGTTCAGGACGAACAACTTGGTCGGCACCAACCTTATCTAACACACGCGCGTGCAGATTATTTTCGGCTTTCGCAACAACGTGACGAACACCCATGTCCTTCAACAAAATCGTGGTTAAAATTGAGGCCTGTTGATTGTGTCCAATCGCAACAATCACGTGATCAAAACTAGGTAAGTCCAAATCACGCAACGCATCTTCGTCTTGGGCATCAGCAATCACAGCGTGGGTTGCGACATCCATGTAGTTTTCAACCAACGTTGGATTGTTATCAATCGCTAGTACTTCTTGATCAGCCGCAATTAGAGATTCAAGTAACGAACCACCAAATCTCCCTAACCCAATGACCGCAAATGTTTGTTTCATACCTAATAACCATTCCCCAAATATATTTGTTGTTTTCATTTTAACACTTACATATGCAATTCCTAAACTTCGGAATTGAGCTTGCATTAATTCTTATAATCTGCATAGAATGGTAAAAGTTAAATTGTGAACTTTCTGTGAATTTTCACAATCGCTACTATTTCAGGGTTTTATTTTATTTTTTAGGAGAACAATATTAAGTATGAGTAATTTATCACGTACTGCCGTTTTGTTTTCAACAGCTGTCTTAGGGGGAGCGCTGTTAACGACATCAGTTACCAGCACTGCAACTGTCGCATATGCTGCCGAAATCACTGCATCAAATTTGTCATTTGATATGACCAACTCACTGGCACAACCCGTTCAAAGTACATCTGTTGACGAGCGGGGGACTACCGGTGAAGAGTCAACACACGCATTGCGCATTTTGCAAGCTGACAATGATGAAGAGTCAATGGCAGCTAGTTATATGCTGGATACGGTTAAAATAAGCAAAAATGAAGATGGTACTTACTACGCTTATCTAACGACTCACACACCAGCAATTATGGGGAAAACTCCAATTGACTTTACTGACACAAATCATGCAGCTAAGTTATTGAGTACCAATTTAGTGGATAACTACTATCAATCGGTGTTCCGCTTAACATTGACTGAATCTGAAATTAAGGCACCTATTACTACCAACATCCATGTGGATTTTACCTCTCCACTTGTCTATGACCACAGATACGATATTCGTCTAGTTGTTGGGAAACAATTATCTGATGAAACACCAACCGATAATCAAAATACTGATACATCTGTTAGTGATAATAATGGGGCGATTTCAGATTCAAGTACGACAGCGGACGCTAATGTATTGCAAGATGGTGTTTACAAGGTGCCATTTACTAATTACAAAACTGGTACGACGACTGCTTCAAGTATGAATAGATCCTTGAAGACGCCGGCCACAATTACTGTTAATAATGGACAAGCTAATATCGATATTGAAACTAGTAACGAAATGATTATGGGCATGATGTCTAACTACCGTTTCAATGATGTTAAAGCAACCGCTAAGGGCACGCACTAGTTGGTTACTTTACCGGTCAATGCATTAAGTAAAACGATCGCAACTAGCATGACCATTTCAATGAACGGACGCGTCATCGAAAGCCCAACGGCTGATATGCTGTTTGATATTAAGAACGCAACCCTCACTAACAATCCATCAACAGTTCCCGAGGTTCCTGATTCTACAACATCAGACAAGCCGGTCCCATCTCAACCAGCAACAAAACCCGCGAAACCTTCTACGGATGTTACTGATGTAGAAACAGATTCAACCCGTAGCTTAAGCATTTTGCAAGCCGATAAAAATGATAAGTCAATGGCAGCTAACTATATGCTAGACACCGTCAAACTAACCAAAAATGCTGATGGCACGTACTACGCTTATCTAACAACGCACACACCAGCAATGATGGGCCAAAATCCAATTCGTTTTAACGATGCAAAACACGCCGCTGAGTTAATGAGCACTAATCTAGTGAACGGTTACTATCAATCTGTTTTCCGTCTAACACTAAGTGAATCTGAACTTACGACACCAATTTCAACTCACATTCACGTGCAATTTACATCACCACTTGTTTATGACGAAAACTATGAGATTCGTCTGGTTATCGGTGATCAATTGTCTAGCAACGCATCAGTTAACAATCAAAATGAGCTGACAGATACGGTAATTGTTCCACGTGAAACAGCAACTACAGCAACACCGTTTGAGCCCGCACCAGTTACGTTCACTACTGTTGCATCATCCGTACCGATGGCACCAACACCATTGGCAGTGACTCATCCAATTTCGTCACCACAAACGGCTAGCACCTCAGAATTAGCGACATCTGATAAGACAATCAAATTAACACCGGCTAAGAAGCAAACTGTTTCTAAAAATAAAAATGACAAGTCTACATCAAAGTCTAGCCAATCAGACGCACCTAAGCACTCTAAAATCACACGCGCAACAATGATTACAGCTGGCGTTGTGATTACGGCGTCAGTCGGCTTTGTTGGTGCTTCGCTTGCACTTAACATTTTCAAACACCAATAGCATTTAAATCACGGCTAGATAACTAGAAACTGGCGCTAGCTGTTGCTAATTATCATGTGCTTTTCGGTGTGCTTTAAAAAAATAATCTACTGATAAAAAAACACTCCTAAACCTTGGAGCCTTCCTTGTTTCGCCTTGAAATTTCTGCATAGAATGACTTATGTTACGGCGTCCGCTTTATTCGAATGATCGTACAAAAGAACACGTGGAAGTGTATTTTAAGGTTAGGAGAAACGTATTTATCATGCATCATTTATCACGAACGGTAATGTTATTTTCAACAATTATTCTGGGCGGAATTGTGTTGACGACAACATCACTGGACGGCAGCGCTAACGTTCACGCTTCAGAAATTTACCAACCAGTTTCAAATTCGGTTGATGCTTCCAATTTAAAACCTGGAATATATGACGTCACTGTGTACAACTATAATCACAGAACGCATTACACACCGGGCGATAAACCAATTCCTGGTCGAACAGGCTTCGGCACTGAATCTGTTATCGCGCAATACTTTAAGTCACGACAACAAGTAACAATTAACACCGATGGAACAGCGACAATTAAGTTCCAGTTAGATCCTAGCAAAAAGAAACTGGCAACTTTCCGGCACTATCAAGTTGGTCCTGAACTCATCGAGGCCAAGTTTGATGAGCAAACATACTCATATACAATCACGATGCCCACTAAACAATTGAACGGTGTCATTAATACACTTGTGGATTACTTACCCGCTGGATTGGACCCAACATATGCAAAATTTATGAAGCCATTCCGTTCTGATTTATATTTTGTTTGGTCATCAGCCGAAAAGACATCTGTAACGGATAACGGTTCTGGAAAAAGCGATTCTGTCAGTCCACTACCGGATGGTGTTTATCAAATGCCAATTAATCACTACAAGCCTGGGACGAATCAGGCATCAATGGTGGCGCAATATTATAAGCCGACTGCTACTGTGACCGTGAAAAATGGTCGTGCAACCATCGATACAGAAGAAGTAAGCACACCAGCTATGAAATTGTCTGACTTTACCATCAATGGTGTGGCGGCTACAAAGTCCGGCACCCATTGGTCAGTGTCATTACCTGTAAGCGAATTAAGCAAGGCGCTTAATACTAAAGTAACGCTAGTTATTAATGATGCCGTTCGCATGCCTGCGCAAACAGACTTAGCGCTTAGCCTGGATAAGGCAGTCAAGATTAATGACAGTAAGCCCGATTCCAAGCCGATTCCGCCCATCTCGGAATCTACTCGTGAGTTAAACATCCTTCAAAAGGATAGCAATGAGAAATCAATGGCCGCCACTTACATGCTGCCAACTGTTAAGCTAGCCCAGAATGCTGACGGTTCTTATTACGCATACATCACAACTCATACACCGGCTATGATGGGGCAATCACCAATCACTTTCAGCGATACAAAACATGCTACTAAAGTAATCAGTAACAAGTTAGTTGACGGTTACTATCAATCCGTTATTCGCCTTACACTGACAGAAGCGGAAATTTCAGCACCAATCGCAACGAATATTCACGTCGAATTTACTCAGCCCTTAACTTACAAGGAAGATTACATTATTCGTCTCATGATTGGGAAAGCCAACGATACTGATAATAATAAAAGTTCTTCTAGTTCTTCTCAATCTGCTCAGAGCAACGGTTCTTCTAGCTCTGAGAATGCTAAAAGTTCTTCCCAATCTTCTAAAATCAGTAGTTCTGCTAGTTCCGAGATGACTAACAGTTCTTCTGAATCTTCCAAGATTAGCAGTTCTTCTAGTTCCAAAAAGGCTGAGAACTCTTCTACAGCGCCGATAACAAAGCCTGACACACCAAAGACGGATGTCACCGAGGAAATGCGTCGTTTAACTATTATGCAATCCGATAATGACAAGCCATCAATGGCGGCCACTTACATGTTACCGACGATTAAGTTAGTTAAAAATGCCGATGGATCTTACTTCGCTTTCGTTACAACGCACACGCCAGAAATGATGGGTCAATCACCGATTACTTTCAATGATGTAGCACACGATGCGAAGGTTATCAGTACTGAATTGGTCAATGGTTTCTACCAATCAGTTATCCGTCTAACATTGTCACCATCAGAATTATCAGCGCCAATTGTGACTAATATTCACGTGATGTTTACACAACCAATGTCTTACGACAACTATTACAGCATTCGCTTAATCATTGGCGATAACGCGGACGCAACTTCCACATCAGCAACAAGTAATCCTGTTGCTGATCATAAGCCAACGGTTGTAGCACCAAACACTGCCATTAGTACCGCGGGTACGCCTGACACAACGTCATCCAGCACCGCGGCGTCTGTTGCAAGCATCGCGACTACAGATGCCAATGCCGTAACCTCGGCGTCGGCTGATGTAATGCCACAATCAGCCGTTATGACGCCACAACACACAGTAGCGACTACAAACCAGGCGCAATCAGCAACTCAAAAGAGCACATCCGAGAAAAAACAACCTAAAATTCATGTCGCACAAAAGCAACTGCCAACGACCAATAGCACTAACCATCAAGCACAAGTTACGGTGACTGCGGGACATTCTAAGATGAATGCCGTTATGATTGCCCTTGGCGCTTCGATTGCAACCGCTATTGGTTTTGTTGGCACATCGCTCGGCCTAAACGTCTGGAGAAATCACCAAAATAATGATTAAAAAAATATTGATTACTGTCGCGCTTAGTTTAACTGCCATTTTGACACCAACCTATTTTGTTGCTGCAGACAGTTACACCGTTCCAATGCAAATTTTAGAGAATGGTACAAATAAAACGTCTTACGCAGCGGCTTATTTTGCCGGTTCGGCAACTGTTACACCCAGTGATAATGGTTATGCCATCACCTCAACAATTACCACCGATACCAGTTTGGGAAACTATCCGGTACAGATGCTAAGTGTTGATGGTGCTGGTGTTTCAATTGCTAAGAGTCAAGCAGGAAACAATCAAACAATTACCTATACTTTCTACACAAATGACCTGGCAGCTCGTCACAACGCCAACATTCGTGTTGATGTTGATAACATTAACTATCACCACAATTACACAGTTGGGTTAGTTGTTGATGGATCATCCGTGCCAGCAACACAAACGGCGACAGTTGCTTCAGAATCTGTCGCACAAAGTAGTCCTGCTGCGTCAAGCGAGGCTGGCACGTCACACCAACCAAGCGCAACCAGTGTAACAGTTTCATCTGAGAGTTCGAAAATTACCTCAAGTAGCGTTGAGACAAGTGCTTCATCAACTAGCAGTTCGGTAGCTTCAACCAGTTCTAGCGCTAAGAAAAAAGCCCCAACGACTAAAAAAGAGGTGCCATCTAAGTCAGTAACTCGTGAAACACCTTTGCCAATTGCGGCTATCATTGGTGGCGGATTAGTTATTGGGATTGCCAGTGCAGTTGCCCTAAATCTACTAAAGAAGAAGTAAGCTATGTCGAAAAAACAATTAACTGGATTAAGTATCCTATTTATTATTCTGCTCGTTTTAGCCGGTGGATGGCTATGGTTAGTGTCGCAAAATCCCGCTAATACCACGTCATCCCCGACAAAACGGATAATTGTCACCACAAATGCGCAAGCTCAAGTATTTGATCAGTTAGCCATCCCCTTAGTTGGGGTACCCACACCTGGTGAGCAACAAACATTGCCAAAACGATATGCGAAATTGCCTCAAGTTGGTAATCACGTTGCACCGAATCTTGAAAAGATGTCATCACAAAAACCTGACGTGGTCTACTTAGATAGCGCATTAGTTGATGACTACCAGCAAAAGCTAGCCAGTGATCATATTGCGACGCAGACATTAGATTTTTCAACACTTGATACGTTAAAAAGCAGCATCACAACTGTCGGTAAGCAATATAATAAGCAAACTGAAGCAAGTCAGCTAGTTAAACAATTGACGATTAAGCCAGTTAAGCAGTCGTCACGACCAAAAGTTGCACTACTCATGGGGATGCCGGGAGGGTCTTTCTTAGTTGGTACGCAACACAGCTATGTCGGTGACTTAATTGCCAAGGCTGGTGGGGATGTTATTGGTACAGGCGACTCAGCGTACACCAATTTGAACGCTGAGCAAATCGCCGCTGAGAACCCTGATGTCATCATTATCATGGCGCATGCAATGCCCGACAATGTTTTTAAAAGTTTTGATGCTTTGTTTGCGCAAAACAATTGGCAAGCCATTAAAGCTGTGAAAAATGGGCATGTCTATCAAGCCAAAGAACCCATTTTTGGTATGACGGCCAATCTAAATGCGCCAAAAGCTTTTAACCAACTCAAAACTTGGTTAGACAAATAGAAGGTATGCCTATGAAACATCTTTATAACTGGCTATTGCTTAGTTTGCTAATCATAAGTGTTATCATCGCTTTGATGGTTGGTAGTACTGACCTGCCAGCCTTTTCAAACAGTGAAGTCTGGCATCTCATCATAACTTACAGATTGCCACGCATTATCGTGAGCATTATCGGTGGCGCCATTATCGGCGCTAGTGGCTTGTTACTACAGCTCGTCTTACGAAATCGATTTGTTGATGCCTCGATCTTAGGCATGATGAATGGTAGTCAGTTTTTTACCACAGGCCTTTTGGTTTTAGTACCGAGCGTATTGGCCAATAATGTCATTTTCGGCGCACTCGCCGGTATTATTATCATGATTGGATGGCGTTTGGTTATGCCAACTAATCGGGGTAACCTGCAACTCATTTTAATTGGTATTGCAACCGCAATGACTTTTCAGGCAGGCACAAGCATTGCCAGCGAAGGCTTTGGCCTGCCATTACCCACACTTAGCACCGTAACTTGGCTACAAGTCATCCAACTAACCATTAGCGTTTTAGTTGGTAGCATCTTATTACTTTTGGTTTGGCATCATTTAAAATATTTCGCCTTATCATCCCAGCAAGTTCGTCTGCTGGGAATCAATGAATCACGGACAATGTGGTTCGTCCTAATTGCCATCGGTATTTGGATTGGTGCTCTAACTAGTTTAATTGGCGTCGTCTTTTTCTTGGGGGCTATTTTGCCGCAAATCGCTCGGCTAATGGCACCAAAAGCGAAAACACAACAATTAATCGTTTCGACCGCTTTATGGGGGAGCTTATTATTACTAAACGCCGATACAATCGCTCGAACCGTTTTGGCACCAAAAGAATTATCGACAAGCGCGGTCTTACTCGCAATTAGCGGTCCATTATTCGTTCTAATGCTTATCCGAGGTAGTCGCCATGCTTAAATTTAATCAAGTTTCATTCAATCGTAATGATAAACGTATTCTGAATGATATTTCAGCATCAATAGAACCCCAGCACATTACAACATTGATTGGACCAAACGGTGCTGGAAAAACAACCTTGCTGCAATTAATGACCGATGACTTACAGCCAACGGACGGCTTTATCACAGAGCGCCCAACGAAGATTGCGTTACTCGCACAAAAGAACGAATTGTTTGAACCACTGACCGTTCGTGATCTCTTAACAATTAAACAACCAGACTTAGACAACCGCATCATCAGTGATTTACAACTAAAACCGCTGCTTGATCAAAATATGATGACGCTATCTGGTGGGCAACAGCAACTTGCTTGGTTGGCCTTTGTGCTTCATCAAGCGCCAGATTTACTAATTCTTGATGAACCAACCACATATTTAGACTTGCGGTACCAGCAAATCTTTCTCAAAACATTGCGACGCGTCCAAAAAGAGCGCCGTTTAACGGTTGTCATGGTACTACATGATTTAAATCAGGCGTTTACTTACAGTGATGCCATTTGGTTACTCAACAAATCGGGCGAATTGGCAACTGCTGACAAGCAAACTTTGCTAGATGAGGCCAAACTTTCCGCGGCTTTCCAAACGCCACTCAAAATTGTGTCTGTGGATGACCAAACATTAATCTTACCGGTATAAAAAAATGCGACTAGCACGTAGCTAGTCGCATTTTTAATTACTTCTCAAAGAAAGTCTTCCATTGTGTGTTAATGTTGGCCTTCTTTTCTGCATTACCCCAGAACGGCACCTTCACAACACCTAGAACCTTGTCTTCGCTGACAAAGCCCCAGTAACGTGAGTCGTTTGAGACTGTACGGTGATCACCAAGAACGAAGTATTGTCCCTTTGGCACCTTAACCGTCTTTTGACGTTGCCAACCCATGTGGTCACCAAGTTCAGTCAAGCTTGACCAGTTACCAACGTTGTTAACCGTATTCGTTGCCGTTTGCTCAGATTCAGGAATGAAATCTTGATCAACAACCTTGCCGTTAACCTTGATAACACCGTTCACAGCGCTAACTGTGTCACCAGGCATACCAATTACACGCTTAACGTAGTCCTTGTGACCATCAACTTCTGGATCTTCACCATAAGCATCAAATACCACGACACTTCCTCGGTGAACTTTGTCTGGCTTCAAGACAAATACGCGTTCGTTGTTCGTCAAATTAGGTTCCATTGAAGTTCCGTCAACACGGACCAACGTAAACCAGTAAGACTTAATCAAGAGCGCAATAATTAATCCGATAGCAATCGGAATAACCCAAGACATAATCTCGCGAAATGCTTTCATGGGTGTTCTCCTATCATATATGTTTCTTACCCATAAGTTTAGCACACCTACCATGAAAAATTGTCCCAATAACAAGCGCCTTTACAAAACGTTCAGATTTTTTCAAGGTTCATTCACTGGTAGCAAAAAAGACACCGCAATAATTGCGGTGTCTTTAATAATTAGCGCTTGTGACCACGCTTTGCCTTACGGATAGCGCGTTCGCGATCCTTCTCGGCACGCTTCTTAGCTTCACGCTCACGACGAATTTCAAATGGGTTTTGAATCGTCCATGTTTGTGCAACTTGGAAGGCGTTTGAGACCACCCAGTACAATGACAAGGCTGATGGTACGTTAATGGCAAAAATGAAAATCATAATTGGCATAATGTACGTCATTGACGTTGTCATGCTGTTCTTTTCAGGTTGTCCCATCATAACCAAGTATGATGAAGCGAACGTGAATAGGGCAGCCAAAATTGGCAAAATGAACAAGTGATCGTGTTGACCAAGTTGTGCCCACAAGAAAGTTCCCGTTTCCAATTGCTTCGTCGTACGAATAGCCGTATACAAGGCAATCAAAATTGGCATTTGAACAATCAAAGGCAAGAAACTAGCGAATGGATTTACACCAGCTTCCTTATATAGGGCACTTTGCTCAGCTTGCATTGCAGCCATTGACTCAGTATCACGATTTGGATACTTTGCTTGGATAGCCTTCAAGGCAGGGGCAACTTCTTGCATCTTACGCATTGATTGCGTTTGATATACCATCAAAGGCAAAATCAAAAGACGAATCAATAGCGTAAAGGCGATAATTCCCAAACCATAGTTGTTACCAAACCAAGCTGACACACCCAAAATTGAGCGTGAGAAGTTGGCGATGATAACGCCATGCCAGAAACCAGACCCTGAAACCGAACCCTTAAACATCACACCGGCGATAATCATAATGATTAAAGCGATAGCTGCGGTAACTGTAGAACGCGTTGAAAATACTTTCTTAGCAGACTGCATCGATTTTCTCCATATAATATGTAGTTTTTATTTTTCGTCTTGATCGACAAACAAATTTGCCAACTTGAAGACGTGTTCCAAATTCTTCTTGATGATCGCCATGTCTTGGTCATGAGCTGATGGACGGGCAATCACTAAGATATCGACATCTTGGCGCAAGTTTGGCTTAAATTCCAAAACGCTTTGACGAATACGACGCTTAACCCATACACGCTCATGACCACGCAACCCAACCTTCTTAGAAATAGAGATTCCCAAGCGGAAGTGGGTTGGTTGTTCACGCTCCATCGTGTAAACAATAAACATTTTGTTTGCGACCGAGTGATGTTGATCGAAGACTAATTGGAAATCAGCTTCCTTTTTAACACGGTAACTCTTACGCATATGTTTGCTCCAGACTTTTTTGAAGACAATAGAAAACGCGTGATTCAGCCAAAATGGCCGAACCACGCGCGATCGTTATCAGTAATCCTAATAGAAGGCCTGACCTAATTAGGCTGACAATACCTTGCGGCCCTTTTGGCGGCGACGTGCTAGCACCTTACGTCCGTTGCTAGTGCTCATGCGCTTACGGAAGCCGTGTACACGCTCGCGGTGACGCTTCTTAGGTTGGTATGTACGCTTCATGTGAATACACCTCCCATTCGTAGTTAGATTTGGCCTGCGGTTGGCAAGGCCAAACCACAATTCGTATTTCAGTTTATCACGTAACTATCTACTTAGCAAGCTTTCTAAAGCACTTTATTTATTTTTAATAACTATTAAGAAAAGCAGCTTACAAATAGTTT
The DNA here is from genome assembly GCA_001436895.1 of Weissella confusa. Classification (GTDB taxonomy): domain Bacteria; phylum Bacillota; class Bacilli; order Lactobacillales; family Lactobacillaceae; genus Weissella; species Weissella confusa. Next base: position 246,615 of record JQAY01000002.1, read on the forward strand.
ATCTAAAATTCACAGTTCCACCGTCAAATTCTAAAGTGCTTAACAATTTCTTTAAAAATTTAAATTTAAAAGTCGCAGGAGTTTTCCAGAAAGTAACGGAGCGTTATGTTGATAAAAATCAGCAATATAACAGCCTGTTAGTTTAGTTTTCCCCAATATCCACATTTTTTCCACATTCTCCACATGGTTGTACAAAACAGTCGCAACCCCCTTGTGAATATGTGGAAAACTCCCGAAAACCTTGTGTTATATGCACTGGCTTTTGCACAAATCCTTGTAAATAACTCAAAATCAGGCGACTTATCCACAGATTTCCACAGAAACCTCGTTTTTAAAATTCACACCGAGTTGATAACCTAAATTTAGATTTCCACAGGGTGTTAATATCACAAAATGTTATTGGAAATTGCGGTAACCCTTGATACATAGGCAATATTACTTGTGGAAAACTTTTCCACAACCTGCTAAAATGGAATTTGTCGAATTGCGTCTTAATTATTTCATTAATTTTGACGAACGTATTGTGGAAAACTTTCCACCCAAAGATTCCGATACCGTTATTTGTTATTTAAGGAGGTCGTCCAAATGGATCCTGTCCAACTTTGGAACGCCATTAAAGAAGAACTGCGTGCCACAATCGCACAAACTTTTTCCTATGCTAACTACGTAGAAACATTAACGCCAGTAGCAGTAATGGAAAACGAGAACAACACGCTGACTTTACAACTTGCAACGAATCACGAGCAGGTTGCTGAAGAATGGCAAGATACCAATAGTTCTTACAATCAAGCATTCATTCAAGCGGCAATGATTGCGACAAACAAATTGAATGGCACACCAACATTTGTCATTCCATCTGTTACGTTCCTAAAGCCACAACCAACCTCATTATTTGAGGAAACACCAACTGCGCCAGCTGCTGAACCGCAATCAAATGTTGAGATTTCAGCATCTGACTTCGTTACACAATCAATTTTGAATCCAGAATTCCGATTCGAAACGTTTGTGTCTTCAGACGAAAACGGTGAAGCCTACGCTGTTGCACAAGCCGTGGCCGACAATCCTGGTACACAATGGAATCCACTTCTTATATATGGAGGAGTAGGTTTGGGGAAGACCCACTTGATGCAAGCCATTGGTAATAAAGTTTTGGAGCGCAACCCCAGTGCAAAGGTAAAGTTCATCACGACTGAGGACTTTATCAACGACTTCACTGATGCGTTGCGTCGTGGTGCGAATGCAACTGAAGCATTCAAACAAGAATACCGTTCTGCCGATCTTCTATTAGTAGACGATATTCAATTCTTAGCTGATAAGGACAAGATTCAGGAAGAATTCTTCCACACGTTTAATGCAATTACGCGTGAGAATCACCAAATTGTTCTGACATCTGATAAGTTGCCTAAGGAAATCCCTGGTCTTGAGATGCGTTTGGTTACACGCTTTGCTCAAGGTTATTCAGCAAACATCACGAAGCCCGATTTGCCAACTCGTGTTGCGATCCTTCGTAATAAGGCTGAGCAAGAAAACCTCAACATTCCAAACGATGTGATTGATGAAATCGCAGCGGCCGTTGATACGAACGTCCGTGATTTGGAAGGTGTTTTCAACCAGGTTGCTGGTAAGTTGCGATTCGCAACGGCTCCTGTCACGGTTGAAACAGCGCGCGATATCTTGGAGACTATGAACTTCAAGCGTCAACGTGCGATTACGATTCCAATCATTCAAGAAACAGTGGCTAAGTTCTTTAACGTCACAGTACAAGACTTGAATGGTAAGAAGCGTAATAAGGAAATTGTGGTGCCACGTCAAATCGCGATGTACATTGCACGTGAATTGACCCAAGACTCATTGCCACAAATTGGCCGTGCTTTTGGTGGTAAAGATCACACGACTGTCATGCACTCAACTGAAAAAATTGAGAATGCGATTGAAAACGACGCCGTGCTAGCTGGCCAAGTTCAACAAATTCGTGAAGAGTTGAGCAATTAGCATCAATACCTATTGTGAATAATTCACGAACTACTAAAAAGTTTTCCACAGGTTTGTATACATAGACCAATCCTTGGTGTAATGGTCTAGTTTGACCTTTTCCACAGTATGCACACCCCTTATTATTATTATTATCTTTTTGTTTATAAATAAATCAGTCATTAAGGCGACGCATGCGCAGCATGCCGAGCAAAAAAAGCTTGAGGAGATTATCATGCAATTTACAATTAATCGAGCTGTTTTCATCAAGGCTATGAATAACGTTAGCCGTGCTATTTCATCTCGTACATCAATGCCAATCCTAACGGGTGTTAAGTTGGTTCTCGATAACAATGGTTTGACGTTGACAGGATCAGATACAGATATCTCAATTGAAACGTTGATTCCAGTTACAGATGATCAAGCATCACTAACAATCCAAGAACCAGGTGCATTGGTTTTGCCAGCAGCCTTCTTCTCAAATATCGTTAAGCGTTTGCCAGGTGAAACATTCACGTTGTCAAACACAACTGGATTCCAAGCAAAGATCACTTCAGAGAATTCAGAATTTGATATTAATGGTCAAGATGCTAATAACTACCCACACTTGCCAGAAATTGAAGTGCGCAACGATTTGACTTTGCCATCAGAAACATTGAACGAAGTAATTGGTCAAACGGTTATCGCTGTTTCAAAGCAACTTAGCCAACCTATTTTGACAGGTGTGCACTTTATCTTGGCAGGCGGAAACTTGACTGCCGTTGCAACTGATCGTCACCGTTTGGCACAACGTACTGTCGCTTTGAGCGAATCAGATGTTGATGCTGATATCATCGTGCCAGGTCCTTCATTGAACCAATTGCAAGCGATGCTTGATGAAGTTGAAACAGTTGATGTCCGTGTGGCCGAAAACCAAGTTATTTTCCAATTGGGTGCCAACACAACGTTCTACTCACGTTTGTTGGAAGGTAACTACCCAGATGCGTCACGTTTGATTCCAACTGAGAAGCGTACGACTTTGACGATTAACGCACGTGACTTGTTGCAAACGATTGAACGTGCCGCTTTGTTGAGTCACGAAGGTCGTTCAAACGTTATCCAATTTACGGTTAGCGATGAGAAGTCATTGATTTCTTCTAACTCACCTGAAGTTGGTCGCGTTGAAGAGCAAATCTTTGCTGCTGAAACAGCTGGTGATGAATTGACGATTTCATTCAACCCTGACTACATGCGTGAAGCATTGAAGTCATTTGGTGATGAGCAAATTCAAATTGGCTTTAAGACAGCTTTGGATCCATTTACATTGGTACCAACTAATAACGAAACAAACTTCATTCAACTAATTACGCCAGTTCGTACTTACTAAAATGATTTAAAAAGCCGAAAATCGCCGTTTAACGAAAAAACAGCGATTTTCGGCTTTTTTGTTTAATTTAATCTCTAACCGCTCAGACGCCCTCTGAATCCGGAATTACATTGAATAATGCTAGAAAATAGCGTATAATAGATTTACTTATGGAGACATTTCTCAGCTGGATTTTTTTCGGCAGAAAGGACAATGCAATTGGCTACTGAAGTGCATATTCAAACGCCCTTTATTACACTAGGGCAACTATTGAAGGAAGAAAGCATTATCTCAACAGGTGGACAAGCTAAGTGGTACCTACGTGAGAACACGGTGCTTGTTAACCAAGAACCTGATGATCGTCGCGGTCGTAAGTTGTACCCTGGCGACATCGTGGCGGTACCATCCGGTGAGCGCTTTGTGATTAACGGGATGGGTGCTGAAGCAGACTAATGGAACTGCTTGAGCTAAAACTGAATAATTTCCGGAATTATCAAGATTTAGAGGTGACATTTTCGCCTGGTGTAAATGTATTCCTGGGACCAAATGCGCAAGGTAAGACAAACTTACTTGAAGCAATTTATGTTTTAGCTTTGGCACGTTCGCACCGAACAACATCTGATAAAGAGTTGATCGGTTGGGAAGGCAAAGAAGCGATGGTTTCCGGAGTTGTACAACGTCAGTACGGAAAAGTGCCACTTTCATTAGCTTTCACTAGTAAAGGTAAGAAAGCGCGCATGAATCACTTGGATCAAGCAAAGCTAGGTACTTACATTGGTCAATTAAACGTTATTTTATTCGCGCCAGAAGATTTGGCGTTGGTAAAAGGTGCACCTACTGTGCGACGCAATTTTATTGACCGCGAATTCAGTCAAATGAGTCCAAAGTATCTATATATTGCAAATCAATACAAAGTTGTGTTGAAACAGCGCAATCAGTATTTGAAGCAATTGCAATCCAAGCAAGCCAAAGATGTCTTGTATCTGGAAGTTTTAACAGAGCAATTAACTAATTTTGCTAGCGAACTTATCATGCGCCGCCAAGCACTCATCAAAGAGCTTGGTAAAGCTGCTGCACCAATTCATGCAGATATTACACAAGGTGGCGAAACCCTTTCGATTGCTTATGTGTCACAATTATCTGAAGAAGAATTGGTTGATGAACAGACGGTTAAGTCTGCCATGATGAAGCGTTTTGAGCGGTTACAATCACGTGAAATCATGATGGGAACCACAATGCTAGGGCCACACCGTGATGACTTACGTTTTGACGTGAATGGTCATGATGTGGCGACGTTTGGTTCACAAGGACAACAGCGTACGACTGCGTTGGCTGTTAAGCTAGCGGAAATTGATTTGATGAAGCAAGAAACCGGGGAATATCCGATTTTGTTGCTTGATGATGTGCTATCAGAATTAGACACAAATCGCCAAACACATTTGTTAACGGCGATGCAAAATAAGGTGCAAACCTTTATTACGACGCCGTCACTAAGTGATGTGGCCCGTCAACTAATTAATGAACCAAAGGTCTTTAATGTGCGAGCCGGGCAACTGGTTGAAACAAATGGTTTAGGGGAAGAAGCTAGTGCAGACTAGTGGTATTTAAGGAGGAACTCATGGCTGAAGAAGATGTAACACAAATGCATACTGACGCAGATGATTACGATGCCAGTCAAATCCAAGTTTTGGAAGGATTGGAAGCTGTTCGTAAGCGTCCAGGTATGTATATTGGAACGACGACGAGTCAAGGATTGCACCACTTGGTGTGGGAAATTGTCGACAACGGAATTGATGAAGCACTAGCAGGTTTTGCTGATCACATTACGGTGGCAATTGAAAAGGACAACTCAATTACGGTTACTGACAACGGTCGTGGAATCCCCGTTGATATCCAAGAGAAGACAGGTAAGCCTGCTTTGGAAACTGTCTTCACTGTTTTGCACGCCGGTGGAAAGTTCGGCGGTGGCGGATACAAGGTTTCTGGTGGTTTGCACGGTGTTGGTGCGTCTGTTGTTAACGCCTTGTCTACTGAATTGGACGTTATGGTTGTCCGTGATGGTCAAGGTTATGCAATGGACTTTGAACGTGGTCACGTTAAGACAACGATGCACAGTGCACCAGTTGATAACGCACCTGTTTCACGTGGAACAATTGTGCACTTCTTGCCAGATCCAGATATCTTCCGCGAGACGACAACATATGATTACAAGATTTTGATGAATCGTGTCCGCGAATTGGCCTTCTTGAACAAGGGACTACGTATTTCAATTACTGACAATCGTGCGGATGAGCCTGAAACAGAGTCATTCCACTACGAAGGTGGTATTAAGGAATACGTTCGTTTCTTGAACGTCAACAAGGATGTCATTTTTGATGATCCTATTTATGTTGAGGGAATGGAAAATGGCATTGAAGTTGAAGTATCACTTCAATATACGGACGATTACCACAGCAACATGTTGTCATTTACGAACAACATCCACACGTACGAAGGTGGAACTCACGAAACTGGATTTAAGGCCGCTTTGACGCGTGTAATTAATGATTACGCACGTAAGAATGGTCAATTGAAGGAAAACGATGATGCCCTTTCTGGGGATGACGTTCGTGAAGGTTTGACGGCCATTGTGTCAGTTAAGCACCCTAACCCTCAATTTGAGGGGCAAACGAAGACGAAGTTGGGTAACTCAGATGCGCGTACGGCCGTTGACCGTATGTTCTCAGAGACATTCAACCGTTTCATGATGGAAAACCCAGCAGTTGCTAAGCAAATTGTTGAAAAGGGTATCCTGGCTGGTAAGGCTCGTATGGCTGCCAAGCGTGCGCGTGAAGCAACGCGTAAGAAGTCAGGTTTGGAAATCGCTAATTTGCCAGGTAAGTTGGCTGACAACACGTCAAAGGACCCTGAAATTTCTGAGTTGTTCATCGTTGAGGGAGACTCAGCCGGTGGTTCAGCAAAGCAAGGTCGTGAGCGTTTGACGCAAGCTATTTTGCCAATTCGTGGAAAGATTTTGAACGTTGAAAAGGCTTCATTGGACAAGATTTTGGCCAACGAAGAAATTCGTTCACTATTTACGGCCATGGGAACTGGTTTTGGTAACGAATTTGATGTCACAAAGGCTAAGTACCACAAGTTGATTATCATGACCGACGCCGATGTCGACGGTGCGCACATTCGTACGTTGCTATTGACGTTGATCTATCGTTACATGCGTCCATTGTTGGATGCTGGATACATCTACATTGCGCAACCACCTCTATATCAAGTGCGCCAAGGTAAGTTTGTTCAATACTTGGATTCTGATGAAGAGTTGGAAGCATTGTTGCCAACGTTGCCTGCATCACCTAAGCCTGTTATCCAACGATACAAGGGACTTGGTGAAATGGACGCGGAGCAATTGTGGGAAACAACGATGGACCCATCAGTTCGTCGCTTGTTGCGTGTTGAAATGGACGATGCCGTTGATGCTGACCAAGTATTCTCAATGTTGATGGGAGAGAAGGTTGAGCCACGACGTGAGTTTATTGAAGAGAACGCACAATACGCTGAATTGGACGTTTAATGTTGTGTTAGCCACAGCGTTAAACAACTAGAAAGGAACAAAAATGGCTGAAGAAGAACAAAATAACAGCCGCATTAAGCCCGCCAAGCTTGGCGAGCAAATGCGAACGTCATTCTTGGACTACGCGATGTCAGTTATCGTGGCTCGTGCTTTGCCTGACGTCCGTGATGGATTGAAGCCGGTTCACCGCCGTATCTTGTACGGAATGAACGAATTGGGTGTGACGCCTGATAAGCAACACAAGAAGTCTGCTCGTATCGTCGGTGACGTTATGGGTAAGTATCACCCCCACGGTGACTCTGCTATTTACGAATCAATGGTTCGTATGGCGCAAGATTTTAGTTACCGTTACATGTTGGTTGATGGTCACGGAAACTTCGGTTCTGTCGATGGTGACCCAGCTGCCGCCATGCGTTATACCGAGGCGCGTTTGAGCAAGATTGCGACAGAAATGCTTCGTGATATCAACAAGGATACGATTGATTTTGCTGATAACTACGATGGTACGGATCGTGAGCCGGTTGTTTTGCCAGCTCGTTTCCCTAACTTGCTAGTTAACGGTGCAAATGGAATCGCCGTTGGTATGGCAACAAACATTCCACCTCACAATTTGGGTGAAGTGATTTCTGCTATCCACATGTTGATGAACAACCCTGATGTGACAACTGCTGAGTTGATGGAAGCCGTCCCAGGACCTGATTTCCCAACTGGTGCGATTGTGATGGGAAAGTCTGGTATCCGTAAGGCGTACGAGACTGGTAAGGGTGTCGTAACGGTTCGTGCGAAGGTTGAAATCGAAACGGAAAAGTCTGGTAAGGAACGCATCATCGTGACTGAGTTGCCATACATGGTTAACAAGGCAAAGTTGATTGAGCGAATTGCTGAACTTGGACGTGAGAAGCGTATTGAAGGTATCACCGCCGTTAACGATGAATCTGACCAAACAGGTTACCGTATTGCAATCGATATCCGTCGTGACGTTTCAGCTTCAGTTGTTTTGAACAACTTGTACAAGAACACGTTGATGCAAACTGGGTTCAGCTTTAACATGCTGGCCGTTCAAGATGGTCGTCCAAAGTTGTTGGGCTTGAAGGCAATGTTGGTTGCTTATCTTGAGCACCAACAAATCGTGGTTCGTCGTCGTACGGAATTCGAATTGCGTAAGGCTGAAGCACGTGCGCACATCTTGGAAGGTTTGCGTATTGCGTTGGATCACATTGATGCAATTATCAGCATTATTCGTGGTTCAGAAACGTCAGAAATTGCGAAGAATCGTTTGATGTCTGATTACGCATTGTCAGATAAGCAAGCACAAGCCATCTTGGACATGCGTTTGGTTCGTTTGACAGGTTTGGAACGTGGCAAGATTGAAGAAGAGTATCAAGGCTTGATGACAGCGATTGCTGACTACAAGGATATCTTGGCTAAGCCTGAGCGAATCGACGAAATCATCTACACTGAGTTGCTTGAAATTCAAGAGAAGTACGGCGATGAGCGTCGTACGGAATTGCAAATCGGTGACGTGACAAGCATTGAAGATGAAGATTTGATTGAAGAAGAAGACATTATTGTGTCATTGACGAGTGGTGGTTACATCAAGCGTATGGCACAAACTGAATTCCGTGCCCAAAACCGTGGTGGTCGTGGTGTTCAAGGAATGGGTGTTAACGATGATGACTTCATTGATCAATTGATTGGTACATCAACACACGATACGTTGTTGTTCTTCACGAACGCTGGTAAGGTCTACAAGATGAAGGGATATGAAATCCCTGAATACGGCCGTTCAGCTAAGGGTATTCCAGTTGTTAACTTGCTTGGAATCGAAGCTGGTGAGAGTGTTCAAACAGTCATCAACGTGCGTGGGGATGCTGCCGAAAGCAAGGATTACTTGTTCTTCACGACGCGCCTTGGACGTGTTAAGAAGACGCCGGTATCTGACTTTGGAAACATTCGTGCCCACGGTTTGAAGGCGATTACGTTGAATGATGATGATGAATTGATCAACGTTATGATTACTGATGGTACTGAGAACTTGTTGATTGGTACGCATGGTGGTTATGCCGTTTCATTCAATGCGGAAGCCGTTCGTTCAATGGGACGTTCAGCAGCCGGTGTCCGTGGTATTACATTGCGTGACGACGACTTTGTTATCGGCGCTGAAGTCTTGAAGGACGAAGGTCACGTTTTGGTTATCACTGAAAAGGGATACGGAAAGCAAACGCCAGTCTCAGAATACCCAATCAAGGGTCGTGGTGGTAAGGGTATCAAGACAGCCCAAATCACTGAAAAGAACGGACCTTTGGCAGGTTTGGCGGTTGTTGACGGATCAGAAGATATCATGTTGACGACTAACAAGGGTGTTATGATTCGATTCACGGTGGATTCAGTTTCTGAAACTGGTCGTGCAACTCAAGGTGTGCGCGTAATCCGTTTGGATGATGACGCTGTGGTGGCAACCTTCGCTAAGGTTGAACACGAAGATGAGTCAGAAGATGCAACGCAAGACGGTGTAGCAACGACACCAGTTGTTGACCAAGCTGGCACTGATTTGCCGGATGCACCAGCAGCTGGTGAACAACCAGCTGAAGTAGCTGAGCTACTCGCACGTGCTGAAGACGATTCAGATTCACAAGAGTAAAAATAAAGAGACATCATACAACGTACTGTGTGATGTCTCTTTTTGTATATATGCATCTGTCTAATATTTAGGAATTGTTATTTTTGATTTATAGATATCGACTGTTATTTGGCTGATTAATATACTAAAATAGTAATTAATAATAATGAAATTGTATGACGTTGACGTGTAGTTATAATCCGAATGTATCATCTGTGGGACAAAGAAGTTTGCATAATATCACACTTACATTATGTAGAGGAGTATACTTATGGGTGGTTATATGAGAAAAGTTAACGATAAGTAAGAGGTTTATATGGGTAAGAATCGAGTGCCGGTGGATGCAATTCGTGACGCGATGATTTATTTCATCAAGGAACGAAACATTTCAGTTCCGGTTGTTTTGAAGACGGTTGATATTTCACGCTCACGTTTGTACGACTACTTGCAAGGTAATGGAAAAGTCAGTGCAACAACGTTGGTGAATTTGTTGATGACGATTGGTGTGTCATTTGATGAATTGATGCTCCACATCTATATGAATAATCCTGAATTGTTGGATCCAGCAATTAAGGAACTTGGTTTGGACGCGCACTCAGTTACGATGACGCCAACGGAAGACACGGTTTATCGTACACTTTCAATGTATGATGAGACGCGCGATGTCCGTTTGCTAGTTAACTTGGTACGTGCAATTAACTCTCAAGTGGTTGATGAAGTTGAGAAGTACCGTTTGATTGAAATGGTTCGCCCAACAATCGTTAAGTTGCTCTCATCACGTGAGTTCTATACAGCAAATGACATGTTGATGTTCGCAAACATTATTCGCCACGAACCATACAACGCAGCTAAGCTTGTCGTAAAGCAAATGTCTGATCAAGCACGCCGTATGGCTAGTCTTGAAGGATATGGGTTGATGGAGTTGGACAACTTCTCTTCAGCTGAAGTGCGTAACGTGGCTTTGTTGCACTTCCAATTGTTGATTATGGCATTGGAAAACAAGGATGATGAAACGGTTCGCAATACATTGATGTTCTTGCGTGAGTACCGTTTGCCAGCTTTGAGCACATACTTTGGCTTCGTTAAGAAGATGGCGCAAGTTGTTGAATTGTCATTGGCTGATGATGATGAAGCTGCTGAGGCGTTGTGGAATCAAGCAACTGAATCAGCAAAATTCTTGGTTGATGAACGCTTCTGGCCAATCTATTCATTCATTGCCCGCCGCTCATATAGCGAATTTTCAATTCCTGTGTTGTCATACCGTCAACACATCAATGAAGGTAAATAATAAATATGAAAAAGCACCGCAACGATTAATTTCGTTGCGGTGCTTTTGTCTGCTTTATGAAAGTTTTAGAACCATGTTGCGGTGTTCAATGCCGGCATCTAGGAAAACGTCACCTTCAGCTTCGAAGCCAAGCTTTTCGTAGAAACCAAGTGCTGAAACTTGGGCACCCAAATCAAGGGTGTGTACACCAGCTTCTTTGGCATCCGCAATAATTTCTTGCATAATTTTTGCAGCGTAACCGTGACCGCGGGCATCAGATAGGGTCGCGACACGTTGAATGTGCCAGTTAGAACCATCTTGGTTCACTAAGACACGCGCTGTGGTTACTGCGTGGCTTTCGGTAAAGCCAACGTAGTGGGTTGTAGAATCATCTAAGTCGTCAATCTCTAGTTCGAGCGGTACACCTTGCTCGCCGACGAAAACGGTTTGACGGATAGCAAGCGCTTCACGGCTAAGTGCACCAGCACCGTATTCTTTACTTACAATGAGTTCATTTGACATGGACTGATCACCTCTGGGTAAATTCGTGCAACAATACTCAAACTATTTTAGCGCAAATTACGTTAAACAGAAGACTATAAGGTATGAACTTAAAAATTACGCTATAATAGGGCAGATGCAGTCTAAATTTGGCTGATTGAAACTTAAAATCTAACGATAAAAAGAAAAGAGTGAAGTATATGAGGCATTATGGCCGTTTCAGCTGGGTAAATACCCGCTTGGGGTTTGTTTTGCTGCTGGTGGCATTGGTTTGGGCTAAAACACAGTTAGCCAATATCATGGATTTCCACTTGTATTCGGGAGCGTCGCCGGTTCAGTATGTGACGATGCTACTAAATCCGTTAACTGTATCAACATTGTTGATTGGGTTAGCGTTTTACTTCCGATCAGCAAAGTTATTTTATCCAGTTGCGACGATTTTATATGTAGTCAACGTGCTGATGATTCAGTTGAATGTGATTTACTATCGTGAGTTCACGGACTTTATGTCAGTTGCGACGATGCTGGGTTACAACAAGGTTAACCAAGGATTGGGAGCTTCGGGTTTTGCACTAACTAATATCCATGACATTTTCTTCTGGATTGATGTGCCGATTATTATTGGGTTGTTCATCTTTAAAAAGATGCGCATTCAAAAAGAGGGCACGACGAAGTTTATGAGTTTTGCGATGACGACATTTTCGATTTTCGCATTCATGGTGACGTTGACGCTGGGTGAAGCTGATCGTCCACAATTGATTACACGTCAATTTGATAGCAACATGATGGTTAAGTATCTTGGTATTGATGCTTACACCGCATTTGATGCAATTAAGACGCATGGTGTTTCTGAAATGCGTAAGTCAGCTAAGAAATCTGATATTGATAATGTGCTGAGTTATGTAAAGGGACACTTTGCGGATTCAAATCCACAGTATGCCGGTATCGCAAAGGGTAAGAATGTGTTTGTCATTCACTTGGAGTCGTTCCAACAATTCTCATTGAACCTAAAAATCAATGGGCAGGAAGTCACGCCAAACTTGAATGCGATTTACAATTCAAACTCAACCATTGCGTTTGATAATTTCTTTAATCAAGTTGGTCAAGGAAAGACGTCTGATGCGGAAAACATGCTGGAGACATCAACATTTGGTTTGCCACAAGGATCGTTGTTTGCCACACAAGGTAATGATCAAACGTTCCAAGCAATGCCAGCTATCCTGCGTCAAACGCAGGGTTACTCATCAGCTGTCTTCCACGGTAACAATGCTAGTTTCTGGAACCGCAGTAATGTTTATAAGAACATGGGTTACCAATACTTCTTTGATGCTAGTTACTATGACACGTCTGGTGATAAGGCGATGGGCTATGGCTTGAAGGATAAGTTGTTGTTCTATGATTCAATTCCATACCTGGAGCACATGCAACAACCGTTCTATGCCAAGTACATTACCGTTACGAATCACTTCCCATACAGTCTTGATGAACAAGATAAGGATCCGAACTTCGTGACAACGACAACCGATTCTGACGTGGTGAATGGTTACTTTGAAACGAATCACTACCTTGACCAATCAATTGGTGAATTCTATGACTACTTGAAGAAGTCAGGGCTATACGACAAGTCAATTATTGTCTTGTACGGTGATCACTACGGTATCTCAAATTCTGAAAACAAGTCATTGGCCTCTGTATTAGGAAAGAGTGCGGATGATTGGACTGATTTTGATAATGCACAAATGCAACGTGTACCATTCATGGTAAATATTCCTGGATACACAGGTGGCGGTATTAACCACACGTATGGTGGTGAAATCGATGTGATGCCAACGTTGCTACACTTGTTGGGTGTTGATACTAAGAATGATGTTCAACTTGGCCAAGATTTGTTGAGTACAAAGCGCGATCAGGTCGTTGCTTTCCGTGATAAGGACTTTATTACGCCAAAGTACACGGTAATCGGCGAGACAATCTATGACAACACGACAGGACAGGTCATTAGCGATCCATCAAAGCAAGTTCAAAAGGAAGTAGCAGCGGCGCGCAAGAAGGTTAATAAGCAGTTATCAATTTCTGACGATATTAATCAGAAAGACTTGCTACGTTTCTACACACCAAAGGGATTCTCTAAGGTAGATGCTTCTAAGTACAACTATGCAAATGGTTTGGGGAAGCTTGAGAACCTAGAAAACCAAAAGGGTGTTGGCTCAACTAGTCTTTGGACAGAAAACGATAATAAGACGACGCAGTCACTTTATACAACTGATGCGCCAGAAAAGGATGAACCTAGGTCAGATACGTCTCGTATCAAGCAGGTTAACCCGGACGGTGGCGATTCGACCGATGGTGGGGATGACACACCAAACCCATAATTGAATAGCTAAAGCATCTCAGACATCCAGTTAATTACTGGGTGTCTTTTTTTGAGAGTAAAGCGGTTTGCGCGCCTTGACATTTATGTTAAATAACCTGACAATAATAAACGGCAAAATGAGAGGAGGGCGAGACGATGACGTTTGTATCAAAGCAACAATTTCATAAGAACTTTTTGAAGTCTGAAGTGTTCCAATTTCGTATTGGTGAGTTAGCAACGATGACTGGTGTTTCGACTCGTCAACTTCGCTATTGGGAGAGCAAGGGCATTATCTCGTCGCTTAGTCGTGATGGAGAACAAGATGCGCGTGTTTATAACTACAAAACTTATGTCGCAGTGGCCACAATCAAGAATTTCTTAGATGAAGGTTATACATTGAAGGCTGCCGTAAAGAAGAAGGAAGAGCTTGAGCAATCATGGAAGGTTTTGCATGATGTTATGAGTCGAGCTGTGCAAGGGACTGCTGAAATTGATGGCATTCCGGCGGTTGATCTGGGATTCTTTGATGCGGAACAAACACAACGCTTGTTTGCGACGGTAGATGATCAAAACGTGGTGAAGTACCGCGTACAAACGATTGAAGAATAATGGAGACGGTTTTGGTAACGATTGCCAAAACCGTTTTTTGCTTTAAACGTTGAAAATAACTGTTAAACTATAAGAGATATTAGAAAAGGAAACTTTAGATAATGGCAGATTGGCACGGTTTTTATAAGTTGTCTTGGCGAGAGCGACTAGATAAAACGATTGAAAATAAGCAACTGACTGCTGAGCAAGTGGCTTTGATTGAAGCGCAATACGATGCAGTTGGTGAACAACAGGTTGAAAATTATCTTTACAACTTTGGAGTGCCAACGGGTTTGTTACCAGATTTGCCAGTTGATGGTCGATTGGTAACGGTACCAATGAGTACCGAAGAACCTAGCGTCATTGCGGCTGCAAGTAATGGTGCTCGCATGATGCGCGCTGGCGAAGGGGTTAAAACGACGATTCAAAGCCGCCTGCTACGTGGCCAGGTTATTTTGACTGATGTAGCAAACATGGATGCGCTACAAGAATACGTTTCAAGTAATAACCAAGCTTTGTTGCAAGCTGCTAATGATGCCCACCCATCAATGGCCAAGCGTGGTGGTGGTGCCAAGGCGCTAACGGTAGAAGTGTTAGATGAACAAACAGCCATTGTAAATGTGTTGGTTGATCCTAAGGCAGCGATGGGGGCAAACGTTGTTAATACTATGTCTGAAGCGGTGGCTGAGAAATTAACCATTGCGGGGTATCAAGTGTTGATGGCGATTCTTTCCAACTATGCAACTGAGGCACTCGTTAAGGCACGTGTTGCAATACCGGTAGACGCGTTGGCAACAAAGCAGGGGATGCCTGGTGCGGAAGTCGCTCGCAAAATTGCAGTTGCGAGTCATGTTGAACAATTGTCACCTTACCGAGCAGTCACGTCGAACAAAGGGTTGCTTAACGGTATTGAAGCGACTGTATTGGCAAGTGGCAACGATACGAGAGCAGTCAATGCAGCGTTGCATGCCTATGCTGCTAACAATGGCCAATATCATGGTTTAACAAGTTGGACAGTCCAAGATGATATGTTGTTGGGTGAGACAACATTACCATTGATGCTTGGAGTTGTTGGTGGATCGATTGGTATTGTACCAGCAGTTAAGCTGAACCATGCTTTGATGGATAATCCGACGGTTAATGAACTAACGAGTATCGTTGCAGCCGTTGGGTTGGCGCAAAACCTGTCAGCTTTACGCGCGCTAGTCACAACAGGTATCCAAGCAGGTCACATGGCCTTGCAGGCGAAGTCGTTAGCTTTGCAGGTTGGTGCGACGACAGAAGAAGTACCTGCGCTAACAGCGCGTTTGCAACAAATTGGACAATTCAATGAAACGGTTGCCCGTGAAACGTTGGCGACATTACGTCATAGTAAATAAGGAATAAGAAAGAGATTATTATGCAATTTTCAGAAGATACAGTTAAGCTCCTAAACCAAGTTAATCAAGTTTACCCAGGTTCAGTTGTCCTTCGCGGTTCAGGTGAAGCAACGGGTAAGTTGACACATGACCAAGTTTCAACGGATATGTTGGGAACGCGTTTGATGGTTGAGGTAACTGATGCAACCGCACCTGATTTCTCAGCAACGCAAGAATTGTTGAACATGATGTTGACGTTGAGCGGTTACCCACAAGTGTATTTCCAATTAAAGTCAGAAGATATTAATATGACGGATCAATTGATGGTTATGTCGACGTACCTTTACCAACCAGCTTTGCGTGCGATTACTTATAAGGAACAAGCTAAGCACGGTTTGGTGACGGCGGCGGTTGTAAAGGCGTTTGCGAACGGGGTCATGTCAACGTTGACGCCTGAAGCAAAGAATGATCGTTCAGAAGCAGCGCTACGTTTGTTGACGTTGTTGGATGCACGCGTCTTCATGAATGCCGTGCCATCTGATATTGATACAGCCATTTATACGGATAGCTTTGCAGATGCCTTCCCAGAATCATGGGAAGCTGCAGGTAACATTTTTGCTACGATGAAGGTTGATGATATCAAGGACCCATTCACGGTTCACCGCGCGGTAATTGCTGCCTTCAAGGGCTTTGATGCGCAAATGATTGCTTGGAACTTGCCTGAATTGCAAGCGCTTGAGTTCGCAACGTTGACGCCAGTACTATCAGAACGCCAATTGCGTTTGCCTTTGGCTCAAGTATTCGATATTAAGCACACAGAGATGACAGACCGTAACACAGAAAAGTCAGCTTACGTTGGTTTGAGCAAGTCAGAAGGACAAAACAGTTTTGTTATTTCTGCACCAGATGAGAACCAACCTGAGTTCTTTAAGGCGTTGTATCAAACGCCTGTTCGTGAGGTGCTAGAACAAATCGGACAACCTTTTGTTGTGCGTCAGTAGTTACTAAATAGATAGGAGTGTCATAGCATGAGTGTTAATCCAGAAATTCAAAACTTATTTGATAATGCAAAGCAGATTGTCTTTCTAACGGGTGCTGGTGTTTCAACTGCGTCAGGTATCCCCGATTACCGCTCGAAAGGTGGCATCTATGATGATAGTGGCGTAGTTGAACGTCCAGAATATTTATTAAGCACTGATGCATTGACTAATGAACCTGAAAAGATGTATCGGTTCATGATGGACAATATGTATTTTCCGGATGCTGAGCCGAATGTGATTCATGACAAAATGGCGGCGCTAACCAAGCAAGGTCGTGCCAAGATTATTACGCAAAATGTTGATGGTCTTCATAAGAAGGCAGGGAGTGAAGCAACAATTGAATTTCATGGATCGCTTTATGATATTTATGCTGTAACTGATGGTAAGGAAGCAACATTGGCTGAGTACATGACGAATATGCGCCGATCAGACGGTGCATTGTTGCGACCTGGGATTACGTTATATGGTGAAATTCCATTTAATGTGGAAGAAGCAGCCATGTGGGTGAACCAGGCAGATTTGATTGTTATTGTTGGGACAAGCTTTGTGGTGTATCCATTCGCTGGTCTATTACAGTACGCTAAAGCAGGGGTACCGGTACTGGCGATTAACTTAGAGCGGATTCCAGCCCCAGATCGGGTGCAACAAATTATTGGGGATGCCACAGTATTCTTTGATGAATTGCACATATAAGAGCAAGTGAAATCGCAACCAGAATGGTTTTCTGGCTGCGATTTTTATTTTGTATGAACAAAGTTTGAAGAAAGTGTTGACGAATCGCATAAACATATGTAATATAGATTAAGTTGTTTCAGGGAAACAGCAAAACATATTTAACTTGAATAGCTAATTGATATTCAAACTTCTTTGAAAGAAATTGTTGACATTCGCTTGAAAGGTTGTTATGATATATAAGTTGTCTGGTGAGGCAACGACGTAGGTCATTGAAAACTGAATATCGTTTCGATGAAACAAATGTGTAGGGT
>JQAY01000020.1:0-994 GCA_001436895.1 Weissella confusa
TGGGTACAGTCAAGGAGTACCGATGCAGTAGTCTCGTTTTCCATAGCGAGCCAATTTTTCGTATGAGGGGGAGTTATAAATGTTCAACACGTTGTACAATAATATAGATGGAGTTTGCAGACGTAAAAAGGATGAGGTGGGCATATGGTAAGTACAGCGTTATCTATTGATGATAAGGTAACGGTTAAGCGAGTACGTGCATTCTTTACGGATGATCTACCCAAACTACAACTACTTGCACACGTTAGATTGTCTAGTGTGAGTTTGGATGCAATGCCAGTGCATCACAGTAACGAAAATACGGCAATTGATAAGATGACACGGCAAATTCAAGCGCAAATGTATGTTGAGGATATGGTGGAGGCCTTAAGTGTACTGCCTGACATAGAACGTAAAGTGATTGTATTGAAGTACGTACAAGGGTTACAGTGGTTTGCTGTTAGCGACCGCCTGCATTTGAGTGTGAGAAGGTTACAAGAGATTATGCAGAAGGCGTTGAATGATTTTGGGATAGCTTATGCGGAAACATTGGACTTATTAGATGAAGGTGAATAACAGAGAGAAGTCGTACTACTTTTTACTACATTGGGGATGGATTAGATGAACGCTGTGAAAGCTCACGAGAAGCCCGTCACGGTGTTTTTGTTTTGTTGTGCTAAATAATTGTACGCCTTGTGATTTAAAATCGTTTGTACCCCCGCCTACGCCGCTCAGGAGATAACCGAATATCAAATAGTGCCGTCTCTTCAACACGGTGCAGTTATTATTATTTTTCACCCGGATTATTCATGCACTAAATTTTTAACCACAGCTAAATCAGTAAAATACGATAAATCACCTTGAAACTGCCAGTACCTTGGCACGGTTTCAGGGTGCTTTTTTCGATTGAGCGTTTTTTGAGAAAAATGGGCACACTAAAACCAGCCAGATTTTGCTATTTTTTTGAAAATCTACTTCGTTGTTTTATTGCCACAAAGCATTTAGTCGTTCCCAG
>JQAY01000020.1:1177-2337 GCA_001436895.1 Weissella confusa
CGTGCTTAGTGACACGTCCCCCGATTTTTAACAAACGGTCTCGAAAGGTGTTGATTGTCCACGATTGTTGCTGGTCGTCCAATGCAATACTCTTCATCAACCGCATCAAGTTTGATGCAATTACTGAGATCCACATGCGCGCTTTGTTGGCGAAAAATGAACTGCTATAGGTTTTACCGAAGGCAAATCCACCTTTAAGTTCGCGAATAATATCTTCAATCGCCGCACGCTTGCGGTAAACACGGACGATGTCTTTTTGTGGAAGACTTAGGTTAGTGACGATGAACTGTGTACCGCCATGTTCATCATTTAAAACGATAACACGACGTGCTTTGTCCCATGAGGCGGCTTGATACTCAAATGCATCGGTCGTCAACTGACCTTCAATCGTCAAAAGATTGTCGAGATTAACTTATCGTCCATCAAGTGCCATACGCTTCAATCGGGGATTTGACTTCAATCGTATGGTATAAAAAATATTGTTGCCTTCTAATGTTTCCATCAAGTCTGTCGTGGCGAAGCCACTGTCACCACGCAAAATAATTGTCTGATGTTGAGCGGATAGACTAGTTGACAGATACCCTTGTACAAATTCGGTTGCACCATTACCGGTATAGGTATTGCCACTTCGGAACGATACCTGACGCACGGATCCAGTTAAAGCATCGGTCATGATAAGCGGATGGTAACCGATGTTCAAGTAGTGATAATTAAAACCAATTTTCTCTTGATGACCAAAGTTCTCAAAGTAGGCTGAATCCAAATCTAGCACCAGTTCAGTGTTCGCTGATCTTTCATCAACTAAAGAGACAATACGACGATTTAATTCTTGCAGCTCATCAATGTCTTCGTTCGTGAGATGTGATAGAAATCTGGAAATAGTTGGTTGAGATGCCATGTTTTGCGCATAAACGAGTCGATGTTCGATATCTTGGGTCAAGTAATCTGCAACGTCGTCGTTGCGATAACCTTCGATAACTTGAATGAGCATTTGTAATAACAATTCTACCTTAGCATAGCGTGGATTTTTGCGATTATCGTTGAATTCAACGTTATTAAAGAGCCTGGAAACTACAGGTGAATTCAGAAACATATTGAGCAGCACGTTGCCACCATCCGAGGTAATTGGTGCCCCATTGTCTGAAACTGCAACTAAAGGG
>JQAY01000020.1:2560-5603 GCA_001436895.1 Weissella confusa
AAAATATCACAAAAAAGAGCTCCTATGGTTTTCACCCAACGGGTGAAAGCGCAAAACCCGCTGAAACGGTATTAACTTGCTGTCTCAGCGGGTTTTTGTTTGTCTTCATGAATTATCCGGGTTTTATTTCTTTTTTTGAAAAACGGCATAAGCAAGTTTTTATCGGACAATCGGATTATGATGAAAATACTGAACATCGTGTGACGTATTACTATCCGTTTCGACATTTAAATTATAGGGGCAAACTGGCACAGAAATTTGTTTTGCCCATCGTCAAGAGGATCAATGTGCTGTTACATTTCAATCGTCAGCTGGGAAAAAGTACGGTCAGAAAAGGACCAAATTGGTTTTCGGGGCCCGTTTACGTAATTGAAGCGGTTCTTCAATACGATGATTTGCAAAGATTTAGACACACGTATCTGGGTGACGAGGTATTGCTACAGACGGTTTTAGCCAATCTTTCAGTTACGAAAAATTATAATGCAGCAGCTTTGAGATATATAGACTGGGATAGAGGGACTCCCTATTTATTCGGCGTTGAGGATGTAGAAGAACTTAAATCCAAGGTAAATACTGGGTTTGCTTTCGCCAGGAAAGTTATGGATACAAATGTAGTTATGAAAATCTATGATACAAAGTGAAGTAAGACGGTAAACACCGCACGGGTATAACGATAAAAGCCATCAGGCTGTCTGAAATCAGAAATGAGATTCAGTCAGCCTGATGGCTTTTCAGTTAGGTTCAAAGTTAAATGGTACTGATGACTGGTACCTCGAATTTTAGATTTGAGAACTAATCAGCGTTAATAGCGTTTTCAATTTCGTTATGAACACGTGTAATCTCATCTGATGGAATGATTTGATATGAAACACCGTTTTCCATTGAACCGTTACCCTTAATTTGGTCTCGGTTAATTGTATCTGCTGCTGAACGATACTTTGATGCGAGATTACGCAATGACGTCAAAGAAATATCTGAACGAACGTTATTAGATACAGCATCTAAGAAGTCGTTAGTAAGCACGCTGGTAGGATTATCCTTCAGCTTATTCATAACTGCCTCAATGACTAGTTGTTGACGAATTTGTCGACCATAGTCACCTTGAGGATCATCATAACGCATGCGAGAAAATTGAAGGGCTTTTGCGCCGTCCATGTGGTAAGTTTCATTTTCAACAAATGAATAACCTTCATAATCGAACGTCAAGGGAGACTTTACGTCAACACCACCAACAGCATCAACTAATTGCTTTAGTCCGTCCATGTTAACCAGTAGGTAACCGTCTAATTTGATGTCTAATAGTTTTTCAACGGCCGACATGGCACTATCTGCATCACCATATGCATATGCAGCATTCAACTTTGCATCGACACCATCAATTTGAATTTTAGTATCGCGTTCAATTGAAACCATAGTGGTGGTATTTGAAACGGGATTTACAACCATGACCATCATCGTATCCGTACGACCCTTGTAATTTCGGCCAAGAGCACCTGTATCAGTTCCAAGTAGCAGGTATGCGACAGATTTTCCGGAACTTGTCTTGCTATCCGATTTTTTACTCAATGAGCTATCCATTGAGTGAATCTTAGAGGTAGTGTCGTGAATCTTGTAGGCGGCAACGCCACCGACAATGACGATACCAGCTAACGCGATTCCTAGAATCCACAACAGGATTTTTTTAAACATGAGTATCACTCCATAATTAATCATAAATATAGTCTCTATTATATAACATAATTCACAAACATAAGTTATTATTAAAGGAAAGGTTAATTCGTAGGAGAAAATGAAGATGATTGATATTCACAGCCATTTATTGCCCGGTATTGATGATGGTTCAGAGAGTCTTGAAATTTCGTTGCAGATGGCGCGCGATGCGGTTGCAGATGGCGTGACACACGCACTTATGACACCACACCATATGAACGGACGTTATGTGAATCATGCATCAGACGTGATTAAGTTAACGGCTGATTTTCAAACTGAATTGAACAATGCGAATATTCCATTGACGGTTTTTCCATCGCAAGAAGTTCGCATCAATGGTGGCTTATTGTCAGCGTTGGATGACGGCGACATTCTCACAACAGATGAGCAGGGAACTTACATCTTAATCGAATTCCCATCAGATGATGTACCAGCATTTACGATGGATATGTTGTTCCAAATCCAACAACGCGGTTTGGTGCCAATCATTGTGCACCCAGAACGTAACACACGTCTAATGGAGGAACCACAATTGTTGTATGACATGGTGTCACGTGGGGCATATGCACAAGTGACCGCTAGTTCATATGTTGGTACATTTGGTAAAGCGGTGACGGCCTTTTGTGAAGATATCATTGCTAATGGTTTGGCACACTTGTTTGCATCAGATGCACACTATATTCCAGGTCGCAAATATGAAATGACAGCTGCATTCGATAAACTAAAAGCAGCATATGGCTCTGATTCAGCAAAACAATTTGATGATAACGCCAAGGCGTTGGTCAACGGTGAGCGTTTATCTCGTCAGCACCAAACACCAATTAAGAAAAAGCGTTTCTTTTCAGCATATTAAAAAATGGGCAACGACTCTAGCGTATAAGTTTACATGTGAACTTGAAGGCTTAACAGAAGCTCAGGCAGATTTACTAGAAGGTAAAGCTATAGAGTTGTTTGATAGAAAAAAAGAAGTCCTGCTCATGAGAATTCCCGAAACAGGAAAGCAAGTTGAAATTGATTACCAAACAGCTAGTGTAACAAAGAGACTGAGTAATCCAGAATTATGTTACATCAGTTCGTTTGTAATTTTAAATTAAGATACTGATTTTGATGAAGACGGACATATAAGTAGTGAATTTATCGAAGATGTTAGTGATATAGCTAACGGGAGACCATTCATGCTTATTGAACTGAGTTCATTAAGAAGTGTAACGAATTTTCTTTCAGAGCAAGACAACTATGACAAGGCATATAGCGGACCTATAGAATATACAGATGAACCGTGCTCTTATGCTAGATTTACGGACAGATTTTTCTCTGCCCTGTAAACTAATAG
>JQAY01000021.1 GCA_001436895.1 Weissella confusa
CGAAAGTAGTTGGAGGATCGCTTCCTGCGAGGATAGGACGTCGCGATGCAACGTAAATCGTACCAGAAATGGTGCGGTTTTTTTGTGCCTATTGGCGGTATAATGCCGTTAAACCATGCAAAGGGGGAATGAGTATGAGCTTTGACATTGTTTTGATACGGGGAAATTCAGCCAGTGGCAAGTCGACGGTTGCGAAAGCACTACAGCTAGTTTTACCGAATACAATGCTGATTTCACAAGATGAAATACGGCGCAATATGTTACGCGAGTCTGACCGGGACGGTTCAGATACGATGCGTGTTATTGAGCTGTTGGTGGCAGCGGCGAAGGAGATGAATCGTTTAGTTATTCTAGACGGCATTTTCAGACAAGATACTTATGGTGATTGGCTGGTGCAATTGTTTGAGACGTATAGTGGCACAGCGTGGTATTTGAATATCTCATTGGCAGCGACTAAGGTTAGGCATGCCGGCAGAGCGCAAAGCAAAGACTTTGGTGATGAACATCTAGAAGCGTGGTATCGGCCACATGATACAATCGATGCACTGAATGAATATCTTGTCCCCGAAACATGGACGAAAGACGACACAGTTAAATCAATTTTACGTACACTATCTGAATAAATAAGAATCGTAATTCAGAAAAGGTCCCGCATCGCTATATGTGATGCGGGACCTTTTTAACTAATTTGGATAAGTTAATGTTTTCAACGTCTTGTTATTAGAATCAACCACTTGGATAGTTAAGCTTGGATTTTTGGTGCCCGCATCGGTCATTGAGCGAAGTACTTTGTTTGCCAATTGGTTAACTTGATCACCATTAGTTGCAAGCGCCATATTAATCATTGATGGCGAAAGCTTATCAGAAGTGACTGTCAATGTGACTGCGTCGTTTTTTGCGACGGCATTTGTATCCGTGAACAGACCTCTTGAGCTTTGCTTCAAGTTAAAGGCCTCGTTGTTCAATTGAACCGCGACTTGATCCGGTGTCATTGGTGCTACGTCAACGTTTTTAAGTTTTACACCTGTAGTTAATGTACCATCCTTAATGGGTAGCATTTCTGTTACGCGGCGCTCAACAAAGTGGCGTTCTAACTGAATAGCGCCAAAGATAATGATGCCTAGTAGCAGAACTATTCCGATAGCTATTTTCCAACCCTTTTTCATGTGTTTTCCTCCTAAAACTGTACACAACCACTATACTGCTATTTTATGCAAATGGCTTAAATTTTGAAATGAGATAGTTTCCCAACACGAGCAGTATGTTCGCCAAGACAAAGAGTCTCAGACTAACCATTAGAAGTGCCTGTTGGTCAAAACCGATAGTGGCCATATAGCTAAATCTAATTAACCAGGTAGTGGGAATAAAAAACATCGTGTAATCAAACAATGCGGTTTCAGCTATTAGTGCGATCACAGCAGCACCTGTCATGATTAAATAGGCAATCGGCGCATTAAAATTCCGCGATAGTATATAAGTGATTTGAGCTACCATTAGCAAGTTGAGTATTAACAGTAGTGGTAACCAACTTATGGATATATGCGTCATATGAACGAGGATGTCATAACTAATAAGCGCAAGTATGCTATGAAGCATCCAATGGGTAAGAACTTGCATTTCACCCCATGCAAAGTAGGCATTTCGCAGATGAGTAGTAATCATAAAGTTTCCAGCCAAGCGGTCACACTGTACTGTTTGAATAATTGAGATGCTCATTAACACTGGACTGAATAACCCCATGAATAGTTTGACGAGGACGACAAACTGACCGGGTTGTTGTAGGCGTGGTAAGTAAAGGGCGAGTGCCAAAGTTGCCATAAGATAACTGAGTAGCACGGCTGGTAGTAATCTTTTTCGATGTTTGATAAATTCAACGCCTACAATTTTACTTGTCATGTGTTTGCCTCCTTGTATATAAGTACAAGATGCTTTCTAGCACCGCAACCATGACAAACGTTGTGATGATTGCTGGCCCAATAAGGTTATTACTGTAATAATCTATAGCCATGCCGTTTGGATTGACGCCAGCCAGATGCGCAATGTTATAAGTTGCAATCGACCATGGGGTAGGTAGCGTACTTAAACCCGATATTAGTAAAGATAACACTGCTAAAACGGCAATAATATTAGGCAGGTTGATAATTAGCAAATAGATCACTGGTAATAACCATAATGCGAATAGTGCTATAAATAACATTGGTAGCAGAACCCCCTGGTAGAGGTTGAGATTGGACAAGCCGTATGTAAAGGTTAAAAATGCAAGGGATAAAACTTCGTAGAGAGCCAAACCTTTAAGGAATAACCAGTACAGATTCAATACTAGGGCGCGATAGTAGTTTGGAATATCGATGACTGACTGACGCACATTAAAGAAATTACCGGCGTTTTGTTCTTGCCTAGCTTTTTCAAACGCTAACACAACTAGGCCGATATATAGCCAGATGGTTACAAAGTTATTTTGGAAAGTCGCCAGACAGACGTTGTTTGCCAGAGACGCGGGCAACAACCAGATGCTTGTGAACCCAGCAGCAATAACATCGGTAGCGATGACCACCCAATTGATATGACTATGGCGCAGCTTCAAGTATTCCATGGATAGATAATGATTCATGATGCTATGGTGCCTCCTTTAGTTATTATGCTCACGGTAGATAGCCGTGAGTTCTTCAGGAGTGTAGTGGCCACTATTCGACGTGTAAGTTATTTCACCATGCTTCAGAATAGCAAAAGCATCAAATACAGTTGCCAGTTCGGTAATCTGATGCGTCGTTATCATAATGGTCATGCCATCAGCAGCC
This sequence comes from Weissella confusa, assembly GCA_001436895.1. Lineage (GTDB taxonomy): Bacteria > Bacillota > Bacilli > Lactobacillales > Lactobacillaceae > Weissella > Weissella confusa. The sequence continues at coordinate 2,799 of JQAY01000021.1, forward strand.
AGGGACTGTACAATCGACTTGAAGTCATCAACACCGGCCATATCCAAACCATTAGTCGGCTCATCAAGAATTAGAAACTGTGGGTTATGGATAATAGCCATGGCGATACCCAAACGCTGCTTCATTCCCAGTGAGAAGTTCTTTACCTTTAGTTTGTCATTAACATCGGCTAGACCGACTGTTTGAAGTGTTTTGTTAATCGACTCAGCTGGTAGGTTGTATAAGAGCACCATGATTCGTAGATTTTCGTGCGCGGTTAAGTTAGGGTAAATGGCGGGTAGTTCGATTAGAGCGCCGAAGTTCTTAGCTTGATCACGTGATAGTGGCTGATTGTCATAAGTCATTGATCCTGAGAAATGTTTATTAAGGCCGAGAATGGTTTTTAATAAGGTCGTCTTACCAGCACCATTGTCACCCAATAGGCCAAAGATGCTACCGGCTGGAATATTCAGTGAGACGTCACGAAGTATTCGTTGGTGGCGATGCTGCACAGATAAGTTTTCTATCAGTAAGGTATTGCTCATATTGTTACTCCCTAAAATGTAAATCACTGCTTGATTATGGGGGTGCTCCCTAAAATCCAAGACGGTTACCGTAAGCATACTGCTTTAAAATTAACTGAGTGTATGCATTATTGAACGTATCATTAACTCTTCTATATAAAAGATAGATACTTAATCAATCAAACATTGTCATAGTCCGGTTAATAGTAGATTTGACTGGTACGTTGGCGAAACATTTGGTAGGATATAAATACTGTTTTAGGTATTGCGTCAATTCTTTAAAAGGGGTAATATAGTCAAGTTGTCTTTTGAAGAAAGCAACCCCAAAAAAGATGTTCAACAAAGTTGTTGACATTCAGTAAAACGTTCTGTATTATATATTAAGTCGTCTCAGAGATATGAATTATCTATGAA
>JQAY01000022.1 GCA_001436895.1 Weissella confusa
AGCGCCGAAAGTAGTTGGAGGATCGCTTCCTGCGAGGATAGGACGTCGCGATGCAACATGAACCGTACCAGAGATGGTGCGGTTTTCTTTTTGTACATAAAAATGATAAGCTAGTTTTACATACAAATATAAGAAGAGAAGAAAAAACATGAGTAAGATTGATTTGAAAAATGCCATTGATTATCGTAATTTAGGTGATGATTTTAAAGGCATGACCAACGATGATATTATGCAGGCCTTGGATCAACGTCGTGGTTACATGATTACTGCACTTCAGAATTTAACCCACGATTTCAATAAAGCGACAGCTGTGCGTAACCATAACGCATTTTCTGGTCGTGAAATCGTCTTTTTGAATCCAGAAAACCCAATGGATCCTGAAAATGAAGAGGGTGCAAAGAAGTGGAATAAAACCGGTGCGGTTGGCGCCCAACACTACGAGCACATTAAGCACCGTAAGATTACGGACTATCAAGCCCTGTTTGATGAATGGCATGCTGAGGGATACACAATTTATGCCGTTGATAACACGCCAGGTTATGAACTACACAATGTCTTTGAGACTGAGTTCCCTGAGAAGAGTGTCTTTTTGTTTGGTGAGGAACAAATTGGATTGGCTGATGAATTGATTCAAGCTGCGGATAAGATGATTTATATTCCTCAGACTGGATCGGTGCGTTCGCTCAATGTATCAGTGGCGCATGGTATCATTGCAGCGCTTTATACTGCACAACACCCAGTACCTGAAAACTAATCTATGTGTAAGTGTCGATTGTTGAAGTCGGCACTTTTTTTGTATCTTTGATAGACTTGTTCTTAGATACTAAATATGGGGGACGTTATGAAACCAGTAGAAGAAGCGTATTGGAACCAGTTCAAGGAAGAACACAACCTGCCAAATGCGGTATTCGGTAGTGCATGGGCGTTTGGGGCGTCACAGTCACAAGCTGATGAGCTTGCACGGTTGACGTTGGCCGGAGAAAAAACGGCGACAGCTAGTGCATATGAGTTGTATCAATTAGAAGGGGAGCCGATTCCAACGGCTAACTCTTGTTACGATATCTTATTGGACGGTAGTGGCAATCCAGTAGCAGTGCTATGCACAAAGGAAGTTTCAGTAGTGCCTTATCACAAGGTAGACAGCGCACATGCCTATGCAGAGGGTGAAGGTGACAAGTCACTTGAAACGTGGCGCCGTACGCATGAAGAATTTTTCCAACGTGAATTTGCGGAAGTTGGTGAAAACGTCGATTTCAGTCGGTTGCACGTTGTATTGGAAAAGTTTGAAGTTGTCTATGCGTTGCCATTAGCTGCTTAACCATGAAATAAAAAAAGTGATCACAGGCTCGTTGCTGTGATCACTTTTTATTTTGGCGCAACCTCAACTTCCAAAACAGTCTTTAACCGGTCTGGCGCAATGCGACGCGCATCATTAAGGTAATATTCAGTATGATTCTGAGAAGTTCGGGTTAGTTGATGCTCGTTTAGAAACATCTCAATATGATCAAATGATATTTGCTCATCGTCATAAGGACCAACGTGCAACATTTGAACCACACGCTTCTCAGGTAACTTAACAATATTAACTTTATCAATTAACTTAGCTTTTCCTGCTGATTTAGCGTTCAATAGTATTTTTTCGGCAAGTGCAATTGGTACAAAGTCTGGAATAAGCATGCGTAGTCTGAATACGAAGTCGTCTTTGGTCCAGGCGCCACGTTCTACGGCAACGCGGCTGATTGTCCAATCACCTAATAGCGGAGGCACTGTGTAGTCAGTGTAGATACCATGAACTGATGGATCAGCTTTCTTGAAGGCCATCTTGGTCGGATACGCGACGCTATATAAGGCTGCGATGTAATCAGGAAACAATGCGTCGTTAGGATTTCCTTTACCGTGAATTTCAAAATAAGAATGGCTAGGAACCACAACTTGTTTAGGGCGCTTAGTTGAATTGAACTCAACCGTGGCCATTTTTTTAAAATCGTATTTCATAAGGCTAACCCATAATAAAATCGTAAATTTGATTCTTAGCAGCCAAGTTGCGTGTAAGTGGCCAAATTGGATAGGCGTGTGGCAAGCCGGTACCTTCAATGTAGGTCACGTTGTCTGCGAATTTTTTGGCAAAAATACGGTTGTCCGGGTTTGTTAGGTCGCGGGTACCACTGATTAAAAGAATCTTTTGGTTATCAAAATTGCCGTTGATAGGAGAGACAATCGGGTCGCCGATATCATGTGTGCCACGAATAGCTTCTATCAAATCCGGCATGGCGTTTAATGACAAAACAGGATCGTGCTTTGCGGCATCCACAATATCTGGATTAGCTAACGTCATATCAACCATTGGGCTGATTGCGACGATACGCTCAATAGGAAATGCCTCCATGAGCTGCACGTATCCAAGTGCAATTTGTGCGCCCGCAGAGTCACCAACTAAAACAACCTCACAACCGTCATAGGTATGACGCAAGCGCCAGATAGCTTGGTGAACGCGTTCATAGATTTCATCGAGTGTTGCATGTGGTACCAGTGGGTAATCCAACACGGCACACGGAATATCCGTATTACGAACTAAGTCACCAATGAAATGCCAGTGGTAGGCAGTTATTGGCTCGATAAAACCACCACCGTGTAAGTAAAGCATGATAGTAGTGGGTTTATGAAGATTAAAATTCTTAGGTACTAGAATCTCCATGTACTCTTCAGATACAACTTCGAATTCGTGACGCAATTTCGTGCTAGGCTCAGCAGCTGTGGCAGGTTTACTTGCTAACTCTTCCCATAGTTCTTTACCAGAAAGTTGCCAGACGTGATTAAGCCCAAGAATACGGCTACCAAATACAAAAAGTTGACGATACATAGACTTTCCTCCTTTCGAGTGAGTTCTCAGTATCGCCATTGTAGCAACTGGACGTGATGAAATTGCGTAAAAAAATACCCCAGTAAGTGAATACTGGGGTAGAAGACTATAGTAGCAATTCGAATTCAAGGTTATTGTATTGGTCACGTTCGCGGATTTGGCGGTAACCGAATTCTTGCTCTTCACGAACGAGTAGATCGGTATGCCAAGTAATCTTGTCAGCGAAGCTAGCAAACATTTCTTCCTTGAGTTGGTTAACTAGGGATAGGAACTTGGTTGCTTTATCGGCAGTCATTGATGCGTATAGACGTTCGTCGTTACCGTACTTCTTTGAGTTACGCTTCAACATCACGTTCATCACTTGACGTGTGTAGGCAGGGTTACGGTTCAAACGGACACTAACGTTAATGTGGTTGTAGTGGAAGTCGCGACTGTATTGTAGCAACATTGCTAGAAATTCAGCAGCATCCACCTTTTCTGGTTTGTTTGCCATGTATGTTTAATTCCTTAATTTGTTTTATTACTGTCTACTAGTATAGCACGACTTAAATTTGAACTGAGAAAATGTTTCTGTTAAACAAAGGGGTTGCGCTAATTAAATAAAAGGGGTAATATGTTCAAGTTGTCTTTTGAAGAAAGCAACGCCCAAAAGATGTTCAACAAAGTTGTTGACATTTAGTAAAACGTTCTGTATTATATATTAAGTCGTCTCAGAGATATGAATTATCTATGAA
>JQAY01000024.1:0-200 GCA_001436895.1 Weissella confusa
AAATCATATTGGATGGACTGGCAAGGTCATGCCCACATTGGTATGCATAATATGGGATCATTTATCAGTTACTTCTATAATAATGGTAGTCAAGCAAAGTTCACATGGATTGATACCAATGGCAAGTCATACTGGTTTGACGCAGTAGGCCACGCCTATATTGGACTACACAGCATGGGAATGGGAACGTATACAAGTTA
>JQAY01000024.1:466-1221 GCA_001436895.1 Weissella confusa
CGACATGGGAGGATTTACAAGTTATTTCTGGGGTGACGGTAGTCAAGCCAAGAATACATCAGTAAATGTTAACGGTCGTTGGTATAACTTTGATTGGCAAGGTCATGCATATTAATTATTTTGAATAAGGGTTAACAATGAAAAAAAGACATATTAAGATGTTTGGCTTTTTGGGATCTCTGATTACCGCATTTGCGCTAAATTCAAGTGTCGCACATGCCAGTGATCCCTGGGGATTCATAAACAAACTGAGTCCAGATGTACGTTCGGTTACTAGTCAATATAACCTCTACGCTTCTTTACAAATGGCACAAGCTGCTGTTGAAAGTGGTTGGGGTGAAAGTGCATTATCAAAGCAAGCAAACAATTACTTTGGTATTAAAGGAACTTATAATGGACAGTATGTGATTATGAATACCGCTGAGTATGATAAAAACGGTAACTTATATTACATTGACGCACAATTTAAAAAGTATCCTAGCGCATACCAGTCGATGGAAGATAATGCCAGACTCCTACGATATGGTTTATCATGGGATCCAAAGTTTTACTCAGGAACATGGCGCGAGAATGCTGCAAATGGTCCATCCGCAGCTGATGGATTGACCGGACGCTATGCTACTTCCCCAGTTTATGCGCAAACTTTAAAGCGTGTGATGAGTGAATATAATCTTCAATCACTGGATGATTCATTGCGTTGGGAAGATGGACAACTGCGCTACTACTATTCAAACGGCACGATGGCAAAGAACACA
>JQAY01000025.1 GCA_001436895.1 Weissella confusa
TTGAAAACTGAATATCGTTTCGATGAAACAAATGTGTAGGGTCATCAAGCTAGTTCTTGATGCAAAAACATTTGCGAAGTCAATTCGCTAGTAAATTCGTTTAACTTCTGTTAAACAACAAAAATTGAGTTATACTCAAACTTCAAATTGAGAGTTTGATCCTGGCTCAGGATGAACGCTGGCGGCGTGCCTAATACATGCAAGTCGAACGCTTTGTGGTTCAACTGATTTGAAGAGCTTGCTCAGATATGACGATGGACATTGCAAAGAGTGGCGAACGGGTGAGTAACACGTGGGAAACCTACCTCTTAGCAGGGGATAACATTTGGAAACAGATGCTAATACCGTATAACAATGACAACCGCATGGTTGTTATTTAAAAGATGGTTCTGCTATCACTAAGAGATGGTCCCGCGGTGCATTAGCTAGTTGGTAAGGTAATGGCTTACCAAGGCGATGATGCATAGCCGAGTTGAGAGACTGATCGGCCACAATGGGACTGAGACACGGCCCATACTCCTACGGGAGGCAGCAGTAGGGAATCTTCCACAATGGGCGAAAGCCTGATGGAGCAACGCCGCGTGTGTGATGAAGGGTTTCGGCTCGTAAAACACTGTTGTAAGAGAAGAATGACATTGAGAGTAACTGTTCAATGTGTGACGGTATCTTACCAGAAAGGAACGGCTAAATACGTGCCAGCAGCCGCGGTAATACGTATGTTCCAAGCGTTATCCGGATTTATTGGGCGTAAAGCGAGCGCAGACGGTTATTTAAGTCTGAAGTGAAAGCCCTCAGCTCAACTGAGGAATTGCTTTGGAAACTGGATGACTTGAGTGCAGTAGAGGAAAGTGGAACTCCATGTGTAGCGGTGAAATGCGTAGATATATGGAAGAACACCAGTGGCGAAGGCGGCTTTCTGGACTGTAACTGACGTTGAGGCTCGAAAGTGTGGGTAGCAAACAGGATTAGATACCCTGGTAGTCCACACCGTAAACGATGAGTGCTAGG
>JQAY01000026.1 GCA_001436895.1 Weissella confusa
TGGGAAGATGGACAACTGCGCTACTACTATTCAAACGGCACGATGGCAAAGAACACATGGATTGATACAGGTGGTAATTCATACTGGTTTGATGCATGGGGTAACGCCTACCGTGATATGATTCATAACTTTGGTGACTTTAGCACATACTTCTTTGCTGACGGTGGCCAAGGAAAGAACCTTTGGATCAATTATGGTGGTAAGTCATATTGGGCTGATGCACAAGGTCATTTCTTTGTTGGATTACACAAGATGACGGATGGTGGCTTCTACACTTTCTTTAACAATGATGGTAGTCAAGTGAAAAATGCTTGGAAGACTGTTTCCGGCAAGCAATATTATTTCCGAGCAGACGGTCACGCAGTGACGGGTGTCCAAAAGATTTCGGGTAAGTTCTACTTCTTTAATGGCGAAGGTGTTCTACAGGCAAATCCTAAAAATCAATGGGTAGACTACGATGGTAATTCATACTGGTTTGATGCAAATGGAAATGTGTTTACCGGACTTCATAATATGGGTTCGTTTATTAGCTATTTCTACAGCGACGGTAGTCAAGCTAAGAACACGTGGGTGGATGTTGCTGGTAAGTCGTACTGGATGGATGAGCAAGGACATGCCTTTATCGGGTTGCACAAGATGAAGCAAGGCTACATTAGCTATTTCAACAATGACGGTAGTCAAGC
>JQAY01000027.1 GCA_001436895.1 Weissella confusa
AAATTGGCTCGCTATGGAAAACGAGACTACTGCATCGGTACTCCTTGACTGTACCCATGGCCCCCCTTTATTCATATCGTGGAGTTTTATTAGGTTGTTCACTCTGTGAAGGTTAGCAAATGTAAACATGCAACTGTTCTTACAAATTAAAAACACCAGCAAGTCATTTGACCGCCAGCGTCTGTGTGTCTAATTCAGTTGTGTTTCTAATTCTTCAATACGCGTCTCTAACCTTTCAGCATATTCGCGTAACTCGGTATCGTCGTAATAGGGAGCTTGCACATCATCTTCAACCGTATCGACACGCTCACTCAATTCTTCAATCGCTGTTTCGTTTCTGGCGTCATCAATCGAGAGTGAATAATCTTCGCTTTCGAGTTCGGCTTTCACTTCTTCCGCCTTATTAAACACCACGTTCTCATCTTCATCGTCTGAATAATCAGCCACAGCATTTACCAGTGCCAGCAGCACATCAACCAGGCGTGTGTCGGTAACATCCCCCAGTATGTCATTTAATCGGGCATCTAACTTATCACGGTCAGCCACCCATTTTTGACTTGCAACGTCCATATACATGCCGTTTCCTTTCTAAATCAATTATTTGT
>JQAY01000028.1 GCA_001436895.1 Weissella confusa
CACGACGGTAACCGTAGTCCGGGTTGTCATCACGAATTGATATAATCGCATCAATTAGCTCACGTGGATACTCCTTGTACGCACGCTTGCACGCGTCATGATAACTACTGCTAGACATCTCGGCTACTTGAAGAAGCAGCTTCAACTTGCACTTCAACTCTTGCCTTAGCACAGTGATTACTACCGCTTTGTCTTGGTTTGTAATTTCTTCTTTTCCTGAGCTAAGGCCTCGAGTTTTTCCAAGTAGGCTACCTTAATTCGAAGTAGTTCATTCTCTTCTTCGAGCTTCTTGATCTTGTCGTGTTCTTGCTTATTCATAGTTCGTTTCCGCCTTCGTTTATCAGGTTTTAGCCGACCAGACTCTAGCGCACGTTCCCAATGCCAAATTAAAGATGGACTTGTTATCCTAAACTTTCTAGCCGTTATGGGATACGACGCGTTGTGATTCAGTCGCCAATTAATTAC
>JQAY01000029.1 GCA_001436895.1 Weissella confusa
TAATTGATGCGATTATATCAATTCGTGATGACAACCCGGACTACGGTTACCGTCGTGTCACACAAGAGCTTCGTAATCGTGGCTTCAACACCAACCATAAGGTTGTGCTGAAAATTATGAAGATGAACGGGCTTCTCTGTACTGCTTTCAACCGTCTGACACGGAAGTACAATTCTTACGCCGGCACTGTCGGACATATCTCACCGAATCGTGTAAACCGTCGGTTCACAACGGATCGACCATATCAGAAGGTTCTCACCGACGTCACTGAAGTCCGTTGGGGATCAGGCACGATGGCTGAACGTGCTTATTTCACCGCCTATATTGATGTTTATAGTGGTGAGATTCTCACTTGGAATATCGATCTTCATCCAACTGTCGAGTTCGTCACAAAGCCATTAGATGAGCTTCTACAAAATAGGCCAGAATTGAATTATCGAATGACAATTCA